>CACAWF010000033.1 GCA_902536085.1 uncultured Pelagibacteraceae bacterium | reverse complement strand
CTTTCCACATCAAAAAACGTTTTAGAAAAATATGAGGAAAATTATAAGAAAGAAGTAAGTATTATTTCATCTGCTGTAGCTGGAAGAAGCCTAATTAAACCGGCTAAAATTATTTTTCTGACTGTCTCAAGTTTATATGGGTCGTTAAGTAGTCAGTATAATCGATTGAAATTACTTAAAAAAGATTTTCCTAAACTTAAAACTAATCTTGTATGGAACGAGGCTGGAACAACAGAAGGTATTGGTAGTTACCATATAAGCCAAAAAACAAGTGACTTAATGGATAAACTTACTCAAAAGGCAAAAAAATTTAAAAAGAAAAGCATCTCGGGTAAAGGTCATAGTCATAAAATAAGAAAAATTATTATTGGCTTAAGAATTTTAAACCTTCCTCCTGAAAAAATATTAATGCATAGTCAAAAGAGAAAAAATTATGTTTTTTTTCATAAGGATAAAAAAGAAATCATTAAATATTTATACGGTTTGAAAAAACTCTCAAATTTTTCTCATTGTTCTTCGATTAACGAGATTACCAAAGCTTGGAGTAAAAGATGGCTCCTTAATAGAATAAGTAGAACTGAAACGTTACAAAACTTGGAAAACCTTAATTCTAAATCTATATCAAAAATATTTGAAAGAATTTTAATAAATAATCCAGATAATAATCTAGATAAAGAAAAAAACCTAAGTTTGTTTTCAAAAATAAGCTAAATATATTTTAAAATATTTTTAGCAGGTTGTGTTTTTTTTATCCATTTAGATGGAATATTTTTATAACCTTTAAGAGCAGCAAAGTAAGCGCCTACAAAATTAGCTCTAGAACAATTACATCCTCCAGCTTTAATAGTTTTGTTAATAGCTGACTTATAGTTATTTGAAGATATCATTGCATGTATGGATCCCATAAAAGTACCAGGGTAACTGCAAGCTTTTCCAAATTTTCTTACTATTCTAGTGTGATTTTCTTTTTTTACTCTTAATACCTTTTTAATATTATTTATTACATCTTTGAAATATCGGTTTCTTTTATATTTATTTATGAAAAATCGAATTGGATCTTTCTTATTATCATTTGCCAAACTAATGATCTTAAGTTTCGCTAAAGCATAAGTTTCGTTTATTTTGGAATTAGCAACACTTTTGATTACTCTTTTCAAATCTTTTTCATTATTATTGTAAAGATAATACGGCAGTGCAGCGCAATAACCATCAGACTCGTTCACCTTTTTGCCCCCAGTAATGCTTTTCATTGCTTTGATATTTTGAATAGCCTCTAATATATTTTGGTGGATCCAAGGACCATTCATGGGCCCTTTCCATTTTATCTTTTTATATTTTTTTCTAAGTTTTAAATTCTTCCAATAAGCTGAACCTGGCCCAAAGTTTTTTACTATGTTTTTTTTAAAATTTTTAAGAATTTCTGATTTTTTCTTTGTTGAAATTAGTGTTCTAAACATTACTTGTCCAACATCATTGTAACCAGAAACTTTGCCTGTTTTAATTGAGTAAAATGGGCTTTTATTTTTTTTCAAAAATGTAATTTCTTTTTTTCCTTTAGTGTATTGATTTAATTTTTTAGGATCATAAACCCAGTGCAAAGGTCTAGTAGCTGCGTCAGCAACTGTGGCTCCTAAAAAAATATGTAAATTATCCATTAAGTATAGCTTTACTATTAGCTAACGATCCACAAGATGCATTTATGTCTCTACCCCTGCTTCTTCTAAATAGAGAGAGAAAACCTGCTTCTTGGATTGTTTTAGAAAACTTATCTATACTTTCTTGAGATGCTGGTTTGAAATCTTTGTTCGAAAGAGGGTTAAATTCAATTAAATTTAATTTCGAAGGAACTTTTTTCATAATCTTTATTAATTCTTTGGCATGTTCGTCTGTTAAATTCTCATCTAAACATATCCACTCAATAAAGATAGGTAATTTTGTTTTTTCATAATATTTTTTTAGTTTTGGTAATAAAGAATTGATTGAATATTTGTCGTTAATTGCCATTAATTTTGACCTATGTTTTGGTATTGAGCTATGTAGGCTCCATGC
>CACAWF010000032.1 GCA_902536085.1 uncultured Pelagibacteraceae bacterium | reverse complement strand
GTGAAAAAATAACAGCAAATAAAATAAGAATTATTCCTATAATTTTTATTTCGTTTAGAAACTGGCTTAAAATTATCCATCCGAAAATTGAAGCGAATACTCCTTCAAGAGAAAATATAATAGCTACAGGCGCTGGAGAAAGATTTTGTTGTCCGTAAATTTGAAGAAGAAAGGCTACTCCGCTCGATAGAATTCCAGCGTATAACATCTCTTTTCCATCTAAAACCATATTTGAAAATTTAACGCTTTCAAAAACAAAAGCTGGCATTAATGCAAATATAGATGCAATTAAGCATTGAAGGCATGCGATAGTAATTGGATAATTAAATATTCTCAAAAATCTTGAAATAAAAACAATATGGAATGCCCAAAATAATGCATTAAAAACTGCAATACTATCTCCTATTCTTACTTGAATATTATCGAACTCAGTTAGAAGTATACCTCCAAATAAACAAATAATAATAGATAGCCAAACAGATTTATGAATATTTTTTGAAAAAAAGTAGTAAGCAACAAAAGGAACTAAAATTACATAAAAAATTGTAAATACTGCTGTATTAGCTACATCTGTATAAAGTAGGGCATACTGTTGTAAAACATTACCCATTGAAAGAAGAAATCCAATTAGCAATAGATTTAAAATGTTAACTTTTTTAAAGATTATTGAATTAACCTTTTTATATTCGAAAATAAATAAAAATGGGACTAGCGTAAGAAATCCAAGAAAGAGTCTGCCGAAAGTAAAAGTAAATGGTCCGTTATAATCCATTCCCATATCTTGAGCGACGAAAGCTGAACCCCAAATTAAAGAACAGCTGATAGCACAAACAATAGAGAAAACTTTTTTATTCATGCCTTGTACTATTTTATAATTGATTAAACGGCAAGTTTAAAAGCAAAGTCTTTGCCAAGGCATTTACCGAGATAAACGCAGAACCTAGCACCCTCCGCGCCGTCAATTATTCTATGATCGTATGAGAGTGAAATAGGTAAAATTTTTCTTGAAACAAACTTGTCATTTACTTTTACTAACCTGTCGAAACTTTTTCCGACTCCGAGTATTGCGACTTCAGGAGGATTTATAATTGGGGTAAAGAAAGTTCCTCCAATGCCACCCAAACTTGATATCGTCATTGAACCGCCAAAAAATTCTTTTTTATCAATTTTTAAATCTCTGCAAAGTCTACTTGTCGTTCTTAAAGCGCTTCCAATTTCTTTTATACTCATTTGATCAACATCTCTTATTTTAGGTACCATTAAACCATGCGGAGTATCTACTGCAAAACCAACGTGAAAATATTTTTTATAAATGATTTTGTCGTTAGCACTATCAATTGAAGCATTAAAATTTGGAAATTTCTTCAAGGCACTTACAAGAGCTTTTGCTATAAAAGCAAGAGGTGTTACTTTTATTTTCTCACCAGTATAGTAATCATATAATGATGATCTAAATTGCTCCATTTCTGTTATATCAACTTCATCATGCTGTGTTACATGGGGAATTTCAGTCCAAGATCTTACTAAGTGAGGACCAGATAATCTTTTCACTCTTGGTATATCTTTTAGTTCGATTTCACCAAACGCTTCATGCGGATACTCTTCTTTATGAACTTTCTTTTCTACTTTTCCACCGCTGACTGTAACTTGAGATCTTACAAAGTTTTTAACATCTTCCTCAGAAACTCTACCACCTCTTTGAGAACCAGGTATTTCAACTACATTGGCACCTAACTCTCTTGCAAATTTTCTAACTTTTGGACTAGCTGACTTACTACCTGACTGCGATGTAGGCGCTATAGGAATAATTTCTTTTGGTTTCTGAGGTTTGACCTCTTTTATTTCTTTCTTTTCTACTTTTTTTTGCTCACTGACTGCTTCTTTTTTTTCCTCAGTAGCACTCTCTGCATTCAGACTAAGAATTAAGTCTCCTTTGTTGACTTTATCACCTATTTTAACATTTATTTTTTCAATAACTCCTTCGTGCGTTGATGGCACTTCAACGCTTGATTTGTCACTTTCCAATGTAATAAGAGAGTCATTTTTTTTTATTTGTTGACCCTCTTTGACTAGAACTTCAATAATCTCCACATCCTTGAAGTCACCCATATCTGGAACTAAAATTTTTGTACTAGCCATATTTATAAATAAGATGGAAAATCTCTATCTTTATCAATCTTAAACTTTTTGATTGCACTTTCAGCTTTTTTGGTCTCAATTAATTGCTCTTTTGCTAAA
>CACAWF010000030.1 GCA_902536085.1 uncultured Pelagibacteraceae bacterium | reverse complement strand
TTGACAGTAAAGGTATATTCAAAAAAAAATGGGTAACCTCTCTCATAAAAGATATTAAAAAATATGGAAAGGGAAAAAACTTTGTTATTGTATCTTCAGGAGCTATTGCCCTTGGACAAAAATATCTCAAGATCAAAAAAGGGAAAATTAAACTAGAAATGAGCCAAGCTATTGCTGCTGTTGGTCAAATTCATTTGGCAGGAGAGTTCCAAAAACTTTTTGATAAATATAAGATTAAAACTGGTCAAATTTTAATTAGTCCAGATGATACAGAACAAAGAAGAAGAGCTATTAATGTAAGAAGAACTTTTGATAATTTGTTTAAACTTAAAGCTATTCCTGTTGTAAATGAAAATGACTCAACGGCAACAAGTGAAATAAAATATGGAGACAATGATAGATTAGCTGCACGAGTTGCTCAAATTATTGGGGCAGATATGCTAATACTATTTTCTGATGTTGATGGACTATATGATAAGTCAAAAGGTAAGAAAGTAATAAGGCAGGTAACTTCGATTAATGAGAAAATTATATCACTTATAGACAATAAGAAAAATAAATTTGGATCAGGGGGAATAGCTACAAAGTTGGACGCTGCTAGGATTTGTATGAATTCAGGCAGCCATATGTTTATTGCTAATGGTAAAGTAAATAACCCTATTTTAAATATGATAAAAAATAAAAAATTTACTCATTTTTTGCCAAAAATTTCTACTTTAGATGCTAGAAAAAAATGGATCATTGGTTCTCTTAATTACAATGGGACTATATTTATTGATAGTGGGGCAGCAAAAGCTTTATCTAACGGTAAGAGCTTGCTTGCTGCAGGCATAACCAAGATTAATGGAAATTTCAAAAAGGGTGAAAATGTATTAATTTTAGATCAAAGTAGTAATCAACTAGCTCGAGGATTATCCTCTTTCAGCTCTGCCGAAATAGATAAAATTAAAGGTAAACAAAGTAAAGAGATTGAAACTATTCTTGGTTATCTAAGCAAAACTGAGGTAATTCATAAAGATGATATGGTACTATTATAAATGAATTATTTAAAATCAATAGGAAAAAATGCAAAAAAAGCTTTTGAAGATTTAAAGGGTGTGAAGCATGGAAAAATAAAAAAGGTTTTAGAAAATTATAATCAGTCACTTTTAAAAAATACTAACAACATTATTAGAGAAAATTTAAAAGATATTAAATATGTTAAAAGAAAACATTTAGTTGATAGACTAATTTTAAATAAAAAAAGGATTGAAGGCATTAGACACTCGATAAATGAGATTGCGAAGTTTAAAGATCCAATTGGAAGAGTTTTAGAAACATGGCGTAGACCAAATGATTTAACAATTAAAAAAGTAACAACCCCAATTGGTGTTATAGGTGTAATTTACGAAAGTAGACCTAATGTTACTGCTGATGTTGCAGCGCTTTGTTTAAAATCAGGTAATTGTTCTATTTTAAGAGGTGGGTCTGAAGCTTTTAATTCAAACAGATTATTAGCTAATTTATTCAGAGATAATTTAAAAAAAAACAGCATCAATCAAAACTGTGTTCAGTTTATTGAGAATAAAAATAGAAAAATAGTGGACCAGCTATTATCAAAAATGGGTGAGTATATTGATGTAATTGTGCCAAGAGGAGGGAGAGGACTTGTGGAGAAAGTTCAAAAATTTTCTAATGTGCATGTAATTGGCCATCTTGAAGGATTGTGCCACATTTATGTTGATAAATCTGCAAATATAAAAATGGCAAAAGATTTAATTATTAATGCAAAAATGAGAAGGACAAGCATTTGTGGAGCAGTTGAAACTGTTTTGTTCGAGGAAAATGCTTTAAAATCACATGCTAAAGAAATAATAAATTCTCTTTTAAATTCAGGCTGTGAAGTAAGAGCTGATAAAAAAATAAATAAACTTTTTCAAGGAAAATTAAAGAAAGCAATAGAGAAAGATTGGAAAACAGAATATCTGGATGCAATTATTTCAATTAAGACGGTTAAAAACGTGAATGATGCAGTTAAGCATATTTTAAAATATGGAACAATGCATACTGATAGTATTATAACTGAAAACAAAAAAAATGCTGAAATATTTTTAAATAGTGTTAATAGCTCGATAGCAATGCATAATGTTTCTTAAGTCTAAAACATATCCTTTCATATTGGATTTTTTTTCAAAATTTTTAACAGATTTTAAAAATTGTTTATCACTGTTTTCGTTGAAAGATTTTAATCTGATATAACCTAAATTTTTGTCTTCACCTATTATCTTTGAGCTTACTGATTGCACCTCTATAATTTTTCTAATAATTTTAAACTCTAAAGGTTTTTTAACATTTTTACGTCTCACAGTTAAATCTATGGAAGTTCCCACTGGTCCTCTCATTAATTTAACAGCTTCTAACAAAGATTTTCCTTGAACCTGTTCTTGCCCAATTTTGACAATATAATCTCCAGCTTTGATACCAGCTTTTGCTGCAGGTGTGTCATCTATTGGCGAAATTACTTTAACTACTCCTGCCTCCATACCAATCTCTATTCCAAGTCCACCAAATTCCCCTCTAGTATCGGTCTGCATTTCTTTAAAAAGTTCAGGACTCATATAAGCCGAGTAAGGATCCAAAGATTGAAGTATGCCGTTTATTGCAGAGTCCATCATATCAGCTTGATCTACATCATCTACATAGTCTTTTTTAATATTTTCTAATACCTCACCAAAAAGATCTATTTTTTCGTA
>CACAWF010000029.1 GCA_902536085.1 uncultured Pelagibacteraceae bacterium | reverse complement strand
AGCAAAACGTTATCAAATTTTATAGTTTGTCCAATTTTGACATTAAGCTTTTCAATTTCCAATATTTTACTCGCGGATACTTTGTACTGCTTTCCACCTGTTTCTATTATAGCAAATGACATAAAATCTCTTTATTTTTAATTTTACGCAATATATCCCTCAGCGATAACAAGTCAAGATTTTACAAGTTAAAAAGTATCCTTTAAATCTCGTAATTTTGAGAAAACCTCAATTTCGGATGAATCATTTAGGCCTAAAGTATACTTAATTTCAGGATCATTACACCTTAAGAAAATGTTTGTTTTAATCTCTTGACCTAAAGTAGATGGTATTGTTGGTTGATTAGATTTTAATCTTTTAAGAACATCGATCTCTTTTTCTTTTAAAAAATTATTATATGGATCGTAAGCTAAACAGAAATTTAAATTTGATTTTGTGTACTCATGTCCACAATAGATTTTAGTATCAGGCGGAAGGTTTTTAATTTTATTTAAAGAATTAAACATTTCCTCGTGAGTACCCTCAAAAATTCTTCCACATCCTAATGAAAATAAAGTATCTCCTGTAAAAACAACTTTTTCCTTGCTAAAAAAATATGCAATGTGGCCTTTAGTGTGACCTGGAATAAAAATTACTTCAAATTCCAAATTTCCAATCTTTTGTTTTTGATTTTCCTTAAGTAATATATCTATTCCTGGAATACGATCTTTATCTGATTTTGAACCTAAGATTTTAGAATCATATTTTTTTTTAAGCTCCAAGTTCGCACCAACGTGATCAGCATGATGATGAGTGTTTAAAATAAAATCAAGCTTTTTGTATTTATTAATTATTTTATCACAAGATTCAAATTCAGCAGGGTCTACGATAGAAACAGTATTAGTTTTTTCTTCGTAAATTAAATAACTATAATTATCACTCAGACATGGAATAATTTCAATTATCATTTTAACCTATTAAAAAAATACCCACTTTTGAAAAGAGATTTTTGATTTCGAGGTTACTCTTCTTAATTATTGAAGTTTTATCTTCATTTACACCAACGACCTTTTTAATATTAATTTTCTTTTCATCACAAAAATTGAATAAATCTTTTATCGTACACATGTGTAGATTGGGGGTATTATACCATGTATTCGGTAATGTCTTTGTAACTGGCATCTTACCAAAAAATAAAAGTTTAGTTCTTACTTTCCAGAATCCAAAGTTAGGAATTGAAATTACTACTGATTTTCCAATTCTTAAAAGATTTCTTAAAACTTTTTCAGGTTCATAAAAAGCTTGAAGAGTCTGACTGAGAACTACGTAGTCAAATGATTTATCAGGAAATTGATGTAATTCAGTTTCTGCGTTACCTTGTATAACAGGTAGTCCTTTATGAATACATTCTTGAACGTTTTCTTGACTAAGCTCTAGTCCACGTACTTCAACATTTTTCTCTTTTTTAAGAAGATTCATTAAAGATCCGTCACCACAGCCTACATCAAGTACTCTAGTGTTATTAGGTAATAAATCTGCTATTACTTTAAATTCTTTTTTCATTTTTAAATTTTTCATACATTGAGTCTATAAAACCTTTTAGTGTTTTTAAAAATTGAGGTTCATTCAACAAAAAAGAGTCATGGCCTTTATCTGTTATAATTTCAGAATAAGACACATCTGCTCCTGACGCATTCAATGCTATAACTATATCCTTATTATCTTTAGTTGTGTAAAGCCAATCGGACGAAAATGAAATTATTAAAAATTTTGTTTTTTGATTTTTAAACGCCTCTACTAACCCTCCTTTAAACTGTTTTGAAAGATCAAAATAATCCATTGCTCGAGTAATATATAACACTGAGTTAGCATCAAATCTTTCTACAAAGGCATAACCTTGATGTCTTAAATAACTCTCAACTTGAAAATCAGCGTTAAAACTAAACTCATAGTCTGCTTTCTCTTGTAATTTTCTTCCAAATTTTTCCTGCATACCCTTTTCTGACA
The DNA here is from genome assembly GCA_902536085.1 of uncultured Pelagibacteraceae bacterium. Taxonomy (GTDB): domain Bacteria; phylum Pseudomonadota; class Alphaproteobacteria; order Pelagibacterales; family Pelagibacteraceae; genus Pelagilacustribacter. The sequence goes on along the minus strand of CACAWF010000029.1, from coordinate 797 downwards.
AGTAGCTTATGTGACCAACCATCCTCGCTACAGCTAAGCCATTTTTTGGCTGAAGATCTTTAAGAACATATTTTCCATTATCCCAAACAGGATCAGCCATAATTGCTTGACGTGCTAATTCGTTTAAAGCAATATTTTGTGCACTATGGCTAGAACTACAAGCTATCGGAATTGCTGAAAAAGTTTTATCCGGAAATGTTGCGCAAAATTGTAAAAGTTGCATTCCTCCCATTGAACCACCAGTCGCACATAAAAGTTTATTTATACCCAGGTGTTCAAGCAAAGTTTCTTGTGCTCTAACCATATCTTTAATAGTTATTACCGGAAAATCTAAACCATAGGGTTTTTTTGTATCTGGATTTAAATTTCGAGGTCCTAATGATCCCATACAACCACCAATCACATTAGCGCAGATTATGAAATATTTATTTGTGTCTATTGCTTTACCAGGCCCTACAGCAGTCATCCACCAGCCTTCTTTGTTAGTAATAGGATTATTTCCAGTTACGAACTGGTCCCCTGTTAATGCATGAAACACAAGAATTGCATTGTCCTTGTTTTCATTCAATTTTCCATAAGTCTCGTAAGCGAGAGGAAAATTTTTTATAGTTTTTCCGCAATCTAATTTGAGCGGCTTAGTAACTTCTAATTTCTTTATATTCTCAAGTTTTATATTCATCCAAAAAAAAAGCCCAGCTAAACTGGGCATCCCCTTTTTAGCTACATTTATTATGCGCTTGCAATACGGTTAAATCAGCGCGAATAATGTTTACTAAATCATCACAAACTTGTCAATT
>CACAWF010000028.1 GCA_902536085.1 uncultured Pelagibacteraceae bacterium | reverse complement strand
ATCGAACCCTTACATCCAGCTTGGAAGGCTAGCGTTCTACCATTGAACTACACCCGCAAAATCCAAACTTCTCACGCCCTTTATTATTAAATGTTTTAAGTTTGGTGGAGGGGGAAAGATTCGAACTTTCGAAGACCGAAGTCAACGGGTTTACAGCCCGCCCCATTTGACCGCTCTGGAACCCCTCCTATAATTTAGGGGTTATCCACTAACTTAAAAAGCGTTTAACAACAAGCGTTTTATAAGCATTTATGAAATAATTGCAATAAATCATTTTGCCTTGAAATATGCTAGAAATTTGAAAAAAACAGGTAAAAATCATGAAAAAAACCACTTTTTTAATTGTAGGAAAACACGCTGTTTTGGAAGCATTAAAAAATCCTTCTAGAAAAATAGAAAGAGTATTTTTGACTGAGGATGCAAAAAAAAAACTTAATAGAGAAAATCAATCTCTTAATTTATTTAAATCATTGAATGTATTTTATAAATCAAAGAGAGAGCTGGATAATCTTTGTGGTAGAGATGAAACAGCCCATCAAGGATTAGTAGCAGAAGTTGAGCAATTAGAAGAAATTACACTTAAAGAATTTGTTTTGGAGAGTAAGAAACAAAATATTAATTTAATAGCATTAGAAGAAGTTACAGATCCAAGAAATATAGGTTCAATTATAAGAAGTGCAGTGGCTTTTAATATGGACGGATTAATAGTTAAAGAGAGATCTTTTCCGTTTAAAAGCAAATTACTTTATAAAAGTGCTAGCGGAGGAACTGAGCACATAAAAATATTTAAAGTTTCAAACCTTAATACATCACTAAAATTTTTAAAATCAAAAGACTTTTGGATCAGTGCATTTGATATTACTGCTAAAAAAGATTTTACTAAGAATAACTGGAATGGAAAAAATGTTTTACTTTTTGGTTCTGAGGGTTATGGTTTAAAGTCTAAAACGCTGGAAAACTCAGACTTCAAATTTAAAGTTAGCATGAATAATAATATTGAAAGTTTAAATATATCAAATACAGTATCTGTAGTATGTCATTATATTTTTCAATCCGTAAAATAAAATAATTTTATTGTTTTTTTTGTAAAATTATTTTAAAGAGATATTCAGGCCCTCATAGCTCAATTGGTAGAGCAATTGATTTGTAATCAATAGGTTCGCGGTTCGAGTCCGTGTGAGGGCACCATTTTAATTGGTGTCTTTTCTAATTTGCTCTAACTTAATTTTTTTTTGTAAGCTAGTATTTTTATCGTATAAAAGACTAAATTTTATTTTATTTTGAACTTTGATAATTATTTTTTTTGCATTTCTTACTTCTACATTATCTGCGACTGCACTTATTGGCCTTTTTTTATAATTTAGATTTGTAATAATTACTTTTGATTTATCACTTACAATTTTTCCTGACCATCTTCTTGGTCTAAAGGCGCTTATTGGAGCTATAGAAATTTTTTTTGAGTTCAGGTTTAATATTGGTCCGTGAACAGATAAATTATATGCAGTGCTTCCTGCAGGAGTTGACACCAAAACACCATCTGAAACTAGTTTTTTTATAATATATTTAGTATTGGTTTTAATTGATATGTTAGCAGCCTGCCTACTTTGTCTCAAAATTGAAACCTCGTTAATTGCAATACACTTTTTAATTTTATTTTTGGTAGAAACAGACATTTCTAATGGAAAGATATTTATACTTTTAGCTTTATTTAAATTTTTTATAAAAGATTTACTAGTGAATTTATTCATTAAAAACCCATAACTACCAGAATTAATCCCATAAAATGATTTTTTTGAATTCTTGTTTTTTTTTAATGTTTGGAGCATAAAACCATCACCCCCAATAACAATTATAATGTTTGATTTTTGTAATTTTTTTTTGTTAATTTTTTTTAAAACCTGATTTTTGATTTTTAAAGAATTTATATTACTATCAGAGATTATTAGTGGTTTATTCATATTCTAAATGGTGCCCTCGGCCAGACTCGAACTGGCACTCCCAAAAGGGCAAGGATTTTAAGTCCTTTGTGTCTACCAATTTCACCACGAGGGCACGTCGTTATTTTTATTGTTATTGTTAGTATATTACTACACAAGAGTTTTAAAGAAGTAAAAAAATAATTAATTATCTCCGTATGTACAAGTCATGTGCAAGTTTTCCAATATTTTATGGGATATTTATTTACCATTTTTAATCGGATCTATTAAAAGTTTTTTATGGTTATATTTAAATTTATCATGATTATAGTGAAGTGAATTAAGGACCACTATTCTTGAATTTTCCATATCAATTAAAATTGCACGTCCTCCATAGCCTCCCATTCCAAAAACAGCTTTATCTTTTAATCCCGGATAATCAAAATGGAATTGGCCGCCATAAGATTTTGTTCGATTATAATGAGGTTCACTCATGTGTTTTTTATTTAAATTTTTAGGCACTCTTCTTTTGTGAATTTCTTTTAGATATTTGCCCACACAAGTATCGTTTTGATAATCATCCATCATTGCTTTTGCAATTCTCAACCAATCATATCTGCTTACACGTAAATTTGGGTGCAAGATTCCACTCTCTTCTGGTGCATCTGAATTAGAATATGTAGGAAAAATGCTATATTTAATTTTTACCTTATCTACAAAAATCTCTTTTAATAGTTTATTGTAATCATCACCTGTTTTATATTTTGTATAATTAGTAATAATTTGTGTCATAAATCCATTATAATAATATCTACTTTTTGTTTTTACAGAGCCTTTAAAAAAAAGGTTTGTAGATCTGGCAATACTGTTATCTTCATAATAATGTGATGGACCCTTTATA
>CACAWF010000027.1 GCA_902536085.1 uncultured Pelagibacteraceae bacterium | reverse complement strand
AAAATTTGATTTACCAATTTTAGGATCTGTAAACTATAAATACTATCCACAAGTTGACGGGACTAAAAACGCTGATAATGCAAACTCTGGTGCAGGAACTGCTAGCGCAGACGGTTATTCAGTAACTGTAAAAACTAGCATGGCTGATTTACCAGTAGTAGGAAGTTATCTAGGCAATCTTGCTTTAACAACTGGTTACTCTTTAGATAAAGTAAGTAATGTTGCGAATACAGATGATGGTCATGAAGCTACAGCAGCTATAACAGGTAGTGCTGGAAACTTCTCTTTTGGTTACCAAAGGAAATATGATAACGCAGGTCAAACAGCTGCAGGAACTGATGCTGTATTCTACAAAGATGAAGTTATCGGTATAGCTTACGCAATTAATGATGAGTTATCAATTTCATATAACTCATACACATCTGAGAAGCATACTGGTAGTTCAGGTGGTCAAAACATCGAGCAAGAAACTGACGCTATAAACGTTGGTTACACTATGGGTGGAATGACAATCGGTCTACAAGATGCATCTACAGACAATGCTAACTTTACTAAAAATGCAAAAGACGATACTAGAACATTAGGTATCTCTGTAGCGTTTTAATTAAAAAAAAATTAATTAAAAAAGCCGGTTAATTATAACCGGCTTTTTTTTTATCTCAGACATTACAGCAATTCCGTCACAATCTATATTTTTTAAAGCACTCAGATTAGTATATTTTATACCTCCTAATGGAATAAGAGTTTTTGATAATCTTAAAAAATTATTAAATTTAATGACACCCATAAAGGATGAATTGTTATCATAATCTACTTTAAAAAATCTAGAGAGTAGAATATTTGTACATCCTTGCTTTTTTTTTAGTTCAATTTCTCTAATATTATGAGCTGAACCAATAACTAAATATTTTAATTTTCTTAAATGTAAATGACGGTAACTTTTATTGTAAGATGATATATATAATCCGTCAGCCTTGAGCAAAATCGTTAAATAAATATTATTAGCAACAAAAAATTTAATATTTTTAAGACGGCAAGCTTTTCTATAAATTTTTAATTCTTCAATTTCTTCGATTATTTTATTTTTTCTCCTGTAAATAATATTAATTTTATTATTGTTTTTTATATTTTTTAATTTTAAATCTTTGATACTCTCTATAATTAAAAAATATTTATTTTTAAAAACGAACATTATGAACACAATAGTGGAAAGATTTAATAAAATAAATTCTAATATAACATCTCTTAATTTGAAGAATTCTGTAAAAATTGTTGCTGTAAGCAAAACCTTTTCATATGATCATATTAAGCCATTAGTTGATTATGGGCATAGCCATTTTGGAGAAAATAGAGTGCAAGAGGCATTAGTAAAGTGGTCAGATATTAAGAAGAATAGCAGTCATTTAAAATTGCACTTAATAGGAAAATTACAAAGTAATAAAGCTAAAGATGCTGTAAAACTATTCGATTTTATACATTCTTTAGACAATCAGAAGCTAGCTGACGCATTAGCAAAGTATCAATCTAAATTAAACAAACGTCTTAAATATTTTATTCAAGTAAACATTGGTAATGAAATTCAAAAATCTGGAATACCAGTTAATGAAATTGACGCATTTTATAATTATTGCGTTAAAGAAATAAATCTTGAAATCGAAGGCCTTATGGTAATCCCGCCAAATGATGGCAATCATAAAAAATATTTTGAACGTTTAAGTCAATTAAATAGATCACTTGCTTTGAAAGAACTTAGTATGGGAATGTCAGCTGATTATATTGATGCAGTTAAGCTAGGCGCAACATTTGTTAGAATTGGAAGTTCTATTTTTGGTTCACGATCTTAACAATAGTGTTAGGTTTTAGATCTTTAACAATTTTTATAAGATTATTTTTTGAAATTGTGATACACCCCTCCGTTTTCTCAAAATTTTTTCTTGCTATATGAATGAATATTGCGCTGCCTTTGTTTAACTTGATTGGCCTCATATTAAAATTTAATACGAGCAAAATATCATATACATTTTCTTTTCTAAAAAGTTTTTCATGGCTATAGTTATTTGGCAGTTTGACCAATTGATTGTATTTTTTTGATTTTGGATCGTCACACCATCCCATATTGTTTTTTATGATAATCTTTTTAAGTCTTGATTGTATTTTTTTTATTCTATCTTTTCTATAAAGGATATATTTAATTTTATATGTTCCAATTGGTGTAATAAGATCGCCTTCTTTTTTTTTATACCCAATACCTTTCTTACCTATTGCGCATTTTACTTTATATTTTTTATAAGTAAGATATCTTTTATTTATTGTAATATGCATCAACCGAATGTTCTTATTTATGGACCGTCTTCATTTATCTCCACACTAGATGAACTTAAGTCATTTTTAAAGTTTAATCATTTTACTGAAAATAAGGAAGTAAATTTTGATTTAATTCTGTTCCATACCGAAGCACTTAACGATACTAAAAAAAAAGATTTTATAAAAAAAAGCGAATTATTGAAGATTTACGTTTCTAAAAATGAAAAATCACCAATTAAATATGATGGTCATTTACTAATTCCTACTACTATAAATGAAATGAATTCAATGATTGAAAAAATTATAGCAAAAAAAAAATTTTATTCAAATTCTTCAATTAAAGTAAAAAATTATTTAATGGATAAAAATCAAAAAAAATTATCTAAAGAAAGGAGTTCAATAATTTTAACTGAAAAAGAAATAAAACTTATTGAATTGCTTTTGAATAATTCAAAACCAATTTCAAAAGATACAATTTTATCTACAGTTTGGAATTATTCAGCTGACGCAGATACTCATACTGTAGAAACACACATTTATAGATTAAGAAAAAAAATTAGCGATCAATTTATGGATGATGAGTTTATCATTAACAAAAAAGATGGCTATTCATTATGAAGAAAAGAAATAAGTTTGCTAAAGATTTGTTCTCAGCTAAATATAGAAAAAGGGTCATAAAACCAAAAAAAGGGAAAGGTAGTTTTAAAAGAAAAAAGAATTAACTCAACCTTGCGCCAATTATTTGAATTACTTTAGATGACATTTCAGTTCCTGTTTCTAAACTTTCTTTAGTAGATTTATTATTTATTAGACCATGCAAAAAA
>CACAWF010000026.1 GCA_902536085.1 uncultured Pelagibacteraceae bacterium | reverse complement strand
AAACTCAAAAATATGAAGATTAAGATTAAAGATTTAGAATTTATTATAAAAAAAATTTTTTTTTCTCAAAGTTATTTGCTTAAAAAAAGACTTTTAAGAGCGATAAATAATAACTATGAAAAAGAATTAACTTTTATTGATAGATTTTCTGATAAAACCAAAAATGCTATAGATATCGGGGTTTATAGGGGTGTATATTCTTTAAAACTATCTCAAAATTTTAAACAAGTTTATGCTTTTGAACCTAACCCATTATTATTTCCATATTTAAAAAAAAACTTAAAAAAGATCATTGAAAATATTGATTTATATAATTTAGCTTTATCTGATCAAACTGGGACAACTGAACTTAAGTTACCTTTAAGATCTGAGTCAATTTTTAAAGATAATATAGAGGAATTATATCAATTAGGAGCAGCTTCTATTCATCCAAATAATGAGTTTAAAAGTTTTAAAAAAGTAATGGTCAATACTGAAAAATTAGACAATATTTACATTAACGATATTGGTTTTATAAAAATAGATGTTGAGGGACATGAATTAGAAGTAATAAATGGAGCAAAAGAAACAATTAGCAAAAATAAACCGGTTTTGTTGATTGAAATTGAGAGAAGACATAGCAAAAGGTCTGTCGAGGACACAATTAACAGTGTTAATAATTTAGGGTATAATTGTTTCTTCGCTCAAAATAACAATTTGGTACCAATAGAACATTTAAATGATAAAAAACTTTATAATAATTTTTTTTTCTTACCTAAAAAGTTTAAATTTTATCAATAATTTCTTGAGATAATAAATTAAATGGTTTTCTATCCAAACTAGTATAATTACGAAAATGACTTGTCCAAGTATTATATGGATAAGTTTTGTCTATTATATCTATTTGTCTGATATTCTTTGCAGATGCAATGTGAGAAATCCATCCGTGACATGTTATCAATAATTCAGAATTAAATACTATACTTTCAATCTCTAATAAATTTTGATTTTCAAAAATCTTAATATCATTATCATTTATTTTACCTCTTAAATAACCTAGTAATTTCGAAGACTTTTTGCCAGTTGTAATGATTATTTTTTTATTTTTTTTGATTATTTTGTTTAAGAATTCTAAAAACTCTGACTCATTTGGCTGAATATTAGTATATTTTTTAATGTAATCGTTAAAAATCCATTTTTCATCAAAGTGTATATGAACGTATTGATTAAATGGAATAGTCTTTGAATGTATCCTGTTATCTAGGAAATTGAGACTTGACTCATTAAACTTTATATTTAATTGAATACAAACATTTTTAATTATATCACTTTGGGTTTTAATAAGATCAGTAATACAGATTAACCTCCTTTTATATTTTAAAAAAAAAGAAATAAATTTTGACCTATTTTTTCCATCATGAATTATAATTGTGTCATATTTTTTTTTTCTTAAATGAAATATTGTCTTAAGTTTAGAAAGAAAATTATTATCTAAGATAATAACATTATCTACTTCATCAAAAGTTTTAATGTAATTATGGTTTTTTACTGAGGCTACTATAGTAATTATTGAGTTAGGATATGCTTTTTTTATATTCTTAATTAAAAATAAAGATAATAAAAAGTCTCCTACCCTGTCAGTCCGAAATATTAAAAAATTCATAATTTACTTTATATTAACTCATTTAAATAGTTGAAACAGTTATTTTAGGTAATGGAAAAATAAACTTTGTTTTTTTCTTTAATAAAGTTTTTTCTCTTCTTAAAATCTCATTTTTAAAGTGCCATGGTAAAACAAGATAATAGTCAGGTTTTTTACTTCGCGAAATCTTTTCATTAACAATCTTTATGTTTGTTCCTGGAGTATATAAATTATTTTTTTTAGGATTTCTGTCTGAAATTAATTCGATTTTTTTATTATCAATGCCAAAAAACTGCAAGAGAACATTCCCTTTTGTTGAGGCTCCATATCCATGAATTTTTTTATTATCTTTTAGTATACTATTAATTTTGTTTAATAATTCTTTTTTTAAAGAAGAAATCTCTTTTTTTAACATATAGAAGGTATGTTCTGTATTTAATCTTTCTTTTTTTTCTAATTTTAGAAAATATTTAATTTTTTTTAAATTCGATTTATATATCGAATTTTTTTTAGCAATATAGAATTGCTTACTAGCTCCATTTATATCATTTTCTTTAATATCGATAAGTTCAAGATTGTTTTTATTCAACATTCTATTAATGACTGTAGTCGAATAATATTCGAGATGCTCATGACAAAAAGTATCGAACATCTTTTTTTTGATTATTGATTGTAAATCCGCAAGTTCAATTAAAATTAAACCATCATTAGTAATTAAGTTGCTTAAATCTTTTAAAAATTTATTTGGATTTTTTAAATCATAAAAAACAGAAAGCGCTGTAATTACTTTAAATTTATTATTAAATTTTTTACGTATTTGATTATATTTAAAAAAATCTGGTAATTTAAAATTTATATTTTTATAATTTTTTTTATATTTATTTAAAATTGGATCAACACCGAATGTTATTATATTTTTTTCATAAAAGTTAAGTAACGTACCATCATTGCTAGCAATATCTAATACCGCATCATTATTTTTAAGACCTACTCTTTTTGACAATTGATAAGCAATTTTTCTCATATGCTCTGTCATTGTTTTGTTAATACCTGTACGATACCCATAATCCTGGCCATATAGGTACTTAAGATCGTAATTATCAGCAAGCTGAACTAATTTACAGGATTTACAAATCATTAACTCGATATTTGCTTTTTTGATTTTCTGTTTTTTTTTAGGAAATTTGCCTGTAAATGAAAATTTTCCAAGTTTGAAAACACTTTTTAGCTTCCGTGATTTACAATTTCTACAAAATTTTATTTTCATTAAGAGGTTAATAACCTTCTTTTTCAACAAAATCTAAATCTGATTGAACCATATCGTAAACTAAATCTTTGAAAGTTACCTTTGGCTTCCATCCTAGTTTTTTCTTTGCCTTATTAGGATTAGCTAACAAGGTATCAACCTCTGCCGGTCTTTTAAGTTTATCTTTAATAACTACAAATTTTTTATAATCTAAATCCACATATTTAAAAGCAAGCTCTGCAAATTGTCTGACAGAATATTGTTTGCCTGTTCCAATTACAAAATCTTCGGGATTCTTATTTTGTAACATTAACCACATTGCTTCAACATAATCCTTTGCATGACCCCAATCTCTCTTGGCATTTAAATTACCTAATTCTAGTTTGGTTTGTAATCCTAATTTGATTTTAGCTACTGCATG
>CACAWF010000025.1 GCA_902536085.1 uncultured Pelagibacteraceae bacterium | reverse complement strand
ACTCATATATTTAGTTTATAATAATTCTAAAGTGAAAAACAAGCGACAATCTGTCAATTTTTCAAATTAATAAATACCTCAACATTTTTAATTTTTTTACCATTTGGTGCTTTTGGAATTTTTTGAATGATTATATCATTCGCATCTATGTCTATTAATTCTGCAGTCTCACTATCATAAAAATGGTGATGATTTGAAACGTTAGTATCGAAGTAAGTTTTGTTTCCTCTCACTTCAACTTCGCTTAAATGTCCAGCTGCTTTAAATGCGTGAACGGTATTATAAATTGTTGCTAGCGCAATTTTAGAAGTTGATTTTTTTGTTAAGAGTTTGTTTAAACTTTCAACTGTAAAATGAAACGTTTTTTCTCTTTCGAATAAAAATTTAGCTATTTCAACTCTTTGTTTAGTCGGTCTTAGCCCTGAAGATCTTAATTTTTTTAAAATGTCTATTTTTTTCACGAATTAATTCACTTTTTAATCTACTTTATAATCATTCTAAACACAAATATATATGAAACTTTTGCTAAATCAAGTAAAACAATTCTAAATCATGGAAAAAAACAGTTACAATTACGATGAGTTAATTTCGTGTGGAGAGGGAAAACTATTTGGTGAAGGAAATGCTAAACTGCCTCTACCTCCAATGTTGATGTTTGATAGAATTACAGAAATAAAAAAAGATACGGGTGAATTTAAAAAAGGTTTTATTAAAGCGGAGCTTGATATCAAAGATAATTTGTGGTTTTTTGATTGTCACTTTAAAAAAGACCCAGTTATGCCGGGTTGTCTTGGGTTAGATGCCATGTGGCAATTAGTTGGGTTTTACTTAGGTTGGATCGGAGAGCCAGGAAAAGGTAGAGCTTTAGGAGTAAATTCTGTTAAATTTACTGGCGAGGTTTTAAAAAATATTAAAATGGCTACTTATGAGATAAATATGAAGAGAATTTTAAAAAAAGAAGGTACAGCAGTTGGGTTAGCTAATGGTATTTTAAGCGCTGATGGTAAAATTATTTATACAGCTGAAAATTTAAAGGTAGGATTGTTTAAGACATGAAAAGAGTCGTTGTAACTGGAATAGGTGTAGTCTCTTGTTTAGGAAACAATCAAGAAGAAGTTTTCAAGTCGCTTGTTGACGCTAAATCGGGAATTACATTCTCTGAAGAGTACAAAGAATATAATTTAAAAAGTCATGTACATGGAAAACCAAATATAAAGCTTGAGGACCATGTAGATAGAAAATTTATAAGATTTATGGGGCCTGGATCAGCTTATAATTATGTTTCTATGAATGAGGCTGTAAAAGACTCAGGTTTAGAAGAAAAGGACGTTAGTAACATTACTACTGGAATGATAATGGGATCTGGCGGGCCGTCTATTGAAAACGTAATACTAGCTGCAGATAAAACTAGAGAAAAAAGTCCTAAAAGAATGGGTCCTTTTGTCGTGCCAAGAACGATGTCTAGCACTGCATCAGCAACCCTTGCAGTGCCATTTAAAATAAAAGGAGTTAACTACACAATTAGTTCAGCTTGTGCAACCAGTGGTCATTGTATTGGTAATGCCATGGAGTTAATCCAATTAGGAAAACAAAAAATTATTTTTGCAGGTGGAAGTGATGAAGTACATTTCGCAATGACTGCAATGTTTGATGCTATGACAGCTCTTTCCTCAAAATATAATGATACTCCTAAAAAAGCCTCTAGGCCCTATGATAAAACACGAGATGGCTTTGTTATCTCAGGTGGAGGAGGAGTATTAGTTTTGGAAGAGTACGAGCACGCAAAGTCAAGAGGTGCAAAAATATATGCAGAGCTCACAGGATATGGTGCAACATCGGATGGCTATGACATGGTGGCTCCTTCTGGAGAAGGAGCAGTCAGATGCATGAAGATGGCATTGAGCACTGCAAAAAATAAAATTGATTATATAAATACTCATGGAACATCAACACCTGTCGGAGATATAACAGAGTTGAAAGCTGTAGGAGAAGTATTCAGTGACTACAAACCAAAAATTAGCTCAACTAAATCTCTTGCGGGTCATTCCCTAGGAGCTACGTCAGTTCATGAGGCTATTTATAGTTTAATTATGATGAAAAATAATTTTATAGCTGCATCAGCTAACATTAGCGAAATGGATGAGGAAGCAAAAAAATATCCAATTGTTACAAAAGTAGAAAAAGATGTGAATTTAAATTCTGTTATGTCGAATAGTTTCGGCTTTGGCGGAACAAATGCCACTTTAGTTTTTGAAAAGGTAAAATAATGAGTTTAATGAAAGGAAAAAAAGGTCTGATAATGGGGGTTGCAAACGAACGCTCGATTGCTTGGGGTATATCTCAAAAACTTGCTGAAGCTGGTGCAGATTTAGCTTTTACTTATTTAGGTGATGCACTAAAAAAAAGAGTTATTCCTTTAGCAGAAAAATTGAACTCAAAAGTAACTTTTAGCTGTGATGTGGAGAAAAAAGATCAAGTAAAAAAGCTTTTTGAGGATATAAAATCAAAATGGGGAGAAATAGATTTTGTGGTGCACGCAGTCGCTTTTTCAGACAAATCAGAGTTATCAGGAGAATATTTAAATACTACAAGAGAAAATTTCCTTAGAAGTATGTTAATTTCATGTTTTTCATTTACTGAAGTATCTAAAGAGGCTTCAAAAATAATGAAAGAAGGGGGGAGCCTACTTACACTTACTTACGAGTCTACAAAGGCAATTCCAAATTATAATGTTATGGGGGTTTGTAAGTCTGCTTTAGAGGCCAGTGTAAAATATTTAGCCAGAGATCTTGGGGGGAAAAAAATAAGAGTAAACGCTATCAGCGCAGGACCCATAAAAACTTTAGCTGCTTCTGCAATAGGAGATGCGAAATTTTTATATAAATGGAATGAAGATCATTCTTTTTTAAAAAGAAATGTAGACATTCACGATGTTGGAAATTCTGCGTTATACTTACTAAGCAATTTAGCAGCTGGTGTTACCGGGGAAATTCATTATGTAGATGCGGGGTATAATAAAGTGGGAATGCCTGATCCTAAAAATATAGTTTAAGCGGAAGCTTGTTTCATTGATAATTTTACTTTTCCTCTATCGAATCCAACAACTTTAACAGAAACCTCATCACCTTCTTTTACAACATCACCTACTTTGGCAACACGTTTGTTAGCTAGTTCGGAAATATGAACTAGACCGTCTTGTTTTCCTAAAAAATTAACGAAAGCTCCAAATTCCATTATCTTAACCACTTTACCTTTATATATTTTACCCATTTCTGGTTTAGCAATTAAATTTTTAATGAAATCGATAGCTTTGTTTCTTGAGGCTTCATCTGGGGCCGCCACTGTTACTTCTCCGGTATCTTTTACATCAACTTTAGCTCCTGAAGTCTCGACAATTTCTCGTATTGTTGCACCGCCTTTTCCGATTACTGTTGCTATATCTTTTTTATCAACTTTAATGGTTTCCATTTTTGGAGTATGTTTTGAAAACTCTTTTCTTGATGTTTTAATAGCTTTATTCATTTCACCTAAAATATGTTCTCTTCCACCTTTTGCTTGATCTAAAGCTTTTTCCATAATTTCAAA
>CACAWF010000024.1 GCA_902536085.1 uncultured Pelagibacteraceae bacterium | reverse complement strand
TTAAATCAATAATTAAAAATTTTGATATAATTTGTGATGGCACAGACAACTTTGATTCAAGATACCTGATAAATGATGAATGTAAAAAAATGAAAAAAATACTCATATCTGCAGCAATCAGTAAATTTGACGGTCATTTGTACAAATTTAATTTTAAAAAAAAAGGATCCTGTTACAGATGCTTTATGCCAGACAAGCCTATTTTAGGGAGAAACTGCGAGACAGAGGGAATTTTCTCTCCAGTAGCTGGAATATTAGGATCACTACAAGCAAATGAAGTTTTAAAAACAATTATAGGATTAAAGAATAGTTTAGATAACCAGATGATGATTTTTGACTCAATCAAAATAAATTTAAGAAAAGTAAAATTATCTTTCAATCCTAATTGTAAAAATAAATGTTAAAAATAGTTAGTATTATTTTCATTTTTTGTTTTTCATTTCAAAAACTTTTTGCAAATGAATACTTTTTAACGTTAAGAAATGACAAAGTAAATCTTAGACAAGGGCCGTCTTTCGAATATCCTATCAAATTATTTTATAAAAAAAAATTTTTACCAGTTTTAATTCAAGATAAATTTGAAAATTTTAGAAAAATAAGAGATCATGAAAATAATACTGGTTGGGTTCATATTTCACAATTATCAAAAAAAAAAGCGGCAATCACAGTTGAAGATGATCAATTAATTTTTAATAAACCTTCTATTTATTCCAAGCCTTTTGCTATTCTTAAAAAAGGTAGATTATGCAAGATTCATAAATGCAAAGATGATTGGTGTAAGATAAGTGTGGAGAAATATAAAGGTTGGGTTAAAAAAGATATTTTGTGGGGTCTATTATAACTATTTTTTGTACTTAGCTGTCCAGATTTTATCTAGCACGAAATACCAAACTGCATTAGCTAATGGTTCTACAATAGCATCAGTAAGGGCGACCATAAAAGACACTTCTGCAATTAACATCAAAACTGTTATGGCAATAGCGAAATGACCGATTGTATATATTATTGTCCTTAGTATAGAACCTTTATTATTCTCGTATATAGTTTTTGATGCTGAAAAAATTCCGTGAGTAAATTCTGTCATTTAGTTAAAAGGACTCTCCAATATACAAGCTACTAAATGTATTCTATTTTGTTCCCCTCCGTTAAAAAAATTATGATATTTAGTATTATTAGTAATAGTCACTGACCCGTCAGCCGGCATGTGTCTGCAAACCTCTTCGATTACCATCCTGCATCCTTTATTTGTTATTATAGGTATATGAAGTCTAGGTTCAGGATCTCTATGCCAACTTAGTGTAGATCTAGGTTCTTTTAATAATATTCTTACTCTTCCAAGTTTGAAGTGTTTCCTTAAAGTGTTATAAACTTCCTCAAAGTATGTTCCTTTAAATTCAGGAACTATTTCAGTATATTTTGTCTCATCGATAGGTTTATCTCTCATAATTTCTTTACCTTTTTCATCGGGTATGGTCCAATATGTTCCTCTAACATTGTGGCCTTCTGTAGAACTTTTGTCACCTGGTACTTGGTTTAAAGAGATAGCCCCGAAGTTTTTAATACCTAATGTATTAAATTTCTTTTTTTTTAATACATTATTTAAATCAGCTCTTAATTTATCAATATCGAATTTTAAATTTGGAACAATATAAAAATCATCTTTTATATTTCGATTTAATGTCTCTAAATTCGGCGTTTTAACAATTTCCATATTAATTCAACTTTTTTAAATTAGGTCTATCCGCATTCATTACTTTTGTCCAAACTTGAACAAAATCTTTTATAAATTTTTCTTTATTATCATCTTGTGCGTAAACCTCCGCATACGACCTCAAAATAGAATTCGAACCTAAAACTAAATCGGCTCTAGAGGCTGTGAATTTAACCTTATTAGTTTTACGATCAATAATATCGTACGAATTTTTTCCAGTTGGCTTCCACGTATATTTCATTTCGACTAAATTCACGAAGAAGTCATTTGTAAGTGCTCCAACTTTATCAGTCATAACACCTTTTTCTTTTGCAGTTGAATGATTTGTTCCTAGCACTCTCATTCCACCTACTAAACAAGTCATTTCCTGTGCAGTTAACCCCATAAGAGAAGCTCTCTCTAATAGAAGTTCCTCAGGCATTACTGAATAATCGGTTTTAAAATAGTTTCTAAAACCATCATGATGAGGTTCCAACCATTTGAAGCTTTTAATTTCAGTTTGATCTTGTGAAGCATCACCCCTTCCAGGATTAAATGGAACTTTTACTTTAGAACCAGCTTTTTTAATAGCTTTTTCAAGGCCTACATTTCCTGCTAATACTATTGTATCGGCAATTGTTGCACCGGCTTTCTTAGCAATTCCTTCAAGCACTTTTAAAACTTTAGAGAGTTTTTTTGGCTCATTGGCCTCCCATTGGTTCATCGGTTCTAAACGAATTCTTGCTCCATTAGCTCCACCTCTTTTGTCGGTTCTTCTATATGTTCTTGCACTATCCCAAGCAGTGGTAATCAAATCACTAGAATTTAATTTTGAAGAAGAAATCATTTTCTTTAATTTCTCCACATTATATTTCTTTTTAGGTTTTGGAACATTACCTTGCCAATATAGATCCTCTTTAGGAGCCCAAGGTCCAATATAGTTTTCTTTATTACCCATTGTTCTATGAGTTAACTTAAACCATGCTCGTGCGAAAGAGTCCTCAAAGAATTTCGGATCTTTATAAAATCTTTCTGAAATTTTTCTGTACTCTGGATCCATTGCCATTGCCATGTCGGCATCAGTAAACATTAATCTAGCTTTTTTACTAGGATCTCCTAAATCTCTTGGTTTTTTTTCTTCTTCAAGATTAATTGGTTCCCACTGCCAAGCGCCTGCGGGACTTTTTTTACTTTCCCACTCATAGTTAAGTAAAAGGTCTAAATATTGGTGATCCCACTTATCGGGATTTGTTGTCCAGGCTCCTTCGAGACCTGATGTAATTTGATTAGCTCCAGTACCATTTTCCTGGTTCCAGCCAAAACCTTGTTCATGAATATCAGCTCCAGCAGGCTCTGGCCCTAAATTTTCAGGATTACCATTACCATGCGCTCTCCCAATAGAGTGGCCTCCAACAGTAAGTGCTGCAGTTTCAACATCATTCATTCCCATTCTTCCGAAAGTTTCCCGGACATCCATCGCCGTTCTTACCGGATCAGGTTTCCCCTCAACACCTTGAGGATTCACATAAACTAATTGAAAATGAGAAGCCGCAAGAGGTGCTTCTAATGAAGATCTATCTTGTGGGTCTCCGTATCTGTTAACAGCTAATGGAACTGTTTCTTTCCCCCAGTAAACATCTTTTTCTGGCTCCCAAATATCTTCTCTGCCAAATGAAAAACCAAAAGTTTTAAATCCAGCGTGCTCATAAGCCATAGTACCAGCTAGCACCATTAAATCTGACCAACTTAATCTGTTTCCATATTTTTTTTTAATTGGCCATAAAAGACGTCTAGCTTTATCTAAGTTAGTGTTGTCAGGCCAAGAATCTTGGGGTGAGAATCTATGTGATCCAACATTAGGTCTTCCGTCAAATTCTCTATAAGTGCCGACCTGGTGCCAAGTTAGTCTCACCATTAATCCGCTGTAAGTTCCAAGATCTGCTGGCCACCACTCTTGGCTGTTAGTCATCAACTTTAATAAATCTTTTTTTAAAGCTTTGAAATTTAATTTTTTAACTTCCTTTTTATAATCGTATCCCGGAA
>CACAWF010000023.1 GCA_902536085.1 uncultured Pelagibacteraceae bacterium | reverse complement strand
AGTTGATATTGTTTATTGTGCTTATTTTGTAGGACAACAAATACTTTTCCTTATCAGTTAATTGTTCACTTTTTATTTTCTTCTCTGAGTCACTTTTAAGCTTATCTAAAAAATTTTTATCTAGACTTGATAATTCCTTAGCAGTTGAAGATAAGATTAAAAGATTGTTATTTGAAAATTCGACAATTCCTTCTTCTACAAAAAAGTTTTTCTTAATATCTGAATTAATATAAATTATTCCTGGTCTTAAAAAAGTTATGAACGAAACATGATCTTTTAAAATTCCCATCTCACCCTCATAAGAAGGAATAATAACTTCTGTAGTATCAGCTTTTAAAAATGATTTTTCTGGTGATATTAATTCGACCGTAAATTTTTCAGACATTATTTTTTATCTTTGGCAAGCTTTTCCGCTTTTTCTACCACTTCCTCAATTCCCCCTACCATATAAAATGCTGCTTCAGGTAAGTGGTCATATTCACCTTTGCATATGGCGTCAAACCCTTTAATAGTGGAATCTAAGTTCACTAGTTTTCCTGGAGAACCTGTAAAAACCTCAGCAACAAAAAAAGGTTGTGATAAAAATCTCTGTATTTTTCGCGCCCTGGCTACTGTTAATTTGTCCTCCTCTGATAGTTCATCCATA
This sequence comes from uncultured Pelagibacteraceae bacterium, assembly GCA_902536085.1. Lineage (GTDB taxonomy): Bacteria > Pseudomonadota > Alphaproteobacteria > Pelagibacterales > Pelagibacteraceae > Pelagilacustribacter. The sequence goes on along the minus strand of CACAWF010000023.1, from coordinate 3,582 downwards.
CCTAAAATAGCGATTATATCTTGAAGAGATTTATACGCTTGTAGAACTTTTTGAACATCACGCGCTACTCTATAATGTTCCTCACCAACTATTCGCGGATCTAAAATTCTTGATGTTGAGTCTAATGGATCTACTGCTGGATAAATTCCTATTTCTGCAATCTGTCTTGATAATACGGTAGTTGCATCTAAATGTGAAAAAGATGTAGCTGGCGCAGGATCTGTAAGATCATCTGCAGGAACGTAAATAGCTTGTACCGATGTTATAGAACCTTTATCTGTCGAAGTGATTCTTTCTTGCAAATTTCCCATATCAGTAGCCAATGTTGGCTGGTAACCTACTGCAGATGGAATTCTTCCTAAAAGAGCTGAAACCTCTGAACCAGCTTGAGTAAATCTGAATATATTATCTACAAAAAAAAGTACATCTTGACCCTCTTTGTCCCTAAAATATTCGGCAACTGTTAATCCTGTTAATGCCACACGGGCCCTTGCTCCGGGAGGCTCATTCATTTGGCCATAAACCAAAGCGGCTTTAGATCCCTTACCATCTGTCTTAATAACTCCGGACTCTATCATTTCATGATAAAGATCGTTTCCTTCTCTTGTTCTTTCGCCTACCCCTGCAAAAACAGAAAATCCACCATGAGCCTTTGCAATGTTATTTATTAATTCCATTATTGTCACAGTTTTTCCAACGCCCGCACCTCCAAATAATCCAATTTTTCCACCTTTTGCATAAGGAGCCAGCAAGTCAATTACTTTAATACCGGTAACAAGCTGTTCAGTTTCTGTTGCTTGATCAGTAAATTTTGGTGCAGGTCTGTGTATTGGCCACTTCTCTTTTGTTTTTACTTCACCTTTCTCATCAATTGACTCTCCAACTACATTTATAATTCTACCTAAAGTTTCTGGACCTACTGGGACACTTATTGGCGAACCAGTATTTATCACTTCGTCTCCTCTTTTTAAACCTTCTGTTGCATCCATTGCTATCGTTCTTACATCGTTTTCTCCTAAATGTTGTGCAACTTCTAAAATTAACTTATTTCCAGAATTTTGAGTTTCCAGCGCTGTATAAATCTCGGGTAAATCATTATCAAAATTAACATCCACTACTGCACCAATAATTTGTGTTATCTTTCCTTTATTTTTCATAATTATAAACTCTCTGCTCCTGAAATAATTTCTATTAGTTCTTTAGTAATTGAAGCTTGCCTACTTCTGTTATAATTAATTGTAAGTTTGTCCACTAAATCTCCAGCATTTCTAGTAGCGTTATCCATTGCGGTCATTCTTGATCCTTGCTCGCTCGCAGCATTTTCTAGAAATGCTTTATAAATTTGGGTTGAAATATTTTTTGGCAGTAAATCCTCTAAAATCTCATCTTCTTCTGGCTCAAATTCATAGGTTGATAAATTTTTCTCTTCAGTGAATACAGTTTCATTTTTAGCAGGTATGATTTGTTGAGCTTGAGGTATTTGGGTAATTACGTTTTTAAAATTATTATAAAATATAATACATTTATCAAATTCATTTAAATTAAATAAGCTTATAATTTCCTTTCCTATTATCTCTGCTTCTTTAAAAGTAATTTGTTTCTTTTCCTTAAAACTAAACTTTTTTACTATATATTTTCCAAACTCCCGTTTAATTTGATCTAATCCTTTAGATCCAACAGTAATAATCTTTAAAATTTTTTCTTCACCTAATATCTTTTTAAAATTCATTTTTGCTAATTTGCAAATGTTTGAATTAAAACCTCCACATAATCCTCTATCAGCAGTCAATACAATACATAAATAGGTTTTATCTTTTCCCGTTCCGACAAGAAGTTTAGGTGCGTTGGCAGGATCATTTATAGATTTGGTTAAATTAAGAATAATATTTTGCATTTTTTGACTATAAGGCCGACCTCTCTCTGCATTTTCTTGTGCTTTTCTAAGTTTTGCTGCTGCTACCATTTTCATTGCCTTGGTAATTTTCTGTGTAGATTTTACGCTTTTTATTCTTTTTTTTAAATCGTCCAAACTTGGCATTATTTATTTCCTTTTTTATACTCTTCAATTAGTTGAGAAAGTAATTGCTCGGCATTTTCATCAAGTTTTCCAGATGATTGTATTGTTTCTATAATTTCAGGTTTTTCCGATTTAGTCTTTTCCAGAATATCTTTTTCAAATTTTTTAATTTTACTAAGGTCCACATCATCTAAATATCCTTTTACACCTGTAAACACTGAGATAACTTGCTCAGCCACAGTCAGTGGAGAGTATTGATCTTGTTTTAATAGCTCGGTTAATTTGGAGCCACGATTTAATAACTGTTGAGTGGATGCATCTAAATCTGAACCAAATTGCGCAAAGGCAGCCATTTCCCTGTATTGAGCTAATTCCAGTTTTATTGATCCAGCGACCTTTTTCATGGCCTTAGTTTGTGCTGCTGAACCAACTCTAGAAACTGATAGACCAACATTTACCGCAGGCCTAATTCCTTGATTGAATAGTTCGGTTTCTAAAAATATTTGTCCGTCAGTAATAGAAATAACATTTGTAGGTATATACGCTGAAACATCCCCGGCTTGAGTCTCAATGATTGGTAACGCTGTTAAGGACCCACCTCCACTTTTATCACTTAGTTTTGCAGCTCTCTCTAAAAGTCTACTATGTAAATAAAAAACATCTCCAGGATAAGCCTCCCTTCCTGGAGGTCTTCTTAGTAATAAAGACATTTGTCTATAAGCCACAGCTTGTTTTGATAAATCATCATAAACTATTAAAGCATGCATTCCATTATCTCTAAAATATTCTCCTATAGTGCATCCTGTGTATGGAGCTAAGAATTGTAATGGAGCGGAATCTGATGCTGTTGCAGCAACTATCGTAGTATATTTCATTGCGCCAGCTTCCTCTAAAGTTTTTGTTATTTGAGCTACAGTAGATCTTTTCTGACCAATCGCTACATAAACACAATATAATTTTTTCTTCTCATCTGATGACTCGTTTATTTTTTTTTGATTTATAATTGTATCAATTGCCACTGCAGTCTTACCAGTTTGCCTATCTCCAATTATCAATTCCCTCTGTCCTCTTCCGATTGGAATAAGCGAATCTATTGACTTCAAACCCGTCTGCATTGGTTCATTAACTGATTTTCTTGGAATTATACCTGGCGCCTTAACCTCAACACGCTTTCTAGTTTTGGCGGAAAGTGGACCTTTGCCATCAATAGGGTTACCTAATCCATCTACTACTCTACCTAAAAGTTCTTTACCAACTGGAACATCTACAATAGCATTTGTTCTTTTTATAGTATCACCTTCTTTAATATTTTTATCATCACCGAAAATAACTACACCCACGTTATCGTTTTCCAAATTTAAGGCCATTCCTTTAGAACTATCTTCGAATTCTACCATTTCCCCAGCTTGAACATTGTCCAATCCATAAACTCGTGCAATACCGTCTCCAACTGACAAAACTTTACCTATTTCTGAAATTTCTGCTTTATTACCAAAGTTTTTGATTTGATCTTTTAATAATTTGGTTACTTCTGAAGGATTAATGGTCATTTTAGTTTTCTATCA
>CACAWF010000022.1 GCA_902536085.1 uncultured Pelagibacteraceae bacterium | reverse complement strand
CTTTTTGGTATCATCTAAATTTGGACGTGACGATAAAATTTTGAATTCTTTAAATACTTGCATACTATCAGCATTAATTATTTCTCCATTTAGTTTTTTTGCTAAATAAATTGCAAGTTTTGATTTTCCTGATGCTGTGGGACCTGCTAAGAGAATAATTTTTTTAGACAAATTAATTTATTTTTACACCAAGGTATCGTCTTCGATTATCTTTGTTTATTATAGTTAATAACAACGTTTTTTCACCCTTGTTGAAGATGCCTTCAACTTTTCTTTTTAGATCCGTAGAATTTCTCACAGAAGTTTTTTGAACTTCAATAATTATATCATTTATGCTTAATAAGTTAGCCACTGGACTTCGACTTGAGATATCCGTAATTACAACTCCTGTAGTTTTTTTATTCAAATTTCTTGAGGAAATATCCATATCCGTAATTTCTCTTACTGCAATTTTTAAACTTTCAATATCAATATCTTTTTTAACTTTTTTTTGTTTTGTTTCTTTAAATTCTTCAGAAGTTTCAAGTCTACCGAGGATAAGTCTTTTTGAGATAAGTCTTTTATTTCTCCAAATTTTAAGCTCAACACTTTTTCCTACTTCGGTTCCAGCTACTACATTTGGAAGTTTTTTCATTGTATTAATTCTTTTTCCGTCAAATTCTAAAATAATATCTCCTGCTTTAATTCCTGCTTTTTCTGCAGGACTATTTTTTCCAACACTTGCAACTAATGCCCCTTCAGGTTTTTTTAACTTTTCAACTTCTGCAATTTCCTTGCTGACCTCTTGTATCCTAACGCCCAACCATCCTCTTTTTGTTTCTCCAAATTTAATAAGTTGATCTATCACACTTGAAGCTGCATTAGCTGGAATTGCAAAACCAATGCCTATAGAACCTGACTGACCAGGAGCTATTATTGCAGTGTTTATTCCGATAACTTCACCTTTTAAATTAAATAAAGGGCCACCTGAATTACCCTGATTTATTGATGCATCGGTTTGTATAAAGTCCTCGTACCTTGTTAATCCGATCTGTCTATTTCTAGCCGATATAATTCCTGAAGTTACAGTGCCGCCTAAACCAAAAGGGTTCCCAATCGCTACAACCCAATCGCCAACTCTCGCTTTACTTGAGTCTCCAAAGGATACTGGTTTAAATTTATCTCTTGTTTTCATTTTTATCACAGCAATATCCATATATGGGTCAGCGCCAATAACTGTTGCTTCGTATTCCTTTTCACCAACTCTGACTAAAATATCCTCTGCATTAGCAACCACGTGATTGTTAGTGATAACAATTCCGTCTTCTTTTATTACAAAACCAGAACCAAGAGATGAAGCTTTTCTTTCTGTAGGTCTTTCAAAATCTTTAAACATCTCTCCAAATGGTGATCCAGGAGGAAATTGAAAGGGAAATTGGTTTGTCGTTGTTTTAACAGTTTGAGTAGTTGAAATATTTACTACAGATGGCATTAATTTTTCCGCTAAATCAGCAAAAGACTCTGGAATAGGTTTTGCATTAACAGATGAGTAGCTTATGAAAATTAATAAAAATAATATTTTAGTAGCAAATTTCATTTAACTTTTTATATACCAAATTATTAAAAAACCGATAATCAAAAATACTATTCCATATAATCTTAATTGATTCTCAGGCGTATTTTTGATCAATTCTAATATGCTTTTAATTCTTGACGGGAAAATGGCTAAAAACAGACCCTCCACAAAAAAAATTAGGCCAATTGCAATAATAAACTCACTCACAATTTTAATTATAGTTATCTTTTAATATTTGGCTTTATTGATTTTCCAAAAAACTTAAAGAAATCACTATCTGGCGATAATACTAGTGACGTTTCTCCACCTATTAAAGCTTTCTCATATGCTTGCATAGCTCTGTAGAATGCAAAAAATTGTGGGTCTCTACCGAAAGCGTTGGCAAAAATTTTATTTCTCTGACCATCACCTTCACCTTTCATAATTTCGGATTTTTTATTTGCTTGAGCCAAAATTACAGTAACATCTTTGTCTGCTGTCGATCTGATTTTTTGTGCAATCTCTGCTCCTTGTGCTCTAAATTCTTTTGCCTCTCTTTCCCTTTCGGTCTGCATTCGTTTATAAATTGCTTCACTGTTGGCAGGAGGTAAGTCTGCTCTTTTAATTCTTACGTCTACAATATTTATTCCAAAATTCTTTGCCTCTTCATTTACTTGTGATTGTATAATTTGCATCTGTCTCGCTCTATCAGTTGATAGTAAAGTTGCTAATTCTTGTGTACCTAGTACACCTCTAATTCTAGAATTGATTATCGTAGATAATCTTGATCTCGCAACTCTTTCATTTCCTACTGAAATATAAAACTTTAATGGATCTACAATTTTAAATCTTGCAAAGGCATCAACTATTAATCTTTTTTGGTCAGCTGCAATTACTTCCTCTGGGTCGTTATCTAAGTTTAAAATCCTTTTATCTAAGTAAACTACGTTCTGAATGAAAGGTAATTTAAAATTCAATCCGGCTTTTGTAACGATTTTCTTTGGATCACCAAATTGAAGAACTATTGCTTGGCTAATTTCTTGTACAATAAATAATGATTGGAAAACGACTACTCCAACCAATAATATTGCTGGAACTATAAATTTAACGCCTCTCATTAATTGTTACTCCCTTTTTTTAATTCTGGTAAAGGTAAGTAAGGAACTACACCTGAACCTGACTCTTTATCAATAATTACCTTATCAATATCAGCTAAAACTTTTTCCATTGTTTCCAAATACATTCTTTCTTGAGTAACTTGTTTTGCATTTTTATACTCATTATAAATAGCTAAAAATCTACTAGCTTCACCCTCGGCTTTTGCCACTACTTCTTTTTTATAAGCTTCTGCTTGTTGTAAAACTTGCTCTGCTTCCCCTCTTGCTCTTGGAATAACATCGTTAGCATAAGCCTCTGCTTCGTTTTTAGATCTTTCTCTATCTGCTCTAGCAGCCTGTACATCTCTAAATGCATCTATAACTTGCTCAGGTGGGTCTGCTTGTTGTGTTTGAACTTGAGTTAATTGAATTCCTGAACCGTACTCGTCTAAAATTAATTGAGCTATCTCTTGGACTTCTACCTCTATTTTTGATCTACCCTCAGTTAAAATATTTTGAATTCTATTTTTTGCAATTACCTCTCTCATTGCAGTCTCTGATGCTGCCTTAACTGTTTCAACTGGACTTTGAATATTAAATAAAAATTTTTGAGCATCTTTAATCACCCAAAAAACGGAGTAATTTATATCTACGATATTTTCATCTCCGGTCAACATAAGGCTTTCCTCAGGAACGTTTCCTACACCAGATGATCTCCCGGTATCACTCGCTGGTCTAAAGCCAACATCTACACGATTAACTTTTGTAACCTTTGGAGTTAATACTCTCTCAAAAGGTGTTGGAAAATGATAATGCAGTCCTGGTTGAGTTGTGTTTACATATTTACCAAATCTTAAAACTACACCTTGTTCATCAGGTAATACTCTGTAGAGACCACTAGCAATATAAAGTAAAGCAATTATTATTAGGCCTATAATTATAGGTCTTGAACCTCCGGACTTTCCTCCAGAGAACTTATTAATAGTTTTTTGAAAATTTTTTATAACATCGTCTATGCTTGGCGGATCTTGTCTTGATCCAGATCCATTTCCACCTGGAGAACCTCTTCCACCGTCTCCACCTGGAGGAGTTCCCCATGGAGATTGGTTGTTTAAAATCTTATCTTTGAAACTCATGACACTTTATATAGTGACTTTTACCTTAAAAACAAGTTAAGAAGGAGCGCTAAAATGTCTAAACAATTGATAAAAATTGAAACATGAGCCAAAAACCTCCTCCAAAGCAATTTGTAAAAACTCCAATTAGTGGGACTAAATATACTATTCTCGTTTCAAGCGCTAAAGGCGGAGTAGGTAAATCTACAGTTGCTGTTAACTTAGCTTTTGCATTACAAAAATTTGGATTAAAAATTGGTATACTCGATGCTGATGTTTATGGTCCCTCTCTGCCTAAACTTCTAAATTTAAAAGAAAAACCTAAAAGTGAGGATAATAAATCGATTGTACCTTTAGAAAAGTTTGGAGTTCAATGCATGTCAATGGGATTTTTGATTGATGAACAAACTCCAATGATGTGGAGAGGTCCAATGGTTATAAGTGCAATTAAAACTATGACACAAAAAGTTAAATGGAGTGATAGGGATGTAATAATAATTGATATGCCTCCAGGTACAGGTGATACTCAATTAACTTTTGTACAAGAGATAAAAGTTGATGGTGCCATTATAGTTTCTACTCCTCAAGATCTTGCACTGTTGGATGTAAAAAGAGGAATTCAAATGTT
>CACAWF010000021.1 GCA_902536085.1 uncultured Pelagibacteraceae bacterium | reverse complement strand
CATTTTTTCAATGGCTACATATGTTTTGCCAGTATTAGTTGGTCCTAATAATGCTAAAATTCTTTGAGGGTGACTTTTCATTTTTTGTGTTAATTATTTTTTTTTATACTATATGTAGATCAAAGTTGAGAACAAAATGGGATTAAAACATGACCGAATCAATTTGTCAAATGTTCCTATTTTATATTTGATTTGACTTTTAATAGGCAGTCCCCGTATAGGTAATTCAATTTAAATGCCATCTAAAGTAAAAAAAAATATATTAAGGTTAAAAGAGTCTGCTACATTAGCAATTAACGAAAAATCAAAAAAATTAATTGAAAAAGGAAAAAAAATTCATAGATTTGGATTTGGACAATCTCCATTTCAAATACCAGAAAAAATCGTACAAACTTTAAAAAGCAATGCTCATAAAAAAGAGTACTTGCCAATACAAGGATTACCTGAACTCAGGAATAAAATATCAAAATATTTATACAATAAAACTGGTGTAAATTATGCAAAAGAAAATATCTTAATTACACCTGGGTCAAAAGAGGCAATGTTATTAATGCATGTGGCATTTAATGGAGAAATTTTAACACCAGCTCCAAGTTGGGTATCTTATGAGCCACAAGCTCAAATAGGTTTAAACAAAGTTCATTGGCTAGAAACTTCACAAGTAAATAATTGGTTTCCCACTGCAAAAGAGCTAGAAAATAAATTAAAAAAAATTGGTAAAAAAAAAAATCTTATACTAATCTTAAATTCACCAAATAATCCTTCAGGCGCAATTTGCAATAATTTAAAAGATTTAGCTTTTGTAGCAAAAAAATATAAATTAATCGTACTATCTGATGAAATTTATACAGATCTCTCATTTGATAACAATTACAAATCAATATCTGAATTTTATCCTGAATCAACATTTATAAGTGGAGGATTAAGCAAATGGTGTGGGGCAGGAGGTTGGAGATTAGGATTTTTGGCTGTACCCAAGGGTTTAAAAGAGTTTATGAATAGTTTAAAATCTTTAGCAAGTGAGTCTTATTCTACAGTAAACACCCCAACTCAATTTGCTGCCGTTGAAGCATATGATGGAGATTATGAAGATTATAAATTAAAAGTGAGAAGCATTTTAAAAGCTGTTGGCACATATGTTTTTAATAATTTAAAATCCAATAAGGTTTTGATCAACCCCCCTCAAGGAGCATTTTATTTAATGCCAGAATTTAGGAATAAAAAATTTAAAACTTCAGCTCAACTTTGTGATGCAATATTAAATGACACTGGTGTAGCATTATTACCGGGTTCAGATTTTGGATTTAATCCAAAAAAAATGTTAGTCAGATTAAGTTATACTGACTTTGATGGCGTGGAATTTTATAAAAATGTTTCAGATTACAAATCAATAAGTGAGAAAATGGTCAAGAGGTATGCCCCAAATGTAGTTGAAGGCACTACTAAGCTCTCAAATTGGGCCAAAAATTTGTGAGAATCTCTTTGACCTTAATTAAATATCGTAGTTAAATTAATCAACTAACAAAAGGGAGAACACATGAGAAAAATAATATCAGTGATTTCTGCGGCTTTAGTAATGATTGCTTTTTCAAGCCCATTTACTTCAATCGCAAGATCAGCAGAGTTCTTTACTATAGGAACAGGCGGACCAACTGGAGTGTATTTCCAAACGGGTAACGCTATTTGTAAAATGTTACACAAATCAGCAATAAGCGCTGATCATGGTAGAAAAAAAGGTACAGCTAAAGCTTACAGATGTACTGCACCTTCAACAGGTGGATCTAACTACAATATTGGACAAATCAAAGATGGTGAGTTTCAATTTGGTGTTGCTCAGTCAGACTGGCAGTATCATGCTTACAATGGTTCTAGCAAATGGGAAGGAAAACAGTTTAGTGACTTAAGAGCTGTATTTTCTGTTCACAATGAACCTTTTCAAATTTGGGCTAGTAAAAAATCTGGAATTAAAAATTTCAAAGGCCTAAAAGGAAAAACAGTAAACATTGGTAACCCAGGTTCTGGTCAAAGAGGAACTATGGAAGAATTAATGAAAGCTATGGGAGCAGATATGAGTATGTTTAAAGCAACTACTGAACTTACTTCTTCTGAACAAGTAAAAGCTCTTTGTGATGGTAAAATAGATGCATTTGGTTATTCAGTAGGATTTCCTAATGGTGCTATGGAGCAAGCAGCTACTTGTAAAGCAAAAGCTAGTCCAATTAATTTAACAGGCGCACCAGTTCAAGGTTTAATTGATGGAGCAGACTACTACGCTAAAGCAGTTATTCCTAAAGGAACTTACTCAAACCAGAAAAAAGACGCTACAACGTTTGGTGTAAAAGCTACTGTTGTTACAAGCGCAAATGTTTCTGAAGAGCTTGTATACTTAGTAACAAAAGCGGTAATGGAAAACTTTGATGATTTCAGAGCTCAACACCCTGCTTTTGGACCACTGGAAAAGAAAAACATGATAGCTGATGGTTTATCGGCTCCATTACATCCAGGCGCAATTAAGTACTACAAAGAAGCTGGATTAATGTAATTCAACTTTTTAATTAAATTAAAAAAGGCCCAATATTTCTTGGGCCTTTTTTTTTAGAATAAGGTATCTTAGCTAAAATGAATCAAAACATTCAAAGTAAGATAAAAGATAAAATACAAGAAGATATTTCTCCAACTCGAAATTTATCAGGAATCCATTTAAAAATAGTTTTTGGTATAGCAATACTTTGGACCTTTTTTCAACTTTGGTACGCCTCTCCTTTTCCTTTTTGGTTTAATTTTGGAATGTTTAAAGGATTACCTGCAAGAGCCATTCACTTAGGTTTTGCTTTAACTTTAGCTTTTTTAATTTTTCCAGCAGTTAGGGGAAAAAAGATTTCAGCAATTGATATTATAATTAGCATAACTGGGGCATTAAGTTGTTTATATATTTATTTTTTCTATGACGATTTAGTAAATAGAGGCGGCATCCTTTTAGTAAAAGAAATATTTGGTTTTAAAGTTCCAGTTGAACTTATAATTGGGGCCACAGGTATATTAATTTTATTAGAAGCAACTAGACGAGCTATAGGCTTACCTTTAGTTATCATTGCAGTCTGTTTCCTCTTATTTTCTTATTTTGGAAAATATGCTCCTGATATTATTTCTCACGGCGGACTTTCTGTAAAAAGATTAGTAGGATTTCAATGGTTTGATCAAGAAGCAATATTTGGAATACCCATTGGGGTTTCAGTGGATTTTATATTTTTGTTTGTGCTATTTGGAGCTTTATTAGAAACCGCTGGTGGTGGAAAGTATTTTTTAGATTTAGCTTTTGCAATGGTTGGAAAAATGCGAGGAGGCCCAGCTAAAGCTGCGATTTTAGGATCTGGAATGACTGGTATGATCTCAGGCTCATCAATTGCAAATACTGTAACAACTGGAACTTTTACAATTCCTATTATGAAGAAAACTGGTTTCTCTCAAGAGAAAGCAGGAGCTATTGAAGTTTCTTCATCTGTTAATGGACAAATAATGCCTCCGGTTATGGGAGCCGCAGCTTTTGTAATGGCAAGTTTTATAGGTGTTACTTATTTTGAAGTCGTAAAACATGCTTTTTTACCAGCTATCATTTCATACATTGCTTTATTTTACATTTCTCATTTAGAAGCCCTTAAATTGGGATTAAAAGGGATGGATGACGCTGATGTTCCGCATCTTAAAAAAACTTTTTTATCTGGACTACATTTTTTAATACCTATTTTTGTTTTAATTTTTTTACTTGTTTATATGAGATATACAGCAGGTTTTTCTATCTTCTACGCAACGTTATCTTTAGTATTAGTTAACTTAGTAAGTCGTATAATTAAAAATCCTGATTTTAAAACTGGTTTGATTGATTGGTACAATCAAACAATAGTTGGTCTTCAGAAAGGTGCTATTAATATGGTGGGAGTAGGGATCGCAATCGCTACAGCTGGGATAATTGTTGGTGCAGTGGGCTCTACAGGTCTAAGTACAAATTTAATAATAGTGATTGAGACAATAGCAAGGGACAATGTAATTATATTAATCTTATTAACTATTATACTTTGCTTGTTACTTGGAATGGGTCTTCCTACAACTGCAAACTATGTAGTAGTTGCTTCTCTAATGGCTACAGTTTTAGTTGATGTTGGAAATGCTTCGGGCTTTATTTTTCCGTTAATCGCTGTTCACTTATTCGTATTTTATTTTGGATTGATGGCTGATGTAACACCACCTGTTGGTTTAGCATCTTATGCAGCAGCAGCAATTTCTGGTGGCGATCCTTTAAGAACGGGACTTCAAGCTATTTGGTATAGTTTAAGAACTGGAATTTTACCAATAGTCTTTTTGTTTAATCACGAATTACTATTAATAGGGGTAGATAGTATCTGGCAAGCTTTATTAGTTATATTAACTTCATTGATTGGAATTTTAGTCTTTACTGCTGCCACACAACAATGGTTTATAAATAGATTAAGATGGTACGAGATCATAGCGTTTTTAATAATATCTTTATCTTTTTTAGCTCCAGATTATGTTTTAGGTAAATTCTATCCTAAATTTAATGAGCAAAAACTTTCGGCTCAAAGCATTCAAAATTTATCTT
>CACAWF010000020.1 GCA_902536085.1 uncultured Pelagibacteraceae bacterium | reverse complement strand
GACGTAAGCCATCAATGTTATCCTCATAAAATAATAACTGGTAGAAGAGACCGTATCAGAACTTTGAGAAAAGGAGGAGGTCTTTCTGGGTTTACAAAAAGAACCGAGAGTGAATATGATCCTTTTGGAGCCGCTCATAGCTCTACATCTATTTCCTCAACTTTAGGTATGGCTGTCGCAAAAAAACTTTCAAATAATAATAATAATGTAATTGCAGTAATTGGAGATGGAGCAATGAGTGCAGGTATGGCCTATGAAGCAATGAATAACGCTGGTGCCTTAAAATCAAATTTAATCGTAGTATTAAATGACAATGATATGTCAATCGCACGACCCGTCGGTGCTATGAGCAATTATTTGGCAAAACTATTGTCTGGAAAATTATATTTTAGTTTTAGAGAAACGTTGAAAATGATTATTTCTGCTTTCTCAAAAAGATTTTCACAAAAAGCAGGAAAAGCAGAGGATTTATTAAGAAACATCGTGACTGGTGGAACTTTATTTAGCGAGTTAGGATTTTATTATGTTGGTCCAATTGATGGACACAACGTAGAAAATTTAGTTCAAATTTTTGAAAATGTAAAAAATTCAAAACACAAAGGACCTGTACTGATCCATGTTAGAACTCAAAAAGGTAAGGGGTACAAACCTGCAGAGGACTCAGGAGATAAGTATCATGGAGTTTCAAAATTTAATATTTCAACAGGAGAACAATCGAAATCTAAATCACACGCTCCTTCTTACACTAAAGTATTCGCTGAGACTTTAATTAAGCATGCTGAACAAGATACTAAAATTATAGGAATTACAGGTGCTATGCCTTCAGGTACAGGTTTAAATTTATTTGAGGAAAAATTTCCTGAACGAACTTTTGATGTTGGTATTGCGGAACAACACGCTGTAACTTTTGCTGCAGGGTTAGCTACAGAGGGCTATAAGCCTTACGCAGCCATTTATTCAACTTTTTTGCAAAGAGCCTATGATCAAGTGGTACACGATGTAGCATTACAATCTCTTCCAGTAAGATTTGCTATTGATAGAGCAGGTCTCGTCGGTGCAGATGGACCAACTCATGCAGGCTCATTTGATATAACTTACCTAGCAACTTTACCAAATTTTGTTGTGATGGCTGCTAGTGATGAAGCTGAATTAGTAAAGATGATTAATACTTCAGTAGATATAAATGATAGACCTTCTGCTTTTAGGTATCCAAGAGGAAGTGGCACAGGAGTGGAATTACCCTCAGTAAAAGAAAAATTAGTTATTGGAAAAGCAAGAATAATTAAAGAGGGTAAAAAAGTAGCTTTATTAAATTTTGGTACAAGGCTCGAAGAATGTAAAAAAGCATCGGAAAAACTTTCTTTAAAAGGTATAGACTGCACAATTGTAGACGCAAGATTTGCTAAACCTTTAGATGAAAAATTAATTATGGAAGTTGCAACTAATCATGAAGTTTTAATAACAATCGAAGAGGGTTCAATAGGAGGTTTTGGATCACATGTAATGCAAATGTTGTCTGACAGAGGTGTTTTTGACACTGGTTTAAAATTTAGATCTATGATTTTACCAGATATATTTATAGATCAAGATACTCCTGATAAAATGTATGAGGTAGCTGGACTTGACAACCTTTCAATTATAAAAAAAGTTGAAGAGACTTTAAATTCCAATATAATTTTAGCCAAAAATAAGAATAAGATATCTTAATTAACCGCATTGGGCTCTATTCATTAAAAAATGATCTAATAGAACACAATTAATCATTGCTTCACCTATCGGAACAGCTCTTATACCAACACAAGGATCATGTCTTCCCTTTACGGAAATATTTGTATTTTTGCCTTTTTTATCAATTGTTTTCCTACTTGTTAAAATTGAAGATGTAGGTTTTACTGCGAATGAAGCAACAATATTCTGACCTGAAGAAATCCCGCCTAAAATTCCTCCAGCTTTATTTGATTTAAATTTTACTTTTCCTGAGCTCTTACTCATCTCGTCAGAGTTTTCTTCACCACTTAAAAAAGCTGCGTTCATACCTGCTCCAATATTTACTCCCTTCACAGCATTGATGCTCATTAAAGCTGCAGCTATATCCGTATCTAATTTTGAGTAAATCGGAGCTCCTAAGCCAACTGGAATACCAGTTGCTCTTAATTCAATAATTGCACCACAAGATGAACCTGCTTTTCTTACAGCTAAAAGATATTTTTCCCAAAGCTTTACAGACTTTTTATCAGGACAGAAAAAAGGATTTTTTCTTATTTCATTATCATTCCAATTTGTTTTATCACACGACATCAAGCCCAATTGAGTTACTGCACCAATAACATTAAACTTCGAACCAATTATTTTTTTTAAAACAACTTTTGCAATAGCACCTGCTGCAACTCTGCAAGCAGTCTCTCTTGCAGATTGTCTTCCACCTCCCCTGAAATCTCTGATTCCATATTTTTTGAAATAAGTATAATCTGCGTGACCAGGTCTAAATTTATTTTTTATTGTTTCATAGTCCCTAGATCTTTTGTCTTCATTATGTATAATAACTGATATTGGAGTGCCGGTCGTCTTTCCCTCGAAAACCCCTGATAAAATTATGGCCTTATCAGACTCTTTTCTCTGAGTAGTGAATTTTGACTGCCCTGGCCTTCTTCTATCCATATCCTTTTGAATATCTTTCTCAGATAAAGGTATATTTGGTGGACAACCATCGATAACACAGCCAATAGCTGGCCCATGAGACTCTCCCCAAGTTGTAAATCTAAAAATTTTTCCAAAAGTATTAAAAGACATAGATAATTAATGTATAAATTATTTTAAAGAAATTATGAATCAAAAAAATGGCAAAAATTCCTTAGGAATTGATATTTGTTTCGAAGATCTGGACAATCCTATAGAATTGTTCAAAAAATGGTTTTCAAAAGCAGAAGAAACTGAAATTAATGACCCTAATGCTGTTGCTGTAGCAACATCGAATAAAAATAATCAACCGAATGTCAGGATGGTCCTTCTTAAAGGTCTTAGTGATAAAGGATTTGTATTTTATACTAACTTCAATAGTAGAAAAGGTAACGAATTAAAAGACAACCAGAAAGCTTCGATGTGTTTTCATTGGAAGAGTTTAAGACGTCAAGTAAGAGTTATAGGAAAAGTTGAAGAAGTTTCAGAAAATGAAGCAGATGATTATTTTAATTCTCGTCCTTATAAAAACAGAATAGGCGCTTGGGCATCCTCTCAATCAGAAATATTAGACCAAAGAGAAACTTTCTTAAATAGGATTAAAGATTTTGAAAAAAAATATCCTGATCAACAAAATGTTCCAAGACCTCCTCACTGGTCTGGATGGAGACTTTTGCCAGAAGAAATAGAATTTTGGCTAGATGGAGAAGGAAGAATTCACGAAAGATTAAATTACAAAAAAAATAATTACAAATGGGAGAGAGAACTTCTTTATCCTTAAAAAGATCGGTTGAGACTAAAGCTGGTTAAATTTTGTAAAATTTTTTTATCTTCGTTATCAGGAAAAATCGCAAGTGAGTCATAAGAAACATTTACAAAATATTCCGCTTTTTTAAATGTAGCCTCGACTGCTTTATATTTGTTTATTAAAGACAAAGTATAATTAAAATCTTTTTCAGATCTTTTCTCTTTTTTCATAATTTCATTAAGTAATGTTTTTTCTTCTTCATTGCCTTTCTGAAAAATTATTATCATAGGAAGAGTTACTTTTCCCTCGAAAAAATCTTTACCAATTTCTTTACCAAACAATTTTTCTTTCGCATAAAAGTCAAGTGCATCATCAGCTATTTGAAAAGCTAAACCTAAATTTCTTCCATATGACTCTAAAGCCTTTTTTTCTTTTTCATTACCTCCTGATAAACAAGCTCCTGTTTTAGTCGCTGCAGAGAAAAGTGAAGCTGTTTTTAAATTTATTATATCTATATATGTTTCCTCTAACAGATCAGCTTCTCCTTTATGCTGAAGTTGTAACACCTCACCCTGTGCAATTTTCGAGGATGTAGAAGATAACAATTTTAAAACTTCTAAATCACCGTCTTCAACCATCATTTCAAAACATCTACTAAGTAAATAATCACCTACCAAAATAGAAGATTGATTGCCCCAAACAGAATTTGCAGTTTTAACTCCTCTCCTTAATTCACTCTCATCAATTACATCATCGTGTAAAAGAGTTGCAGAATGTATTAATTCAACACAAGCAGCTAAATTAATATCTCTATTATCTTCCTTATACCCTGTTAATTTTGCAGACTCTAAAGTAAGGAGTGCTCTTAATCTTTTACCGCCCGATCTTAAATGATGATTGCTCATTTTTTGAATTAGATTTACTTCGCTTTTCAATTTTTCTTGGATAAGATTTTCAACCTTTTGTAGTTTATCACCAAGAGAGTTTTTAAGTTCTAGATAAGCAGAATTTGCTGATTTTTTTAGAGGTACAACTAATCCCATATGCGATATTTATATTTATTTTTGACTAATAATAAATTTTTAAATGGTCCCGTGGTGACGCACCCACAATTCAACTACAAGTAGCGTAATTATTAATTAAAATTTAATTTTTTACTGTTATAAGAATATAATTAATCATCAAAAAAAATGTTTTCAATTTTTAAGAAAAAAAAAGTAGTTCCGCATGTAAGACTTACAGGCATCATAGGTTCAGCGGGGAAATTTAAACAAGGCATAGAATTGGCCAATCAGCGAGATATTTTAAAGAAAGCTTTTGGGGTAAAAAAAATCACTCACGTTGCAATATCAATCAACTCTCCTGGAGGATCACCAGTTCAGTCACATTTAATTTATAGCTATATAAGACAGCTTGCTGAAAAAAATAAAGTAAAAGTTATTATATTTGCCGAAGACGTTGCAGCATCCGGTGGATATTTCATTGCGTGCGCAGGAGAT
>CACAWF010000019.1 GCA_902536085.1 uncultured Pelagibacteraceae bacterium | reverse complement strand
ATAGAATCCAGCTTTTGTAATTTTAATAAATTTAGCATTTTTTGATATTTGAGCTAAATTCTTAGCCCCAATATATCCCATTGATGAACGCAATCCTCCTTTTAATTGATAAATAATATTGGAAACTTTTCCTTTAAATTCTACTCTAGCTTCGACTCCCTCGGGGACGAATTTAGATTTATCTTTGAAGTTCTTTTGGAAATATCGGTTTGCTGAACCTGAGGACATTGCACCAATTGAACCCATTCCTCTATATTTTTTAAAAATTTTTCCTCTATATTCAAATTTTTTTCCTGGGCTCTCTTCAGTTCCAGCAAAAATCGAGCCCATCATAATTGCATCTGCACCAGCAGCTAAAGCTTTAGCAATATCTCCAGAAAATTTTATTCCTCCATCAGAAATAATTTTAATCTTTTTATTTTTAAGTGCACTTTTGACTTCCATTATCGCTGATATTTGGGGTACTCCGATTCCTGCTACCATTCTTGTAGTGCAAATTGAACCTGGTCCTATTCCAACTTTTATAATATCAGCTCCTGAATCAAATAGTTTTTTTGCTGCTTCTGCTGTAGCGATATTGCCAACACAAATTGGTATTTCCCCATTAATTTTTTTTAATTTTGAAAGTGATTTTAACACTTTTTCACTATGTCCATGTGCTGTATCAATAACAATCAAATCACAACCACTATCAAGTAACATTTTAGCTCTATCTATATCTTCTTTATTAGTCCCAACAGCTGCTCCAACAACCAATTTTTTTTTCTTAACTTTGAATACTTCTTTTGACTGATTTTGAGAACTTAAATTACGATGTATAATTCCAATTCCACCAGAATCAGCAATCGCGATAGCCATTTTAGCCTCCGTTACGGTGTCCATTGCAGAGGATAAAAAGGGTACTTTAAGTGAAATTTTGTTTGTCAAATCTAAGGATATGTCTGTTTGTGAAGGTAGCACATTGGAATATCTTGGAAGTAACAAGACGTCGTCAAAGGTTAAAGATTCTTTAATTGTACCCATATAAACTTATATACAATTTTTCAAATTTATAAAGTCTTTAAAATTTTACAGTGTATATAAGTCTCTTTAGACTCAGTTTTACTCGATTGGGGTTTAAAAAAATTTACATCTTTAAAGAGGGATTTAGCAAGATCTTTTACCGTTATAAAATCATCTCCCATAAATAACTTTGACACGAATACTCCCTCTTGTTTGAGCATTTCTTTAGATGACTCTAAAGCTTTAGAACATAATTGGTTAGTCCTGATTGAGTCCAAAGACTTATTTCCTGTAGTATCTGCAGCCATATCCGAGATTATTACGTCAATTTTACCTTGAAAAAAATCTATAATCTTGTCTTTAGTCTTTGAGTCAAAAATATCACATTTAATAAATTTTACCTTATTTATTGGTTCCATTTGTTTGATATCAATCGATAAAATTTTACCATTAGTTGCAATTTTACTCGATACTTGAGACCAGCCACCAGGGTACGCTCCAAGATCCAACAAAAATGTACTTTTTTTTATGAATTTAAACTTTTCATTGAGTTCAATTAATTTAAATGATGCTCTAGATCTATATCCTAATGTTTTTGATTTTTTAAAAAACTGGTCCCTATTTTGCTTTATTTTCCAAGAATTACTCTTTTTTACGCGTTTTGATTTTTTCATTATAAAATATCTTCATGATCATCATCAGATATTTTTGACAAATATTTTTTTTGCTGCTTTTTAAATATGAAAAGACTAACAGGTATCAAGAATAGATATATTAAAGAGAATATAAAAAGAGCTTCAAAAGTATAAAATAATAAAGCAATAAAAATTACTCCAGCTGCAAGTAACAAAAATATTGTTGCTTTTGAGGAAATCGAAATTTTTTTGAATGATAAAGTGGGAACTTTACTAACTAATAATAAAGCAATAAATATAGTTAGATATGGAGTAAAATTACTCACCTCGATGCCAAAACTTAAATCACTCAACTCATAAACTAAAGGCATTAATATTATTATTCCTCCAGCGGGGGATGGAATTCCTTCAAAAAAATTATTTTTCCAGTCTTGATTGCCTTCAAATCTAGTTAAATTAAATCTTGCCAATCTCAAAACACAACAAACTGAGTAAATCAAAGCAATAGCCCAACCTAGGTTTCCATAATTATTTAATTCCCAAAAATATAAAATAAGAACAGGAGCTATGCCAAAGCTTACAAAATCAGTAAGTGAGTCCAGCTCCTTGCCAAAATCAGATGTTCCTTTTATCAATCTCGCAACTCTTCCATCTAAAGCATCTAAAATTGCAGCAAATAAAATTAATATTACTGAGAGACTAAAATTTCCATCTATAGAAAATTTAATTGAACTTATACCAAGACAAACTCCTGCTAATGTAAGGATATTCGGAAGAAGGTATCTTGTCTTTTTTGAAGATACTAATTTAAATTTTTTATTTTGTTCTATCATTCTGAAGCTATCAAACTTTCTCCTGCTACAACATTTTGGCCAACTTTTGCTAATACTTTTTTATTTTTAAAATATATATCGACACGGCTTCCAAATCTTATCATTCCAACTCGATCGCCTTGTTTTAAATCTTGCCCTTGTTCTACTTCGCATACTATTCTTCTAGCGATTAGACCTGCTATCTGAACTATGATGATTTCTTCATTATCTTTTTTTGACCTTACTTTAAAATAGTTTCTCTCATTTTCTTCACTTGCTTTATCAAGAGAGGCGTTCAAAAACTTTCCAGGTTTATAATATATTTCCTCAATTTTTCCAGAAACTGGCAATCTATTTACATGACAATTAAAAACATTCATAAACACGCTTACTTTTGTAAAAGTAGTATTTTCTAATCTGAGTTCTTCTGGTCCTGACTTCTCAGAAATATCTGTTATTAAGCCATCTGCTGGACTAACAAGAAAAGCATCATTGTTGATTGGAAAACGATCAGGATCGCGGAAGAAATAATATATCCACACTGTAATTATGATCAAAAGAAAACCTAACAACTTTGAAAAAAACAAAAGTATAAATGTAGCTAAAACAGAAATAGCTAAGAATTTATAGCCCTCTTTATGAATCTTTGGAAAAATTGAATTAAACATAATTTTAAGTTTGCTAATTTTTTTCTAATATGTATAAAAATCAAAGTTTATCAATCAATATTTTATGGCAAAAATAAAAGTTAAAAATCCGATAGTTGAATTAGATGGCGACGAAATGACTAGAATTATCTGGTCATTCATAAAAGATAAGCTAATTAAGCCATATCTTGAAGTAGATCTTAAATACTATGATCTAGGTATGGAAAGCCGAGATAAAACTGATGACCAAATCACGGTGGATGCGGCAAATGCAATTAAACAACATGGAGTAGGTGTAAAATGTGCTACTATTACACCAGACGAGGCTCGAGTAGAAGAATTTAAATTAAAAAAAATGTGGAGATCTCCAAATGGTACCATTAGAAATATCTTAGGTGGTACAGTTTTTAGAGAACCAATTATTTGTAAAAATGTTCCTAAATTAGTTCCCGGTTGGACAAAACCAATAGTGATAGGAAGACATGCTTTTGGTGATCAGTACCGAGCCACTGATTTTCTTATACCAGGTGAAGGAAATTTAGAAGTCAAATGGACTTCTAAAGATGGAAAAGATAAGAAAGAGTTTAAAGTTTTTGATTTCCCCGGATCTGGAACTGCTCTTACAATGTACAATTTAGATGATTCTATTAAAAATTTTGCAAGAGCATGTATGAACTACGGTCTTGGAAGAAAATGGCCAGTTTATTTGTCTACTAAAAACACAATTCTTAAAGCATATGATGGTAGGTTTAAAGACCTTTTCCAAGAAGTTTTTGAAAAAGAATTTTCTGATAAGTTTAAAAAAGCAAATATTTCTTACGAACATAGATTAATTGATGACATGGTTGCATGCGCTATGAAATGGGATGGTGGATACGTTTGGGCGTGTAAGAATTATGATGGTGACGTACAATCTGATACTGTTGCTCAGGGATTTGGATCTTTAGGTCTCATGACTAGCGTGTTAATGACGCCAGACGGCAAAACAGTCGAGTCAGAAGCTGCTCATGGAACTGTTACTAGACATTATAGAATGCACCAACAAGGTAAAGAAACTTCTACAAACCCAATAGCATCTATATTTGCTTGGACAAGGGGTTTGGCTCATAGAGGAAAACTTGATGGGAACGAGGAACTAATTAAATTTTCTAGTAATGTTGAAGAAGTATGCGTTAAAACAGTTGAAAGTGGTTCAATGACTAAAGATTTAGCAATTTTAATAGATAAATCAAATAAATATCTAACCACGAGTCAATTCTTAGAAGCTATTGATGGAAATTTAAAGAAGAAACTTAACTAATTTTTTTTGATATTTCTTTAAAAGCATCCTCAATTTTATTTTGATCTACTCCACCGGCTTGTGCAAAATCTTTTCTACCACCACCACCTTTGCCACCTAAAATAGCAGACGCAGCTTTTACTAAATCGACAGCATCATATTTTGATGTTAAGTCTTTAGAAATTCCTACAGCTAAACCGACCTTATCCTCAAAAGTCGAAATACTAATTATTATTCCGGATTTAATATCTTTTTTTCCTTGATCAATTACACTCCTCAATTCTTTTGGAGGAAAATCTTTTAAAATTTGTTCTCTAATTAATATATTCCCAATTTTTTTATCCTTGATTATATTTTTACTTTTATCTTTCTTGATACCTTCAATTTTTACTTTATTAAGCTGTTTACTTAAATTTTTTAAATTTTCAGACAAATCTAAATCTTCATTAAAATGAGGTTCAACTTTTAATTTTTGTAGTTCGTTTTTAATTAGTTTTATATCTTTTTTAAGATTAGATTCTTTAAGAGATTTATCTCTTTTTTGTGTTTTTTCGTATTCTTCTAATTGCTTGTCTCTTAATGCCTCAACTCTTCTAACTCCTGATGAAATAGATGATTGACTTATTACTTTAAACTTACCAACTTCTTTGGTATTTTTAA
>CACAWF010000018.1 GCA_902536085.1 uncultured Pelagibacteraceae bacterium | reverse complement strand
TGAAGACTTTATAAAAGTTGTACAAAATAGTAGAGGATCAAAACTTAAGGATCCCGAAAAAAATAATATTTTTACTGGAGAATTTTGGACTGGAAAAACATCATTAAAGCTTGGGTTAATTGACGGTATTGGAAACGCTGATCAAGTGTTAAAAGAAAAATTTGGCGAAAAAGTAATTATAAAATCTTTTGAAAAACCCAAGGGTTTTATTGCAAGAAAACTTTCTTCATCCAATCAAGATCCAGTTGAAAAACTTGTAAATTTAATTGAAGAAAAATCGATGTGGCAAAAATTTGGTTTATAGATGCCAGCTAAAAAAAAAGTTAAAAAAAAAAATAACCCTCTTTCTTTTCAAGATATAATAATGAATCTTCAAAAATTTTGGGGAAGAAATGGTTGTGTAATTTTACAGCCATACGATTTAGAGGTTGGGGCTGGAACTTTTCATCCTGCAACCACACTAAGATCTCTAGGCACTAAACCATGGAAAGCTGCTTACGTTCAGCCTTCAAGACGACCAACGGACGGCAGATACGGTGAAAACCCAAATCGTTTACAACACTATTATCAATATCAAGTAATTATTAAACCATCCCCGAGTAATATTAAACAAACATATTTAAAAAGCTTAGCGGCTATCGGCATTGATGTAAAAAATCATGATATCCGTTTTGTTGAAGATGATTGGGAAAGTCCAACCTTAGGGGCAGCAGGATTAGGATGGGAAGTTTGGTGTGATGGAATGGAGATTACTCAATTTACTTATTTTCAACAAATGACAGGCATAGAATGTAAACCTGTTCCAGTTGAAATTACTTATGGTCTTGAGAGGCTATGTATGTTTGTTCAAGAAAAAAACAATGTTTTTGATCTGGATTGGAACAATAATGGTGTGAAATATAAAGAAGTTTTCTTACAAGCTGAAAAAGAATTTTCTGCTTATAACTTTGAGTTTGCAAATACTGATACTTTACTTAAAAGTTTTGAAAATACTGAAAATGAATGTAAATCTTTACTTGAAAAAAAACTTTCATTACCAGCTTATGACCAATGTTTAAAAGCTAGTCATATTTTTAATTTATTAGATGCTCGTGGCATAATTGGTGTTGCAGAAAGAACTGGTTATATAACTAGGATTAGGGAGCTCGCAAAAGGTTGCGGAGCCTTATGGCTAAGCTCTCAAAGTTAAATTATGGCAGAAGTTTTATTGGAATTATATAGTGAGGAAATTCCACCACAGTTACAAATAGCAGCAAGATCTCAAATAAAACAATTTATTGAAAAATCTTTAGAAGAGGAAAGTATTAAGTATAAAGAATTATTAGTTTACTCTTCGCCAACAAGATTAATGGTATTCATAAACAATCTTGCCGAGAAAATAAAAATAAAGGCAAAAGAAATCAAAGGACCTAAGGTAGGTTCACCTGATCAAGTGCTACAAGGTTTCATAAAAGCCAAAAATATTAATGAGAAAGACTTAATTGTAAAAAATACTGATAAAGGTAAATTTTATTTTATAAAAACAGAAACTCAATCAATTTTAGTCGAAGATTTATTAATCAAAATTATACCAAAGGCTATAGGGTCAATTAACTGGAAAAAATCAATGAAATGGTCAGACCATAATTTGATATGGGGTAGGCCGCTTAGGTCAATTTTTGCAAAATTTAATAATAAAAAATTATCATTCAAATTTGAACATCTTAATACCACCGATAATGTAATTATTGAACAAGATTTAACTACAAAAACTAAAAAAATAAAAGATTTAAAAGATTACTTGAGTTTTTTAGCAAGCAACAAAATAATCGTGGATCATCAAAAAAGAGAAGAGATTATTTTAAAAAAAATCAATTCATTTTCTCAATCTAAACAATACAAAGATACCCTTAATTCAAAGCTTTTAGAAGAAGTTGTGAACATTGTAGAGGATCCAAATTTGCTTCATGTTAGCTTCAGTAAAGATTATTTAGAAATACCTAAAGAAATTATAATATCTACTTTGGAGAAATATCAGAGATATTTCCCGATTTTTGATAGTAGAGATCGATTAACAAATTATTTTTTTGTTGTATCTAACAAAAAGGATGAAAAAAAACTAATTACCCGAGGAAACAAAAGAGTTGTTGAAGCTAGACTAGCAGATGCCAAATTTTTCTGGGATAAAGATAGGTCTAAAAATTTGATTAAACAAATAACTAATCTCAAATCAGTAACTTTCTATGAAAAACTGGGAACTATTTATGATAAAACACAAAGATTAAGACAATTGGCTGGCTTATTATCTGATGATTTAAATATAAATAAAGAAAAAGTTCAAGTTGCAGCCTCTATTTCTAAATCTGACTTATGTTCAGACTTAGTTAGAGAATATCCAGAGCTTCAAGGTGTAATGGGAAAATATTTTGCATTAGAACAAGGATTTGATGAGGATGTGGCAAATTCAGTAAGCGATCATTATTTGCCAACTGGTCTTACATCAGTCTTGCCTAAGAGGCCTTTTAGCTATTCTATTTCAATAGTAGACAAAATTGATACTTTGGTTGGTTTTTTTGTAATTAATGAAAAACCAACAAGTTCAAAAGATCCTTTTGCCCTAAGACGAGCTGCTATTGGATTGCTTAGAATAATTTTAGAAAATAAATTATCTTTCAAGTTAAGAGATTTAATAAGTTACGCTATAAGACTTTACCAAGAGCAAGGTGTTAAAATAATCAATGAGACAACAGAGCAAGATGTTCTGGAATTTATTAAGGAAAGAATGCGAAACGTATTAAAATTGAGAAATATCAAGACTGATATTATTGAGGCATCAGTCAGTTCTCACGCTGGAGATAATTTCTTAGCTCTTTATGCAAAGACTCTTTTAATGAATAAATACAAAAATAAAGGCATTGGATTAAATGCGATCAGTTCGTATAAAAGAGCTTCAAATATTTTAGATAAAGCTGGAAAAAGAATCACTGGCAGACCAGATGCTGTATTATTTAGAAAAGATGAAGAAAAAATACTTCATGAAAAAATAAATGAGATACGGAAAGCTTTCACAGTTAAAGATGATAATAAAGATTACGAAAGCTTGTTGATAAGGCTTTCTAATACTAAAGAGTCAACGGATAATTTTTTTGACAATGTTGTTGTAAATGATGAAAATCAGGATATTAGAAATAATCGACTAGAATTGTTAAAAATGTTTTGTAATACATTTGATAATTTTATAGATTTTTCAAAATTAGAAGGATTGTAATGGAAAAAGTTATATTTAGCTTTAATGATAAATCTGCAAAAAAATTAAAGAACAAAAGAAATATTTTGGGCGGAAAAGGAGCAAACCTCGGTGAGATGGGTAGATTAGGCTTACCTGTTCCTCCTGGATTTACTATTACGACTGAAGTTTGTGATTTATTTTATAAAAATAAAAAAAAACTACCCAAAAAAGTAGTACAAAATATTGAGTCAGAGCTAAAGAATATTGAAAAGAAAACTCAAAAAAAATTCGGTGATCTTAAAAATCCATTATTAGTATCAGTTAGATCAGGCGCTAGAATTTCGATGCCTGGCATGATGGATACAATTTTAAATCTTGGTCTAAATGACAGAACAGTTGAGTCGTTAAAAAAGAGAACTTCTAACGGACGATTTGCGAAGGATAGCTATAGAAGATTCATACAAATGTACAGTAATGTAGTTTTAGGTGTTGAAGGGCATTTATTTGAAGAGCTAATTGATAATTACAAATTAACAAAAGGAGTTTTGCTAGACACAGATCTAGATGAGAGCGATTGGGATGGTTTAATCATTAATTTTAAAGAGTTAGTAAAAAAAGAAAAAAAAATTGATTTTCCTCAGGATGTCAAAGAACAATTATTAGGAGCAATAGATGCAGTGTTTTTATCTTGGGACAGTCAAAGAGCAAAAACTTATAGAAAATTAAATCAGATACCAGATCATTGGGGAACCGCTGTAAATGTTCAAGCTATGGTTTTTGGAAATATGGGGGACGATTGTTCAACAGGTGTTGCCTTTACAAGAAATCCTTCGACTGGAGAAAATTCTTTTTTTGGAGAATTTTTAATTAATGCACAAGGGGAAGATGTTGTAGCGGGTACTAGAACTCCTCAATACATCACTAAAAAAGCAAAAAAAGATTCAGGATCTAAAGATCCATCAATGGAGGAGGCTATGCCCAAAGTTTATAAAGAGCTTGCAAAAGTATTTCTTAAGTTAGAAAGGCATTATAAAGATATGCAAGACATCGAGTTTACAGTTGAAAATAATAAACTTTGGATGTTGCAAACCAGATCTGGAAAAAGAACAGCCAAAGCTGCAATTAAAATTGCAGTGGATATGGTTAGAGAGAAATTGATTTCAAAAAAAGAGGCAATCAAAAGAATTGATCCAAATACTTTAGATACTTTACTACATCCTACTTTAGATGAAAAAGTTGAGAAAGAGGTAATTGCTTCAGGATTACCGGCATCTCCAGGAGCTGCAAGTGGTAAAGTTGTTTTCACTGCTGATGAAGCAGAGAAATTAAATGGGATGATGCAAGATACAATATTAGTGAGGTTAGAAACTTCACCAGAGGATATACATGGAATGCATGCAGCTAAAGGCATTCTTACTGCAAGAGGTGGCATGACTAGTCATGCTGCGGTTGTCGCAAGAGGAATGGGAAGGCCGTGTGTTTCTGGTTCAAGTGAAATTACAATCGATTATGAATTAAAACAATTTAAAACCGGTGACGTGATTATTAAAGAGGGAGATATTATTACTATAGATGGTGGAAGTGGAAAAGTAATGAAAGGACTAGTACCTACTGTTCAACCAGAAATATCTGGATATTTCTCGACGATAATGAAATGGGCTGATGAATTTAGAAAATTAAAAATAAGAACAAATGCTGAAACAGAAGCAGACAGTAAAACAGCTAGAGAATTTGGTGCTGAGGGGATTGGTTTATGTAGAACAGAACATATGTTCTTTGATGAAGAAAGAATTTTATCAGTAAGACAAATGATTTTATCTAAATCAAAAGAAGATAGAAATAGTGCGCTGGATAAACTTCTACCACATCAAAAAGAAGACTTTAAAAAAATATTTAAAGTCATGTCAGGTTTGCCTGTGACAGTAAGATTATTAGATCCACCACTTCATGAATTTTTACCAAAAGCTGATAAAGATATAGAGGAAGTAGCGAGATCTTTAAATTTATCAGCAAAAGAAATTAAAGATAGAATAGCAGAACTTCATGAGGAAAATCCTATGCTTGGGCATAGAGGATGTAGGCTTGGTATTTCTTTTCCTGAAATTTATGAGATGCAATGTAGAGCAATATTTGAGGCTATAGTTGAATTAAAAAAACAAAAAGTGAAATCAGCTTTTGTTGAAATTATGATACCGTTGGTTTCAACTGAGTCTGAATTAAAGATTTTAAGAGCTTTAGTAAATAAAATTGCTAATGAAATAGAAAAAGAAAATAAATTAAAACTTGAATATATGGTAGGCACCATGATTGAATTACCACGTGCTGCTTTACAAGCGAAATCTATTTCAAAACATGCTGATTTCTTTAGTTTTGGAACAAATGATTTAACACAAACAACCTTTGGGATAAGTAGAGATGACTCAGGAAAATTTTTAAACGATTATATTGATAACAAAATTTTTGATGTAGATCCATTTGTTAGTATTGATCAAAATGGAGTAGGTGAGCTAGTAGAAATAGCTTCTTCTAGAGGAAGAAAGACTAATAAAAATATTAAGTTAGGTATTTGCGGTGAACACGGTGGTGATCCAAAGAGTATTGAGTTTTGTTCTAGAACAGGACTTAATTATGTATCTTGTTCTCCATTTAGAGTTCCTATTGCAAGACTTGCAGCTGCACAAGCAGAATTATCTAAATAATAAAGTAGTATCAAATGATTTGGTGCTATGAGTAATAGCACCAACTGAAATTCTATTTACACCTGTTTTGGATATTTGTTTAATATTATTTAAAGTAGCATTTCCGGAATACTCTGTTTCGTATTTATTTTTACAAAGTTTTAAACAATATTTTAATTGAGAAGATTTCATATTATCAAAAAGTATTCTTTTAAATTTTAAGCCTAAAATTTGTTTAAGTTGATTTATATTTTCAACTTCAACTGTGACAATTTTTTTTGTTTTTATAGCTTTCTCAACTAATTCCCTAAGACTATTACATGCACTAATATGATTGTCTTTAATAAGAATTTCATCGCTTAAATTATATCTATGATTATGACCACCACCTTTTTTGACAGCATATTTTTCAAGTGTTCTCAAATTAGGTGTTGTTTTTCTTGTACAACAGATCTTAGTTTTTTTACTAATTTTTTTTACGAATTGATTAGTGATTGTTGCGATACCTGAGGCATGATTAAG
>CACAWF010000017.1 GCA_902536085.1 uncultured Pelagibacteraceae bacterium | reverse complement strand
AAAATTGTAATAATAAAATTCCAAAAAAAAATAATTTAAAAGATAGTGACATCAAAATCATTACAAATATTAAAGACAATATTCCTAAACTTATTGAATATATTAATAAACAAAATCTAAACGAATATATTAAAACAGTAGTCAATTTTTCATTTGAGGCCAATAAATATTTCAATGATTCCGAGCCTTGGTCTTATAAAACAAAGGACCCTGGCAGAATGTATGCTATTTTATATACAATTGTAGAACAAATTAAAAATATTTCTATTTTATTAAACCCAATTATACCAATTGCTACAAAAAAAGTTTTAAACACAATTAATATATCTGATAAAGATATTTTATTAGATAATATTAAAAAAAATAACATTTTGGACTGTAACTCTGAATTAAAAAGTTTAGAAATCTTATTTAAAAAAATCGAAAATGATAATTGATTCACATTGCCATCTGACCTACGAACCGATGTCAAATGCTTTAAACGAAACAATAAATAGAGCAAATAAAGACGGCATTAAATACATGCTTACCATATCCACAGAAGATAAAAGTTTTGAACAAATACTCAGGATAGTCAATAGTTATAAAGGTGTTTACGGTACTTATGGAATTCATCCTCATGAAACTAAGTTACATCAACACATTAAAAGTATTGATATAATTAATAAAGTTAATCAAAATAAAAAAATTATTGGTATTGGTGAGACAGGATTGGACTTTTATTACAATCATTCCGAAAAGAAAGATCAAATTTATTCCTTTGAGGAACACATATTAGCTGCACAAGAAAAAAATCTACCACTTATAGTCCACACAAGATCTGCAGAAAAAGAAACTTTACAAATATTAAAAAAATATTCAAAAAATAAAGCGACTAAAATCCTTATTCATTGTTTTACCGGATCAAGAGATTTTGCTTTTAAATTATTAGATCTAGGCGCTTATATTTCTGCTAGTGGAGTAGTTACATTCAAAAAATCTCAGAGTTTAGCCAATACTTTCAGAGATATACCAAACGAAAAAATATTAGTTGAAACTGATGCTCCATATCTTGCTCCTGAGCCGTTAAGAGGTAAACCAAATGAACCCTGTTATATAATACATACAGTTAGGTTTTTATCTAAAATAAAAAATTTATCATTTGATGAATTTTCCAAAATTACGACTAACAATTTTTTCAATTTGTTTGGTAAATTAAATTGAAAAGTAAATTTACAATTCTGGGCTGTGGAAGTTCACTTGGATCTCCATGGATCACTAATTACAGAGGCAATCTTAAGCAAAATCCAAAAAATTTAAGGACTAGGTGTTGCGCACATATACAAAAAGGAAATTTGTCTGTTTGCATAGATACTTCGCCAGATATAAAATATCAATTTTTAAAAAATAAAATTAAAAATCTTGACTCAATTATTTATACTCATGAACACGCAGATCAGACAGCTGGTATATTTGAAATGAGACCGTTTTATTGGAAAAATAAATCAAAGATCCCTGTTTATGGTAGTAGGAGAACGATCACAGCTTTAAAAAAATCTTACAGATTTTGTTTTTTTGAGGAGCAAGGGTATAAGCCGATTATGAAAGCCAATATTATTGATAAGAGTTTTTCTATAAGAAAAAATAATACAAAATTGGTCATTAAACCTTTTCAAGTTACTCATGGATTAATAAAATCAACCGGGTATGTTATAGATAAAATTGCATATATAAGTGATTGTAATAACATTTCTTTGAAGAATATTGATTATCTCAAAAATCTTAATTACTTGGTATTAGATTGTCTTAAAATCGATAAACACCCATCGCACTTTAATCTAGAAGAAGCTTTAAATTTAATAAATGTAACAAAACCTAAAAAAGCTATACTTACTAATTTACATACAGATTTAGATTATTTTGAATTAAAAAAAATATTACCTAAAAATATAATTCCTGCGTATGATGGATTAAGTTTTACCAGCTAAATCAAGTTTTCAATTACTTTAATAAATTTTTTAGATGAAGGTTTTGTTATCGAGGAGAATGTTTCTGCAATTTTTCCATCTTTTCCAATTATAATTTTATGGAAATTCCATTTCGGTATTGCTCCAATACCAAAATCTTTTCTTGCCCATTTATAAAATGGATGTGAATTATTTCCTATTACACTAATCTTTTCTGTCATTGGAAATGTAATTCCAAAATTTGTTTCACAAAAGTTTTTTATCTCTTTATTGTTACCAGGCTCTTGTCTGAAGTTATTAGTTGGGATGCCTAAAACAACTAAATTTTTACTTTTATACTCTGACCACAATGTTTGAAGATCTTCGTATTGTGGCGTGTAACCACACCTACTTGCAACATTTACTACAACAATTACTTTCCCTTTATACTGATTTAGTTTAATCAAGTCTCCATCTATGCTATTAAATTCATAATCATAAGCAGTGCCATTATTCCCAGCTATAACTTTTGAAAAAAAACTGAACATAAATAAAATAATGAATATTTTTTTCATAATTTTAATGCTTTTAATACTGCATCAATTGGTAAAAATATACATTTAAATCTATTAAAATTGTCGCTATTTAGTAATTTTTTGAAATCAGAAAATCTCTTAGGAATTTGAACATTTTTTTTTAATGATATTTTTTTTAAGGTTATAAAATCTTTTTTAATATCTTCTAATTTAACGTTTTTTATCTTTCTCGATAGGAGACTTGCTGAGGCCTCACAATATATACAGGACACAGTAACGTATTTCATTGAACTTACCTTTTTTTTATCAGCTATTAGTTCTAAGGTAATTTTGTCTCCACACGTTGAGTTTTTTAAAGATATTTTGTGTGAATATTTGTTTTTAAGACCTACATTTGAAGTATTAGAAGCTAATCTAATGATATCTTTATTGATCATTTCTTAGATGAAAATAACAGTAAGAAATATCCAAAAAGTGTAGAAAACAGCGAGCCCGTCAACACTCCAATTTTAACTCCATCCATATACTCTAAATTATTTGCAAAAGCTAAATTCCCAACAAATAAACTCATTGTAAATCCAATACCAGTTAATATTGAAACTCCATAAAGAGCTAACCACGTAGAACCGGTTGGTTTATCAGCAAATTTAAGTTTAACAGATATATATGAGAGGGCAAAAACTCCAATTTGTTTTCCAAAAAATAGTCCTAAAACAATTCCAAGAGGTACAGGATTAAGCAAAGTAGCAAAAGTAAGTCCCTCAAGAGAAACACCTGCATTAGCAAAAGCAAAAATTGGCATTATTCCAAAAGCAACATAAGGGGATAAGCCATGTTCTAATTTAAGCAACATTGACTCTTTGCTTTTATTTTTTGTATGTGGAATCGTTAGGGCCAATAAAACACCCGCAATTGTAGCATGTATTCCAGATTGATGAGTAAAATCCCATAGAAAAATTCCTACAATTAAAAAAGGTAAAAAACTTTTAACTCTATATTTGTTAAGAGCTATTAAAACAATCAACGATAATAACATTAAAATTAAATATTTAACTTCAATATTGCCAGAGTAAAAAAAAGCGATAATAACAATGGCACCTAAATCATCTATAATTGCAAGGGCAGTCAGAAAAACTTTAAGTGATATCGGAACCCTTTTCCCTAATAACGATAAAACTCCTAAAGAGAAAGCAATATCTGTGGCTGAAGGTATAGCCCAACCGTTTAAGGTTGTACTGTCAGAATAATTTACGAGTATATAGAATAATGCCGGCACTGCCATTCCGCCTATTGCACCAATGATAGGTAGCATAGCTTGTTTTGGATTAGATAATTCTCCCTGAATAAATTCTCTTTTTATCTCTAAGGAAACAAAAAAGAAAAATATAGCCATCAAAACATCATTTATCCAATGAAGCACGCTTAGTTTTAAACCAAAATCTTTAGTACCAAGTGTGATATATTTTTCTAGGGAAGAAAAATAAACTTCACTTAAACCACCATTACTAATTATAAGTGCTAGTATTGCAGCAAATAACAAAACTAACCCAGAAGCAGCTTCAAGTTTAAAAAAATATTTAAATGGTTTTGTAATATGCTGTATCATTGGTATTATTTACTTCTATAGAGACTATCTTTCAATTGCCAAAATCACTTAATTAACCTATAAAACAGACGTTCGGGGCGTAGCGCAGCCTGGTAGCGCATCTGGTTTGGGACCAGAGGGTCGCAGGTTCAAATCCTGCCGCCCCGACCATTATAAACATGAAAAAAGCTAAAATTTACATTCCTGCTAAAACTGCGATGCAATCGGGCAGGGGTAAAATTAAAAATTGGGTATTAGAATTTATAACCAAAGATCCCTCAATAAATCCTTTAATGGGGTGGGAGACATCGACGGATACCCTTGAAGAAGTTATTCTTAAGTTTCCATCAAAAGAAAAAGCTATAGAATATGCTGAAAAAAATAATATATCTTATAATGTTATTGAGCCAAATAAGAAAGAATTTGTTATAAAATCATACGCAGATAATTTTCTTAAAGATTAAATATGTGGAGAAGTTTTTTCAGAGATAAGAAATGGTTTTATTGGTCCTACGGGGGAGGTTTTTTTATTATTTCCTTGCTAGTGTTACAAACCTATTTGGATGTTTTATTCAATAGTTGGTACAAGGATTTTTATGATATTCTCCAAACAGCTGAGAAACGTGAAATATCTGAGTTTTGGGAGTCAATCAAAAGGTTTTTATACATAGCACTTCCGTACGTTACACTTTTTGCTTTTACTAATTGGTTTACAAGACTATGGGCATTTAGATGGAGAGAGGCTATGACGTTTTCATATATGCCATATTGGAGAGCTACTGAAGCAAAAGTAGAGGGTTCATCTCAAAGAATTCAAGAAGACTGTATGAACTTCGCAAAAATTGTAGAGTCAATTGGATTGCAAGTTGTTAAAGCTATTATGACATTAATAGCATTCATACCAATTTTATGGGTTCTTTCTTCAAATGTTACTGTACCTTTTTTAAACAACGTATCGGGATCTTTAGTATGGGTAGCCCTTACTCTTAGTTTAGGTGGAATACTTATTAGTTGGCTAGTTGGAATAAAATTACCTGGTCTCGAATACAACAATCAAAAGGTTGAAGCTGCATTTAGAAAAGAATTAGTTTACGGTGAAGACGACAGAAAAAATTATGTTCAAGCTCCTACGATTTTACAATTGTTTACTGGAATAAAATTCAATTACCATAAGCTATTTTTACACTACGGATATTTTGATTTATGGGCTATTTGGTACAGACAATTATTTGTAATTGTACCATTTTTAATAATGGCACCAGGATTGTTTACTGCGGCGTTCACTTTGGGCATTATGATGCAAGTAGTAAATGCATTTGGTGAGGTAAAGGACGCTTTCTCTGTATTTTTGTATAATTGGACAAGAATTACAGAACTAAGATCAATACATAAGCGATTAATGGAGTTTGAAACGGCTATTAATTATAATACTAATAAGTTGAGAAAGCCTCGAAAATCTGATGTAAGAGTTTAATGGAACTCTACATCAAACTGATTGACGTCATACTCCCAGTATTTTTTGTAATTGGTATAGGCTATTACCTTGGAAAAAAAGATCCAAATTTTAACACCGATTTTATAACTACATTGGCTGGTAATGTGGGTACACCTGCAATGATTTTTTACACTATCACTTCTACAGGTGTAACTTTAGAAACATTTATAGAATATTTTACATATGCTTTAATTATAATAGGTGGGTTTGCTGTAGTAGGCTTAATTGTTCTTGCTTTGATGAAAAAAGACTTTGTAAGTGAACTTCCTCCATTAATATTACCAAATACTGGTAATATGGGTATACCAATTTGCTTATTTGCCTATGGTACAGAAGGTTTAGGTGTAGCCTCAGCTATAGCATCAGTAATTATTTTGCTTCACTTCACATTAGGGGTCCTTTTAGCAAAAAAGAGTTTTTCACTGAAAATATTAATTACTAATATGCCTATTTACGGGATTATAGCGGCTGTAATTGTTTTATATTATGATTGGGAGGTCCCTGGTTTTATAGTTAACACTACGTTTTTATTAACTTACGCTACAATATTTCTAGTTCTAATGTCCTTAGGAATTGCACTGACAAAATTAAAAGTAGTATCATGGTTGAATGCATCTATTTTAAGCGGCGTAAGAATTATAATTGGTCCAATAATTGGATTTGGTTTAATTAAATATTTAAACCTTTCTGGATTACCTGCTGGGGTACTTTTAATTCAATCTGCTATGCCTAGTGCTATTTTAACTTACTTAGTGGGTTCTATGTATTCTGAGAAAAGGGTAGTCGATAGTATTGCTAGCGTTATAGTTACTTCTACACTAATGTCGTTTATAACTATCCCAATTGTTGTATATTTAAGTCTCAAATATTTTCAATAAAAACAATTACTTACAACAAATAATTAAAGCAATATATTAAGAAATAGGTAAGTAATATTTATATATAAATTAAAAAAACCAAATAAATATTGAAAAATAAATGTTACTATTGATAAAAAAATAAAAAATCAGTTAAAAAAAGGTATTAGAATTGAAGATTGATTATAAAAACAGTAAAATTTTAAAGGTTAAAAGCTAAAATTAAGTAAAATTGTGTGTTTTAGACCACTCTTAAAGCATTTATAATTAACAATTTTATGAGCTTTGCGTTTACTGAATATATCGTTTAAAAGGCCATAGAGGTTGTTTTTTTTGGAATCATAGATTTCAGAGTACAACTCACTGGTGTGTGGATAAAAAAAACAGTGAAATAGGGGTGAATAGACCCAATCGCCCGTTAAATAACAATTCTAGAGCTTTATACCCTCTTTTTTTAATAAAAATCTCTTTGTTTTAACGCCTCCTTTACCTGAATAGCCTCCAAGCGACCCGTCAGATTTTATAACTCTATGGCATGGTATTTTGGGAGCATAGGGATTTTTTCCAATGGCATTGGCCACGGCGCGTACAGCAAGCGGTTTTCCTATATCTTTTGCCACCTGAGAGTAGGTTTTAACGCTTCCACGAGGTATTTTACTCAAATAAGCCCATACTTTTAGCTGAAATTCAGTTCCTATTAGCTTCATTAGTCAAAAATTAGGTAAATTGTTAAAGATATGCCTATTGTAAGGCCTATTATTAAGCCTAGAGTTATCATTTTTTTGCCTTTTGAGCTTGAGTTAGTCCAAAAGTACGAAATTCCATAAACAGCAGCTATAAATACTGCTATGGGAAGAATAAATTTAATCATTAACTTTAAAATTATATGTATTGACATATAAAATCACTTAATATATTACTAATGATAATTAATTGTTATCAATAGTAATTATATGAATGAGCTAGTTACAGATATAAAAAAACTTCACGAAGATACATTAGACAATCTTAAGAGATCTAAAGCTAATAACACCTTAAGAGCCTATAAATCTGATTTTAACGACTTTAGAGTCTTTTGCGCAAAACACGGTTTTAATTCAATACCAACAGAACCTAAAGTTGTATCACTATACCTTACTCATTTGTCATCAAGCTCAAAAATAAGCACTTTAAGACGAAGATTGGTATCAATTGGAGTTGTGCATAAATTAAAAGGGCATTATTTAGATACAAAACATCCAATAATTATTGAAAATTTAATAGGCATTAAACGAAAAAAAGGAAGCATTCAAAAAGGTAAAAAACCTATATTAATCAATCATTTAAAACAAATAATTAATATTATAGATCAGCAAAAAATTGAAGAAATTAAAAAGTTAAGAGATAAGTCATTAATTCTAGTCGGCTTTGGAGGCGGATTTAGAAGAACAGAATTAATATCTATAGATTATGAAGATTTAGAATTTGTAGAGGAAGGAGTAAAAATTACCTTAAAAAGATCTAAAACGGATCAATTCGGAGAGGGAATGATTAAAGGGGTGCCCTACTTTTCTAATGAAAAATACTGCCCAGTAATAAACCTTAAGAACTGGATAAATTTATCTCAAATAAAAACAGGTCCAATATTTAGACGATTTGCAAAGGGATCAATTTTAACAAATCATAGATTAACAGACCAATCAGTAGTGTTGATTATAAAAGAATATTTAAAATTAGCCGGAATTGAAAATAAAAACTTTTCGGGACACAGTTTAAGATCAGGATTTGCTACAGTTGCAGCTGAATCTGGTGCGGATGAAAGAAGTATAATGGCAATGACAGGACATAAAACTACTCAAATGGTAAGAAGATATATTCGTGAAGCTAATCTTTTTAAGAATAATGCATTGAATAAAGTAAAATTATAAAAATGAAAATATTAAAGAAAATTTATTATAAGAAATATTCAAAGACATCTTACTCTATCAGTGGTGTAGATTTAATTATTGATAGAATATTTTCAAAAATAAGAGAAGGTGTTTATATTGATTTAGGATGTAATCACCCAATTAAGTATAATAATACGTATTTATTACATAAAAGAGGATGGAAAGGAATAAATATAGACTCTGATAGTAAATCAATTGAAGAGTTTAAAAAACTTAGAAAAAAAGATCATAATGTAAATGAACTAGTAAGTAGTAAAAAAAATAAAATAAAGTATTATTTTTACCATGAAAGGTCAGCATTGAATACAGTTGATCCCTATCTTGTAAAAAAAAGAAAAGCTAAGCCTAAAAAAATTATAAATTTAGAAACAAAGACTTTAAATTCAATTATTGAAAATTCACCATACAAAAAATCTAAGATAAATCTATTAAGTGTTGATATAGAAAATCATGAGTATGAAGCTTTGAAGAATTTTAAATTTAATAAATATAGAATTGATTGTATAATTATTG
>CACAWF010000016.1 GCA_902536085.1 uncultured Pelagibacteraceae bacterium | reverse complement strand
CATTTGCCAAAAGTTTGTTCTAAAGTAAAGAAAAGTAACAAAATAAAAACTTTCTGGGGAGATGCCTTTAAAAGTATTAGAGAAATAGAAGATTCTAAATATGATAAGATTTTTGTTGATTTAAACGATGATCAATACTGTATAGATCTAGCTAAGAAAAATATGAAAGGTTTAAAAAGAATTTTAAAAAGAGGTGGTGTGATTACTGCTCAAGTCGGAAGCCAGGATAAAAAACCAAAACAAGTAGATAATTGGTGTAAAGTTTTAGAAAAAAGCTTTGGAAACGTTAAATTATCTGGTGCTTATATTCCTAGTTTTGACTGTAAATGGAATTTTGCTTCATCTATAATGAAGTAATGTTTCGTGTTTCGTGTATTCAGTTAAGATCAAATAATAATATTCATCATAATCTTAAGCGAACAGCAATTTTAATTAAAAAGGCAGTTCAACAAAAAACTGATTTTATTTTAACCCCTGAAGTATCATCTCAATTTTCTTTAAAAAAAAATGAATTATTAAAAACATGTACATCAATGAGCAGGGATATTTATTTGAATGGAGTAAAAAAACTTGCAAAGAAATATAAAAAATGGATTTTAGTTGGCTCTACAATAATTAAAGTCTCAAAAAATAAACTGGTTAATAGATCTATATTAATTGATAAATATGGAAAAATCAGATCCTTTTATGATAAAATTCATATGTACGATGTAGTTTTAAGTAAAAAAGAAAAGTATTTTGAGTCTAAAACGTTTGCTGCAGGAAAAAAGTCTAAGACATTTAATTTACCTTGGGGCAAACTTGGTTTAAGCATTTGTTACGATATAAGATTTCCTAATCTTTATAGAAAATTATCAAAAGCAGGTTCTATTTTTCTATCAGTTCCTTCAGCTTTTACTGAAACCACAGGAAAAAAACATTGGCATACGTTGTTAAAAGCTAGAGCAATAGAAAATTTTTGTTATATTTTTGCTCCTGCTCAAGGAGGAAAACATTATAATGGACGTAGAACTTTTGGACATACTATGATTGTTTCTCCTGACGGAAAAATAATTAAAGAATTAAAAAAAAATGAAGGGGTTATCACGACAAAAATTGACTCAAATTTGCCTAAAGTATTAAGGTTAAAAATTCCAAGTTTAAAAGGTGATTAATTTATTCGTGAGATTTTACTTCTTTAATATTTGATCCAAGCGCATTATTAATTGCCAGTTTAATTTTTGCTCTTTGATCATTTAATTTATAAACGTTTCTAGCTAGTGATATAAATTCTTGTCCAAAGTCCTGTTTTTTTTCTGCAGCTCTTTTACCATTTTCCACATCCCAAAGTTTACTATTAATATCTTTCAGTTTATTTTTATAATCTGATATTGAATTATTATTGGTTATAAACTTTTCTTTTGTATGATTTAGGGAATTTAACTCTTTTTCAACCTCAACTAACTTTTCTTTTTCATTTATTTTTTCTTTTTTTATTTCTAAAATCGTTATCTTATCTATTAATTCACCAGCTGAAATTTCTGCCAATATTTTGTCCATTTTATTACTCATATTAATATTTGACTATAGTATTCATTAAATATACTCGGAAATAATAATGTCAAATATATTAATTATAAAACATGGTTCACTTGGTGATTTAATTCAAGCAAATGGCGCAATTAAAGATATAAAGAAATTTTATCTGAATAGAAAAGTTTTTTTACTTACTTCACAGCCTTATGCAATTTTTATGTCTGAATGTCCTTACATAGATGGGGTTATTATTGATAAAAGATTACCAAGATGGAACTTGTTTTACTTAAATAATCTTAAAAAAAATTTAAAAAAATACGAATTTTCAAAAGTATTTGATTTACAAAATTCAAGTAGAACAAAATTTTATAGAAGATTTATAATTAAAAATGTAGAATGGTCCTCGTCTGAAACATCTTTAGAACCAGGTCAAAAAAAGATAGAATTTGATAAAGATCCTGTTTTAGATCGCATGGAGGTTCAATTAACAAAAAGTGGAATCGAGACCGAGTATGTAAAAAATATCGACTTAAGCTGGGCTGTTAGTGATATTTCTAGACTTATTAAACAATATGCTAATGACGAATATATTTTATTATTTCCATTTTGTTCCAGAAAACTTCCACATAAAAAGTGGCCATATTTTAAAGAATTAATTTTAAAATTGAAGCAAGTATTTAAAAATAAATATCCAATCTTACTAGCTCCAGGTCCTGATGAAATAGAAGAAGCTAACAATTTAAATGCTAAAGTAGTTTTAGATGGTAAAGATCCAGTAAATATTAAAACTTTAGTAAGTTTAATCTATAAATCAAAATTTATAGTTTCTAATGACACTGGCCCAGCGCACATAGCTTCTCATTTAGATAAAAATGGAATAGTACTATTTGGAAGTCATACAACAGCTAAAAAAGTAAGCATTGAGAATTATAATTTTAAAGCGATAAGCGTTGAAAATCTTAAAGATCTAGATGTTGATAGTGTTATAAATTCAATAAAGTCTAAATTAAACTAATATATTTTTTAATTATTTTTTCCCATGAAAATTCTTTTGAAAACTCATAGGCATTGTTCCCAAGTTCTTTGTATTTTTCATCAGATAAAATTTTTAATAATGTTTCGTAAATAGCATTTAGATCATTTCCATTACATAGGTATCCCGTTATTCCACTTTTAATTGCATCTCCTTCGCCACCATAAATTCCACCAATAGAGGGTTTACCATAAGATGCAGCTTCAATGTAGCTTATGCCAAATCCCTCAACTGATTTTTTATAAACTACAGACGGCATTACAAAAACATCTGACTGTTCTAACAGTCCTACTTTTTCTTGTTCAGAAGAACTAAAAATTAATTCTACGTTTTTTTCTAATCCAAGTTCTATTCTCAACTTTTCAAGATTTCTCTTTTCCTCTCCATCACCGATTGATACATATTTCAAATTTGGAAACTTTGGCAAAAGATTTTTTATTGTCATCAAAATATTTTGATGGCTTTTTCGACCGTCCAGTCTAGATACAGTAATTAATTTTGGTGAGGAATTACCGAAAATATTTTTTGAAAATTCTCTGGACTTTTCGTTGACTGTGAGTGGATAATTACATCCTGGATTAATAACAGTTACATCTTTTACTCCTAATTTTAATGCCAATTCTTTTGTGAATTTTGAATTTGCAATTACAAAGTCTGCCTTTTTTAAAGCTTTCAAAACTCTTTTATTCAAAGACGACCCAACAGGATGATTAATCTCTTTAGAGTGAATTAAACAAAAAGATTTTGATTTTTTTAAAGTTTGTAAATCAATATTCTCAATGCTTTTCCAATGGTCAAAGAAACATGCTCTAATTTCATTCCCCTCTACAAAATCTTT
The DNA here is from genome assembly GCA_902536085.1 of uncultured Pelagibacteraceae bacterium. Lineage (GTDB taxonomy): Bacteria > Pseudomonadota > Alphaproteobacteria > Pelagibacterales > Pelagibacteraceae > Pelagilacustribacter. The sequence goes on along the minus strand of CACAWF010000016.1, from coordinate 6,367 downwards.
AACCAAATTGGCTTTTCTATACTTCCTAAAAATCTTAAAGCCTGATATTCGTTCAATACTTAATTTAGAATTTTGATCATAAATTTTTGCATCATCATGATTATCAGCAAAAACCTTTACAGGCCCATGATTTAAAAGCGCGTTAGATAAACCTTCCATTAAGTTTTGCATTCCACCAAGTTCAGGTGGAAAATTTCTAGTAGAAACTAAAAACATTATTTAAACCACTTTATATTGCATCCCATACTAGGGATTTGTTCCTTTGGACCTGCCTGAGTTTCAGAAATCATTTTCATTGCGACTTTTAAATCACTATCATCACCTGAGGTTGGTTTTAAATCTTTGAGTTCTCTGTATCTACCTCGATACTGAAGTTTTAAATCGTTATTATAACCAAAGAAATCAGGTGTACAAACAGCTCCATACTTTTTTGCGATATCTTGAGTTTCATCAAACAAATAATTTATTTCACCAAAATTATTTGCCTTAGCAAACTTGACCATATTATCAAATGAGTCTTCTGGATAATTTTTAGTATCATTTGACATGATTGCAACAGAACTAATCCCATCTTTTTTCAATTGATTACAATCTTTTGCTAAATCTCTAATAATAGCTTTCACGTAAGGGCAGTGATTACAAATGAACATTATGAGTGTTGCTTTTTCACCTTTAACATCATTAAGAGAGATTATTTTATTTTCTATTGATTTTAGTTTGAAATCCTCAGCTTTTTTTCCAAAATCGCATACTGGTGTCTTTGTTAAAGCCATAATATATTATAAGATAATTAATAATACATTACAGCAAATTTATGATTTACGATGTTAATGGTCACACTCCTAAAATGGATCCAGACAGCTGGGTAGCTTCTAATGCAGTTATCATTGGAAGAGTTGAATTAAAAAAAAATTCAAATATTTGGTTTAATGCAACTTTAAGAGGTGATTTAGAACCAATCATTATTGGTGAAGGTTCAAATATTCAAGATGGTAGCGTAATACACACAGACCCAGGATGTCCAACTATTGTAGGCAAAGGAGTTACAGTAGGTCATATGGTAATGCTACATGGATGTGAAATTTCTGATGATTGTATTATAGGAATAGGTTCAACTATTTTAAACAAAGCAAAGATTGGAAAAAATTGTATCATCGGAGCTAATTCACTAGTAACAGAAAATAAAATTATTCCAGATAGATCATTAGTTCTAGGAAGCCCCGGTAAAGTAGTTAGGCAAGTTACTGATGAAGAAATAGAGCACATTAAAGAAAACGCCAGAGACTATATTGAAAATATTAAAAAATATAAGAAATAGATTAAGGAACCAACCAGGTAAACTTTTTAGACCCATTCAAATCAATTAAAGCTCTTCGATGACCTTTTGCTGCTAAATAAAGCCACTCAATACTTTTAATTTTACATTTTATCACACAAAAGTTTTTATAACCAGCTTCGCTTTCCTCTTTTGTAAAATCAAAATTATCAAACTTATTATCTAACCCTGAAGTCGGTTTTTCAGATTCTGTTCCTGGTCCATTAGTAACCAAGTAACATTTTCTACTGATATGGCCAGTTTTTTCCCAAGACTCTTTTGTAACATCATTATTATAATTTACTTCGCATTCAGCCTTAACTCTAAGCTGTATTTTTTCTTCTTTACCATAAAATAAAATAGAGCACTTAGGATTTTTTTTTATTTTTTCAATTTTTGAAGATCTAATATCGCTATGGTACTGAATAAAATTATTTTGCTGATCTGCCTTTCTAAGAACAACCACTCTTCCATCAAGATCTTGATCATTTCCGCAAATAAAAACTGGAGTTCTAAATTCAGAGGATCTATCCTTGACTGCCTTAGACAACAAATCCCAAATTTTTTTTTCGATTTCTTTTGAATCCTCGTAGTAACTGACTGTTTCTGACACTATTTATTTTCTAAATCTTTTAATTAAACTTGAAGTATCCCATCTTTGACCACCCATTTTTTGTACTTCAGCATAATATTCATCAATTATTTTTGTGATAGGTAAAGGTGAGTTATTTTTCTTTGCTTCATCCATTGCAATTTTTAAATCTTTTCTCATCCAATCAACGGCAAACCCATAATCAAATTTATCCTCAATCATCGTTTTATGTCTATTTTCCATTTGCCATGACTGAGCTGCGCCTTTTGAAATCACTTCAATTACATCATGCATGTTTAATCCTGAGTTCATTCCAAAATTTATTGCTTCAGATAGCCCCTGAACTAACCCTGCAATACAAATTTGATTAACCATTTTAGTTAGCTGACCATTTCCTGCTGGCCCCATGAGTTTTACTTTTTTACTATAACAATCAATTATTGGTAAAGCTTTATCGTAGTCTGATTGATCTCCTCCTACCATCACGGTTAGTGTTCCACCTTCAGCTCCAGCTTGACCCCCTGAGATTGGAGCATCTAAAAATCCCCAATTATGCGCTTTAGACGAGGCGTGTAATTTTCGTGCAATATTAGCTGAGGCCGTCGTGTTATCTACATGGACTGCACCTTTTTTAATTGTATTGTAAATCCCCTGTTTTCCAATAGCCACTTCTTCCAAATCTTTATCGTTACCTACACATGTAAAAACAAAATCACAATCTTTTGCTGCATCCATTGGAGTATCTGCTATTTTACCTTTGTATTCTTTGACCCATTTTTCTGCTTTAGCTTTTGTTCGATTATAAACAGTTACATCATGACCACCTTTTGATATATAACCTGCCATAGGGTAACCCATAACACCCAAACCTATGAAAGCAACTTTACAACTCATAAATGATTAACCTCTCAATAAATAAAAAAGTAATTATTTTTGGATTCATATTTACATTTTTTTCAAGCTTTGGACAGAGTTTTTTTTTGGGATTGTTTAACGCACCAATTCGAAATGAACTAGGCATTACTCACGGACAATTTGGAAATATTTATGCTACTGCAACAATATTTTCTAGTCTTTTACTTATATGGGTCGGAAAGAAAATCGATGAATATCAAATAATATATTATTCTTTTTTTGTTATTTTATTATTGTTTTTTTCATCTTTATTATTTTCTTTCATCAATAGCATTATCTTTTTATCAATCGGTATATTTTTAATGAGATTTTCTGGTCAAGGTTTAATGAGCCATACATCAACTACTACAATCTCAAGATTTTTTGAAAAATCTAGGGGGAAAGCTTTAAGCACAATTTGGTTTGGATTGTCATCTGCAGAATTTATTTTACCTGTATTAGTAACTTATCTTTTTGTAATTTATTCTTGGAGATCAGTTTGGCAAGGAATAGCAATTATCATCATCATATTTTTGCCTTTTGTAGTTTTAAGTACAATTAAAAAAATTAAATTAGATTCTAGAGAAAAAGATTTAGATCCTAAAAAAAGTTTTAAAATTAAAAGCTGGAGAAGGAGAGAAGTAATTAAAGATTATAGATTTTATATTATCTCGCTTAATATGCTTGCAATGCCTTGGATAGCTACTGGGGTATTTGTATATCAGTCATTTATTTCAGACTCAAAAATGTGGAACATTTACACAATACCAAAAGCATTTATGATTTATTCATTAGCTTCAATTATAACTTTATTCTTTTCAGGTTTTTTAGTCGATAAATTTACAAGTAGAAAATTAATTCCAATTATGAATATACCTCTTTTAATATCAATGTTTGTACTATTTTATTATCAACATGAAATTTCGGCGTTTATTTTTTTAGGTTTAGTGGGTATTTCAAATGGATTAGCTAACGTGCTTGGGTCATCTACTTGGGCTGAAATATATGGAGTAAAATTTATTGGATCTATCAAAGCTTTGACCACAGCTTTTATGGTGTTTTCAACTGCTTTTGGAACAGCAGTATTCGGTTTAATGATTGATAATGGTTTTTCAATTGAAAATATTGCTTTTGTATCAGGCATATACATTGTTTTTTCGTTGGTTCTTTTAATATTAATAAGAAATAAGCTTGAACCTATTAGGCTTAGAAAATAATTGATTTCTTAGAATTATTTGAATATACACTCTTCATCATGGCAAGAATTACCGTTGAAGACTGTTTAGAAAAAGTTGATAATCAATATGATCTAGTATTATTAGCTAAAGAAAGAACTGTTCAGTTAAATGCTGGTGCCCCAATCTTAGTTGAAGAGGATAATGACAAACGAACAATTATCTCACTAAGAGAAATTGGAGATGGAAAGATAGATGTTAAGGAAGTTGAAGCTAGTGCGATTAAAAGACTAAGAAAAGAGCCAGACGAGTCAGAAGAGCAAGAAGAAATTGAAGAGGAAACTAATGACGATTTTGAAAATTTATACAAAGGACAGGTTTCTAAGAGCGGTGTAGCTATATTACCTTCAAAAAGAACAAGAAGAATTCCTGAGGTAAAAAAACCTAGCTTGGCTGATGAGGCCCTTTCAGAGCTAAAAGCAGAACAACCAGAGATCAAAGAAGAAAACTTAGACACAGAGGAAGCTCCTCTTGAATTAAGTGAAGAAGTTCCAGTAGAAGAAAATAAATCAGAGTAGATTATGAAGAAAACTGTTTCAGTTGCGCCTATGATGGATTGCACTGATAAGCACGAAATTTATTTTTTAAGTCTTATAAGCAAAAACATTCATCTGTACACTGAGATGATTGTTGCTAACGCAATTATAAGAGGAGATAGAACTAAATTACTTTCATTTAAAAAAATAAATAATCCAGTGACACTTCAAGTTGGTGGGTCGAATCCAAATGAATTAGCTGAAGCATGTAAGATTTCTGAAGATTACGGGTATAAAGAAATAAATTTAAATTTAGGCTGTCCAAGTAAAAAAGTACAAAAAAATAAATTTGGTGCATGTCTTATGCAAGAACCAGATCTCGTAGCTAAATGTATTGAAGCAATGGCCAAAGCATCTAAACTGCCTGTAACGATAAAAACTAGAATTGGTTACAACGATGTAGAAAATTTCGAATTTTTAAAATCTTTTATTCAAACTACCAAGGATGCAGGTTCAAAAAAATTTATAATTCACGCAAGAAAAGCTTTACTTAAAAAACTCACTCCAAAGGAAAATTTAAATATTCCGCCATTGAAATATGATTTTGTTTATAATTTAAAAGATTATTTTAAAGACGATGAGATAATTATTAATGGAGGAGTAAAAACAATAGAAGAAATAAAAAAACATTTAACAAAAGTAGACGGTGTGATGATTGGCAGAGCTATATATCACTCACCTTATTTTTTGGCAGATATTGAAAAACAAATTTTTAAAAATGAAAATGTACCAACAAGAACAGAAGTCATGGAAAATTTAATTCCTTATATTCAAGAGCAAACATCAAAAGGTATACAGTTAAATCATATTATGAGACATACAGTAGGTTTGTTTCATGGACAAAATGGATCAAAAACTTGGAAACAATATCTTTCTAAAAATATGTGCATAAGAGATGCAGATTTGCAAAAAGTGAATCATATTATGGATCAAGTAAGAAAAAATAATCCTTTTTCTTTAGAGAGATAGTTTTGGATATCCTTTCTCAATCAGAAATTATTTATTTAGTTTTAATAATGATTGCTACAGCAATACCAGCAGGGTTTGCTGCTGGATTATTTGGTATCGGGGGAGGTTTAGTAACTGTTCCTATTTTGTTTTATATATTTAGCTTTTCTGGAATAGAAACAGCTTATGTCATGCACTTAGCAGTAGGAACCTCCTTTGGAATTATCATACCTACTTCATCTGTATCTGTATTAACCCACCACCAACATAAAGCTGTAGATTTTAGTATTGTAAAAGGTTTTGGGTTTTTTGTTGCTACAGGAGTAATTTTAGGAACAATATTTGCTGCAAGTTTAGAAACAAAACCTTTAATATTATTTTTTACTATTGTTGTGTATGTTCTTGCTTTCTATTTACTATTCCTGAAAGAAAAAGAAACAAATGTAGAAATTAAAATTGGATTATTTTCAAAAGCTATTTCAGGAATTGTGAGCGGCTTTATCTCTGCACCAATGGGTATTGGTGGAGCCGTGATGAATGTCCCAATTTTAAAATTTTTCGGTTATCCAATAAATAAAGCTATTGGAAGCGCGGCTGCAATTGGGTTTATTATTGCTTCATTTGGTGCAGGAGGTTTTTTAATTTCTGGCTCATATCTAGAGGCTGATTTACCATTGAGCATTGGCTTTTTAAATATTCCAGCCTTTCTAGTTTTTTTTCCAATTACTGCTTTCATGGCCAGACTAGGCGCTAAGGCCAGTCATAAAGTTGATAAAATGAGAATGACTAAATATTTTGGATTGTTTTTAATAGTCATTGGAACTAGATTTTTATACGAGTATTTTAA
>CACAWF010000015.1 GCA_902536085.1 uncultured Pelagibacteraceae bacterium | reverse complement strand
AAGATATAATGAAGAGAGAAAATTTCATGAACTTTCTAGAATTAATTTGGATGAAGCAATAGATGCAAAATATATTCACGAAAGTTTAGCTGGCTTAAAATGGATTAACCCTTTTTTTAATGGCAATCCTGTAGAGGAAATCGAGCTTATTAAAGAGGGTATTTTGCAAATTGAAAAACAAGATGACGAACTAATGCTAATAACTCATTACTTATTTTTTGATAGCATTACAAAAAAAAATATGAATATGCCAAGCAAAACTTTCACAACAGATGGGATTTCTTTCCCAGTAAAGGGCAGCAAATACTTTCAGCTATATGATACTTTTTTAAAGAATCATCTGTCCAAAAAAAAAATAAAGAAAGTTTATTTTTTTAATCACGAAAATTTATCACAAAAAATTATATCTAATCATATTAGCAATGATTGTTATGAAGAGAAAAAAGATAAACTATTTATTATTCTTGAAATAAACTGTTTCAACTAAATTATCTATATTTAAAAAACTCATAGAATGTTTATTTTCAATATAGATTATTAAAGCCCAAAAAATTATCACTAATATTGAAAATACAGTTTGAATAAATATTTCTAAATTAAGAGAGTGTAAAATTAATAAATAAAAAAAAGATGAAAAACTTACTCTCTTTAAAAAGACTGCATTAACCCTCAGTGAATGTTCTATTAAATTAACTAAACTTAATTTTGATTTATCGAAATATCTTTTACCCCTTTTTGCAAAGAGCCTTTTGATTTTGCAATTTTTTATTATTGAACTTGAGTGAGCAAGCAATGAGTCATTTTGTTTTAAAATTTTTTCTATATTTTTGGAGTGAAAAGTTGTGAAATTGCCAAAAGACATCCATTTAAAAGTAAATAAAAAAGTTAATATTAAATGAACGTTATATAATAACCTTATTACAAATGTTTCTTTCCTTTTTTTTCTGTTTGAGGTGATCACAAAATTTTTAAACTTTTTAGAAGCTTTCAACATTCCCATAATTTCTTTTGGCTGGTCTTCTCCATCACCATCCATAACCGTTATAAACACATTTTTTCTTTTTTTTCTTATGAAAGCTAACCCAGCAGCAATAGCTTTTTGGCTGCCAGAATTTTCTTGAAGAGTAATCAAAGATATCCTTTTTATATTTTTAATTTGTTTATTTTTAATATTAATTTTTTTTGTGGATCTGTCGTTAATGATTAAAACTTCATTTCTGAAACTTTTTAAGTCACTAATTTTTTTATCAATTTCACTTATTAAACGATTAAGAGATTTCCAATCGTTATAGATGGGAATTACAATAATATGTGCTAATTTTTTCAATTTATTATTTATTTTTTTCTAAATCAGATCTGATTTTATTTAAAAATTGATTAATTAGTTTCGCGTCTTCTGGTTTGATATATTCATCCTTTTGAATTGCAGATTTAATCTCAGCTCTGATACTTTCTTTTATAACTTCAATAGAGTCCTTTGAAATTTTTTCATTTACGAAGTTTGATAACTTTTTAGACGTATAATTAAATGAAAAATGAAATCCTAATAAAAATAGAAAAAAAATAAATATTGCTTTGTAAAAAAATATTTTCATGTAAAAATTTAATCTTTTTGAAAAACTTCGTAAATAATTAATTTTCCAATTTTTTTTTCATAAATTTTACTAAAATTTGCAGGAACTTCATATTTTTTATTTATATAAGAATTTACTTCAGATATGTTATTTTTGTAAATGTACTTAGCCAAATGGTACTCTTGGCCGACTACATTAAATTTATCCCTTATTTTTACATCTAAGGCCTCCAAACCTCTATGTAAAGGAGTATGACTTGCTACAGCTACATTGATAATTTTATCGTCATCGATCTCAATTATTCTCTCAAAAAAATCTTTCGCTCCTATACCATGATAATCTCCTTCAAATCCATTTATTTTTCTTTCACTAAAAAAATTATTAAAATATAAACTTTGAAAAGGATGATACTTAACTATTGAGTAATAATTTAGGCTTATTGAGAAAATTAAAATAATAAAAAATAAATTTTCATATGTTTTTTTTTTCCTTAATTTAATTTTTAAATAGTTTAAAAAATAAATTGCAAAATAAATAAAAAATATATTCAAAAAATATACTAATCTCCAACCATTATATAATGGAGCATTAAATACTAAAAATAATAAATAAAATATAGTAATAAATATAAATAATACAAAATCAGTTTCCTCTCTTTTACCTCTCCAAAGATCATTATAAACTGAATATGATTGAATTTTGAAAAACCTATTACAGATTCTTAAAGAGTATAAAATAAAACCAAAAAAAAATAAAAAATTTTGAAAAATAGGTGAAGAAATTATTATCCAACTTACTAAATAAGTATCTGGCAAAGCCCTATTTGAAAAATAATTTTCATTAAATAAAATCTTTACATCAATTAAATCCTTATTAAGTGAGGAAAATATTTCAAAAAAATTAATTATAGGATTACTCCATAAATAAGGCCATGTAATAAAAAGGATTATAAAGAATAATAAAAAATAACTTGAGAATCTTTTCAGCATATATTTGAAATTTTTTAAATAAAAGCTTTTAATTATTATTACAAAAAAAAGGATGAATGGTATTATTATAGAAAAAAATCTAAGATTAACTGAAAAAGCAGTAAATAAAGATAGTAGAAAAACATTATTGAAACTCATATTTCTTATACATTTTAAAAAAAAATAAATTGTAAAAGTAAGAAAAGATAAAAAAAGAACATCTTTATAGAAAAAACTATCACCAAATATTCTTGGAGAACAAACATAAAGAGATATACCTATAAAACTAAGAAAGAAATTTTCATATCTATCTTGTAAGATTCTATAAAAAACTAATGAACTTAAAAGAAATATTAAAAAACTAAATAAATGTTTAAAATAATAAATTTTATTTACGTCATCAATTTTGAAAAGAATTTCAAAAAATGACATTGGTAAATCAAAAATTATACCGTACTTGTTATAATAAGAAACATTTGATAATGAATAATCAGATATTTCATTGATTTTGATTTTCGTTATTTCTATTAAATTTTCAAAGTGAAAAACAGTAGCAATATAATTTAACCAGTAATGACCATTTAGCCTGTGAAATTTTTCCTCAATATGTATTCCAAAATCTCTAATGTTTAGGTAAACAAAAGATAAAACCACACCGTAAAAAAGAAGCAATAAGTAAGTATTTTTTTGTTTATTAAAATTTAATTTCATTATATTTAATTATTTTTTTAGTTTATTTTTTATATATTTTTATCTAAAAAACAAAAATATATTATTATGAATATTCATGAACACCAAGCTAAAGAAATTTTAAGAGAATTTGGAGCACCAGTATCCAGAGGAGTTGTAATTTTCGATCTAGAGGAAATCCCTAAAAAAATCAAAAATTTGAATTCAAAATCATTCGTTTTAAAAGCCCAAATTCATGCTGGCGGCAGAGGAAAAGCTGGTGGTGTGAAATTAATAAAAAATTTAGAAGATTTAAAGTTAGAAGCAAAAAAAATGATGGGTAAAGTTTTAATTACTCACCAGACTGGTCCTGAAGGTAAAGAGGTAAAAAGATTATACATAGAAGAAGCTTCTGAAATTTCTAAAGAATTTTATTTATCGTGCTTAGTTGACAGAGAGTCCTCTAAAATTGCTTTTATAAGTAGCACGGAGGGTGGGATGGATATTGAGAAAGTAGCTTTGGAAAAACCAGAAAAAATAATTACTAATAAAATCTCATTCAATAAAGAAGGACCGAGTGAAGAAGAAATCAAAAAGATAATAGAAATTTTTAAATTAAACGATAAGCAAAAAGATGAGGCTAAAAAACTAATTAGATCTTTATACAAAATATTAACAAAAAAAGATGCAAACTTAATTGAAATAAATCCTTTAATTCTGACAAGTGATAATAGAATTATTTGTTTAGATGCAAAAATGAACTTTGATGATAATGCTATATTTAGAAGACCAGAAATTTTAAAGATGAGGGATTTAAATGAGGAAGACCCGGCTGAAATCGAAGCAAGCAAATACGATTTAGCTTATATTAAATTAAATGGAACGATAGGCTGTATGGTAAATGGAGCCGGATTAGCTATGGCAACCATGGACATTATTAAGCTCTATGGAAAAGAACCTGCAAATTTTTTAGATGTTGGCGGGGGTGCGTCTAAGGAAAAAGTTACAGCAGCTTTCAAATTAATTTTAGCTGACAAAAATGTAAAAGGAATTTTAATTAATATATTTGGAGGGATAATGAGATGTGATGTTCTGGCTCAAGGAGTTGTTGAGGCTGCTAAACAAGTAAATTTATCGGTTCCTCTCGTAGTAAGACTAGCTGGTACAAATTTTAAGGAGGGAAAAGAAATTTTAGAAAAGTCAAAACTTAAAATTTTATCTGCATCTGATTTAAATGATGCTGCAAAAAAAATTGTTGAGGTAATAAAATAATGTCAGTTTTAGTAAATAAAAATACTAAAGTTATATGCCAAGGTTTTACAGGAAAGCATGGAACTTTTCATTCAGAACAAGCTTTAAAATACGGCACTCAACTAGTAGGCGGTGTTACTCCAAAAAAAGGTGGTCAATTTCATTTAGATCTTCCTGTTTTTAATACAGTTCAGGAGGCAAAAGATAAAACCTCTGCCAATGCTACAATGATTTATGTTCCACCAAAATTTGCTGGAGCTGCTATCATAGAGGCAATAGAGGCTAAGATAGAATTGATAGTTTGTATAACAGAGGGAATACCAGTTATGGACATGTTAGAAGTAAAAAATATACTGAGAAAAAGTAAATCAAGACTTATCGGTCCTAATTGTCCTGGAATCATAACACCTGATGAATGTAAAATTGGAATCATGCCAGGAAATATTCACAAAAAAGGTTCGGTAGGCATTGTATCTCGCTCTGGAACTTTAACTTATGAAGCAGTTGCACAAACTTCCGCAATTAATATTGGTCAATCTACTTGTATTGGTATCGGTGGAGACCCTATTAATGGAACTAACTTTATAGATTGTTTAAAACTATTTTTAGAAGACAAAGATACAGATTCTATAGTTATGATAGGTGAAATTGGAGGATCAGCTGAAGAGGAAGCTGCTGAATTTTTGAGAAGAGAGAAAATAAAAAAACCAACAGTGGGTTTTATAGCAGGGCTAACTGCTCCACCAGGTAGAAGAATGGGACACGCAGGTGCAATTATATCAGGAGGCAAGGGAGGGGCCGAAGAAAAAATTGAAATTATGAAATCTGCGGGAATTTCGGTATCAAAATCACCTGCAGACATTGGCAAAACTCTATTTGATAAACTTAATAGTTGATTTTTAATTATTTATGTTAGAATAAACAATTAATGTCATCTTCCGATAATAATATAACCTATAAAAAAACATCTTTTTTATCTGGTATCAACTCAGAATTTATAAATCAGCTTTATTCGGACTATCTTTCTGATCCTGGGTCCTTGCCATCGGGTTGGAAAAATTTTTTTGAGGGACTTAGTGAAGATGAAAAATTGATCTTAGATGATCTAAATGGACCTAGCTGGTCACCAGAAAAAAAAATAAAAAAAATAAGTTCATTACAAAATTTAATTCCAAAAACTCAGACCAAAGAAATACCGTCTTTAGATGCAAACTCTATAAGACAAGCCTCTCAAGACTCTGTTCGTGCAATAATGTTAATTAGAGCTTACAGAATAAGGGGACATTTAATTTCAAATTTGGATCCTTTATCTATTCAAGAAAGAAAGGAACATTCAGAATTGAAACCAGAGACATATGGTTTTTCAAAAAAAGATTATAAAAGAAAAATATTTTTAGACGGTGTTTTAGGACTTCAATACGCAGACCTTAATCAAATCCTAAAAATTTTAAAAAAAACTTATTGCTCTACTATTGGATATGAATTTATGCACATGAGTGATCCAGAGGAAAAAGCTTGGATAAGAAATAGGATAGAAGGGCCAGAGAAGGATATTACTTTTACAGAAAATGGTAAAAAAGCAATACTTAATAAAATAATTCAGGCAGAAGGTTTCGAAAAGTATCTTCATGTAAAATTTGTTGGGACAAAAAGATTTGGATTAGATGGAGGTGAGTCATTGATCCCAGCTCTAGAGCAAATTATAAAAAAAGGGGGCAATCTTGGAGCAAAAGAAATAAAAATTGGAATGCCTCATAGAGGAAGATTAAATGTTCTTGCCAATGTTATGGGCAAACCGTATAGAGCTATATTTAGTGAATTTTTTGGAAAATCAGTAAAAGCAAGTAAAGATTTTGAGGGCGATGTTAAGTATCACCTTGGAGCTTCCTCCAATAGAGAGTTCGATGGAAATGTAATTCATATCAGTCTTACTGATAACCCATCTCACCTAGAAGCAGTAAATCCTGTAGTTTTAGGGCAGGTAAGGGCAAAACAATTTTTTCATAAAGACAAAGATAGAAAAAAAGTAATCCCAGTATTAATGCACGGAGACGCAGCTTTTGCAGGACAAGGAATAGTAGCAGAATGTTTTGCAATGTCAGGTTTACCAGGTCATAATATTGGAGGCACTATTCATATAATTGTAAATAATCAAATTGGTTTCACCACTGCACCTAGATTTGCTAGATCATCACCCTATCCTTCTGATGTTGCCAAAACTGCACAAGCTCCAATTTTTCATGTAAACGGTGATGATCCAGAGGCGGTGACACATTGTGCTAAAATTGCAACTGAATATCGACAAAAATTTAATCGGGATGTTGTCATTGATATGGTTTGTTACAGACGGTTTGGACATAATGAGGGAGACGAGCCTTCTTTTACACAACCAATGATGTATAAAAAAATTAAAACACATGAAACCACACTTTCTATTTATGGAAAGAAACTTTCTAATGAAGGTTTGACAAGCGGTGAAAGATTAAAAAAAGATAAATTAGAATTTAAAAATTATTTAGAAAATGAGTTTATATCATCCAAAAATTATAAATCTGAATTAAAATGGTTTGACGGCGTATGGTCAAGATTTAAGCCTGGTTTAGGTAAAGATAAACGAGGAAAAAGCGGTGTTGATAAAAATATTTTATCCAAAGTTGGAAAAGCAATATTTAAAATTCCAAACAATTTCAATGCACATAAAACACTGAAGAGAGTTTTTGAATTAAGAAGTAAAATGTTACAAAGTGGTAAGGTTGACTGGTCATCAGCAGAGTCTTTGGCAATTGGTACACTTCTATCCGAGGGATTCTCAGTTAGGCTTTCTGGACAAGACTCTGGTAGAGGAACATTCAGTCAGAGACATGCTGTTTTAAGAAACCAAGATAATCATGATCGTTACATACCACTGAATAATATCCAATCTGGTCAAAAAAAGTTTGAAGTTATAGATAGTTTATTATCAGAACTCGCTGTGCTTGGGTTTGAATACGGTTATTCTCTATCGGAACCAGAAACTCTAGTTTTATGGGAGGCCCAATTTGGGGATTTCGCCAACGGCGCACAGGTAATTATTGACCAGTTTATTACCTCTTCAGAATCTAAGTGGGGTAGAGCTAGTGGTCTCGTTATGTTATTGCCTCATGGCTATGAAGGCCAGGGACCTGAACATTCATCAGCAAGATTAGAGAGGTTTTTACAATTGTGTGCTGGTGAAAATATTCAAGTTGTGAATTGCACAACTCCTTCAAATTATTTTCATGTCCTTAGGAGACAAATGCATAGAGAATTTAGAAAACCATTAATTATAATGACACCTAAATCACTGCTAAGACACAAGAGATGCGTATCCGATATTTCTGAGTTTCTTTCTAAAAGCTCTTTTCATAGAGTTTTAGAGGATGATGCCAATAATAAGAAAAATAATTTAATTTCTCTTAAAAAAGACAATAAGATTAAAAAAGTAGTGATGTGTTCCGGTAAAATTTATTATGACCTACTCGAAGAGAGAGAGAAGATAAAAAATAATGAAGTAGTTTTTATTCGACTCGAACAACTTTACCCTTTTCCTGTAAAAACTTTAGCCGGGGTATTAAAAAAGTATAAAAAAGCAAAATTTATATGGTGCCAAGAGGAACCTAAAAATATGGGAGCGTGGAATACAGTAAGAAACTATGTTGAAAGAACTTTAAAAATGATAAATTTTAAGGATATTAACATTAAATTTGTGGGTAGATCAGCTTCTTCATCAACTGCGACTGGAAATGCTAACAAACATCTTGCACAACAAAAAGAAATATTAGAAAAGATACTTAAATACTAATGTCAGAAAAAATTACAGTTCCTACTTTAGGTGAATCAGTCACTGAGGCAACAGTATCTAAATGGTTAAAATCTCAAGGAGATAAAGTAATAGCAGATGAACCAATAGTTGAATTGGAAACTGATAAGGTAAATGTTGAGGTACCAGCACCTTCGAATGGAGTTTTAGGCACCATAGAAGTTGAAGAAGGAGAAACAGTAAATGTAGGTTCATTATTAGGCACAATTAACGAAGGCTCAAATAAAGATCATACTCAGCCAAAAGAAGTGAAGTCATATAGTCCTCCAAAAAAACAAATTAAAAAACAACCGAAGTTATTTGATGACGCAAAAAATGAGATTAAGCATAAAAAAACTTTTCAACAAAATGCTGGGGAGGAAGTTTTAAAACTAGACAATGAAAAATTTGAAGATGAACCATTAATTTTAGAACAGGTCCACGAGGATGTAAAAGTTTCTAAGCAGGCCTTAAAATCAAAAAAGGAAATGAAGGTTTCACCAGCAGCAAGAAAAATAGCAAGCGAAGCAAAAATAAATTTAGAAAAAGTTCAAGGAACTGGGAAAAATGGAATAATTTTAAAAGAGGATTTAATGGACTTAATGGGGTCTAAACCGAGTCCTTCTGAGAGAAAAATTAAATTTGGTCCAGAGGAAAGAGTAAAAATGACTAGACTTAGATTAACTATTGCCAAAAGATTAAAAGAAGCACAAGAGAATGCAGCAATGTTAACAACATTTAACGAGGTAGATATGTCAGAAGTCATGACAATGCGAAATGAGTACAAAGATGATTTTCAAAAAAATTATGGAGTAAAATTAGGATTTATGTCCTTCTTTGTTAAAGCTTCCGTAATAGGTTTAAAGAATTTTCCAGCTATTAATTCTGAAGTTCAAGGGGAAGAGATAGTTTATAAGAATTATTATAATATTAGTATTGCTGTTGGTACAGATAGAGGCCTTGTTGTACCAGTCCTAAGAGAGACAGACGAAATGTCATTTGCTGATATTGAGAAAAATATTGCTAATCTAGGACAAAAAGCCAGAGATGGAAAGATTACTATTGAAGATCTGCAAGGTGGAACATTTACAATAACAAATGGTGGAATTTATGGCTCAATGCTTTCCACACCAATTTTAAATCCACCACAATCAGCGGTACTTGGAATGCACAACATTGTGCAAAGACCTGTTGTCGTTAATGACAACGTGGAAGTGAGACCAGTAATGTATTTAGCACTATCTTATGATCATCGAATTGTAGATGGTAAAGAAGCTGTTTCATTTTTAAAAATTGTAAAAGAATCATTAGAACAGCCAAAAAGATTATTTTTAAACATATAGTATGGATAGTTTTGATTTAGTAGTTATTGGAGGAGGCCCAGGCGGTTACGTTTGTGCAATCAGGGCAGCTCAACTTGGTTTAAAAACAGCGTGCGTGGAATCGAGAGGGACCTTAGGCGGTACATGCTTAAATATTGGATGTATCCCATCTAAAAGTTTACTAAATTTGTCAGAAAATTTTCATAAAGCTAAGAAAGATTTTAACAACCAAGGTATTGAAATCGATGGAATAAAATTAAATATTGAAAAAATGATGTCTAATAAAAATAGGTCAGTTCAAGTTTTGACTAAAGGAGTTGAGTTTTTGTTTAAAAAAAATAAGGTCACATATATAAAAGGAAAAGGCGTTCTCTTTTCAAAAAATGATATTGTAGTCTATGAAAATAACCAAAAAAAAAGCTATAAAGCAAAAAATATAGTGATAGCTACTGGTTCTACTGTAACTCCTCTAAAAGGAATAGAAATTGACGAAAAAAATATAATATCATC
This sequence comes from uncultured Pelagibacteraceae bacterium, assembly GCA_902536085.1. Taxonomy (GTDB): domain Bacteria; phylum Pseudomonadota; class Alphaproteobacteria; order Pelagibacterales; family Pelagibacteraceae; genus Pelagilacustribacter. The sequence goes on along the minus strand of CACAWF010000015.1, from coordinate 2,108 downwards.
AACTGGAGCATTATCATTAAAAGTTGTCCCTAAAAAATTGGCTATTATCGGTGGAGGTTACATCGGTCTGGAAATGGGCTCAGTCTGGTCAAGACTAGGCTCAGAGGTTACAGTTATCGAGTACTTAGATCATATCACTCCAGGTATGGACAGGGAAATCTCAGATGAATTTAAAAAAATTCTATCAAAACAAGGGATTAATTTCAAAATGAGCTCAAGAGTAAATAAGGTTAAAAACTTAAATTCAAGTGTCTCATTAAATTATACTGATCTTAAAAATTCAAAGGAAGAAACTTTAGAATTTGATAAAGTTCTAGTTTCTGTTGGTCGAAAACCATATACGGAAGGTTTAAATTTATCTAAGATAGGAGTAATAAAAGATAATAAAGGAAGAATAGAAGTTAATTCAAAATTACAAACCTCAATTAAAAATATATATGCTATTGGTGATGTAATTAAAGGTCCAATGCTAGCTCATAAAGCCGAGGAAGAAGGGATAGCCGTCGCAGAGATATTAGCAGGTCAAGCAGGCCATGTTAACTATGATGTTATTCCTGGTGTGATTTATACATCGCCAGAAGTAGCTGCAGTTGGAAAAACAGAGGAGCAATTAAAAGAGGAAAAAAAATCCTATAAAGTTGGAAAATTTCCCTTTTTAGCAAACTCTAGAGCAAAAGTTAACAATGAGACCGAAGGTTTCGTAAAGATTTTAGCAGATAGTGAAACAGACAAAGTTCTAGGTGTTCATATAATTGGCCCACATTGTGGAGACATGATCGCGGAAATGGCTTTAGCAATGGAATTTGGTGCAAGTGCTGAAGATATTGCTAGAACATGTCACGCGCATCCTACTCACACCGAAGCCATAAAAGAAGCAGCTTTAGCTGTTGATAAAAGACCAATTCATTTTTAATTAAAAAATATTCTAATACTATAATCTTATGAAAGCACAAGTTTTGTTTCCTAAAGTTTTTAGCTTTCCTTTTACTTACAATTCAAAATCTGAAGGTAAAGTTGGAAACTTAGTTGAAGTACCTTTTGGATCAAAAAAAGAAATTGGTGTAATTTGGAAAAATGATTACTCTGAACCTAAAAATATAAAGATTAAAGAAATTACAAAAAAGACGGAATATACGATTGATAAAAAATTAATAGATTTTATAGATTGGTTCTCATCCTATAATATTGTTTCAAAAGGTCTGGTTTTGAAAATGGTTATAGGGGGTATAGATAAAATTATCAGGTCAAATGATAAATTATTTGATTTAAAAAAAACAAAAAAAAAAATATTTAAATTAAATAAAGAACAATTAAGTGCTGTTAAATTTCTTGAGAAATCTAATAATAAATTTCAAGTTTCAGTTCTGCAAGGAACAACAGGATCAGGGAAAACTTTAGTTTATTTTGAGAGAATCAAAGCAATTATTGAAAAAAAAAAACAAGCTTTAGTTTTACTACCAGAAATTTTTTTGACAAACGATTTTAAATCTAGATTTGAAGACTTTTTTGGTTTTGAACCTGCGATCTGGCATTCGAAAATAACACCGAAGCAAAAAAGGTTAATATGGAAAGGGGTCATTCATAATAAAATTAAGATATTAATTGGAGCTAGGTCAGCTTTATTTTTACCATTCAAAAAACTTGGGATAATTATTGTCGATGAAGAACATGATAATTCCTACAAACAAGACGAAGGAGTGATTTACAATGCAAGGGATATGGCAATCTCAAGAGCAAGTTTCGAAAAAATTCCTATTCATTTAGTCACTTCTGTTCCGTCTATTGAAACATTTAATAATATTAAAAAAAAGAAATACAGATATTTTAAAATTTTAAGGAGGTATGATAATTATCCTTTACCTAAAACCAAAATTGTTAATTTAAATATTAAGCAAGTTAGCAACCAATTTATTGCTAAAGAGACAGTAGATTTAGTAAGAAATTATTTAGATAAAGGAGATCAAGTACTTTTTTTTATTAACAGGAGAGGATTTGCACCTTACTTGATTTGTAAAAAATGTGGGCAAAAGCAAGTTTGTTTAAATTGTTCGTTATATTTAACTTTTCACAAGATTAAAAACAAAGCTATTTGTCACCACTGCAGCTTC
>CACAWF010000014.1 GCA_902536085.1 uncultured Pelagibacteraceae bacterium | reverse complement strand
CGATCAGATTGATAAAGCTCCAGAAGAAAAAGAGAGAGGTATTACAATTTCAACAGCACACGTTGAATATGAAACTGAAAAAAGACATTATGCTCACGTAGATTGTCCGGGCCATGCTGACTATGTTAAAAACATGATAACAGGTGCAGCACAAATGGACGGAGCAATATTAGTTGTAAACGCTGCGGACGGACCAATGCCACAAACAAGAGAACATATTCTTTTAGCAAGACAGGTTGGAGTACCAGCAATCGTAGTTTTCCTAAATAAAATTGATACAGTTAAAGACAAAGAACTTGTAGATTTAGTTGAAGAAGAAATAAGAGAACTTTTAACTTCTTACAAATTTCCAGGCGATAAGATTCCAATTATTAAAGGTTCAGCACTTAATGCAGTGGAAGGTAAAGATGAAGCTACTGGAAAAAACGCAATAATGGAATTAATGAAAGCAGTTGATGAAACAATTCCTCAACCTGATAGACCAAAAGACAAACCTTTTTTAATGCCTGTTGAGGATGTCTTTTCTATTTCTGGAAGAGGTACAGTTGTGACTGGAAGAGTTGAGTCTGGAGTAATTAAAGTTGGCGAAGAGATTGAAATAGTGGGAATAAGAGATACGAAAAAATCTGTTTGCACTGGGGTTGAAATGTTTAGAAAACTTCTCGATAGTGGTGAAGCAGGTGATAACATAGGAGCTCTTTTAAGAGGTGTAGAAAGAGACGATGTTGAGCGAGGCCAGGTACTTTGTAAGCCGGGATCTATCACTCCACATACTGAATTCGAGTGTCAAGCTTATATTCTGAAGAAAGAGGAAGGCGGAAGACACACTCCTTTCTTCACAAAATATAGACCTCAATTTTATTTTAGAACTACAGATGTAACAGGCGAAGTAACTCTTCCTTCAGGTACGGAGATGGTTATGCCAGGTGATGATGGTAAATTTACTGTTAAATTAATCACGCCAATAGCTATGAGTGAAAATTTAAACTTTGCTATTAGAGAGGGTGGTAAAACTGTAGGAGCTGGCGTAGTTACTAAAATAGTTAAATAACGCTTAGGAGCGTAGTTCAATTGGTAGAGCGCCGGTCTCCAAAACCGGAGGTTGTGGGTTCGAGTCCCTCCGCTCCTGCCAAAAAAATATTATGATAAATCCATTAAAATTTTTTCAGGAAGTTAAACAAGAGGCTTTTAGAATAACATGGCCTACAAAAAAAGAGACTATGATGGGAGCAATAATGGTTTTCGCACTTGCTTCTATTGCAGCTATATTTTTTTTAATTTTGGATCAAATTCTTAGATTTCTTCTAAATCTAGTTTTAACAATCAATTTTTAGTTATGAATTGGTATATAGTTCAAGCATATTCTGGTTTTGAAAAAAAAGTAGTTGAGTCAATAAAAGAAGAACTTAAAAAGCACAAATTATCCGAAAATTTGGAAGAAATAATGGTACCAACTCACCAAGTTACCGAGGTAAAAAAAGGCAAAAGAACTAAAAAAGAAAAAAAATTTTTTCCTGGGTATGTATTAATTAAAATTGATCTGACAAAACAGATTTACCATTTGATTAAGAATTTACAAAAGGTTAGTGGTTTTTTAGGATCTTCTGACAAACCCACGCCAATTTCTGATGGAGAGATAAAGAGAATTTTAGGGCAAGTCTCCGAAAGTGCTGTAACTCAAAAAACAGGTATGAATTTTGAGATTGGAGAAAAAGTTAAGGTTTGTGATGGTCCTTTTGCCTCATTTAATGGCCTTATCGAGGAAATTGACGAAGAAAAATCTAGACTTAAAGTGTCAGTTTCTATATTTGGTAGAGCAACTCCTGTAGATTTGGAATTTAATCAAGTGGAGAAAAATTAATGGCTAAAGAAATTGTTGGATATGTAAAGTTGCAAATTAAGGGAGGCCAAGCTAATCCTGCGCCTCCAGTAGGGCCTGCTTTGGGTCAGCGAGGGATAAATATTATGGAATTTTGTAAAGCGTTTAATGAAAAAACAAAATCTTTTATGGGAAAACCTGTGCCAGTTGTTATAACCGTTTATAAAGATAAAAAATTCGATTTTATTATAAAATCTCCTCCAGCTTCACACTTTATTCGTGAAGCAGCAAAACTTAAGAGCGGATCAAGCGAGCCTGGAAGAGTTGTAGCTGGTTCTATAACAATGAAACAGGCCGAAGCAATTGCAAAAGAAAAAATGAAGGATCTAAACGCATTTGATTTAAAAGAAGCAACAAAAATTATTTGTGGATCGGCTAGATCAATGGGTATTGAGGTAAAAGAATAATGAAGAAAAGATCAAAAAGATATAAGAATTTATTAAAATCAGCTGTCAAAGATAAAAAACTTACAGCCAATGAAATTTTAGATTTAGTAAAAAAAAATTCTAACACAAAATTTGACGAGTCAATAGATGTCTCACTCAAAATAAATTTAAAACAATCAAAGGGTGGAGACTTCAGTTTAAGAACAACTGTAAAACTTCCAAAAGGCTCAGGAAAAAAAGAAATCGTAGCAGTCCTTTGTGAGTCTGATAAGATTGATGATGCCAAAAAAAGTGGAGCTGAGGTTGTGGGTTCAGAAGATTTATTAGAAAAAATTGCATCAAAAAAATTTAGTTTTACAAAGTTAATTTGTACTCCATCTATGATGAGTAAAATTGGAAAACATGGTAAAGTATTAGGTCCAAAAGGTTTAATGCCCAATCCAAAACTAGGAACTGTTTCTAATGACATAAATAAAGCAGTAAAGGATATCAAATCAGGCTTAGTTGAAGTGAGAAATGATAAAGACGGCAATTTAGCCTCAACAATAGGAAGAAAAAGTTATTCTTTAGATAACCTGTTAGAAAATTATAAACATTTTTTAGAATCAATTAAAAAAGAAAAGCCTGAAACAATGAAAGGCGAGTTAATTAAGAACGTCTATATATCCTCAACAATGGGAATTTCGTATAGAGTAGGAGCTAAATAACTATGATGAGCAAAGAGGCAAAGAAAAATTATGTTGAAGAAATGAAAAAAAACTTTACTTCTAATGAATCAGTAATGATAGCACAATATCAAGGTTTAAACGTAAACGAATTAGACGCATTGAGAAAAGAGTTAAGAGAAAATGGAATATTATTTAAAATTACAAAAAATAGAATCACAAAGATTGCAATTAAAGAAACTCCAAAAAAAGATTTAGGAAAATATTTTACCGGCCCTACTGCAGCAGCAATTTCATCTGATCCTATTTCTACAGCGAAAATTTTAACAAAATTTTCAAAATCTAATAATAAATTAAAAATTGTAGCAGGATTCATGGATGGTAAAGTTTTGGATGAAAAAGAGGTGTCTATTATAGCCACACTACCTTCTTTAGAGGAAGCAAGGGCCAAAATTGTAGGTATTTTGTCTTCACCAGCACAAAAATTAGTAAGTATTTTACTTGCACCTGGCTCAAAAATTGCTAATTTAACGCGCGCAAAAAGTTTAAAAAATTAATTCATAGGATATATCATGGCGGATCTAAATAAAATTATTGACGAACTATCATCCCTTACAGTTGTAGAAGCTGCTGAGCTTTCTAAACAGTTAGAGGAAAAATGGGGAGTTACAGCTGCAGCTCCAGTAGCAGCAGCACCAACAGGCGGAGCAGCAGCACCAGCGGGAGAAGAAAAATCAGAATTTTCACTTTTCTTATCAGCAGCTGGAGATAAAAAAATAAACGTAATTAAAGAAGTTAGGGCGATAACTGGTTTAGGTTTAAAAGAGGCTAAAGATTTAGTGGAAGGAGCACCAAAAGAGATTAAAGGTGGGGTTGCTAAAAAAGAGGCTGAAGAATTTAAGAAAAAACTTGAAGCAGCTGGAGCTAAAGTAGAATTAAAGTAAACAAAATTTAAAAAGAAGTTTTATTGTAAGTTAGGTCTTACAGTAAAATTTTTATATTTGATGCAATTATCTTTTACTCAAAAGAAAAATATTAGAAAAAATTTTGGAAAACTTGTCGAAGGTTTATCAATTCCAAACTTAATAGAAGTTCAAAAAAATTCATATAATGAATTTTTAAACTCAAAATCATTAAACGAGCAATTAAGTGAATTATCTAAAGGAATAGATAAAGTTTTTAAGAGTATTTTTCCTATAGAAGACGGAAACGATAAAGCTACTTTAGAATATATATCTTATAAATTAGAAAAACCAAAATTTGATGTTATTGAATGTAAACAAAGAAGTTTATCTTACTCAGCTGCACTTAAAGCAAATTTAAGACTTGTTGTTTATGAAATAGATACTGTTAATAATACAAAACAGATTTTATCAGCTAAAGAACAAGAAGTTTTTATTGGAGACTTACCTTTAATGACTCCAAGTGCCACATTCATCACAAATGGAGTTGAGAGAGTTGTAGTAAATCAAATGCATAGAAGTCCTGGAGTTTTTTTCGATCATGATAAGGGCAAAACTCATGCAAGCGGAAAACTTTTGTTTAATTGTAGAATTATACCTGGAAGAGGTTCTTGGTTAGATTTTGAATTTGATCCAAAAGATATTTTATATTTTAGAATTGATAGAAAGAAAAAATTGCCAATTACTACTATACTATTTGCGTTAGGATTTAATAAAGATAAAATTATTGAAACTTTTTACACTACTAATAAGTATACTTATAATCCAGAAACTAAAAGTTGGAGCACTCAGTTTAATCCAGAAAATTATAAACGGCCAATTAAATTATCTTTTGATTTAATAGACTCAAAAAATAATAAAAAAGTTTTATCGAAAGGAGAAAAATTAAATATCGTAATTGCAAAAAAACTTCAAGAAAAAGGATTAAGTGAAATATCTATTTCTAGCGACCAGATTATAGGCAAGTATATTGCAAAAGATATCAAAAACAAAAATGGAGAAATAATCGTTGGAGCTGGTTTCGATATTACGGAAGAGCAGTTAGGAAAGATAATAAATCAAAATGAAAAAGAGTTAAATTTGGTTAATATCGATCCCATCAACAAAGGACCTTATATTTTAGAAACTTTAAAAGTCGATAAAAACTTAAATAAATCAGATGCTTTAAATGATATCTATAAAGTCTTAAGACCTGGAGAAGCCCCATCCTTAGAAATTGCTGAAGAAATATTTAATAATTTGTATTTTAAAAAAGAAAGATACGATTTATCAGAAGTAGGTAGGGTTAAACTTAATTCAAAATTAAACTTAAGCACAACCGCAAAGAAAACAATTCTAGATACAACAGATATTATTTCTATTATTAAGTTTATGTTAGATCTAAGAGATGGAAAAGGAGATGTGGATGATATTGACCATTTAGGAAATAGAAGAGTGAGATCAGTAGGAGAACTTGTAGAAAATCAATTTAGAATTGGTTTATTAAGAATGGAGAGAACTGTAAAAGAAAAAATGTCGACATTTCTCGAGATAGAGTCAGCTATGCCACAGGATTTAATTAACGCTAAACCAATAACTACATCGTTAAAGGATTTTTTTGCTACCTCTCAACTCTCCCAATTTATGGATCAGACAAATCCTCTTTCTGAAATAACTCATAAAAGAAGAGTTTCTGCTTTAGGTCCAGGCGGACTTACAAGAGAAAGAGCTGGCTTTGAAGTTAGAGATGTGCATCCAACTCATTATGGAAGAATTTGTCCGATAGAAACTCCAGAAGGACCAAATATAGGATTAATAAATAGCTTGGCAACATATTGTAGAGTAAATAAATTTGGTTACATAGAAAGTCCGTACAAAAAAGTTTTAAAAGGTAAAGTTACCTCTGAAATTAAATATCTTTCAGCGATTGAAGAAGAAAAGTTTACTATTGCTCAAGCCAACTCAAAATTAAATAAAGATGGGTCCTTTGTTGAGGAATTAGTTGCTTGTCGAAAAAACTTGAACTTTGAGTTATCAAATAGAGATAATATTGACTATATCGACGTATCACCAAAACAATTGGTTTCTGTAGCAGCTGCGTTAATTCCATTTTTAGAAAACGATGATGCTAATAGAGCACTAATGGGTTCGAACATGATGAGACAAGCGGTTCCTTTATTAAAGCCTGAGTCACCACTTGTTGGAACAGGAATCGAGTCCGACGTTGCTTTAGACTCTGGTGTAACAATTGTAGCAAAAAGAAATGGTGTGGTGGACAAAATTGATGGAAAAAGGATAGTTGTTAAGTCAACAGATGTGACAGATCTTTCTCAGTCAGCTGTAGATATTTATAATCTATCTAAATTTCAAAGATCAAATCAAAATACTTGTATTAATCAAAAACCTCTTGTCAAAGTTGGAGATAAAATTAAAAAAGGAGATATTATTGCAGATGGACCAGCAACAAAATTAGGTGAGCTAGCTTTAGGAAAAAATGTAACTGTAGCTTTTATGCCTTGGCAAGGATACAATTTTGAAGACTCTATTTTGATTTCTGAAAGATGTGTGACGGACGATGTCTTTACATCAGTACATATCGAAGAATACGAAGCTATGGCAAGAGATACAAAATTGGGTGCTGAAGAAATTACTCGAGATATTCCAAATGTAAGTGAGGAAAGTTTAAGAAATCTGGATGAGTCAGGAATTGTTTATGTAGGAGCAGAGGTAAAACCAGGGGATATTTTAGTTGGAAAAGTTACACCTAAGAGCGAGACATCTTCAAGCCCAGAGGAAAAATTACTTAGATCTATATTTGGAGAAAAAGCAACTGATGTAAGAGACTCTTCTTTAAAACTTCCATCAGGAAGTACTGGAGTAGTAATTGATGTGAGAGTATTCAATAGACATGGTATTGAAAAAGATGAACGATCGATTGCAATAGAACGAGCTGAAATTGAATCGGTCCAAGAAGATAAAAAAGTAGAGGAGGAAATATTAAATAGAAATATTAAACTTAGAGCTATAGACTTATTAAATGGACAAAGTATAAGCAAACAATTTAAAGAACTTAAACCTGGAACAACTCTAAATATCAATGATTTTGAAAATTTATCTTTAAAAGATCTTTGGAAAATCTCTTTTTCAAAACAAGAAATAATTGACGGTTTGGAAAAACTTAGAAACCAATTTGATAATGCTTCTGAAGATATTAAAGTTAGATTTGAGGATAAAGTTTCAAAAATACAACAAGGGGACGATTTATTACCTACAGTTATGAAAGTTGTAAAAGTATTTGTTGCAGTCAAAAGAAGATTAATGCCTGGAGATAAAATGGCAGGTAGACACGGAAATAAAGGTGTAGTTAGTAAAATTGTTCCAGTTGAAGATATGCCTTATATGGAAAATGGAAAACCTGTAGATATTGTGTTAAATCCTTTAGGTGTTCCAAGTAGGATGAATGTAGGTCAGATTTTAGAAACACATTTAGGTTGGTCATGTTCCGAACTTGGAGATCAAATTAAACGATATTTAAAAAATTTTGAAAAAGATTTAGAAAAAATTAAGACAAAGCTAAAAGAAATTTATGGTTCAAAATATTTTGAAGATGTAGTTTCAAAATTATCAAATAAAGAAGTTGCTGAATTAGTTCAAAATATTTCAAATGGCGTACCAATAGCAACTCCAGTTTTTGATGGTGCGAGTACAAAAGACATCAATGAAATGTTAGAGCTAGCAAAATTACCAAATTCAGGACAAACTCATCTTTGGAACGGACAAACTGGGGAAAGATTTGATAGGCCTGTAACGGTCGGTATTATTTACATGTTAAAATTAAATCACTTAGTAGAGGATAAAATTCACGCTAGATCCACAGGTCCTTATAGTTTGGTTACACAACAACCTCTCGGGGGTAAAGCGCAACTTGGAGGGCAAAGATTTGGAGAAATGGAAGTTTGGGCTTTGGAAGCTTATGGAGCATCTTATACACTTCAGGAGATATTAACTGTAAAATCAGACGATGTTGCAGGTAGAACCAAAGTTTATGAAACAATAGTAAAAGGAAATAATAATTTTGAGTCAGGAGTGCCTGAGTCATTTAACGTTTTGGTTAAAGAAATTAGGGCACTGGGACTAAATATAGAATTAAATTAAAATGGAAAAAAATCTAACAAAAATATTTGATAATAAAAACTTAAGTCAAGAAAATAACTTTGATAGCATCAAAATTACTTTAGCAAGTCCAGAGAAAATTAAATCCTGGTCTTATGGTGAAATTAAAAAACCTGAAACAATTAATTATAGAACTTTTAGGCCAGAAAAAGATGGACTATTTTGCTCTAGAATATTTGGTCCAGTGAAAGATTATGAGTGTTTATGTGGAAAATATAAAAGAATGAAATTTAGAGGTATAATTTGTGAAAAATGCGGTGTTGAGGTGACTAAGTCAAACGTTCGAAGAGAAAGAATGGGCCATATAGATTTAGCGTGTCCTGTTGCTCATATATGGTTTTTAAAATCATTACCAAGCAGAATTTCTTTAGCAATTGATATGAAGCTTAAAGAAGTTGAAAAAGTTTTATATTTTGAAAGTTTTATAGTTATTGAACCTGGTTTAACAACTTTAAAAAAAGGACAGCTGATTTCAGAGGAGGCTTTGCTAAAAGCACAAGAAGAGTTTGGTGAAGATGCATTTTCAGCTGGTATTGGTGCTGAAGCCGTAAGAGAAATTTTAGTAAATTTAGATCTTAAAAAAGAACAAAAAAAACTTAGAGACTCTTTAGTTGAGATCAAATCTAAAGTTACTGAGGAAAGAACGATAAAAAGATTAAAATTAATTGAATCTTTTTTATCATCTGGAAACAAGCCAGAGTGGATGATACTTACTTCGGTACCTGTAATTCCCCCTGAGCTACGACCTCTTGTACCTTTGGATGGAGGTAGGTTTGCTACATCTGATCTAAACGATTTATATAGACGAGTAATTAATCGTAACAATAGATTAAAGAGATTATTGGATTTAAAAGCGCCTGATATTATTGTTAGAAATGAAAAACGTATGTTGCAAGAGTCTGTCGATGCTCTTTTTGACAATGGTAGAAGAGGAAGAGTTATTACTGGCACTGGTAAAAGACCTTTAAAGTCTTTAGCGGAGATGCTTAAGGGTAAACAAGGTAGATTTAGACAAAATTTATTAGGAAAGCGAGTTGATTATTCTGGAAGATCTGTAATTGTTGTCGGTCCAGAGCTAAAATTACATCAGTGCGGTTTGCCAAAAAAGATGGCTTTAGAATTATTTAAACCATTTTTATATGCTAGGTTAGATAAACTTGGTTTAGCCACTACAATTAAACAAGCCAAAAGATTAGTAGAAAAAGAAAAAAGTGAGGTATGGGATTCTTTAGAACACATTATCAGAGAACACCCAATACTTTTGAACAGAGCGCCAACGCTACATAGATTAGGCGTCCAAGCTTTCGAAGCAAAACTTATTGAAGGAAATGCTATTGAGTTACATCCATTAGTTTGTGCTGCATTTAACGCAGATTTCGATGGTGATCAAATGGCAGTGCATATTCCTTTAAGTTTAGAAGCGCAATTAGAAGCTAGAGTGTTAATGATGTCAACAAACAATATCTTAAGCCCTTCGAATGGTAAACCAATTATAGTACCGAGTCAGGACATTGTATTAGGTATTTATTATTTATCTCAAGCTGAAGACGGTGAAAAAAAACCTAAAGGAATTTTTTCAACAGTTGAAGAGATTGAGCAAGCGCTTGAAAACAAATCTATAAGTTTACATTCTAAAATTGTTTCAACTTTTGAAACAATTGACAAGGACGGAAATAAAGTAAAAGAAAAATACACTAGTACGGCTGGGAGATTTTTACTAGCTAACGTTTTACCAATTAATGAAAATATAAAGTTTAGTTTAATAAATAAGCTATTAACAAAAAAAAATGTTTCAGAGGTCATCGATACTATTTTTAGATACTGTGGTCAAAAAGAAACTGTAATTTTCTGTGACAGGATTAAAACTCTAGGATTCAAACATGCTTTTAAGGCGGGTATATCATTTGGAAAAGATGATTTAATTATACCAAGAACTAAAGAAAACTTGATCAATAACACAAAAAAACAAATCGAAGAGTACGAAAAACAGTATGCTGACGGTTTAATTACTAGAGGAGAAAAGTATAATAAAGTAGTTGATGTATGGTCTAAATGTACTGATACAGTAGCAAATGAAATGATGAAAGAGATTTCATCAGCTGAAAAAGTTTACGAAAATGATAGAATTGAGACAAACTCTGTTTATATGATGGCTGATTCTGGAGCTAGAGGTTCACAAGCTCAAATGAAACAGCTAGCCGGAATGAGAGGACTTATAGCAAAACCATCAGGTGAAATTATTGAAACTCCAATTATATCAAATTTTAAGGAAGGTCTATCAGTACTAGAATATTTCAACTCAACGCACGGTGCAAGAAAAGGTCTAGCAGATACAGCGCTTAAAACTGCAAATTCAGGTTACTTGACTAGAAGATTATGTGATGTTGCTCAAGATGTTCAAATTACAAAATCTGAATGTGATCCAAAAAAAAGATCTTCGGTAAATATTTCAGAAATTATAGAGGGAGGGAATATTCTTGTCAGTTTATCTGAGAGAGTTTTAGGACGAGTAATTGCTGAAAACATTAAAAATCCTGTAACGGGGGAAATAATAATTAAAAAAGATAAATTAATTGATGAATTTGATTGTGAAAAAATTGATGCAGCAGGTGTAAAATCTGTGAATGTCTATTCAGTTATTACTTGCGCTTCCACTAAAGGTGTTTGTCAAGTTTGTTATGGAAGAGATTTAGCAAGAGGCAAGCTTGTAAGCGTAGGAGAAGCAGTTGGAATGATTGCAGCCCAGTCTATTGGAGAACCTGGAACTCAGCTAACAATGAGGACTTTTCACGTTGGCGGAACTGCACAGATAAAGGAGGAGTCTCAAATTATTTCTCAGACAAAAGGTAAACTAAATATAATTAACAAAAATTTAATTGAAGACTCAAAAAAAAATATCATTGTAATGGGAAGAAATACTCAATTAAGTTTGGAAGATGACAACGGGCGACAGTTAGCAATATATAAAGTTAATTATGGTTCAAAATTATTTTTTAAAGATGGGGATTTAATTGAAAAAGGAAAAAAAGTTGCGGAATGGGATCCATATACCCTTCCGGTAATAGCTGAAACAAGTGGTATAGTTAATTATATGGATTTGATGGAAGGTAGCTCGTTAACTGAAACTTTAGACGATGCTACTGGTTTGTCATCTAAATCTGTAACAGATTGGAAATCATCATCAAAAAATTCTGAACTAAAACCTAGAATCACATTAAGAAATGAAAAAGGTGAGATAATTAAAAAAGCAGATGGTAATGAAGCTAGATATTATTTAGTACCTGATACAATATTATCTGTCAAAGATGGCCAAAAGATTTCTGCCGGAGATGTACTAGCTCGGTTACCAAAAGAAACTTCTAAAACAAAAGATATTACCGGAGGGTTGCCGAGAGTGGCAGAGCTTTTCGAGGCAAGAAGACCTAAAGATAGTGCAATAATTGCAGAGAATGATGGATTTATAGAATTTGGAAAAGAGGTAAGAGGTAAACAAAAAATTTCAATAGTTTCATCAAATGGAGAAACCTCAAACTACTTAATTCCTAAGGGAAAACATGTAAATTTTAACCAAGGTGAAAAAATTAAAAAAGGTGAATATTTATTGGACGGTAGTCCAGCGCCACATGATATACTAAGAATTTTAGGTGTAGAAAAACTAACAGAATATTTTGTTACTGAGGTTCAGGAAGTTTATAGACTTCAAGGTGTTGTAATTAATGATAAGCACATAGAAACAATAGTTAGACAAATGCTAAAAAGAGTTGAGGTCAAAGATCCAGGCGACTCCGAATTATTAACAGGTGAAGTAATAGATCTTTTAGATATAAACTTGATTAATGAAGATCTTAGAAATAATAAAAAGAAACCAGCTTCGTTCGAAAGAGTCCTTTTAGGAATAACAAAAGCATCTTTGCAAACAAATTCCTTTATCTCAGCAGCATCATTCCAGGAGACTACACGAGTTCTAACTGATGCCTCAATTAAAGGTAAAACAGATACCTTAGAAGGCTTAAAAGAAAATGTAATTGTAGGAAGATTAGTGCCTGCAGGAACAGGTTTAACTAAAATTGAATGGGATAAGCAAGCTAGAAATCAAGATAAAGCTAGATTGGAAGAAATAAAAAAACAGAAGCTAGAATCCGCTCCTGCTGCCCCTGATCAATCAGCTAAGGCATAATATATACCCCATTAATTATTGACTTTTGCGAATTCAATGTTAGTTTACGGCAATTTTGAATGTTAGAAGTAAGGTCATTTTAACCTTAAACACTAACAAATTTTACCCAGGTTATTCTTACTTAAACTTCAAAATAATATTATGCCAACAATTAATCAGTTGATTAAAAAGAGCAGGGTGAAACCTTTAGCAAGGAATAAAGTTCCTGCGTTGGAAAAACAACCTTTAAAAAGAGGAGTTTGCGTAAAGGTTTATACAACTACACCAAAAAAACCAAATTCAGCTTTAAGAAAAGTTGCCAGGGTTAGACTTTCAAATGGGTTTGAAGTAACAGCCTATATACCTGGAGAAGGTCATAATTTACAAGAACACTCTGTAGTACTTTTGCGAGGGGGCAGAGTAAAAGATTTACCAGGTGTAAGATATCATATTTTAAGAGGTAATCTGGATACACAAGGTGTAACAAACCGTAAGCAAAGAAGATCTCTTTATGGAGCAAAAAAACCAAAATAGTTTATGTCTAGAAAAAGAAAAGCTCCAGTTCGAAAAGTTTATCCTGATCCAAAGTTCCGCTCAGAAGTAATATCCAAATTTATAAATTCAATAATGTACGATGGAAAAAGATCTACAGCTGAAAAAATTTTATACGACGCATTAGATAAGATAAAATTAAAAAATAATGAAGATCCTTTAAAGACCTTCAATACAGCGATCAGTAATGTAAAGCCTAACTTAGAATGTAGATCTAGAAGAGTTGGTGGCGCTACTTACCAGGTTCCGGTTGAGGTTAAATCTAAGAGAGCACAAGCACTTGCATTAAGGTGGATAATGGACGCAACAAGAAAAAGAAAAAATAAAACAATGTCGGATAAACTTTGTGCAGAAATAATTGATGCATCTCAAAACAAAGGATCTGCAATTAAAAAAAGAGAAGATACACATAAGATGGCAGAGTCTAACAAGGCTTTTGCTCATTTTAGATGGTAAATATTTATGGCAAAGTACACTTTAGATAAATATAGAAACATTGGTATTATGGCTCATATTGATGCTGGTAAAACCACAACAACAGAGAGAATTTTATATTACACTGGTAAAAGCCATAAAATTGGAGAAGTTCATGATGGCGCAGCAACAATGGATTGGATGGAACAAGAACAAGAAAGAGGAATTACAATTACATCTGCTGCAACAACTTGCTTTTGGAGAGATCACAGAATTAATATTATCGATACACCAGGTCACGTAGATTTTACGATAGAAGTTGAGAGATCATTAAAAGTTTTGGATGGAGCAGTAGCAGTTTTTGATGGAGTTGCTGGTGTAGAACCACAATCAGAAACAGTTTGGAGACAGGCAGACAAATATAAAGTACCAAGAATTTGTTTTGTTAATAAGCTCGATAGAACTGGTGCAGATTTCTACCGTTGCGTTGATATGATAAAAGATAGACTTGGATGTAAACCATTACCTCTTCAATTGCCAATAGGTTCTGAGTCCGAGTTAAAGGGTGTTATTGACCTAGTAAAAATGAAGGGAATAGTTTGGCAGAACGAGGACTTAGGTGCAAAATTTGAATACGTAGAAATTCCATCAGACCTAAAAGATAAAGCACAAAAATACAGAAAAGAACTTGTTGAAACCGCAGTAGAGGAAGATGAAAAATTAATGGAACAGTATTTGGATGGTAAAGAGCCTTCAGAGTTTGATTTAATCAAATGTATTAGAAAAGGCACACTATTATTTAACTTTGTTCCAATTTTAACTGGTTCTGCTTTTAAAAATAAAGGGGTGCAACCGCTGCTTGATGCAGTTATTGATTATTTGCCAAGCCCAAATGATTTAAAAACTATCGAAGGGACAAAAGTAGGTTCTGAGGAAAAGGTGACAATGAAATTTGATGAGAAAGAAAATTTTTCTGCATTAGCTTTCAAAGTAGCTAACGACCCATTTGTGGGTTCCCTAACTTTTATTAGGATATACTCTGGCACATTAACAGCTGGTACATCAATATTAAATTCTTCAAAAGATAAGGACGAGAGAATTGGAAGAATGCTTTTAATGCATGCTAATAGCAGAGAGGATATTAAATCAGCTAGCGCAGGAGATATAGTCGCTTTAGCTGGCTTAAAACATACAATTACTGGTCATACTTTATGTGATTCAAAAAATCCTGTTTTATTAGAGCCAATGGAGTTTCCAGATCCTGTAATAGAAATAGCTGTTGAGCCAAAAACTAAAGGTGATCAAGAAAAAATGGGTGAGGCCTTAGCTAGACTAGCAAAAGAGGACCCGTCATTTAGAGTTTCTTCTGATGAAGAGTCTGGTCAGACAATTATTAAAGGTATGGGCGAACTTCATTTAGATATAATTGTGGACAGAATGAAAAGAGAATTTAAAGTCGAAGCTAATGTTGGAGCTCCTCAAGTAGCCTATAGAGAAACAATTCTTAGCTCAGCTGAGATGGAATATATACATAAGAAACAAAGTGGAGGGGCGGGCCAATTCGCTAAAGTTAAATTAAGTGTTGAGCCATTAGAAGCAGGTAAAGGAAGAGAAATTGAAAATTTAATAAAAGGTGGATCAATTCCAAAAGAATTTATACCAGGTGTTGAGAAAGGCGTAGAAAGTGTTGCTGATAGTGGAATACTAGCAGGATTTCCAATAATAGATTACAAAGTAAAAATTTTAGATGGCTTGCATCACGAGGTCGATTCAAGTGTATTAGCTTTTGAAATAGCTAGTAGATCTTGTTTCAGGGATGCTTGTCAGAAAGCCACTTTAAAACTTCTTGAACCTATGATGAAAGTTGAAGTAGTAACACCTGAAGAATTTATGGGTGATGTCATTGGAGATTTAAATAGCAGAAGAGGACAGGTCGGTTCAACTGAACCAAGA
The DNA here is from genome assembly GCA_902536085.1 of uncultured Pelagibacteraceae bacterium. GTDB lineage: Bacteria > Pseudomonadota > Alphaproteobacteria > Pelagibacterales > Pelagibacteraceae > Pelagilacustribacter. The sequence goes on along the minus strand of CACAWF010000014.1, from coordinate 90 downwards.
GGAAATGCCACTGCAATAAATGCAGTAGTTCCTTTAGCAAACATGTTCGGATATATAAACAATCTTAGATCATCTACTCAAGGTAGAGCA
>CACAWF010000013.1 GCA_902536085.1 uncultured Pelagibacteraceae bacterium | reverse complement strand
TAGTTTCAATATTAACCACTGTAGGAATTTTAAGCTTACCTATATTGTTAAAGTCTGGAAATACACATTTTAAACATGCCCTTGAATGGAATTACTTTGTTGGAGTGGTAACGTTTTATTTGCTTTCGAGAATGTTTTGGAAAAGAACCACATAAATTTCTAGGCTTTCGCCCAGAAATTTAGTAGTTTTGGCTCGTCGTTGTAGGCGCTACCGCCAAGCCTTCCCGATGAACTATTCTAGCGCTACTAGGTCCACCTTTCTGCCCTTTAAGCTTGAACCTCTCGGTTTTTCCTTAAATGGCCAGTTAAGAGTTGCCTCTTAATTCATTACATTAGATCACAAAGATTTAAAAATTTGTATCACTTAATGCGTGTCTAATTTAAGAGTGTTAATTAAGTGGATAAATTATTATTAAAAGTCTTATCAATCCAGCCACCACCGAGAACTTTATCCCCAACTTCATCAGTTGAATAAAATACGCACGCTTGACCTGGAGAAATTCCTGTTTCTTTATCCAAAATTTCTACTTCAGCATCATTATTTCTAAATGTTACTCTAGAATTTAAAAGTTTTCCAGTTGATCTAACTTTTATATATATATTTTTTTCAAATTCTTTTCTAGAAGCTAAAATATTTAGATTTCTTAAATTAATTTTTTTTATTTCTAGATTTTCCTTTTGACCAACTATTACTGTATTTTCATCAGCATTTATGTTTATTACATACAAGGGTTTTGAGCTTGATATTTTAATACCCTTTCTTTGGCCAATTGTATAATTTATTATTCCATCATGCTCACCAATTTGATTTCCAGATAAATCTATAATCTTTCCTTTTTTAAAAGACTCTGGCCTAAATTTTTTTATCACAGAACTATAATCTCCGTTAGGTACAAAGCAAATATCTTGACTATCTGGTTTATCTGCTACGTTTAAATTTAGTTTTTTAGCAATTGATCTAGTTTCATCTTTTTCAATATTTCCCAAGGGGAATCTAAGATAATCAAGCTGCTCTTGTGTTGTGCTAAATAAAAAGTAACTCTGGTCTCTTTTATGATCTTTAGCTCTATACATATTTCCATGACCATTTTTTTGAACTCTGGAAACATAATGCCCTGTAATTAATGCATCAGCTTTTAAATCTTTAGCATATTTAAAAAGATCTCTAAATTTTACTGTTTGATTACATTGTACACATGGAATTGGAGTTTCTCCAGCTACATAGCTATCAATAAAAGAATCTATCACCTCAGATTTAAACTTTTTTTGATAGTATAATATTTCGTGATTAATATTAATTTTTTCTGATACTCGCTTAGCATCCATTATATCTTGACCAGCGCAACATTGTCTTCCCTCTTTAGATTGTTTAGCATCATCATATAACTTCAGAGTAATACCTGTAACGTCGTACCCTTCTTCTTTCATCATTGCAGCAACAACAGAAGAATCTACACCTCCTGACATGGCTACTACAACTTTAGTTTCTTTTTTTGTTTTATTAATTCCTAGAGAATTCATATTTAAAAGTGTATAATATATTTACTATTTATTTTCCATCATGCTTATTGATTTTGAACCAGGCGATTATGTTAAAAATCCTGCAAATACGGACTGGGGTATCGGTCAAGTTCAATCAATAATAGGTAATAAGGTAACTGTTAATTTTGAAAATTTTGGTAAGAGAGTAATTAATATTGATAACGTTAAATTAGAAAAAATAGAAAATGAATGAAAATGATCTTAAAATAATAGCTGAAAGTTTAATTGAAAAATTCGATTATGCTGGAAAAGAGTCTATTAAGCTATTTAAAGAGGGTCTTAAGATACAAATTAAAGAAGATAGATCTCCGGTGAGCAATGGAGACTTACGAGTGAATCAACTTATATGTGATAAGATTTCTGAATTGACCCCAGATATTCCAATCATTTCTGAGGAAACAGTAGATTTAAAAAAAAAAAATAAAGCTAATGTTTTCTGGCTTATTGATCCGATAGATGGAACAAAAGAATACATTGCTGGAAAAGATGAGTATACATTGAATGCAGCTTTAGTAATCAATAAAGTACCTGTTTTAGGACTAGTCGGTGTGCCAAGAAAAGATAGACTTTTTTTTACTTACGGACAAAGCAAAAGTTTTCTTATCGAAAAAAATAAAACAAGAAAACTTGATTGTAAAAAGAAACAACCAAAAGGTAAGATTGTCGCTTTATCAAGCGTTATAAAACCATCTGACATAATTTTGAATAAACTAAATGAGTATAATGTTACAACAATTGTAAAAATGGCTAGCTCATACAAATTTTGCGTAATAGCTACTGGCGAATATGATATATATGCTGCAAGAGAAAGAGCAAATGAATGGGATTATGCAGCTGGTCACGCAGTTGCTCAAAATGCAGGTGCGATAATTGAGACTTTAGAAGAAAAGCCTTTTTTGTATGGTAAAGAAGATTACAAAAATCCTAGCTTATTAATAAGACGTTCTAAAAATTTAAATGATTAAAACTATATTAATTATAATTTTATCAGTTAGCTTTTTTGGAATTTTACTATTTATCCTAGTTAGAAACGCTATGAAAAGAAAAATTGATTTATTAGTTGAGGAAGAAAAAAAAAGAAAGTCAGATAATCTTGATTAATTTTTTAAATTCGTTTGCATCAAGGTCTAAAACTCTTTTTGATAAATCAAAACTAAATCCTCCTCTTGCTAAAATTCCCATATCTTTTTTATAAAATAATTCTCGATTACTCTCAGGTCTTAAAGGCCCTATTCTTCTTCTGTTACAAAGTTTTAAAGCTGAAACAAAATCTGGTTCGATTTGGTCCTCTTTAATTTTTTCAATACTTTGTTTTACATATTTATCATCAATTCCTTTGCTTCTAAGAGATTGATTGATTTTATTTAAGGAATAACCTCTCCTTAAAAACATTCTGGCTTTTGAGTCAGAGTACATTTCATCATTTAAAAGTTTATTTTTTTCTAAATTTGAAACTATTTCATCAATAATTGCGGTAACCTCTTTTTTAGATTTGGTTCCTTTAATTTTTGTTAAATATTTTTTTAACAAGAATACTTTGAGCTGTTGCTTAGATGGGCTATATTTTTCAAGATAGGAATAGGCCAAGTCTTTTAAATTAGTCGTTAGATCTTCAAAATCACTTTTATTTGATGTGGGATTCATTAATTTAATATACTATATTATTTTTAATGATAAATAATCTACTAACTTTTGTTAATTCTGAAAATATTTATTTAATAGCAAACTGGGGGATAATTCCTTTTTGGTTTATGCTTATTTTTTTTCCTAATAATGGTTTAACTACCTTTTTTGTTCAATCAATTATAGTTCCTTTAATTTTAGGAGTTGCGTATGTTTATTTGTCTTACAATCTTTATTTAGAAAATGATATTTTTGACGGTTTTGAACTTTATAAAGGTTTAGATGGACTCTATTCAATGTTTGCAAATGAATATTTATTATTGATTTTTTGGCTTCATTTTCTTGCAATTAGTTTGTTTGCTGGGGCGTGGATAGTAAGAGATGCTAAAAAGTATTTTATTCCAAAAATAATAATAATACCTTCTCTAGTTTTGACTTATTTTACAGGCCCAGTAGGATTGGTAATTTATTGGTTTTTTAGAATATTTTTTTCTAAAAAAATTAGCTTTGATGATTAAACCATTCGATTTTTACTTTGATTTCGTAAGCCCATATTCTTTTCTCGCTCATAAAGAGATTAGAAAATTTGAAAAAAGAGTTTCGGTTAAAATAAGGTATAAGCCAATATTATTAGGTGGTTTACATAATTTACATGGAATAAAAGCACCTGCTTTTATACCAGCTAAAGCTAAGCACATGATAAGAGATTGTAAACTAATAGCTGAAAAAAATAATGTAAAATTCAAATTTAACTCATATTTTCCAATAAGAAGCTTAAATTTAATGCGAGGAGTTTTTGTAGCAGAGGAAGATAATTTTAAGAGTTATTATATAGATAATATCTTTAATGCTATTTGGCAGGATGGTCTAAATATGAATGACGATAACATTGTGCAGAAAGTTTTAAAAAATCTAAATGTTAATCCAAAAACATTTGTATTAAGATCAACCTCTTCATCTATAAAAGACTCGTTAAAAAAAAGAACAAGTGAAGCTTATGAAAAAGGAGTATTTGGTGCACCTACATTTGTAACAAATGATAAAATATTTTGGGGTCAAGATAGGATTGAGTTTGCAATTAAGGAAGCAAGCAAATAAATTATTTCTTCTCTTTTTCAATAACTTTTAAACCAGCATTTTTTAGGGCGTCGAAACCTCCATCAACATGGGCTACATTTTTAAAACCCATATCAATTAAAGATTTGGCTGCTAAAGCTGAACGAAAACCTGCTGCGCAAAATAAAACCATTTTTTTAATATCACCAATTTTATTTGCATTGTAATATGAACTATTAGGGTCTAGCCAAAATTCTAACATTCCCCTAGGTATGTGTTTTGAATTTTCTATTGTTCCCTCATTCCACAGTTCACGAATATCTCTCACATCGATCAATGTAATTTCTTTGTTATCAGATAACTTTTTTACGTCTTCTGGACTTAGGGTTTCAATGCTTTTTTTGGCCTCTTCGACTAATATTTGGGAAGATTTTATATTCATGATATTAAAATACATATTCATGAAAGAAATTAAAAGTAGAAAAAAATCAGGTTTTTTTAAAAAAATATTAGTTAAAATCTGTCGAATACTAGGTTATGAACTAATAGATCAAAGTTCTCTTGAATTTCCTGTCTCAAACAAAAAAAATAGTGACACATTGAGTGTTCCAGGTAAAAAATCTTTCTCTTTAGGTTTAGGCGAGTTTCCTATTACTAGAAAAGTTCAAGGTATCGATATTATAGTTAAAACATGCACTAGTGTTCAATTAGTAACACAAAATAAAAAAAGAATTTTTGAAAAAGAAAAATCAGAATATACATTTAGATCATTACAATCACTTTATAGGTCTGCTTTGGATCTTAAAGAAAAATTTCCAAAAATTTTTATTCAATTCACTATAATTGATATTGGTTCTGACCAAGTTAGTAAAAACAAATTAATAACATTTTTTAAAGATTTTCCTTTTAAGTTTATTAATCTTGATAAAAAAAAAATTAATATTGAGCCTGTAACTATAAATAAAAATAATAAAATAATTGAAAATAATATGGCTAAGACAATGAAATCAATTTACGAGTCTTTTGATCAAGGTCAAAAATGTAAAGATTTAATATATTTTGTTGAAGATGATTATATTCATAAGACCGATTCTTTAGCAGAAATGGTATTTGCTTACGAAAAGTTCTCTTCTATTTTTGAAAGAGAATTGTTCATGCTATCAACTGATTATCCTTATCTATACAAAAAGATGGAGAATTCAAAAGTTCTTATTGGTGAAAAATATCATTGGAGAACTGTTAATGAATCTTTATTAACTTTTTTAACAAGTAATCAAATGCTGTATAAGTATGAGAAAAAGCTTTTTGATATGGCCAAAAATGAAAGTAATCCATTTGAAAAAAATTTACATGAAATTTTCGATAAAGAGCTTTGTTTTTCACCGTTGCCCTCTTTGAGTATACATTGCTCAAACGTGAATTCTGTTTTTGGTTTATCTCCTAATGTAGATGTAAAAAAATTGTGGGATGATAATAAAATCTAAGTAATTAAGGGCTCATTTAAGAGCCCTTAATCCATATATTATTAGTCTCTAATTGAATAGGCTGTAACGCCTACTTCTGCTTTATCAGTACCAAGTTTCTCGGCAGCTTTACTTATTCTCAATCCAATTGTTGATTTAAGTAAAGTGAAGGTAATCCAAGATAATCCAAAGCTGAAGATACAAACTGAAGCTGTTCCAATAAATTGAGTTCCAAAGGATGTTTCAGAGTTGGTTAAAGGAACCACTAGTGTTCCAAAAATTCCAGCGAACATATGTACTGGAATTGCTCCAACTACATCATCCAAGCCATAGCTCTCTAACATTTTTGTACCAAAATACATTATGATTGCTCCTATAGATCCAATAAACATAGCTGTTATTGGTCCTGGAGTTAAAGGTTCTGCTGTTATGGCAACTAGTCCTGCTAATGCACCGTTAAGCATCATTACTATATCGGTTTTTCCGCCAATTAATCTTGTAATTGCCGCTCCAGTGAAAGTTCCTGCTGCACCAGCTAAATGAGTGTTAACAGCAATTTTCGAAATTGCATTTACATCATCAAATGTTCCCATTGCTAGTTGACTAAAACCGTTAAATCCAAACCAACCAAACCAAAGTAAAAAAGTTCCAAGAGTAACTAATGGAATACTTGAAGCCGCAAAAGGTTGCATAGATTTCTTTTCACCTTTTCTACCAAATCTTCCTTCTCGAGCACCCAAAACTATTACCCCGGCAAGTGCTGCTGCACCACCGCAACCATGAACCAATGTCGATCCAGCAAAATCTGAAAAACCGCCGCTAGCTAACCAGCCGCCTCCCCATTGCCAACCCATAGAAATTGGATAAATTACTCCTGCCATAATTGCTGCAAAAATAAAGAATGGCCAGATCTTAATTCTCTCTGCTACTGCTCCAGACACGATTGAAGCTGTTGCACATACGAACATCGTTTGAAAGAACCAGTCTGAATAACCTGAATAACCAGTTTCAGCATCAGATGAGTCTGTCCAAATAGTAAATGAGCCTACATAACCACCTTCTGGCACTCCGTAAGCTAAATTGTAGCCAACCAAAAAGAATACGAGTGAGCATATAGCGAATTTACCTATATTTTTTGCGGCAATTGTCGATACACTTTTTGTTGTCACTAATCCACTTTCGAGCATACAGAAACCTGCCGCCATGAAAGCAACTAGCACTCCGCCCAAATAAAATCCTAGTGAGTTAAAAATATATTGTCCCTCTTGAGACATTGTAGTTTCTGCAAAGCTTTGTGAGCTGATAAGTAAAGCAGAAATACAACCTAATAAAATGAAAGTTAATTTTTTCATGTTTCCCCCTTTTTTTGAAGTCTTGATATCAAATTTCAGAGGTTTGAAGCATGAATTTACTGCATACGAGCTTTGTAAAATAAATAAGGCCTGGACGGGGGAAACCGAACCAGGCCTTATAATCTTTCCCAACTAACGAGGGAGGGAATTTTAATTAGTCTCTTATACCGTAAGCTATTACACCAACTTCTGCTTTGTCAGTTCCTAGTCTTTCAGCTTCTTTGCTTATTCTTAATCCAATTGTACTTTTAATAATTTGGAAAACAATAAACGAGACTATGAATACGAATACCACTACCGAGATAGTTCCTAAGAATTGTGCTCCGAAAGTTACATCTCCATTTGTTAATGGCACTGCTAATGTACCCCATACTCCAGCTACTAAGTGTGCTGGGATGGCTCCAACTACGTCATCAATTTTCATTTTGAACAATAGTTTTGTTGAGAAGTACATTAATACTCCTGCTATTGCTCCAATGAAGATTGCAGCTAACGGACTTGGTGTTAATGGCTCTGCCGTAATACCTACTAATCCAGCAATCGCGCCGTTTAGCATCATCACTACGTCAGTTTTTCCACCTATAACTCTTGATACTGTTGCAGCAGCTAATACACCACCACCTGCAGCTAAGTTCGTATTAATATAAATTGTTGCAACTGCTGAAACATCTTCTAGCGTTCCAGAAGCTAACTGAGATCCACCATTAAATCCGAACCAACCTAACCAAAGTATAAATACTCCTAGTGTTGCTAACGGAATTGATGATGCAGCAAATGGTGCCATCGGTTTAGCCTCGCCTTTTCCTGAGAATCTGCCGCTTCTAGCACCTAGTACAATTGCACCTGCAAGAGCCGCAGCTCCTCCAGCAGCATGTACTAATGTTGAACCAGCAAAATCTGAAAATCCAGCTACCGACAACCATCCGCCACCCCACTGCCAACCCATTGAAATTGGATAAATAATTCCAGTTAAAATTGCGGCAAATAAGAAAAATGGCCAGATCTTAATTCTTTCAGCTAAAGTACCAGACACGATTGACATTGTAGTAGCGCAGAACACCATTTGGAAAAACCAATCAGAACCATCAGAATATCCTGTTTCTAATGATGAATTGTCACTCCATGGTGTGAATGAGCCTATATATCCACCTTCTGGAATACCGTAAGCTAAATTGTAACCAACCAACCAGAACATTACTCCAGCGATTGAATATAAACCTATATTTTTTGCACAGATTGCTGATACAGATTTTGATGTTACTAATCCTGACTCTAACATTGCGAAACCTGCGGCCATCCACATGACCAAGAAACCTGACATTAAAAATAATAGGGTATTAAAAATGTATTGTACTTCTGCAGACACTGTAGTCTCGGCATATCCAAGACCAGCAAAACCAAAATAAATGGCTGTTCCTGCTAAAAAGTATCCTAAGTATTTTTTCATAACTAACTCCCTTGTTAAGCGTGCGTTATAGGGTTTTAATTATTTAAAAAGAATTGAATTGTCTTAATTTGAGCTATGCAGTTTTTGCAAGTAGTTTAGCCCTTATTTGAGATTATCAAATAAGGGCTAAATAAAACGTTTATCGGTTAAACATTTCTTTTAAGCTTTTAGCGGGTAAAAACTTAACTTTCTGAGATGCAGCAATTTGAATAGACTCTCCTGTTCGAGGGTTTCTTCCTACCCGAGCTTTTCTTTTTGCTACTTTATAAGTACCAAAACCAGCTATTTTTACAGTATCGTCATTCTTTAAAGCATCTAAAATTATAGTCGTTATTGAGTCAAAAGTTCTCTCAGCATCAGCTTTACTTTGACCCAGTGTGGACGATATTTTTGCTACTAGTTGTTTTTTGTTCATTTATGCCCCTTAGTTATTTACTAATCTCTATAAAAATCCAATAAAATCAACATTTTTTTGGTGTTTCACGTAAATATCAACACTATATATTGTATGCTTAAAAAGTGTTGATTTTATTAACTTTTTTGAGTTAAAAAATGGCTTAAAATAAGCCTAAATCTTTTAAATCGTTAAATGTTGTAAAAAACATTAAAGAAAGTAGTAAAAAAAGACCGATTCGAAAAAACCCCTCTTGAGTTCTTTGAGTTAAAGGCCTGCCTAAAACCTTTTCAAAAGCATAAAACATTAAATGCCCACCATCTAACATGGGAATTGGTAATAAATTTATAAACCCTAAACTTATTGATATGTAAGCCATAATACTTAAGAAAGCTATAAAACCAAGTTTAGCTACTTGTCCTGTAATTTTAGCTATTTTTATGGGTCCACCTAACTGAGTGGTGTCGCCAGTGCCTTTAAACATAGAAATTATGAAATTCCACGAAGCATCGATTACAAACCAAGTTTCTTTTATAGCGTAGAATAAAGCTGTTGCAGGACCTAATCTTTGCCTATTAATTTCGTCATTTAAAGGTGCAATTTTAATTCCGATTATTTTTTTGTTGGCTTTATTTCCGAGAGCATCCTCACTTTTGATAACTTTCGGTTTTACATTAAAATTTAATTCACTATCGTTTCTTATAATTCCAATATCAATAGTTTTTTTAGAGGAAGAATTTATGTAAGCGGAAACCTCCATAAAGCTTTTAACTTCTTTATCATTAATTGATTTAATTATATCTCCTGATTTTATACCTGCCTCATAAGCAGGGCTTTCTAATTGGACTTCTTGTATTTGAGCTGGTGTAAAATCTTTACCAGCAAACATGTAAATAAAAGCAAAAATTAATATTGCGAGTAAAAAATTAGCGAATGGTCCTGCGGCCACTATTAACGATCGTTGATACAGAGGTTTTACTACAAAAAGTTTTTGTTGGTCCTCTTTGCTATACTTTTTTAATAACTCCTCTTGCTCGGCTTGACTAAAAACATTTCTATCACCAAAAAATTTAACATATCCACCAAGAGGAATTGCGCAAAATTTCCATCTTGTTCCAGATTTGTCATTAAAACCAAATATTTCTTTACCAAATCCTATAGAAAAATCTGTAACTCCTACTCCATACTTCTTAGCATAGTAATAATGGCCATATTCATGAATAAACACCACAACTGTAAGTAGTATTATAAACGGTATAATAAAAGAAATTAAAATTTCCACTCGTTAACCTTGCTAAAAATAAAGTTTCTAAAAGCCATAAGTCTCGCATTATTTTTTAGAGAAGACGGATAAACAAAATGTGTTTCGGTCGGCTTACCTGGTTCATTTGGTAAAACTTTAGTGATCCCGCTTATGTTATAGGTTATATAATCTGGAAGTGCAGCTAAACCAACCCCGCTTTGAACGGCTAATAATAAACCATAAACACTATTAACTTTCATTAATGATTTCCTTTTTTTTCCGTCTTTCGATCCAATTTTTAACACCCAATCAGGGTTATAAACTGGAGATGGAGCTCCTTTACCATAAGTGATAAATTTGTGTTTATCTAAATCTTTTGCCGTTTTTGGATAACCATTTTTTTCTAAATATTCGTTTGAGCCATATATATGATAATTGAAATCGACGAATTTTTTCTGTATTAAATTTAATTGTTTTGGTCGTCTCATTCTGATGGCTACATCAGCTTCCCTAGTTGCTAAGTCTAGCTCTCTATCGTCAAAAATTAATTCAACTTCTATGCCTGGATGAAGATCCATGAATTCTTTTATTCTTGGTGTAAGCCAAGTAGTGCCAAAACTAACAACAGTAGTTACTACAAGTCTTCCATTAAGTTTGTCTTTGTGACCACTTAAGTTTGACTCAACATCTTTCAATTTGGAGATAACCTCGTGAGCTGATTTAAATAGATATTCGCCATTTTCAGTAAGAACTAAACCTCTAGCGTGACGTTCAAAAAGTTGAACCTTTAAATCAGTCTCTAAACCTTGAATTTGGCGACTAATTGCCGATTGGCTTAGATTTAATATTGTTGAAGCTTTGGTAAAACTAGATGCTTCAGCAACAGTATGAAAAATTTTTAATTTATCCCAATCCATTATTTTAAATGATTATAGTTTATTTATTTGGATTTACTATAGCTCTTCCAAAAAACTCGCCCTTTAAAAGCTTTGGATAAGTATCTAAAAGTTCAGTAAACGAAAGTTCTTTAGTAAATGTTTGAACTTTTGAAAAATCAATCAATTTAGCTGCCTCTCCCCAGATAAACTCTCTTCTTTTAATTGAAGATCCAGACGAATCGATGCCCCATAATTTAACACCCCTTATTATAAAAGGCATAACATTGGTATTAATCTTTATTCCACCTGCATTTCCACACGCAGCGACAATTCCACCAGGTTTTGTTTGTGCAAATATTTTTGTTAATGCAGCGCCGCCTACAGTATCAACGACACCATCCCAAACACCTTTTTCTAAAAGTTTACTTTCTCCCTCGAATTCTTTTCTATCAATAATATTTTTTGCACCTAAGTCTTTTAGATAATCATTTTTATCTTTTTTTCCTGTTACAGCATGAACGTCATATCCCATTTTAGATAAGATCATTATGGCAATACTACCGACACCTCCAGTGGCACCCGTAACCAAAACTTCTTTGACTTTTTCACCAAGCAAAAGCTCCTCTTTAGCTTTGACGGCAAAAGAGCAAAGTAATGCAGTAAATCCAGCGGTTCCAAGCATCATTGATTTATGAGTATCTAAATCTTTAGGAATTTTAATTAAAAAATTTGCATCAACTTTTGCATATTGAGAGAATCCTCCAAAGAACGCTTCTCCCACTCTAAATCCAGTTAATATAACTTTATCGTCTTTTTTAAATTTACCATCCTCACTTTCAACCACTGTGCCTGAAAAATCTATACCTGGAACGAAAGGAAATTTTCTTACAATTTTACCTCCATTATTTAAAATTAACGCATCTTTATAATTGAGACTTGAATAGTCTATTTTGACTAGAACGTTTCCATCTTTAAGATGGTTTATATCAATTTCTTTAATTTCTCTGGTGAATTTTTCGTTTTGATTATCTATTACTACAGCTTTAAATTTTTCTGACATCTATTTTTTAATGTATCTTAAGTACCTATTTTGTATACTTAAATCTTCTCTGAAAGATCCTAAAAAATAGTTGGTTACTGTAGTAGCTTTTTCTTTTTTGATCCCCCTCATTGTCATACATTGGTGTGCTGCATCAATAGTTACTGCAACGCCTTTTGCGTCAAGTGCGTTCATTAAAGTTTTAGCGACTTGCATTGTAAGTCTCTCCTGGGTTTGAAGTCTTTTTGAGAAGACTTCTACTGTTCTAGCTAATTTACTTAGCCCTACAACTTTTTTGTTTGGAATGTAAGCAACGTGGGCAACTCCAATAATTGGTGCCATGTGATGTTCACAATGACTTTCAAGAGTAATATTTTTTTCTACAACCATATCATCGTACCCTTCAACGTCACCAAAAGTTTTAGATAAATCTGCCACAGCATCTTGATGATACCCTTTAAAATATTCCTTAAAAGCTTTTATAACTCTTCCAGGTGTCTCAATCAGACCCTCTCTATTTGGGTCTTCCCCGATCCATTTTAAAATTGTTCTAAAAGCCTCTTCAGCCTGCTTGTCAGAAACCTCTGACTTTTTCGAGGAATTTTTATCAATGTTTTTAACTAATTTCATTGCTCGAAGGTTTTATAGGACATATTTGATTAATGCAAATTGCTATTTTGTCTTTTTTTCATTATTTTACCTTCATGTTTAAAAAAAAGAGAAAGTGTATTTGAGGTAGAAGAGGGAAAAATTTTATCTCCTAAATTTGATAAAGATGGACTTATTCCAGTAACTACTTCTGACAGTAGCTCTGGAGAGCCTTTGATGCATGGTTACATGAATGAGGAAGCTTTAAAAAAAACAATTGAAACTAAAGAAGCTCATTATTGGAGTAGATCTAGAAAAGATATATGGCACAAAGGGAAGACAAGCGGTTTTGTGCAAAAAGTTATTGATTTAAGAATAGATGACGATCAAGACTCATTATGGATGTTAGTAGATATAGGAAATGGAGCAAGCTGCCATGTAGGATATAAATCATGTTTTTACAGGTCAATACCTTTAGGGAAAATTGAAAATTCTGAGGAAATAAAATTAGAATTTAAAGAAAAAGAAAAAAAATTTGATCCTGAAAAAGTATATAAAGGTCAACCTAACCCAACAAAGCTTTAATTATGAAAGTAATAAGCCCTTTCGGTCCAAAAATAGCTAAATTAAAATTTTCAAATCAATTAATTAAAAAGATTAATAAAGAAGTAGATCAAATTTTAAATAAAAAAAAATTATTAAAAAAACTAGATTATTCAAAAAAGTTAGTCGGACAGGTAAAACAAGAATTTCAATTGCCAAAATCTTTTGTAAAAAAAAATTTAGAAAAAGTAATATCTAATGAAGTAAAAAAATATATTTTTAAAACTATTGGAAAAAAAGTAAAAAAAATTTCAATTAAGAATTTTTGGATAGTAAGACAATTTAATAATGATTATAATCCAATACATTACCATGATGGACACATATCTGGTGTAGGTTATTTAAAAATTCCTAAATTTGTTACAAAGAAATATAAAAAATCAAAAATCGATGGCACTATCGATTTCATAAATGGAAACAAGATGTTTTTAAGTGATAGTATTTACAATCATCAACCAAAAGAAGGAGATGTAATTCTTTTTCCACATTATTTGATGCATACGGCATATCCATTTAAATCAAGTGGAGAAAGAAGATCCTTTTCATTTAATCTAGAAATAGATGAAAAAATTGCTAATGTTTTTTCAAGATGAGTAATGAAATTCAAAAAAATGTTTTTGGTGAGCCCTTAGAACCATGTTCTAATGACCCATTAACAGGTTGGTTTAGAGATGGATGTTGTAATACAGATAAAAATGATAGAGGTGTTCATACAGTTTGTGCAAAAGTAACTGATAAATTTTTACTATGGTCAAAAAAGGTAGGCAATGATTTGATCACACCTCATCCTGAATTTGGATTTCCAGGTTTGAAAGAAGGTGACTGCTGGTGCGTTTGCGCAACCTGGTACGCTAGAGCAATAGAAGAAGACGCAGCCTGCTTAGTTTATTTGAAAAAAACTAATATTAAGACCTTAGAACTTATACCAATTGAAAAATTAAAAAAGTTTGCTGTAGATTTGTCTTAGTAAACTTTTGAACCTTTAGTTTTAATAATTAATTCAAGTTCACTAAATTCTTTACAATTACAACTCTTTAAGACTTCTAATCGCTCGTTAGCTTTATCTATTCTATTAGTTTGCACATAAAGCTCACCTAAATACTCATTAATACCATTATGGTTAGGTTTTAAGTTTAAACCTTCTAAATAAAATTTTTCAGCTTTTTTAAAATTTCCAGTTTTTCTTGTTGTGAATCCCATGTAATTAAGAATATCTGGATTTTTTTTATCTGATTTATATGCTTTTTCTAATTTGTTGAAAGCTTGAGCATAAAGTTTTTTAGCTTTATCAACCTTATCTTTTTTTTCTAATTTTCCTGCTCTCTTTACTAATTTAACCGCATCTTCATATAAAGACTCTTCATTAGAAGATGATCCGCTACTACTATCGCTTCCTGCAGCCATTAAACTCGAGCTTAGAAAGAGAGATAAAACTAAAATTAATACATTTTTCATGATGCTTATTTAATTGTTTTAAAAAAAATTGTTATGCGACAGATGATCTACCTCCATCAACACCTAATATTTGACCTGTTATCCAAGAACTTTCATCTGTAAGTAGAAACTTTGCAACTGATGCGGAGTCCCCACCTTCACCTATTCTCTTCATTGGATGCATTTTGGCAATACCTTCGGCAACTTTTTCATTTTTAAGTAAAAAATTTGAAATTTTGGAATTGGTCAAACTAGGTGCAATACAATTTACTCTTACATTAGGTGCAAACTCAGCTGCTAAAGCTAAAGTCAGACCCTCTATAGCGCCTTTTGCTGATGAAACTATTGCATGGTTTGGGAAGCCTTGTTTAACAGCAACTGTTGAAAACAAAACAACTGATCCTTTATTTTTTTTTAAATTATCCGCTAAGGTTTTAATTACTTCAGTTGCAGAAATAAGATTCAAATTAAATGATTTCATGAAGTCGCTTTTTTTTGTTAACTTTAAAGGTTTTAAATCAATTGATCCTACACAAAAAGCCAACCCATTTATTGGCTCATCCTTTAAATCATTGAGTATTTTTTCAGAAAAATTCTCCTCTAATACATCACAAACTGTAAATGTAGAGTTCAAATTTTTTGCTAACTCCGATAAACTACTCTCATCTCTCCCAACCAAGTGTACTTCTTCACCACTATCAACTAATTTTTTTGCTAAAGAAGAACCAATTGATCCAGTTGCTCCTAAAATTACTTTTTTCATAATTAAAAATAACATTATTAAAGGTTATTTACATGCAAATAATGACGCGTGTAATATCTAAATAAAATATGTATTTTATTACTTATGAAGCTTTTTATAATTTTAGGAAATCAACTTTTTAACCCAAAATATCTCTCTGATTATAAAGATCATACTTTTTTTATGGCAGAAGACTATGGTCTATGCACCT
>CACAWF010000012.1 GCA_902536085.1 uncultured Pelagibacteraceae bacterium | reverse complement strand
TAGAAGTTTCAAAAAACTTTGCAAGATATCCTGACTCTGATGGAACTTTTTTAAGAAATACTTTAGCTGATAGATTTAAAATTGATAAAAATAGAGTAATCTTAGGATCAGGTTCTGATCAAATTTTTGAACTTGTATGTAAATCTTTCTTAAAAAGAGGGGACGAAGTTATAACTCCTAAGTTTAGTTTTATTATTTACAGAATTTATAGTAGAATGAATGGAGCAAAAATTATTTATTCAAAAGAAGATAATTTTACTGTTTCAGTTAAAGATATACTAAAAAAAGTTACAAGAAAAACTAAAGTAGTTTTCTTAGCTAACCCAAATAACCCAACTGGAACATATATTTCAAAAAAAGAATTACTCTTTTTAAGAAAAAAATTGAGAAGCAATATTCTATTAGTCGTGGATGATGCATATTTTGAGTATGTAAAACAAAAAGATTATATGTCAGGTTTAGAAACTTTTAAAAATTCTAAAAATGTAATCATGACAAGGACCTTTTCAAAAATATATGGTTTGGCAGGTCTAAGAGTAGGTTGGGGATATGGGTCAAAAGAAATTATTTCTGCATTAAATAAGGTAAAACCGCCTTTCAATGTAAGTAGACCAGCCTTGTTTGCAGCTTCTGCTGCAGTAAAAGATAGTTCATGGTTAAAGAAAGAAATAAAACACGTAAATAAATGGAATAAAAAAATGTTTTCTGAGTTCAAAAAAATGAGAATAGAGACCAATAAAAGTTTTACTAATTTCTTATTGGTAAAATTCGATAAAGTTAATATAAACTCCGCAAAAGTTTTTAGGTTACTTGCAAAATCAGGAATACTCGTTCGTAAAATGGATGTTTATGGAATAAAAAATTCTTTACGAATTACTATAGGGACATCATCAGAAAATATTGCATTATTAAAAAAAATGAGAAAAATTTTAAATGTTCAGTAAAATAAGCATAATAGGTTGCGGATTGATCGGCTCCTCAATCCTGAGAGCAGTACTAGAAAAAAAATTAGCTAAAAAAACAAGTGTTTATGATAAGTCAAATAAAGTCACAGAATATTTAAAAAAAAATTTTACTGCTAATATATGTTCTAATATGTCTGAGACTACAAAAGATGCAGATTTAATAATAATTTCTGCACCATTAAGTAGTTATAAAGAAATTTTGCTTTCTATAAAATCAACTTTAAAGGAAGGTTCTATTCTTACTGACACTGGATCAGCTAAAAAAGAGGTAAATAAAATTGTAAACAATTTAGGTTTTAAAAATATAAGTTGGATAGCTTCGCATCCCATAGCTGGTACGGAGTACAGCGGGCCTGCTGCAGGGTTTTCTAGCTTATTTAGAGATAGATGGTGCATTCTCTCAGCCGACAATCAAGTTGCTAAAGATAAAATTGAAAACTTAGAAAAATTTTGGTTTAAACTAGGAAGTAAAGTTAAAATCATGTCATTTGAAGACCATGATTATGTATTATCTTTAACAAGCCATCTACCGCACGCTGTAGCTTACAGTATTGTAAGAACGGCAATAAACAATGAAGATAAATTTAAAGATGATGTGATTCAATATAGTGCAGGGGGGCTAAGAGATTTTACTAGGATTGCTGCTTCAGACCCTTTGATGTGGAAAGATATATTTTTTGATAACAGCGATAATATTTTAAAAGTTTTAGATAACTATTCTAAAAATCTCGATGAAATTAAAAACGCTATCAAAAACAAAGATAGCAAAAAGCTTCTAGAAATATTTTCATCAACTAAAAAAGTGAGAAAAGAAATTATTGAAGCAGGGCAAGATACAGATAAACCAGACTTTGGAAGAAAATAATTAATAATATTTTTTTATTTCAGTATAAATCTTATTTTCAATTTCTTTTGTAAATTCATCATGATCTTTACCAGGCATAATAGGATTTAGAAATGAAATATGAATATCCCCTGAAAATTTCATAAAACTATTTTTCGGCCAAACCTTTCCTGTATTTAATGCGACTGGGATACAAGGTAAATTTAATGCTTTATATATTCGACCAACTCCTTTTTTAAAAGGAGGCTGTTCGTCTAATTTTACTCGTGTACCTTGAGGAAATATTAAAAGTGGTCTTTTATTTTTCTCCAATCTTTCTCTAATTTTATCAAAAAAATTTAAATTTTCTTTAGTAGTAGTCTCTCTTATAATTGCTATAGAACCAATTTTTCTTAAATACCAACCAAATAAAGGTATATTTAAAAGCTCTTTTTTTAAAATAAAAATCGGACCATCTAAAGGAATTTGTAATGCAAAAGTTTCAAACATTGATTGATGGGCAGAGGCAACAAAAAAACGGTTAACTTTTTTTAGGTTTTCTTTTCCATGAAAAATTACTTTAGTATTCATTATCAGTTTTAAAATAAAAACAATATATTTTGCAGATAACCTTCCAAAAAAAATTGTAAATTTATCAGTAAGAAAGAGTGTTGGTATTGCAAGTATGAAAATTAAAATTAGTCCAAAATAAAGAAAGATATTAAAAATTAAAGATTTAATAAATTGCATTAAGAATTTATCAATTTTAGTAAATTTTGTTTTTTTCTTATATATTTAAATTTATTTTTATTGATTAAAATTTCTGCAATTAAAGGTCTTGTATTATAGTTTGAAGACAACGAGGAGCCATATGCACCAACATTTGTAATTGCTACAAAGTCATTCTCGATTAGTTTTTGATATTTTCTATAAACTCCAAATTTGCAAGTGCTTTCACAAATTGGTCCTACAAATTCTATTGCACTTTTCATTTTGGATGAATTTTTAGTTATAGGAATAATCTTATGGAATGCATCATATAAAGCTGGTCGCATAAAATCGTTCATACCTGCATCTAAGATTATAAAGTTTTTATTAAGCCCTTTTTTTACAAATTGTACTTTACTGATAAGCAAGCCTGTGTTTCCGATAATGGATCTACCAGGCTCAAAAATAATTTTACATTTAAGTTTTGTTGCGAAATTATTTACTAATTTTGCGTAATTATTAAGATTTATTGGCTTTTCATTATCACTATAATTTATTCCAAAACCGCCACCTAAATCTACATATTTTAAATTTAATTTAAGCTCTTTAATTAACTTATTCATGACATTAAGTGTCTTTTTAAAAGGACCATCATTTAAAATTTGGCTTCCTATATGAACACTCAATGCCTCAAGTTTAATGTTTTGAAATTTATTTATCTCTTTGAGAAAAGATTTAAAATTTTTTATTGATAAGCCAAACTTGTTATCTGCTTTTCCTGTAGAGATATTTTTATGTGTTTTTGCATCAACATTTGGATTCAACCTAAAGCCAATAGAAACTTTTTTTCTTAATTTTTTTGCTAATGCATTAACCAACTTCGCCTCACTCTCAGACTCACAGTTGATCAATAAAATTTTTTTATTAATTGCAATTTTTAACTCCTCCTCAGACTTACCAACTCCAGAAAAAACAATCTTTTTTGGTTTAATACCAGCTCGAAGGGCTTTTAATAGTTCTCCTCCAGAAACAACATCAGCTCCAGCTCCAAGCTTACCTAAAATTTTTAAAATATTTGTGTTGCTATTAGATTTTGCAGCAAAACATATTAAAGGGTTCGTTCTTTTAAATATTTTTACAAAATTTAAATAGTTAGAAACTATTTGATTTTCAGAATAAATATAAAAAGGGGTTTTATTTTTTTTTAAAAAATTTCTAATTGATACTCGCTCAAGAAATAAATTTTTTCCTACATATCTTAAATTTTGCATAAAATTATATAACTAATTGTATATGATTAAGCTTCCCTTGATATTTAGGATCTGATTTCTTTCCACATCCAGATAGAGTCAGAATTATTATACAAATTGATGCCAATATTTTCATTTTATTTCCTTTTTATATTTTTTAATCATTGCTTTAACATTTGCAATAGAAGTTCCTCCATGGGATTTTTTTGAGTTCATTGAATTATTTACATCAAATACTTTTATTACATTTTTATCCAAATTTTTGTAAATTTTCATTATTTCCTGTAAAGATAGTTCAAATAACAATTTATTTTTCTTTTCCGCGTAATTTACCAATTTTGCTGCAACAGCATAAGACTCTCTAAAAGTGAGCTTCTTTTCTTTTACCAAATAATCAGCAAAATCAGTAGCTGTTGTAAAACCTTCATTAGCCATTTTTAGCATATTTTTTTTATTGGGTTTTACTGAATTCAGTAACTCAAGACTTAGAATCAATGAATCATTCAATGCATCAAATCCATCAAAGACAAGTTTTTTATCATCTTGAAGATCCTTAAAATAAGACATTGGAAGTCCTTTCATTATAGTAAGCATCGAATTTAAATTGCCATAGTTTAAACCAACTCTACCTCTGATTAATTCAGCGGGGTCAGGATTTTTCTTCTGTGGCATAATCGAAGACCCAGTTAACATACTGTCATCAAATGAAATCAAACTAAATGCATTTGAATTAAAAATTATAAAATCTTCAGCTAATCTGGATAAATGCATTGCACACAAAGCAGAAGCATATAAAAAATCTATTGCAAAATCTCTATCAGCAACCGAGTCTATTGAATTATCAGTTGGTTTCTTAAAACCGAGTTGTCTTGAAGTATAATTTCTATCTATTCTAAAAGAAGTACCCGCAAGTGCAGCTGAACCAAGTGGGCACTCATCTAAAAGTTTGATATTATTTTCAAATCTTTTTATGTCTCTTTTAAACATTTCAAAATAAGAGAGAAGATAATGTGCAAATGAAATAGGTTGAGCATTTTTAAGATGTGTTAAACCAGGCATTACAGTATCAACATTTTTCTCTGCTTTTTTGATTAAAATCTTCATTAAAGAATTAATGTTACCTATAGTTTCTTTTGATGACTTCTTAATCCATAATTTGAAATCTGTAACAACTTGATCATTTCTTGATCTGGCTGTGTGCAAAAGGCCCGCTGAAGGACCAATTAATTCGAATAATTTTTTTTCTATATTCAAATGTATATCTTCAAATTTTTCTTGAAATCTTAATTTTCCTTTATCAATCTGTGACTTAATCTTTTTAAGACCATTTATAATTTTAGATCCTTCTTTGCTACCAATAATTTTTTGTTTAACTAGCATTTTGGTATGAACAATAGACGCAGCTATATCTTGCTCATATAGTCTTTTATCTACAGCTATTGATGAGCCTATCTTTTGAAAAGAAAGTGATGTCTTTCCCTTTAGTCTATTTGCCCAAACAGTTTTATTTTTCATTTTACTATGTTATTTACAATTTAAATTAATATGAAAATTAGTAAATCTTTTAAAATCTATATTCACATAATAGTTCTGTCTCTTCTTAGCCAAAATCTTATTGGAGCAGAAGATTTTTCAAAAAACGTTATTATTCATGAAAAACCTCAAATTATCAGCGAACTAAAATTTAAAGACTCAAATCTTCAAGACGTTGATTTAATGAACAAAAGAGGCAAGATCATGATAATTAATTTTTGGGCCACATGGTGTGCACCATGTCGAAAAGAAATGCCTTCTTTAGAAAAGCTAAGTATAAAGTTACCAGAAATTGACATTTTTGCAGTAAATATGGAAAAACCAAATAATATAAAAGTAGATAAATTTTTCAAAGATATAGGAGTAAAAGATCTTAAAATTTACTACGATCCTGAATTAAGACTAGTCAAAGCTTTCAAATTGAGAGGCTTACCAACAAGTATATTAATTAACAAAGAAGGAAAAGAAATCGGAAAAGTAATTGGTGAAATTGACTTCGCTAGTGATGAATTTGTTAATTTTTTAAGAAAATATATTTAGTCTTTAAAAAAATAGGCAAGTAAAACTAAAACTATGATTGCAATAAATTGCAACAATACCCTTAACTGCATAAGTTTATTTGAATATTTTTTACTAGTACTACCACCTTTAAATAAAGTATAAATACCCATTATTAAAACTATGGCAACAGCACCTAATAAAGTGAAACCTATAAAGTTAAATAAAAATTCTGACATTGCTAATTTATCTATATGACCTTTTCATTAAATACAATTATTTTAGAGCCGCTTTCTAAAGAAAAACCAAAGAATGCAGTAATTCTTTGCCACGGTTATGGAGGAGATGGAAAAGATATTTCAATTTTGGCCAGTTATTGGAGAGCGCATCTGCCGGACACTATTATAATTTGTCCAGATGCACCTGAAAAATGTGCAGCTAGCCCAACAGGTTTTCAATGGTTTGACTTAATGGATCAAACTCCTGAACAGATTTTATCAAAATCTTTTGTAGCTGAAAATAAACTTAATAAATTAATAGACGAAGTAAAGGAAAAATATAATTTAAAAGCTAATGAAATTATCATTGGGGGTTTCAGCCAAGGTTGTATGATAACCTTACAAACTGGAATAAAGAGAAGAGATACAATTAATTCAGTTATTGGATATTCTGGAAGAATCATAAGCACAGAACACCTCTCTAAAAATTTAGTTTCTAGACCTAATATTATCTTAATGCATGGCGATCTTGACCAAGTTGTTCCAGTAGAATCACTTTTAGAGGCAAAAGAATTTTTTGGAAAAAATAATTACGAAATTGAAACAAAAATATTTAAACACTGTGAACATCGCATACCAACTGAAGGGTCAAGTTTGGGTCTTCAATTCATTAAAAAACATTTTAATTTATAACTTTTTTATCTGGTACATAATTATAACTTGATAAAATTTTTCTTATCAGTTAGCTTTAAGAATGATTATTTCTTCTGCAGAAAAAGTTCCGTTAGAAAAATGCCCAGCGTTGGTTCTTAATGCCGATTTTAGACCTTTGAGTTATTATCCACTTTCTATATGGTGCTGGCAAGATGCAGTTAAATCAGTTTTTTTAGATAGAGTTAGTATTGTTTCGAATTACAAAAGAAAAATTAGAAGTCCATCTTTTGAAATGAATTTACCGAGTGTAATAGCTTTAAAAAATTTTATACAACCATCAAAAAATCCAAACTTTACACGATTTAATGTTTTTTTGAGAGACAAATTTGCTTGCCAATATTGTGGAGACAAAAAAGATTTGACTTTTGATCATCTTCTTCCAAAATCTAAAGGCGGTCTAACAGATTGGAACAACGTAGTTACAGCTTGCTCAAGCTGCAATGTAAAAAAAGGAGGTAAGCTTTATAAAGATTGTGATCTTAAATTAGCCAATAAGCCTTATGCTCCTACTGTAGAGGATTTACACAGAAATGGAAGAAACTTCCCACCAAATTTTTTACACGAAAGTTGGATGGATTATCTTTATTGGGATATTGAGTTAGAACCTTAGTTATATTTTTTCAGAAATAGTAATAGCTATTCTTGATGAAGTTTTGATAACTTTATCTAAGATTCCAAATAAACCTTTTTTTGTTGCGCCATTGTCGTAAGCTATATCTTTATGGTCAAGTTCGTCTTGCCTAAACTTCATAATTTTCTTTTTTAATTCCTCTTCATCTTTTCCAAGTTTATATGTTTGGTCTTTGTAATGTCCGTCGATTACCTCTTCAACTGATGCAGTACATAACATAGCTGCTTTTTCACCAAGCATGGCAGTCCCAAAACCTAAAGTAACTCCCATTAAATCCCAGAGAGGTAAAAGTTTTGTTGGCTGAATATTTCTCTTTTTAATTTCGTTATCAAAGTATTCATAATGCTCCCTTTCATGCTCTTTCATTTCTTCAATCTTTCTTTTTAAAGAAGCATTTTGTTTGAAAGTTTTTAGAGCAAGTAGCTGGCCTTCGTAAATTTTAATAGCACCCCGTTCTCCAGCATGATCTACTCTTATGATTTCTTCTAAAGTTTTTTTATTAGTTTTTTCCATAATTTTTAATTACTTTAATCATAATACCACTTAATAGTATCGATATAACTGTATTTATTGTAGCAAGAGAAAGTCCGAAAAACCTAAAAGTTACTTCTTTACAGCTTATTGGAGTTTTATTTTG
Source organism: uncultured Pelagibacteraceae bacterium (assembly GCA_902536085.1). Taxonomy (GTDB): domain Bacteria; phylum Pseudomonadota; class Alphaproteobacteria; order Pelagibacterales; family Pelagibacteraceae; genus Pelagilacustribacter. Next base: position 8,736 of record CACAWF010000012.1, on the reverse strand, counting down.
AAGTTGTTTTAACAAATCTTCTTTAGACATGTCTACACTAGATGAACCCAAATCGCACACAAAAGACTCGTTAAAAAGTCCTTGTTCAATCCCTACATGGTAAAAAGAAACAACTGAACCAAAAATAAAAAATAATAGTACAATACCAGCAATTACTTTTTCAAATTTATTAAGTATAAATATTAAAGAAATAAGTATTAAAGAAGCTAAATAAGGAATTCTCTCAATTAGACATAAATTACAAGGTTCATGTCCTAATATGTATTGAATGAAATAAGCTATAGCCAAAGATAAAAAACTAAAGGCTAATATACTGTTTAAAACTAACTTATTGTTGCTCAACATTAAGTGAAAATTATATAAAGGACGACAGCTAAAACCACAATAAAAATTCCAGTTAAAGTAAACCATAGCGCACCTCTTTTTTCTATGAATTCACCAAATTTTTTCCCAAAAAGAAATGTTAAATAAGAAACTAAGAAAAATCTTAGTCCCCTAGTAAATAAACATATAAAGAAAAATACTGGAAGGTTATAAGCGATCACTCCACTTGTAATAGTAAAAACTTTAAAAGGAAGTGGGGTAAAGCCAGCTAAAAACATAATTCCAAGCCATGCTAAAAAACCACCTTTTGTGGACATCTTATCTTGCATCTCAAAAACTTTTTCCTCGTAACCATAAAATTCAATAATGACCATCGATGCATCTAAAAAGAAAACTCCAAGCATGTATCCAAATAAACCGCCTAATACTGATCCAGTTGTAGCTATTAGAAATATCTTGAGGTAATCTTCTCTCTTCGCCACTACCATTGGAACAATCATTAAGTCAGGTGGAACCGGAAAAAAGAAACTTTCGATAAATGCCACAAAACCTAATAAAGGCTTTGAAAATTTATGTCTAGCAAGCTCAACGCATCTATCGTATAATTTTTTTAAAATCATGAATTTAAAATGCACAATCCTTAGGTATCTGGCAAGTTTAATATTATCTACAGTTGCCATTTATTCAATCGTTATAGTTGCAGGAATGTTTGGCGCTGATTACGGGTTTTCGCCGGAAGGAACATTTATTATTTGGATTTTAATGGCCATTTTAATTAATCAAAGTGTAACGTGGAAAAAATAAATGTCTAAACCAATAGATTTAAAAACAGTTAAAATTTACGAGCATTTAAAGAGGAAACCTTCACTTGAAAATAAAGTATACAAAACTCTTAATTCTGAAAGTGTTTATGAAGTTTTATCTAAACACTCCAATGAAACAGTAACTTTGTGGTTTAAGTTACAGCAATCATGGTGCAATAATGCTTATAGTACATTTAAAGATTACGATAGTTATTTAATTTTAGTTTATTTGGTAAATCAAGTTTTTCAAAAATATTCAGATCGTTTTCAATATCTTTCATTTCAAGAATTTTATGAAAAAGCCGAATTAAATATTGATAAGATTAACCTTATTGAGATTTCAAAAGAGCTTAATATTCCCAAAGAAACAATAAGGAGGAAAGTTAATTTTTTACAAGGTCAAAATATAATTTTTAGAAAAGGGAAATCTATTATTTTTAATAACTCAATAAATCGTGTGCAAAAACCATCTAATTCAAAAAAAATGCTGGTAAATTTCCTAGAAAAAACCAACACCATCCTTGCGAAAGAAGACTGGTTTGGAAGATTATTCACAAAAGAAGAAATTGAGAAATTTATAGATGATTACTTTACTATATGTTGGCAACATTGGCTAAGGCTTCAGATTCCCTTTTTAGTGAGACACAGAACTTTTTTTGGTGATTTAGAAACGTGGAATGTATGGGGTGCAATTGGTATCTCACAATTTACCGATTATTCAAAACAAGTAAAAGGCAGAGTTGTTGAAGATCCGAGAACTTACGCTGACTTATATTTGCATCTTTTAAGGCATACTCCTAAAAATGGAATAAATGCATCTTCTATTTCAGAAATTTCAACAATACCAAGAGCTACAGTGATTAGAAAATTAAAATTTCTATTAAAACAAAAATTAGTTACAAAAAATAAAAAGCTTGAATATATGCTTTTACCGTCTCCTAAAAATATCAAATCCTTTGAGGAAAACTACATGCATAACCAAAAGCATAAAGCTGGTTTCGTAACTACAATTTTCGACCTCATGAAAAACTCTTCATTTAAAGTAGAATAGGAGCTCATAAAATTATGGAAATAGTAACTACAATAGCACCCGTATGTCTTGCCATAATAATGTTCGGTTTAGGTCTTGGCTTAACGACTGGGGATTTTATTAGAGTCTTAAAAAATCCAAGAGATTTTCTAGTAGGTTTTTTATGTCAGGTTATTTTACTTCCAATAATTGCTTTTATTTTAATTAATATTATTTCACTACCACCAGAAATAGCTTTAGGAGTTATGGTAATAGCCGCAGCCCCGGGAGGAGTAACCTCAAATATTCTTACTAAATTTGCAGATGGAGACGTTGCATTATCATTAAGTTTAACAGCAATTGTCAGTCTATTAAGTATTTTTATCGTTCCATTAATAGTCTTTAATTCAGCTGAATTTTTAGGGATTGAGACTGCAAAAGATATATCAATGATAAATATAGCAATGAAAATGTTCTTTGTAGTAACTGTTCCTGTTATTTTTGGAATGATTGTTAGAAGTTTAATGACTAATTTTATTATTTCCAAAACTCTTTTTATTCAAAGATTGTCGGTAATTTTATTTTTAGTCGTATTTATTGCAATTTGGGTAGAGGAATGGGACAGAATTGTTTCTTATATAACTAGAGCAGGGCTAATAGCTTTCATTTTAAATATGACTATGATTTTCGTAGGATATTATGTTGCAAAATTTTCGACATCAGGAATTGCACAAAGAAAATGTATTTCACTGGAATGTGGCTTACAAAACGGAACTCTAGCAGTGTTTGTAACTACACAATTATTTGATGATATTGTATTCATGGTACCAACAGCAGCGTATGCTTTAATAATGTTTTGTACCTCTATTATTTTTGTTCTCATAGTAAGAAAAATCAATTAGATTATCTAAAAAAGGGCGAATGGTGGAACTGGTAGACGCGCCGGACTCAAAATCCGGTGGTAGCAATACCTTGAGAGTTCGAGTCTCTCTTCGCCCACCAAGTTATGGATATAAGTAAATTAAATAGTCTAGTTGAGCTTTACTTTAAAAAGACAAAAGAAGTTGAGGGTAAAAGACCATTTTTAAAATGGTTAAAACCAGATAAACGAACCTATAATTGGGAAGATATAACTGAAAGAATTTATAAACTTACCACAAAAATTAAATCGTTAATAAAACAAGGTGATAGATGTTTAATACTATCTGAGAATAGACCTTATTGGTTAATGACCGATATCGCTATTATGAATGCTGGAGGAATTTCAGTTCCTATTTTTACAACTTATTCTGCAAACGATTATGAATATATTTTAAATGATTGTAAGCCCTCATTGATATTTGTATCAAACCAAGACCAATTTAATAAAATTAAAAAATTTATAAATAGTGATGTTAAGAGAATAATATCTTTTGAAAAAATAGATATTGATAGTTTGTTAATTCAAGAAATACTCAATGAAGAAATTAATGAAAAAATAGTTAATAAAGATTTAAAACGTAATATGCCTGCTTGTATTATTTATACTTCAGGTACATCGGGAAATCCTAAAGGAGTTGTTTTAAGCCATGGCGGTATTTTATCTAACTGCGAGGGTGCAGTTGAATTATTAGAAAATTTAACAAAAAAAAAGGATCCAGTTTTTTTAACCTGGTTACCGTTATCACATTCTTATGAGCATACAGTTCAATTTATACAAATTATAGTTGGAGCAAAAGTTTTCTATGCTGAAAGTTTAGAAAAATTGATTTCTAATATGGGAGTCGCAAAACCTACAATCATGACAGCCGTTCCTAGATTTTATCAAAATCTTTTTACTAAAATAAATATGAATTTTGAAAAGCAATCTGGGTTTAAAAGAAAACTAATTAATCAGACTTTAAATTTAGGTAAAAAAATACTTAAAAAAGAGGAAATGAAATTTGATGAAAAAATTATAAATTTTTTGTGTGAAAAATTAGTCAGAAAAAAAATCAGAAACCAGTTTGGAGGAAATCTTCAAGCTTTCGTATCTGGAGGAGGGGCTTTAGATCAAAATATTGGAGAATTTTTAAATGCTGTTGGTCTACCCACGCTACAAGGATACGGCCTAACAGAAGCTTCTCCTGTTGTTAGCTGTAATTTACCTGATTTAGTCAAGGTCGAATCAGTAGGACCTCCGTTTAGGACTAATAAAGTTAGAATAGCAGAAGATGGAGAAATTTTAATTAAAGGGGAAAACGTTATGTTGGGGTATTGGAATTTAAAAGAGGAGACAGAAAAGGTAATTAAAGATGGTTGGCTTCATACTGGCGACATAGGAGAACTAGATGAAAATAATTATTTAAAAATTACTGATAGAAAAAAAGATATTATTGTCAACTTAGGTGGAGATAATATTTCACCGAGTAAGATAGAAAATATTTTATGTTTAAATGAAAATATTAAACAATGTTTTGTTTATGGTGATAAAAAAAATTATTTAGTTGCATTAATTGTAAGTGAAAAAGAAATTAATAAAGAAAAAATTAAACTTATAATTGAAAATATAAATAAGAGTTTAACTTTAATAGAAAAAATTAAAAAATTTGTGTTAATTCACGAAGAATTTACAATTGAAAACGGAATGCTTACACCAACTTTAAAGTTAAAAAGAAAAGAAATAATTAAAAATTATAAACAACAACTAGAAAATCTTTATTAAAAATTAAATTAAAACTTATTTAATTTGCTTAAAAAAACATTGATATTACTAACTTTTTTTAATTTTATTAAATATTAAAAAAATTATTTAAAAATTTAAATTTTGAATCAATTTTGGAAATTAATTTATGTTTGACATGAATCTTTTAATAATTAATGTTTAATTAACAAACGAATCATTAAGATTTGTTTTAAACAAGGGAGAAAAGATGGCTAAAAGAAGAAAAAAAGCTAAAAAGAAAACTAAAAAGAAAGCAAAAAAGAGAAGAAGAAGAAGATAGTTTTCTCTTTAACTAAACGCCCTTTTTATAATTTTAATTTTAGAAAGGGCGTTTTTTTATTGTGCTTCTTCAGAAATTTTTGTTCTACCTAAGGCTTTATCCATCTTTTTTTGAACTTCCTCTGAACTTATTTTTAATATTGCCTCAAACTCTGATTTCAATCTTTCGTAAGCTTTTTCAAATAGTTGTCTCTCCGAATAAGACTGGTCAGCAATAATATCTGTGTTTTTATTTAAATCTTTAACCACCTCTGCTAACTCGTAAATTTTACCAGAGTTAATTTTTTGATCGTATTCTTGAGCTCTTCTACTCCACATAGTTCTCTTAATTTTTGGTTTAGTTTTTAAAATAGAAACACATTTATTTAGCTGATTAATCGAAGCGATTGGCCTTAGTTTAGATTGCTGATTAATTGGGACAGTTAAAGTTAGTTTTTCTTTTTCGACTAAAATTTTATAAAACTGAATATCTATTTCACCTATTTTAGCTTTTTCAATAGCAGTAATTTTACCGACTCCATGTTTCGGGTAAACAACAAAGTCCTTTAAATTATATATTCTTTTCTCTGTAGGTTGTTTTTTAATTTTTTTAATTTCTGGTTTTTCTTCTGAACTGGAAATTATAGGTTTTTTTTCTGCTATCTTTGTAAAAGCCTTAATTTTTGGGTTTTTAGTTTTTTTTAGTTTTTTAATTTTCTTTGTTTTTTTCTTTTTAGGCATTTATATTATTTACCAGGTTTTTCAGAAAAATGTTTGTCATATTTTTCCTTAACATTTCTGAACTCTTCATGACCATCCATAGGTTCTTTTTTTTTAGAGATATTAGGCCATATTGCAGAAAACTTTTTATTTAGCAACAACCATTTTTCCATATCTTTGATACTTTCATCAGTATCTGGCTTGATTGCATCTATTGGACATTCAGGCTCGCAAACACCACAGTCGATACATTCATCAGGATTAATCACTAACATGTTTTCACCTTCATAAAAACAATCTACGGGGCAAACATCAACACAATCAGTTAGCTTACATTTTATACACTCATCTTTTACAATATATGTCATTTAGAATTAATTAGTTTAAGTTTAATTTCTGCGCACTCTTTGTCTGGAAAATATATTAATCCACAAATTCTTCGCATTAGATTAGCCTCATACTGATCAACAGAGTTATCCGAAATGATTACTTTCCATAGGTGTTCAATTATATCTTTTTTAATCTCAAATGAATTTTGTTTTATTATATTTGTATAATTTAAAAGTTGATTAGAGTTATTTTCTATTTCTTCCGCTTCTTTTAAAATTTGATTTTCGTCTTCTTCTTTAAGATACGATTTTATAAAATCTTTCACTAAATCTTTTTCATGATCAGAATAAATTTCATCGATATTAGCTGCATGTACTAAAAGAGCCGAAATACCTTTAACGCTATTTTTATCCAATTTATTCATTTATTTTATATTTAAAGAAAGAAGTTTATTAAATGGATTTTCTTTTTTGTCAAATCGTATTATTTTCTTTTTTTTCATTCTTTCACCCTTAAAAACATAAGTATCTACCTCTTTATCTTTTTTATAATTCATTAAAGTCATTAATTTATAAAAATTCTCCTTTGAAGAACCTAATAAATTCATCATATCGGCATTAACTTTAAATTTTTTATTTTTTGTATTTTCTATTATTTTTAAGAATAATTTTTCCAAAATATCTATTCTAATAAAAAAGTCTTTAAAATTTTCAAAACCACAAAGTAAAAGAAAATTTTTATCAAAATTTCGATTTATTAAGAAATTAAGACCAGATTGTGGAATTTTATTCTTTTTTGGAACATCATGAAACATCTGCCATAAACTAATACGAAATTCTACTGCTTTAGGTTTTAACATTTTTGGTAAATAAATATGATATCTTCCAATTTTTATTCCCATACCCCACAATTTTTTTCTATCTTCCACAGGTATTAATCTAACGATTTTATCAATGCTATCTCTTTTAATTACTCCATTATTCTCGTAAAGTTGAAAAACTAAACCTCTCAAGTATTTATTTTCGATTTTGTATTTTGATAATTTAATAAGGTCACCTAACACCTCGTTAATATGGATAGATAACCAAGATTCTAGAAACTTTCTTAGTTTTAATCTTGATTCGTCATTTAAAGAATCATCAGCAATTATTTCAATTTGAGGATTGAGATAATCATTACCTTTTTTAAGTCTAGCGATTGAATTTTTTTTCCAAATAATTTTATTATCGTCATTTATACTTATATCTCTATTTTCAAGAATCTCATTTACTCTTTTGACTAATTCTTCCTCAACACCTTTCCTTGCAGCTTTTTTTATAGATTTAATATCAGTATCAAGAGTTTTTGAGGTAACTTCTATTATAAACTTGAGACCTTTTAATTCACCAATTAACTGACCATCAATATGAATTTTGTTATCCTCATTTATTTCAGTATTAAGAACGAGGTCTTGTTTAAGGCTTCTGGAAAGAATGCTTATTTTTTTATCAATAAAACTCTTTGTTAATTCTTCGTGCAATTTATCTGATAATTTATCTTCAATATTTTTAGTAAGTTGAATCCAATAATCAGAATTTTCAACCCAATTTTTTTTATTTGCAACATAAGACCAAGTTCTTACATTTGAAAGTCTATGAGAAAGTAAGTCAACATTACCATGGTCTCTTTCCAAACCTTTGATTTGTTCTTTCATAAACGAACTTGGAATTCTTCTTTTTTTGGTTGTTAAAAATTGAAATACTTTATCTATAACACTTATATGTTGACCATAAGCTTTTTTCTCAAAATCAGGAATTTGACAACACTCCCAAAGTTGTTCTAAATTTTTGTGGTAAATTATGTTGTTTGATCCCTTTTTTAAAAAAAATCTTAACACACTCTCATCAAGTGAGTCATTAGTTCTTAAAAGACTTTTATGATTCGATTTTAATTCAAGTGAAGAAATTAATTTTTCTGGGTTTTCAAAATCTAATTTTGAATTTCTCCAAAAAATTGCTCTAGTATCAGGCAGTTGATGTTTTTCAATTTTTTCAATCTCATCAGAATTTAAAGTTTCACAATCTCCTGTAGTTCCGAATCCACCATCGTTTTTATATCTGCCCGCTCGCCCAGCAATTTGTGACATTTCTATCAAATTCAATCTTCTTGTTTTCTTACCATCAAATTTTTTTAAATTAGAAAAATAAATTTCATTAATATCCATATTTAAACCCATACCGATAGCATCAGTAGCAATTAAGTAGTCAACATCACCTGACTGATATAAGCCGACTTGAGAATTCCTAGTCTTTGGACTTAAGGATCCCATTATTACTGCCGCACCACCTTTTTGTCTTCTAACTAGCTCAGCAATCGCATAAACTTCTTCAATAGAAAATGCAATAATTGCTACTTTCCTATCTAAACGAGAAATTTTTTTTATTCCTGAATAACTTAATTTTGAGTATCTATCCTTTTTTTCAAATTCAACATTATCAACTAATTCTTTGATAATATTTTCCATTACCTGAGACCCTAAAAACATTGTAAGCTTTGAACCTCGTAACTCTAACATTCTCTCTGTAAATATATGTCCTCGCTCTCGATCTGCACACATCTGAATTTCGTCA
>CACAWF010000011.1 GCA_902536085.1 uncultured Pelagibacteraceae bacterium | reverse complement strand
CCTTTACCAACAAGAATTGAGAGATATACTGTATTACGATCACCTCATATTGACAAAAAAAGTAGGGAACAATTTGAGTCAAGAACACATAAAAGATTAATAGATATAATTGAACCAACTCCTCAGACAGTTGAAGCTTTAATGAAATTAGACTTAGCTTCAGGAGTTGATATAGAAATAAAGATTTAAGATTATGAGCATTGGATTAATAGGAAAAAAAATTGGAATGACGAGAGAGTTCATGGAAACTGGTCAATCTGTGCCGGTTACAGTAATTAAAGTTGAAAAGGGGAGAGTTCTTGACGTTATTTCTAAGGATAAAAGAGGATACAGCGCAGTAAAAATAGGATTTTTTAAGTTGAAAAATTCCAAACTAAACAAACAAATGAAAGGATATTTCGCTAAAAAGAATACTGAGCCAAAAAAAATACTAAAAGAATTTAGAGTTGAAAATAATACACAATATAAAGAAGGTAACGAACTTGGTTTGGAAATATTTAAAGATAAAAAATTTTTGGATGTAAAATCAAAAACTATTGGAAAAGGATTTGCTGGTGTGATGAAAAGATGGAATTTTGGTGGATTAAGAGCATCACATGGTGTTTCCGTGTCTCACAGATCTCACGGTTCAACAGGTCAAAGACAGGATCCTGGTAAAGTTTTTAAAGGAAAAAAAATGGCTGGACATATGGGAGATAAACTTAGAACGATGTTAAATTTAGAAATAATTAAATCTGATCTTGAAAACAATTTGATTTATTTAAAAGGCTCAATTCCTGGATCTAAAAATACAACGGTTTTATTAAGAGAGTCAGTTAAAAATATTACTAGAAAAACTATAAAAGAAAAACATGAAGCAAAAGTTAAAGCTGCGGCTGCTAAGAAAGGAAAAAAATAAATGAAATTTCCACTTTTGAACCTTGATGGTACTAAATCTGAAATGATTGAAATTTCAGATAAATTAGTAAAATTAAAGTTTAATCATAAACTTATAAAGTTTGTAATTGATTGGCAGCTAAATCATTCTAAGCCGAGAACCGCTAAAACAAAACAGCGAAATCAGATACAAGGATCGACCAAAAAAATTGTAGCTCAAAAAGGCAGTGGCGGAGCTAGACATGCTAGTAAAAAAGCACCAATCTTTGTTGGCGGCGGTGTCGCACATGGTCCAAAAGGAGCGGTTTATAAAACAAAAAAAATAAATAAAAAAGTGAGAAAAATTGCATTAGCACAGAGTTTATCTAAGAAAAATTTAGATAAGAATTTACATATATTAGCTGATGTAAAAAAAGAAATCAAAAAAACAAAAGAATTTAGTAAATTTTTAGAAAAAAATAATTTAGCTAATGTATTAATAATTTCTGACGGCGAGTCACTAAAAAATATTAATAAGTCAGCTCGAAATATAAAAAATTTAAAGCTGATTAGAGATGAAGGAGCAAATATTTATGATCTTTTTAAATATAAGAATGTGATTATTACATCATCATCTGCAAAAAAAATTCAAGAGAGAGTTTTAAATGAAAAAAATTAATTATATAGACTCTATTAGATATCCAATAATTACTGAGAAAGCTACTATACTCTCAGATCAAAATAAGACTGTTTTTAAAGTTCATATAAAAGCTAATAAAAAAACTATAAAAAAAAATATTGAAAAATTGTTTAAAGTGAATGTAGTAAAAGTAAATATATTAAACCAAAAAGCTAAAGTTAAAATGAGACAAGGAAAAAAATCCATTAAAAGTGGATACAAAAAGGCGATTATAACACTTAAAAAAGGTCAAAGTATTGATCTTACCGCAGGAGCATAATTTATGACTTTAAAATCTTTTAAGCCATACACAAAATCAACTAGAGGAACAGTTGTTATAGATAAAAGCAAATTATGGAAGGGTGCACCTTATAAGCCATTAACTAAAGGACAAAATTTTACTGGAGGCAGGAATAATAATGGAAGAATTACTTCTAGACATATTGGTGGTGGTTCAAAACATAAATATAGAATAATTGATTTTTACAGAAAAAAAAGAAATGTTTCAGCTAAAGTTGAAAGAATAGAATATGATCCAAATAGAACAGCTCATATTGCTTTGATCAATTATAAAGATAATGAAAAATCCTACATAATTTGTCCTCAAGGGCTTAAAGTTGGAGACATAATTGAAACTGGTAAGAATGTTGAGATAAAAATTGGAAATTCACTTGAATTAAGAGATATCCCTCCAGGCACTTCACTACATAATGTAGAATTAATTCCTGGTAATGGCGCAAAGCTTGCAAGATCAGCTGGATCATCAGTTACTTTGTCTGGATATGATGGTGATTATGCAATTCTGAAACTTTCATCTGGAGAAACACGAAAAGTGAGCAGTTCATGTATTGCTACAATCGGAACAGTATCAAATCCTGATCAAAAAAATATTAAAATTGGTAAAGCTGGTAGAAATCGTTGGAGAGGCAAAAGACCTCAGACAAGAGGAGTTGCAATGAACCCAGTTGATCATCCTCACGGCGGTGGTGAAGGTAAAACTTCAGGAGGAAGAAGTCCCGTTTCACCATGGGGACAATCTGCTAAAGGCTTAAAAACAAGAAAACCCAAGAGAAGTGATAAATTTATTATAACGAGAAGAAAGAAGAGAAATAAATAATGACAAGATCTATTTGGAAAGGGCCATTTGTTCACCCAAGTTTATTAAAAAAAATTGATAAACTTAAAGGATCACCTAATAAAAAACCTATCAAAACATGGTCTAGAAACTCAACAATTATACCTGACTTTGTAGGTCATAGTTTTATGATACATAATGGAAAAAGTTTTATACCAATAACTATTTCAGAAGAAATGGTTGGACACAAATTAGGAGAATTTGCACCTACAAGAACTTTTAAGGGACATACGCCAGCAGATAAGAAAGCTGCTGCCGCAGCTCCAGAGAGCAAACCTGCTGCAGGAGATAAAAAATAATGGAAAAAAATAACATAGTGAAAGCCATTAATAAAAACGTAAGAACAAGTCCGAGAAAACTTGCGTTAGTTTGTAATTTTATTAGAGGAAAAAAAGCTGATATTGCTCTAAGAGATTTAGAATTTACAAGAAAAAAAATTGCTCAAGACGTAAGTAAGACTGTAAAGTCAGCAATTTCTAACGCAGAGAACAACTATCAGTATGATATTGATAATTTATTTGTTAAAGAGGCTTTTGTTGGAAAATCGTTAGTCATGAAAAGATATAGACCAAGAGCAAAAGGGAGAGCTAGTCCTATAAAAAAACCTTTTAGTAGAATTACTATTATACTTGAAGAAAAAAAAGATAAAAAAACAAAGGCTGGTAAATAATGGGTCAAAAGATAAATCCAATTGGTTTAAGACTTGGCATCAATAGAGGATGGGACTCTACTTGGTTTGCTAAAAAAAAAGATTTTGGAAAATATTTAATTGAAGATTTTAAAATTCGAAACTATATAAGAAAAAATATATTAAATTCTGGAGTCTCAGAAATTATTATCGAAAGATCTTCAAAAAAATGCACTGTTTCAATACATACATCAAGACCTGGTTTCGTAATTGGAAAAAAAGGCGCTGATATAGAAAAGATTAAAAAGAATATCATGAAGATTACTGAAAGTGATGTTAATGTGAATATTAAAGAAATAAAGAAACCAGAGCTAAATTCAAATTTAGTTGCTGAAAACATTGCACAACAGTTAGTAAAAAGAGTTGCTTATAGGAGAGCAATGAAAAGAGCAATGCAATCAGCGATGAGACTTAACGCAAAAGGTATTAAAGTAATGTTGAGTGGTAGATTAGCTGGAAATGAAATAGCAAGAACTGAATGGTTGAGAGAAGGAAGTATACCGTCTCATACTTTAAGAGCTGATATCGACTATGGGTTTGCAGAGGCACTGACAACATACGGTATTATTGGTGTAAAAGTTTGGATATATAAAGGTGAATTAATGGCAAGAGATGTCGTAAATGAAAAAAAAGAAAGGGTGAAGAATGCTACAGCCAGTAAGAACTAAATACAGAAAAGCATTTAAAGGAAGAATTCATGGTAACGCAGCAAGAGCTGTAACACTTAATTATGGTCAGTTCGGTCTAAAAGCTATTGAACCAGAGAGGATAATTGGAAAACAAATTGAAGCTGCCAGAGTAGCACTAACAAGATACATGAAAAGAACAGGAAAAGTTTGGACAAGAATATTTCCTAATATTCCAGTTTCTAAAAAACCAACAGAAGTAAGAATGGGAAAAGGAAAAGGATCCCCGGAATATTATGCATGTAGAGTAAAACCAGGAAGAATTATATTTGAAATTGATGGTGTAAGTGAGGAAGTAGCTAGAGAGGCTTTATACAAAGCTTCAGCAAAACTACCGATAAAAACAAAATTTATTAAGAGATAATATGAGCAAAAAAAAAGAAATTAAAAAATTATCTAAAGATCAAGCTGAAAAGAAAATATTAATGTTAAAAAAAGATCTTTTTAATATTAGGTTTAAAAAAATTAATAACCAAATTAATAATCCAGCTGAGTATAACCAGATAAAGAAGAATATTGCACGATTATATACAACTTTAAAAGGATCTAAATGACAAAAAAAATTTTAAAAGGTATCGTTACAAGCGCAAAAAATAATAAGACTGTCGTAGTCGAAGTTGTAAGAAAATTTAAACATCCTTTTTACGAAAAGGTAATTAAAAGATCCAAAAAATATCATGCACATGATGAAAAAAATAAATATAAAGAGGGCGAAAAAGTCTCAATAATTGAGTCAAAACCTTTCTCAAAAAAGAAAACTTGGCAGGTGGTAGAAAAATGATCCAAATTCAAACTGAATTAACTGTAGCTGATAATACTGGCGCAAAAAAAGTTGAGTGTATTAAAGTTCTTGGTGGTTCTAAAAGAAGATACGCATCAGTTGGTGATATAATAGTTATAAGTGTAAAAGATGCTATCCCTAAAGGTAAGGTTAAAAAAGGAGCTGTTCATAAAGCAGTGGTTGTAAGAACAAGAAAAGAAATTTACCGAGATGATGGTTCAAAAGTTCAATTTGATACTAATGCAGTTGTTTTAACTGACGATAAAGGAGAGCCTATTGGAACTAGAATCTTTGGTCCAGTTACCAGAGAATTAAGAACTAAAGGACATACAAAAATTATATCTTTAGCCCCGGAGGTACTTTAAATGTTAATAAAAAAAGGAATTCAAGTAAAAATTATATCAGGGAAAGATAGAGGTAAAACAGGCGAGATTTTAGAGATCGATAGAAAACAAAATAGAATAAAGATTAAATCTATAAACATGATAAAAAAACATTTGAAACCAACTAAAGAGAATAAAGGTGGAATTATTTCTAAAGAAAACTTTATTCATTTATCAAATGTAAAAAATATTGATGAAAAAAAGAAAGAAAAAAAGGTAATTAATAAAAAATGATACCAAGATTAAAAATAGCTTACGAGAAAGAAATTATTACAAAACTCATGAACAAGTTATCTTTAAAAAATAAACATGAAGTGCCTAAAGTTATTAAGATAATTCTTAACATGGGTTTAGGTGAAGACGCATCAGATGGAAAAAAACTAAAAGCATGCAATGATGATATGGCTTTAATTGCTGGACAGAAACCTGTTACAACAAAGTTTAAGAAATCCATATCCAATTTTAAAACCAGAAAAGGTTCAAATGCTGGAGTCAAAGTAACATTGAGATCACATAAAATGTATGAATTTATTGATAGATTAGTAAATATAGCTCTTCCAAGAATAAAAGATTTTAGAGGTCTATCTTCAAAAGGTATTGATAGTTCAAACAACTATTCTTTTGGAATTAAAGAGCATATTATTTTTCCAGAAGTAAATTTTGATAAAGTTGATAAAATTAGAGGCTTAGATATTACCATTGTAACTTCAAGCAAAAATAAACAAGGTACATTTGAATTACTTAAAGAATTTAACTTTCCAATAAACGAAAAAAAGAACAAAGGATAAACTTATGGCAAAAAAAAGCGCAATACAAAAAAATCTAAAAAGAATGAAATTAGTTAAAAAATATTCAAAGAAAAGAGCTGAATTGAAAAAAATAATAAACAATAAAAAACTTGAGTTGTCCGAAAGGTTTTCGGCTCAATTAAAACTAAACAAATTACCTAAAAACTCTGCAAAAATTAGAGTAAGAAATCGTTGCGAGGTCTCTGGTAGACCTCATGGTGTTTATAGAAAATTACGAATATCAAGAATTGCTTTAAGAGATATGGCATCTTCGGGCAAGATTCCTGGTTTAACAAAATCGAGCTGGTAGGAGGATTAAATTATGACTTTAACTGACCCAATAGGAGATATGTTTTCAAGAATAAGGAATGGTCAAATGAGATCATTGAATTCAGTTGCTATACCTTCCTCTAATTTCAGAAGGAATATTTTAACTATTTTAAAGAATGAAGGATATATTAAAGATTTTTTCATTGAGAAAAATGAAAACAATAAAGTAAGCCTAAAAATTACTTTAAAATATTTTGAGGGAAATCCAGTAATAAAAGAAATTAAAAGAATTTCAAAACCCGGTAGAAGAGTTTACTCTAGAGCGACAAGTATACCTAGAGTAATGAATGGCCTTGGTTTAGCTATTCTTTCTACTCCTAAAGGTGTTATGAGCGATATTGATGCTAGAAAAAATAATGTTGGTGGCGAAATAATTTGTAAGGTATTTTAATGTCTAAGATAGGTAAAAAAAATATATTAATTCCAAAAGAGTCTTCAATTAAGATTGAAGGACCTAATTTAACTATTACAGGTCCTAAAGGAACAAAAAAGCTATCAATCAACGACAAAATATTTTCATCAAAATTAAACGAAAGCAAGTTTGAAATAGCTCCTCTTCAAAAAAAGATTGATAAAAAAACTTCAATTATGTGGGGGACTTATAGGAGTTTGATAAATAATGCAGTCACTGGAGTATCAAGAGGCCACGAAAAGATTTTGGAATTAAGTGGGGTTGGTTTTAGGGCTAATTTAAAAGGACAAACACTAAATCTGCAAATTGGTTTTAGTCATGATGTTAATTATGAAATTCCAAAAGATATTAAAATTTCAGTTGAGAAACAAACAGTAATTAAAATTGTTGGAGTTGACAAAGAACTTGTTTCAAAAATCGCAGCAGACATTAAGAATCTTAAACCGGTCGAGCCTTACAAAGCTAAAGGTATAAAGGAAAGAGGTCAATTTATTCTTAGAAAAGAAGGGAAGAAAAAATAATGAAAAAAATTAGTTCAAAATTAAAAAGAAAATTGAGAAATAGAAAAAAACTAAAAAGTCTAAACTTTAATAGATACAGAGTTTCTGTTGTTAAATCATTGAATAATCTATCTGCGCAAATAATTGATGATAAAATTAAAAAAACTCTTGTTTCAGCCTCATCAATTGAAAAAGATTTAAAATCAAAAAAAGTGAAAAAAATAGAAAAATCTAGTTTGATAGGCGAAATTTTAGCTAAACGGGCTAAAGAAAAAAATATCAGTGAGGTATACTTTGATAGAGGAGGCTACAAATATCATGGAAGAGTAAAAGTATTCGCTGAAACGCTAAGAAAAAATGGATTGAAATTTTAATATGGTTGAAAATAAAAAAATCGAAAGTGAAATAAAAGAAAAACTTGTTGCGATTAATAGAATTACAAAAGTTGTTAAAGGAGGAAGACGTTTCGGATTTGCTGCTTTAGTAGTTGTTGGTAATCTTAAAGGCTCAATAGGAATTGGTCAAGGTAAATCAAAACAAGTACCCGATGCTATTAAAAAAGCCACTGAAGTAGCCAAAAGAAATCTTATTAAAATTCCTTTAAAAGAAGGAAGAACGCTACACCATGATGTTGAAGGCAAGAATGGATCAGGTAAAGTTTTTTTAAGATCAGCTCCAGCTGGAACAGGAATAATAGCTGGTGGAGCAATAAGATCAGTTTGTGAAGTTTTGGGTATTCAAGACGTAGTAGCAAAATCATTAGGCTCAGCAAATCCACATAATGTTCTCAAAGCCTGTATAAATGGATTAAAATCTCAAATATCACCTAAGTTACTTTCTACAATTAGAGGAAAAAAAATATCAGATATAGTTATGAAGAGAGAGGCAAAATAATGGATTTAAATAGTTTAGCAAAAACAAATAAAAAAAAAAACAGAGTTGGTAGAGGAATAGGTTCAGGGAGAGGAAAAACTTCGTCTAGAGGTCATAAAGGCCAAAAATCAAGATCTGGAGTAGCAATTAAAAGTTTTGAGGGTGGTCAAATGCCGCTTTACAGAAGATTGCCTAAAAGAGGTTTTAAATCATTGCAACAAGATAAAACCGCGATATTAAATCTATCCAAAATTCAAAGCATAATTGATAAAACAAAAAATAAAATTACTAATACTCTGAATCTAAAAATGCTTAAAGATAAAAAACTTGTTAATAAAAAATTCTTAAAACTAAAGATTTTAGGATCTGGAGAGTTAAAAAATAATATTGAAATTACCGCTCATTTTGCATCAAAACAAGCTTTACAAAAGGTTGAAAAAGCGGGTGGTAAATTGAGCCTGGTAAAAAAGTAAACTAAAATGTCAAGTGAAACAATTAATACAGCTGGTGCCTTTAGTCAGGCAAAAGATCTTAAAAATAGAATTATTTTTACAATTTTAATTTTAATAATATATCGTCTTGGAACATATGTTCCTTTAGCAGGGATTGATCCTTTAGCATTAAAAGAAATAATGTCATCAAGTCAAAAAGGATTACTTGGAATGTTTAATATGTTTTCAGGTGGAGCTGTTACTAGAATGGCAATTTTCGCACTTGGAATAATGCCTTACATTTCATCCTCAATTATTGTTCAATTATTAACAGGCGTTTCTGATTATTTTAAAAACTTAAAAGAACAAGGTGAAATTGGAAGAAAAAAAATCACCCAAATTACAAGATACGGTACAGTTTTAATTGCTTGTTTACAAGGATATGGGGTCTCAGTTGGATTAGAAAATGCTGGCAATTTAGTTATCGAGCCAGGAATGAAATTTAGAATTATTACTACAATCTCATTAGTAGCTGGAACAACTTTTCTTATGTGGTTAGGAGAACAAATTACATTAAGAGGTGTTGGTAACGGGATTTCATTAATTATCTTTTCTGGAATTGTTGCTGAAATCCCTAGAGCCCTTGCTTCAACTTTTGAATTAGGAAGGACAGGTGCTTTGTCAGCTTTAATGATAGTAGGGATTTTTTTATTGGTAATTTTAACGGTTTTATTCATTGTCTTTTTTGAGAGAGCGATGAGAAAAATTCTTATTAATTATCCTAAAAGACAAGTTGGAAATAAAATGTATGGAGGAGAATCTTCTCATTTACCTTTGAAAATAAATACTGCAGGTGTTATCCCTGCGATTTTTGCATCTGCATTGCTTCTTTTACCAATAACAATATCTAATTTTGGATTTGCTGAATCTGATACATTTTTAAAAATTTCTTCTATGTTTACGCAAGGACAGCCACTTTATATGCTTCTATATGCATCTGGAATCATTTTCTTTGCTTTCTTTTACACGTCAATAGTTTTTAACCCAAAAGAAACAGCAGAAAATTTAAGAAAATATGGAGGTTATGTTCCTGGAATAAGACCAGGCGAAAGAACTGCAGAATACATTGATACTATTCTAATGCGTTTAACTACTATTGGAGCATTATACTTAACATTTGTATGTTTAATGCCTGAGTTTTTAATTGCAAAATACCCAATACCATTTTATTTAGGCGGTACTTCTATTTTGATTGTTGTTGTTGTTGCAATGGATACAGTTACTCAAGTTCAAACAAGATTAATGAGCTCTCAATATGAGTCTTTAATTAAAAAAACTAAGTTTGGTAAATAAAACTTCAATGAATATAGTTATTTTTGGACCTCCAGGGGCAGGAAAAGGTACCCAGTCAAAATTTATAGCAAGTAAATATAATTTACATCAATTGTCAACCGGAGATCTTCTTCGAAACGAAATTAAAAACAAAACTGAACTTGGTATTAAAATTTCTTCAATCATGAACTCAGGAGAACTTGTGTCAGATGAAATTGTTGGAAATCTAATTGAAAAATTCATTTCTAATAGAGATTATCATAATAAGATTATTTTTGATGGTTATCCAAGAACCTTACCTCAAGCTCAAAATTTAGACAATTTACTAAAAAAATATAATCAAAAAATAGATTTAGTTTTAAAATTATCTGTTAGTCAAGAAACGGTCATAAAAAGAATTTTAGAGAGAAAAAATCAAGAGAAAAGAGCTGATGACAATCAAGATATTGCAGTTAAAAGATATCAAACATATGAAAAATCATCTGAACCAGTTATTGATTATTATAAGAGATCAGATTTACTCAAAGTTGTAAATGGTGAAACAAGTATATCAGAGATTAATATTGAAATTAGCGGCTTAATTGAGGCTAACAAGGGTTGACTTTAAATGATTTCACAATATAAATACGCAGGAAAACTTAAACTCATTAATTTATGGCTCGGATAGCAGGAATAAACATTCCACAAAATAAAGTTGTCAGCATAGCTTTGACTTATATTCATGGAATTGGACCTTATTCCTCAAAAAAAATCTGTGAAAAACTAAATATTTCACTTTCGAAAAGAGTAAATGAATTATCTGAGGAAGAAGTATTAAAAATAAGAGAATTCATTGACGCAAATCATAAAGTTGAAGGTGATTTAAGAAGAGAAATTTCTATTAATATCAAAAGATTGGTTGATTTGGCTTGTTATAGGGGTACAAGGCATAAAAAAAAATTACCAGTAAGAGGTCAAAGAACTCAATGTAATGCAAGGACACGAAAAGGCAAGGCAATTGCTATAGCAGGGAAAAAATTAACTCCTCTTAAAAAATAATTTAGTATGAATAAAAAGGTAGAAAAATCTGAGAAAAAAACTGAATTAAAAAAAACAGAAACTAAAAAAATAAGTACATTTAAAAAAAAGAAAAAAGTCAAAAAGAATATTACATCAGGGATAGCTTACGTATATTCAACTTTTAACAATACAATAATATCTATTGCTGATGAAAATGGAAATGTTGTTTCTTGGTCTTCAGCGGGTTCAAAAGGATTTAAAGGTTCTCGAAAATCAACACCTTACGCGGCTCAAGTTGCAGCAGATGATGCTGGGGCAAAAGCTTTTGAACAAGGTTTGCGAACTTTAACCGTACAAGTCAAGGGGCCCGGATCAGGCAGAGAGACTGCATTAAGATCCTTACAGTCAAGAGGATTTAAAATTTTATCTATAAGAGATACAACACCTATGCCTCATAATGGGGCAAGACCACCTAAAAGAAGGAGAGTATAAATGCAATCAACACAAAATGTAATTGATAAAAACTGGAAAGCTTTAATAAAGCCTAACAAACTTGACATTACTAGTAATGAAGACAAAACAGTTGCTAAAGTAATTGCAGAGCCTTTAGAAAAAGGCTTTGGACAAACTATTGGAAATTCTTTAAGAAGAATTTTACTTTCATCTATTCAGGGTGCTGCTGTAACAGCAATTCAGATTGATGGGGTCCTTCATGAATTTTCATCTATTAAAGGGGTAAGAGAGGACGTAACTGATATTGTATTAAATGTGAAAAATTTAGCAATTAAATCGTCTTCTTCAAGTTCAAAAAAAATAATATTGGACATAAAAGGTCCAAAAGAAGTTAAAGCAAAAGATATTACTCTTGTCCCTGACATTGAAATTTTAAATCCAGAGCAAACTATTTGTAATCTTGATGAAAAGACAAATTTTCACATGGAATTAATGGTGAGCACAGGTAAAGGTTATGTTCAAGCACCTAAAAATAAAGGTGAGGATAGTCCATTAGGTTTAATCTCAATAGACTCTTTATTTAGCCCTGTGAAAAAAGTATCTTTTTCGGTTGAAAATACTAGAGCTGGTAGCGCTCTTGATTATGACAAGTTAATCATGACAGTTGAAACAAACGGAACAGTAGATGCAGAAGACGCAATTGCATATTCTGCTCGTATCTTTCAAGATCAGTTATCCATGTTTGTAAATTTTGAAGATCCAAAAGAGGTAGTTAAAGAAGTAAAATCTTCAGAACCTGAATTTAACAGAAACTTATTAAAACGAGTTGAGGAATTAGAACTATCAGTAAGATCAATGAATTGTTTAAAAAATGATAATATAATTTATATTGGTGACCTCGTACAAAAAACTGAACCTGAAATGTTAAGAACTCCAAATTTTGGAAGAAAATCACTAAACGAAATTAAAGAGGTTTTAAATACTATGTCTTTGTATTTAGGTATGGAAATTCCTAATTGGCCTCCTGATAATATAGCAGAGCTTTCAAAAAAACTTGAGGAAAATAATTACTAATGAGGCACGGTATAGGATATAGAAAACTTAACAAAACAAGTGAGCACAGAAAAGCCTTGTTTAAGAATATGCTCAACTCACTTATTAAATATGAACAAATTATCACTACATTACCAAAAGCTAAAGAATTAAAGCCACAGATAGATAAAGTAATTACAATAGGTAAAAAAAATATTTTGAGTAATAAAAAAAGACTATTTTCAAAACTTCAAGACAAAAAATCAGTTACTAAAGTGTTCGAAGAGTTGTCGAAAAGATATAGCTCAAGAAAAGGCGGATATTCAAGAGTATTAAAAGCTGGCTTTAGAACAGGTGACGACGCACCAATGGCTGTGATTGAATTAGTTGATCGAAATCCTGAGGCCAAAAAAGTTGACAAGCCAAAAAAAACTGAAGCAAAAGATAAAAAAAAAGAAGCTCAACAAGAGCCAAAAGTAGCAAGTAAATAAACTAAGCTTTCATGTCTAAATCATATACTATAGATGATGATTATAGTGACTCACGCCTAGATAAATGGTTTAAAAATGAAATAATAAACTTACCACACTCTTTATTAGAAAAAATACTAAGACAAAATAAAGTTAAAGTTAATAAAAAAAAAACTAAATCATCCTATAGACTTCAGAAAGGTGATTTGATCGAGATTTATGATATTTCTAAATTAAAACCAGTAGATAAAAAAGAAAGGATCAAATATATACCAAAAAAAAAAGAAATTGGTACCTATGATGATCACGTAATAGAGGATAATGAAAATTTTATAGTTATTAATAAACCAACTGGTATTCCAGTTCAATCAGGCACAAAATCATTTAAAAACATTATAGATATATTGAAGAATTCAAAATATTTTGAAAATTCAAAACCTTTCATTGTACATAGATTAGATAAGGAGACATCTGGAGTTTTGATTGTTGCAAAAAATAGAAAATATGCTCAATTATTTACTTCACTTTTTAGAATAAGAAAAATTCATAAAACTTATTTAGCAATAGTGTATGGAAAAGTTGATAAGTCTATAAAAGTGATGAAAGATGATTTAATTTATTATGAAGATAATAAAAAAATTTTTCAAAAAGCTGTATCAAATATTAAAACCATTAAGTCGAATGAGGGATATTCATACCTGGAATTAAATCCAATTACTGGCAGAAAACATCAGTTAAGAAAACAATTACTTAAAATTGGAAGTCCAATAATAGGAGACGATAAATATTTTTTAAACAATAGAAAAAGAATAAAAATGAAAAACCTTATGTTACATGCGTATAAAATAAAATTTATGATTAACAATATTCAATATAATTTTAAAGCAAAATACCCCAAACTATTTGAAAATTTTCTTAAAAAAAATATTTAAATATTATTAATATTTTTTATAAAAATTTTCGCCAAAACATTCTCAAATTTCTTAGGTTTAACTGAAATCAATTTTAATATCGAAGTAACTTTCTTATTATCTAAACCACAAGGAATAATTTTTAAATACTGATTTAAATTATTTGAAATATTTATTGAACAACCATGATACGCAACCCATCTTGATACTCTTATACCTATTGCTGCAATTTTTTTATCTTTGACCCATATTCCAATATTTTTCTTATCTTTTTTGGACTCAATTTTATAAATTTTTAAAAATTGTATTATACTTTCTTCTATTGAATTTATTAATTTTCTTATGTCCTTTTTTCTATTATTCAAATCGATGACAAAATAAATAATTTTTTGTCCAGGGTTATGCAATGTAATTTTGCCACCTCTATTTGATTTAATTATTTTAATTTTTTTATCTATTATCTCTTTTTTGTTAAAACTCACCCCGGCAGTATAAGTAATGGGGTGTTCTAGGATCCATAATAATTCTCTATTTGTCCCTTTTTTTACCTCCTCTACTCTTTTACTGAGATAACGCATTGCTATCTTATAAGGTATACGTTTTTTGCTGATTTTAATTTCTATACTCATTTAATTTGAATTTTATCATTATATAGACTAATAGTCTCAAAAAAACTTAAAGAGGCATTTATGACTTTACCAAAATCAGGAGAGGCAAAAAGAGTCAATTTGGATTTTAATAAAGAATTTATCAGTACTTTCACTCAAAATATTGAGAGTAGAAATGTTGAATTTATAAATCAAACCCTAAAAGATTTACATGAAGCTGATGTAGCTAATTTAATTGAAAATTTAAATCCTGATATAAGAAATAAATTAATCGAAATTGAATCGTTTAATATTGATCCAGAAATTTTTATTGAATTAAACGAGTCAATCCAAAGCGAAGTTTTACAATTACTTTCTATAGAGTCTCTTATTAAAATAATAAAACGATTAGAGTCTGATAATGCTATTAAAATTCTTGAGAACTTATCAAAGGAAGTAAAAGAAAAAGTTTTAGAAAAACTTCCACCAAAAGATAAATTTTTATTACAAGAAGGATTAAGTTATCCGGAGGATTCTGCAGCAAGAATAATGCAAAGAGAATTTACGGCAGTACCAAGTAACTGGACTGTTGGACAAACTATAGATTATTTGAGAGAAAATAAAGATTTACCGGAAGAATTCTTAGAGATATTTATCGTAGATAATGACTTTAAACCAATTGGAACTGTTCCTTCATCAAGAGTATTAAGAACATCTAGAGATTTAAAAATGAACTCTATAATGAGGGAAATGCCAGTTTTAATTTCAGTTAATATGGATAAAGAGGAAGTTGGTCTTACTTTTGAAAATTATAACTTAGTCTCTGCAGGAGTAGTTAATAAAGAAAATAAATTAGTTGGCATGATTACAGCTGATGATGTGGTAACTGTTGTTCAAGAAGAAGCAGAAGAAGATGCCTTACGTTTAGCGGGTGTTGGGGATGAAGAAATCACCGATAGTGTTATGTTAAAAACAAAACGAAGATTTAATTGGTTATTATTAAATTTATTTACAGCTTTGCTTGCCACTTGGGTTATAAGCTTCTTTGGGGCTTCAATTGAACAAATGGTAGCTTTAGCTTTTCTTATGCCAATAGTTGCTTCAATGGGGGGTAATGCTGGAATGCAAACCTTAGCAGTCACTATTCGAGCAATAGCTACAAAAGAATTATCAAAAAGCAATTTCAATAGAGTAGTTGGAAAAGAATTTCTGATAGGTATTTTAAATGGAATTATTTTTGCAATAATAACCGCAATAATAGTTCAACTATGGTTTAAAGAATTAAACCTTTCAATATTGATTGGTATTTCAATGGTCTTGAATATGATTGTTGCAGGATTGTTTGGTATTTTAGTTCCAGTGTCATTAAAAAAATTAAATATCGATCCTGCTTTAGCCTCTAGTGTTTTTGTAACAACAATTACAGATGTTATTGGATTTCTTTCCTTCTTAGGTTTAGGATCATTTTATTTCTTAAATTAAATATTATCAATTAATCTTGTGTTTTTAATATGGTATGCAAAAAATAAATTGAATTTTTTACTGGCCTTTTTAAGTTTTTTAAAATTTTTTATATTATAATTTTCTAAATAATCTATTTTATTTGCACCTAAGTCTATTAGGTCTTTTTTTATTTTATTTATATTAAATAAATTATAATTTTTTTTTATTTTTTTCTTTATATTATATAGATAATAATAAATATTAGATGCAATCTTCATTTGATTTTTATTAAGATTTAAATTTCTTGACGAACAAGCTACGCCATTAATTTCTCTTATAGTTTTGCACTCAATTATTTTTGTTTTAATCTTTCTTCTTTCTATGTGTTTTTTTATAAGATACAATTGTTGATAATCTTTTTTTCCTAAAAAAATATATTTAGGTTTAATTATTTCTATAAATCTATTTACTACATTTAATACACCTTCAAAATGACCCTTTCTGTATCTACCACATAATCTTTTTGAGAATTTATCTAAAAAAACTTTCTGTTTAGGTTTAAACCCATATATGTCTTTATATTTTGGGATGTATAAGTAATTAATTTTTAATTTTTTTAAAATTTTTAAGTCATTTTTTGGGTTTCTTGGATAATTTCTAAAATCTCTTTCTTTATTGAATTGTTTTGGATTTACAAAAATTGATACTAACGTTTTTAACTTAAATCGCTTTGATTGTTTAATTAATGAAATATGCCCTTTATGTAACCCACCCATTGTAGGCACAAATGATATACCATTTGTTTTAGAAATCTCTTTCTGAAGAGTTTGTTTGTCTTTAAATATTTTCATTTCTTTAAAGCAATGATAATAACTATTATAAGAATCATATGATAAAACAAGCTATTATTCCATTAGCAGGATTGGGGACCAGAATGCTTCCTTTGACAAGTGTGATGCCAAAAGAGTTGATGCCTATCAATGGAAAACCAAATTTACAATATATTTTAGATGAATGTATTGATGCAGGAGTAAAGGAATTCATATTTATAATTTCAAAAAAAAAACTATCGATTAAAAAATATTTTTTTAACGACAATTTCTATAAAAAAATAATAAAAAAGCGGAAAGATAAGAGACTATTTGAAGAGTTTAAAAAAATAAAAAGATATCAAAAAATGATAAAATTTGTTTATCAAAACAAGCCAAGAGGAACAGGCGATGCGGTTTTAAAATGCAAAAAATATATAAAAAGCAAATTCTTTTTAATGCTTTTACCTGATGACTTAATAATTAAAAATAATTGTTCTAAAGAAATGATACGATTACATAAGAAAACTAATGGATCTATAATTGCTACAAAAAGAGTAGAAAGAAAAACAGTATCAAGATGGGGAATTTTATCAATTAAAAACAAAAAAAAAAAATATTTTCAAATTAAAGATGTTGTAGAGAAACCAAGCATCAAAGAAGCACCATCAAATTTCGCAATTATTGGTAGATACATATTACCAATAAAAATTTTTACTGAAATAAAGAAATTAAAACCTGGCCAAGGAGGAGAGATACATATTACTGACGCAATTAGAAGTTTAATTAAAAAAGAGGATAAATTTTATGGAAATATTTTTTCAGGCAAGTATTTAGATTGTGGAACTTTAAGTGGGTATATTAATTCAGGGATACAAATATTTAAAGGAAAGTAAATGAAATTGTGTATGATAGGAACTGGTTACGTTGGATTAGTAAGCGGTGTTTGTTTTGCTGATATAGGAAATCAAGTCATCTGTGTTGATAAAGATAAAAACAAAATAGATAAACTTAACTCTGGAATTTCTCCAATATATGAACCAGGATTAGATGAATTAATAAAAAAAAATTTTGTAGGAAAACGTCTTTCGTTTACAACAGATATTGATAAAGCTATAAGCATTTCAGATATAATATTTATATGTGTAGGAACACCTACAAAAAAAGGATCAATTAAAGTTGATTTATCTTTTGTTTATAAATGTGCAAAAGAAATATTAAAATATTCAAAAAGAAAAAAGATTATTATTACGAAGTCTACTGTCCCAGTGGGAACAGGCGACGAAATTGAAAAAATTCTAAAAAAAAAGAAAAAACTTTTTACTGTAATCTCTAATCCTGAATTCTTAAGAGAGGGTGAAGCAATACGTGATTTTAGATATCCTGATAGGATTGTTATAGGATCTAACGAAAAAAAAACCTTTAATATTATGAGAAAACTTTATGCGCCATTAACAAACAAAGGCTCAAAATTTTTCACTACTTCAAGAAGAGGAGCTGAGTTAATAAAATATGCATCAAATGCTTTTCTTGCAACTAAAATTACTTTTATTAACGAGCTTGCTAACTTGTGCGAGAAGTCTGGAGTAAATATAGAAGATATTTCATTAGGTATGGGCTCTGATAGTAGAATAGGTGGAAGGTTTTTACGTGCTGGTCCAGCTTATGGGGGATCGTGCTTTCCAAAAGACACCAAAGGTCTCGTATCTGCTGCAGAGAAATATAAAATAAATCTATCAGTTGTAAAATCAGTTATTAAATCTAATCAAGAAAGAGTGAGTTTACTCACAAAAAGAGTTCATAAAATT
>CACAWF010000010.1:0-17500 GCA_902536085.1 uncultured Pelagibacteraceae bacterium | reverse complement strand
CGTGTTATTCCAAACCAAAAGGCAGATTCCCACATTATACTCACCCGTTTGCCACTCAGTATTGCTACTGCGTTCGACTTGCATGTGTTAGGCGTGCCGCCAGCGTACGTTCTGAGCCATGATCAAACTCTCAAGTTTAATAACGGCGCACACTAGCTTTAATAACTTTAAAGGTAATTTAAAGTTATCTTTCGTTAAAGCGTGTACGACAATTTCTTTATTAACCTAGCCGTCCACACTTCTCTTCTAAAATTTACAATTTAAAAAAGCTAAGATTTTAAACTTTAAAATCTGCACACCTCTGGCGCTATATATAATTAATTTCGTAGAGGTGAGGGCCCGTTTTATTACAAATTTTCCATAAGTCAAGGCGTATATTAGCCAAATTAATTAATAAAATAGGGCTTTTTTAGCTTCTTCGCGTTGCAAACTTCGATTATTTTTTGTAGAAAAACAACTATGACGATAATCCGAAATTTAAGTAATTTCATAGAAAAAAAATTAGCCTTCAACAATATTGATAAACTAATTAAACTTAAATTTTACAATTTAGCGTTATTTAAATTTTTCTCTGTCATAGTTCTTTTTTCAGTTATTTTTTTTTCGGTTTCTAATTATATTTCAGAAAAAAATTCTGAGAATAAGAAAAATTTTAAAAATGTAACTAATTCTGGTGAATTTAATAGCTTTACAAATTATTTTTTCTCAAAAATTAACATTCCATATCAAGAGGTAAAATATACTATTAAGAATAATGATAGTATTGAAAAAATTCTAAAAAAATTCAATGTAAGGACTCAAGACATTAAACTAATTTCGACAAAGCTTAAACAAAAAAAGTTATCCAATATTTATTCGGGTAGAGAATTATCATTAATTTTAAAAAGGCTAGAAAATTATGAAATGACAGTTGTAAATATTGTTTTCCCTATAAATAAAACTAGCAGTATAGAAGTAAGGAAATTTGATAAAGAATTTTTAGTAAAAGAAAATATTGTTAAACTTTCAAAAAAAGAGGTTGTTGTAAAAAGTGCAATTAGAAATAATCTTTACTCCTCAGCTATTAACGCAGGCATTGAGCCAAACATTATAGTAGAATTTGCAAGAATATTTGGTTTTGAAGTTGATTTTCAAAGAGACATAAGAAAAGGAGATTGGTTTGAAATTTATTATGAAAAATTTAAAGATGATAATGGTAGAGTAAGAGATACAGGAAAAATTTTATACGCATCAATGTTTGTAAACGGTGAAGAAATAAATCTTTATAATTTTATTTATAAAGGTGATGAAGAATATTATGATATAAAAGGAAAAAGTATTACTAAATCTTTAATGAAAACCCCTATCAATGGTGCTCGCTTATCATCATCTTTTGGAATGAGAAAGCATCCAATTCTTGGATATAACAAAATGCACAGAGGAACTGACTTTGCTGCTCCGAGTGGAACACCTATAATGGCCTCTGGTTCTGGAACAGTTACACGAGCACGATGGTGTGGGGGTGGTGGTAATTGTGTAAAAATAAAACACAACTCAACTTACGAAACAATTTATGCACATATGAAAAATTTTGCTAGAGGAATTAAAGAAGGAAGAAAAGTAAAACAAGGTCAAATAATTGGGTATGTTGGTTCAACTGGATTATCGACAGGTCCACATCTTCATTATGAAGTAATAGTAAACGGTAAGAAAGTAAATTCACAAAAATTAAAACTTCCTTCAGGAAAAACTTTGAAAGGTAAAGCTAGAGAAGAATTTGAATTGAAAAGAATAAAAATTGATCTTAAATTATCTGAGTTAAGATAATTTAATTTGAACTTTGAGACTGAGTTATCTCTTTATCTACACCTTCATCTGTTAAAGATTTTTCTAAATTCTTAGACTTATCTTGAAAAGTTTCTTTTCTTTCACTTAGTTCATTAAAACGTCTTAGATAGTGATCCGCATGTTGAAGATAGTTTTGAGCTAGAACAGGGTCGCCGTTGCTTTGAGCATCTTTAGCTAACTGTTGAAATTTAAGCATTGTTTTCTCAACGCTATGAATATTATTCATTGATCCGTTTCTATTGAAGTTAATATTACCATTATTCTTAAAATTATTTGAATTAGATACGTTAATAGATCCGTTTCTTCTCCTATAATTATTTTTTTGTTGTCTAGGTCTAAAGTTTCTTCTTCTATTGTTATTCATTTATTTACCTGATTAACTTGGATATTAAACATCTTATATTTTCTTTATAATCTTTAATATATTTCAATATTTTAAAATTATTTTTTTTTAATATTTTTGAAACTTTTATGTATTGCTCATTTCCAATTTCTAAGGCGAGCGTACCATTATTCTTTAAAATACTCTGAGATTTGTAAATAACTTTTCTAATAACGTCAAGCCCATCATTTCCGCCGTCTAAAGCCATAATGGGTTCAAAATTTTTTATATCATCATCTAGGTTTTCTATTGCTTGAGTTTCTATATAAGGTGGATTTGAAACAATTAAATCAAATTTACAGTTCTTTAAATCCTCAAATGATTTATTTAAAAATCTTATTTGCTTTTCAAGTTTGTAATTCTTAGCATTTTTTTCTGCAACTGATAAGGCTTTTTTTGAAATATCTATCCCTATACCTCTAGAATAGCGTAGTTCGCTAATTAAACTAATTAGAATACAACCCGAACCAGTCCCAATATCAAGAATTGATATTGATTTTTCTTCGAACATTTTGACAATATGTTCCACCATAAGTTCTGTTTCAGGTCTTGGTATTAAAGTATCTTTATTTACAAAAAAAAGTTTACTCCAAAATTCTTTTTCTTTAATAATATAAGCAATTGGCTCGTTATTTGATCTTCTATTTATTAACTTATTAAATGCAGAAATTTTTTCAGGCATTATCATTTGATCTAAATTGACTAACATCTCCTCCCTTCTTTTATTTAATACTTTTGATAATAATATTTCAGAGTCCAATTTATGAGATCCTATTTGTTTAATTTTTAATTTACTTGATCCAATATTTATCAACTCTAACGCATTCATTATTTTAGATTTTCTAACTTTAAATTTTGATCTTTCAGTCTTAATTCATCATTCATTTCCTCGTGAATCTCTCCACTAAGAAATTCATCAAGTTTATGTAGTGTAAGATTAATCCTATGGTCAGTAATTCTTCCTTGGGGAAAATTGTAGGTCCTTATTCTTTCAGATCGATCTCCAGTGCCTATCTGACTACGTCTATTACTTGATCTTTCTTTGTCTTTTTTTCTTTTTTCAGCTTCATAAACTCTAGATCTTAAAACTTTTAAAGCTTTTGCCTTGTTTTTATGCTGTGATTTTTCATCTTGCTGACTAACAACAACTCCACTTGGAATATGAGTAATTCTTACTGCGCTATCAGTAGTATTAACAGATTGTCCTCCAGGGCCTCCAGCTCTAAATACATCTATTCTAAGATCAGAGTCTTTAATAATTATATCAACTTCCTCTGCTTCTGGAAGAACTGCAACTGTCGCTGCGGATGTATGAACTCTTCCTTGGGTTTCTGTTTCTGGAATTCTTTGAACTCTATGAACTCCAGACTCATATTTTAAATATGAGTAAATATCGCTACCATTAACTGAAAAAATAACTTCTTTAAAACCACCAGCTTCACTTTTTGAAATACTTATAATTTCAAGACTCCAATTTTTTTTTGAGCATACTTTTTCATACATTCTAAATAAATCTGCACAAAATAATGAAGCTTCTAATCCGCCAGTTCCTGCTCTAATTTCAACTATCGCATTTTTATCATCATCTTCGTCTTTTGGTAACAAAAAAATTTTTAAATCATTTTCATATTTTTCTTTTTTTGCCTCCATTTCAATTAAATCTTTTTTAGCCATTTCTATCATTTCTATATCATTACTTTTATCTTGTAAGATTTGCTCCAAATCTCTTTTTTCACTCTCAAAATTTATGTACTCTTTAGCAATTGAAATTATGTTCCCTAAGTTTGAATACTCCTTAGATTTTTTGGCATAAACTTTAGAGTCAACATTTCCAGATGAAAGTTCTTTTTCCAAGTTAGTATGTTTGTCTATTATATCTTGAACTTTTTGGAGGGGTATCATTGATTAATCGATTTCTTTTACTTTTTCTTCGACAAGTTTTACAACTTTATCTATGATTTCCGAACTTGCTATTTTAGTATGTGGAACACCTGACAAGTATAAAAGATTACTATCTTGACCGCCCCCAGTAAGACCAATTTCAGTTTGAGCAGCCTCACCAGGTCCATTTACAACACACCCGATAATTGAGAGGTTTATAGGTTTTTTTATATGTGATAATTTTTCTTCGAGTTTTTTAACTGTTTCTATAACTGGGAAGGCCTGTCTGGCACAAGATGGACAAGATATAATATTTACACCTCGAGATCTAATACCTAGTGATTTTAAAATTTCATACCCAGCTTTTATTTCATCTATTGGATCTGAAGATAGAGACACTCTTATTGTATCGCCTATTCCTTCCATTAAAAGTTGCCCTATTCCTATTGAAGATTTAATGCTACCAGTTAATAACCCTCCTGCTTCTGTTACACCAAGATGTAAAGGGTAATCGCAAATTTCGGATAGTTTCCTATAAGCCTTAACGGTCAAAAATATATCAGAAGATTTTACGCTTATTTTAAAATTAAAAAAATTATTATCTTCTAAAAGTTGAATATTATATTTAGCACTCTCAACTAGAGCTTCAGGACAAGGCTCTTTATATTTTTCAAGCAAATTTCTATCTAAAGATCCTGCGTTAACACCAATTCTTAAAGAACAATTAAAATCTTTTGCGGCTTTAACAACTTCTAAAATTCTTTCCTTAGATCCAATATTTCCAGGGTTTATTCTTAAACAGCTTGCACCCATTTTAGCAGCTTCAATTGCTCTTTTATAATGAAAATGAATATCTGCCACTATAGGAACATTAACCTCCTTAACAATTTCTTTAATTGATTTTGATGACTGCTCATCTGGACAAGAAACTCGCACAATATCTGCCCCCGCCTCTTCTAAAGAAAGAATTTGATTAATCGTTCCTTTAACATCGGTTGTCAAAGTATTCGTCATTGATTGGACACTAATTTTTGAATCCCCTCCAACAGAAATATTTCCAACTTTAATTTTCCTAGTTTTTTTTCTCTTAATAATTCTGTGGGGTCTTATTTCCATTTTAGTCTAAATCAAATATTGTGTGTAATTTTTTTACTGCATCTAAAGTATTGTTTTCATCAATAATTACTGACAATTTAATCTCGGAAGTAGAAATTGCTAGAATATTAATTTTTTTATCAGCTAGACCTTTAAACATCTTATACGTTACACCAGGAGTTGAAACCATTCCTGCCCCCACAATAGAAACTTTTGCAACTTTGTCATTATAGGTTATATCTTGATATTTAATTTTATTGTTTTCTTCTAAAATTTTTTTTGTTTTCTCGAGGTCATCTCTTTTAATTGTAAAAGTAATATCTGTTTTTTTTTCAATAGATGAAATGTTTTGTATCACCATATCTACGTTAATTTGAACTTTTTCAAGTGGTTCAAATATATTAGCAGCAACCCCTGGTTTGTCTTCTACTCCAATTAATGTAATTTTAGCATCATCCTTTGAATAAGCGACACCAGTAACACTTTTTGAGTAATCAATGCCGTGCTGATCAAAAATTTTTGTCCCTTTTCTGTTAGTAAAAGTTGATTTTACCTCAAGAGGAATATTATACATCATAGCTGTTTGAACAGCAGATGACTGCATGACTTTAGCTCCTAATGAAGATAGTTCTAGCATTTCGTCATAAGAAATTTTATCAATTTTTTTTGCTACAGGTATTTTATTTGGATCCGAAGAATAAACTCCATCCACATCTGTGTAAATTTCACATGTTTCTGCATCAAATAATTTTGCAAATGCCACAGCTGTTGCATCTGACCCTCCTCTACCAATTGTTGTAATATCGCCTCTTTCTGAAATACCTTGAAATCCAGGAACCACTGCAATCCCTTTTTTTAAAAAATCATTTATCTGACTTACATTCATATTTATAATTCTAGCATTAGAATGATCGCCCTCAGTCAAAATAGGTATTTGCCAATTTAGCCATGACTTGGCATTAAGTTTTAATTCTAATAAAGCCCCTGCTAGTAAAGCGCAAGTTACTTGTTCCCCGCTTGACAATAATACATCTAGTTCTCTCTTATCAAAATTAGCACTTATATTTTTCGAAAACTTGATTAATTCATTTGTTTTGCCCGACATAGCAGAAACAATGGCAATAATTTGATTGCCATTGTCATATTCATTCTTGATAATATTTGCCACATGCTGGATTCTTTCAATTGTTCCAACAGATGTTCCGCCAAACTTTAATACTTTTTTAATCATTTAAGAATTTAATATAAATTTAAAAGAGTTTATTGTATCTTAAATTATTTTTATTGACATGAGTACTATAAATAAAGAAGAAATTCAAAAGTTTTCAAAACTAGCTGAAGAATGGTGGGATGTAAAAGGTAAGTTTAAACCACTTCATATGTTCAATCCAATTAGAATTGAATACATAAAAGAAAAAATTGGGCAACACTTTAACAAAAAAAAGAGTAAAAATTTTTCTTTAAGAGATTTAGATATTCTAGATATTGGATGCGGTGGAGGTTTAATTAGCGAACCATTAGCTCGATTAGGCGGTTCAGTAACTGGAATAGATGCATCTGAAAAAAATATAAAAGTTGCTAAAATTCACGCAAAATCAAATAATCTAAATATTTGTTATCTAAATAAATCTCCGGAGCAAATGGATAGTAAAGAGAAATTTGATATTATTTTAAATCTAGAAATTATTGAACACGTTGAAAATGTAGATCTGTATATCGAGTCTTGTTCAAAGTTGTTAAAAAAAAATGGTATAATGTTCACAGCTACAATTAATAGATCTTTAACTTCTTATATTAAAGCAATAATAGGAGCAGAATATATTCTTAGATGGCTTCCAATAGGCACTCATGATTGGAATAAATTTTTAAAACCAGAAGAGCTTGAAAAGTGTCTTGCAGAAAAAAGTTTTAAAACTATTGATGTTACAGGTTTAGAATTTATTCCATTTTTTAATAAGTGGAAGAGAACATCTAATTTAAGTGTTAACTATATAATATGTAGTACAAAAATTTAATTTTCTTTGTCTACCCAAGGTATACTAATTAAGTCTATACCTTCCTCTTCTAAATCTTTTCTCTCTTTTAACGTAGTAGTGCCGTAGATAGTTTGCTTGCTTTTTTTATCATAATAAATTTCTCTTACCTTTTTACTAAAATCTGCACCAACATACTCGAAATTTTTTTCTATATATTTTCTCATTTTTAATAATTGTTCCCTCTCTTTTACTAAATATCTACTTAATTTTTTAATTTCTTTATTTTTGTCACTAATAACAGAGACCATAGGTGCCATTATTGATTTTTTAATTCTTTTTGATGGGCAATATATACACTCAAGTAAATTTTTTTTGTTTAACTTCTCAAATTCACTTGAATCAGAGAACCAACTTTCAAATTCGTGATTGTTACTACATTTTAAATTATATTTAATCATTTAATTTCTGTAATCCGCATTTATATCAATGTAATCATGAGTAAAATCACAAGTATAACATTTAAATGCATCATTGCCTTGTTTTAAATTTACCTCGATTTCAATTGAATCCCATTCCATGTACTCTTTCAGTTTTTTTTCATCATAACTGTCTGATACTCTTCCATTTTCAGCAACAATATAATTTCCAATTTTAATTCTTAGTTTTTTCATATCGATAAATTCACCCGATTTTCCAATTCCCATAGCTATTCTTCCCCAATTAGGGTCCTCTCCAGCTACTGCGGTTTTTACCAATGGAGAGTTAGCAATAGAAAAAGCGATATTCTTGGCACTACCTAAAGATTTAGCATTAATAACGTTAATAGTTAAAAATTTTTTTGCTCCTTCTCCATCAACTACAACTTGTTTTGCTAAGTTCAAGCAAAGTTTTTTAAGAGCAATTTCAAACTTTTGTAAAACTTTATCATTTAACGATAAATTTTGACCAATTTTAAGTGCTCTTGTTGAAAAAATTGATACCATATCATTTGTAGATTGATCACTGTCAACTGTAATTGCATTAAACGAATTAGCTACTGCTCTTTTTAAGAGTGTTTTTAACAGGTTTGAGTTGATATCTGCATTAGTAAAAATAAAAGATAACATTGTTGCTAAATTTGGTGCAATCATGCCTGATCCTTTTGCTACACCACAAATTCTAATCAATTCATCGCCCACAATTATTTCCTCGTAAGCAACTTTTGGTTTTGTATCGGTTGTCATAATTGCAGATGCTATTTTTAACCAAAACATCTTATTCTGATCAGGTCTTAACTTCTCAACCAGATCATTCAATCTTTCTTTAATTTTTTCTACTGGGAACTCTTCACCGATAACTCCTGTAGATGCAAAAATAAGATCTTTAATTTTAACAGTTTCATTAGTTCCTTTTTGAGATTTTGACTCTTTAATTGTTAAAATTCTTGACAAATTTTTAGCTAAGGTATCAATGCTTTCTTTGCCTTGTTTGCCTGTGAAGGTGTTAGCATTTTTTGTGTTAACTAATAAAGCTTTAATAATCTTTTTATGAGAATTATTATTCCAAGGTATAAACTCAGATGTAACACTGTTTGTAGTCGTTAAAGATGCATAATTTGCACCTTTGCTAAAATAGAATAAAGCCAAATCATCTCTTCCATCTCCATATAAATCTGCAGAAATAGATGACATCTCTAATCCTTGAATTTGCTTTAAATTTTGAAACTCTCCCATTTTAGATAACTTGGATTTATCCTTTAGGAAATTTTTTATGTTTATTGTCATAATTAGTGTTTAATTTAAATTATAAATACATATATAGAGTAATTATGAATTTGTTTACAAGGACTTTTAGTAAAATATTTAAAAGCTCTAATCAACAAGAATTAGATAAAATTAAAAATCTCATATCTTCAATAAATAATAAAGAAGGTGAATTTAAAACTATTTCTGAAAGTGATTTTAAAGAAAAAACCGCAAAATTCAAAAAAAGCGTTCAAAATGGTTCATGCAAGATTGATGATTTAATTATAGACAGTTTTGCCTTAGTAAGAGAGGCAGCAAAGAGAACCTTAGGTGAAAGACATTTTGACGTTCAGCTAGCAGGAGGTTTAATTCTACATAAAGGAAAAATTGCTGAAATGAAAACAGGAGAAGGGAAAACTTTAGTCTCTACTCTACCAGCGTATTTAAATTCTCTATTAGGTAAAGGTGTACATATTGTTACTGTAAATGATTATCTTGCAAAAAGAGATTCTGTTTGGATGGGAAAAGTTTTTGATTATTTAGGTGTATCAACGGGATGTATAACAAATGAACTTGATGATCATGAAAGAAAAAAAAATTATTTGACTGATATAACATATGCAACAAATAATGAGTTAGGGTTTGACTACTTGAGAGATAACATGAAGTACGACTTAGAAGAGATGGTTCAAAGGAGTCACCATTATTGTATAGTTGACGAAGTCGATAGCATTCTAATAGATGAATCTCGAACGCCGCTAATAATCTCTGGAAAGTTGGAA
Source organism: uncultured Pelagibacteraceae bacterium (assembly GCA_902536085.1). Lineage (GTDB taxonomy): Bacteria > Pseudomonadota > Alphaproteobacteria > Pelagibacterales > Pelagibacteraceae > Pelagilacustribacter. Next base: position 7,833 of record CACAWF010000010.1, on the reverse strand, counting down.
GATAAAACAACTTTATACACTACTTCAAATAACTTTATAAAACATCTGCAAAAAAGTGATTTTGAATTAGATGAAAAAAACAAAAATGTAATTTTAACTGACTTGGGTGTAGATAAAATTGAAAAACTTGCAATACAAATGAATATTTTAAAAAATAAAAATTTTTATGACCCTGAAAACTTAGATTTGGTTCATCATACTAATCAAGCTCTTAAAGCAAATTTAATATTCAAAAAAGATGTAGATTATATTATTAGAGACGGAAAGATACAAATAATAGACGAATTTACTGGAAGGGTCTTAAGTGGACGAAGATTTTCAGATGGATTGCATCAAGCTATAGAGGCAAAAGAAAATGTTAAAATTGAAGAAGAAAATCAAACTTTAGCTTCTATAACTTATCAGAATTATTTTAGATTATATACAAAACTTGCAGGGATGACGGGAACAGCAATGACAGAATCTGAGGAATTTTACGATATTTATAAGTTAAATGTAGTATCAATTCCAACTAATAGAGAAATGTTACGAAAAGATTTTAACGACCAAATTTTCAGAACTGAAAAAGAAAAATATAACGCTATACTTAATAAGATCATTGAGTGTAATTCTAAAGGTCAGCCAGTATTAGTAGGAACTACAAGTATCGATAAATCTGAAAAAATTTCCATTTTCTTAAATACAAAAAATGTAAAACATAATGTTCTAAACGCGAAACAACATGAACAAGAGGCAAAAATAATTGCTGAAGCTGGAAAAACTGGCGCTGTAACTATAGCAACAAATATGGCCGGAAGAGGAACCGATATAAAATTAGGTGGAAATAAAGATTATGTTGAAGAGGGTAAAAAAAATGATTTAGATGAATTTAAAATAAATGAGAAAAAAGTAAAAGATTTAGGTGGACTTTTTATAATTGGAACTGAAAGACACGAAAGTCGGAGAATTGATAATCAGTTACGAGGACGATCTGGAAGACAAGGTGATCCTGGGTCTTCAGTTTTTTTTATAAGTTTACAAGATGAATTGATGAGAATTTTTGGTGGTGACTCAATTGATGGGATGCTTAAAAAGCTTGGCCTCAAGGAAAATGAGTCAATAGATCATCCGTGGATCAACAAGGCAATGGAGAGGGCCCAAAAAAAAGTTGAGAGTAGAAACTTTGATATAAGGAAAACTTTGATTAAATTTGACGACGTTATGAATGATCAAAGACAAGTAATCTTTTCTCAAAGACTTAAAATTTTAAAACAAGATAATACTGGTGAAATATTAGACGACTTTTTTGAGGAAATCTTAAATGAATTGGAGATGATTTTTAATAACTATAAAAAATCAAATAATGAGAAATATTTCACAGAAATTAAGAATATAACTGGTAATGCTTTAAGTGATGAGAAGCTAATTAAGCTTTTATCTCTCGAAAAAAGCAGATTTTTAAAAGACCTAAAAGATCTTTTTATGGAAAAACAAAGTAATAGAATAAAAATTATAGGAGAAACACAAAATAAAATTCTTGAAAAAAAAATTTTCCTTCAAATTATAGATTTTTCATGGAGATCGCATCTTCAATATTTAGAACAATTGAGACAAGTTATTGGTTTAAGACAATATGGTCAAAAAGATCCTTTATCAGAGTTTAAAAAAGAGGCTTTTACACTTTTTGAAGGTTTATTAGGAAAGATTAAAAAAGATCTTATTAAACTTTTGTTCAATTTAAGTATCGTTGTTCCATCATCGGAGGAGGAAAAATCTGATGGAGAAGAAATTAAAAAAAATGATGCTTTCAAAAAAGTTGGTCGAAATGAAAAGTGTCCTTGCGGATCTGGAAAAAAATTTAAGCACTGTCATGGAAATGTATAAATTTAAATCTTTTTAAAAGCGCTTAAAGCTTTCTGTCTTGCTTTTTCGTGAATTACTATTGGGATTGGATATTCTTTACCAATTTTTAGAATTTTTTCATCATTAATCTCCCACGGTTTATGGATAAATTTTTTTGGAACATTTTTTAATTCAGGTACCCATTTTTTTACATACTCGCCCTCTTTATCAAACTTTTCACCTTGTAAAATTGGATTAAATATTCTGAAGTAAGGAGCTGCATCAGCTCCGCTACCCGCAACCCATTGCCAACCAGCAACATTACTAGCAGGGCTATAATCTAATAAACAATTTCTAAAATATTTTTCACCCTCTTTCCAATCAATCAGCAAATGTTTTACTAAAAATGATCCAACTATCATTCTTACTCTGTTATGCATCCATCCAGTGGAATAAAGTTCTCTCATACCAGCATCAACAATTGGATAACCAGTTAAACCTTTTTTCCAGGCAGATAGAAATTTTAAGTTTTTTTCCCATGGAAATTTATCAAATTTTTGAGAATAATTTTTTTTTAACATATGTGGAAAGTGATTTATTAATGAATGATTAAATTCCCGCCAACCAATCTCAGCAAGAAATTTTGATGTCCCAATTGTTTTTGGTTTTTTTTTAACACATTCATCCCAAATTGTTTGTACATGTATTTGTCCAAACTTTATAAACGGGGACAACTTTGAGGTTCCAATTTTATTAGGTAAATTCCTTCCCTCAGAATAATTTTCTAATCTATCGTTAATAAAATTTTTCAATTCCTTTGAGGCTGTTTCTTCCTCTGGCGACCAAATTTTTTCGAAATCTTTAAACCAGTTCTTTTTTGGTAATATTTTTTCTGGTTTAATGCAATTTTTAAAATAATTGATTTTTTTCTTACATTTTTTTATTGTTTTTTTTTTTGATGGAATTTTATCAATAAAATGTTTTTCTGCCGTTCTCCAAAATGGTGTAAAAACTTTGAATGGAGTACCATCATTTTTTTTTACTTCATGTATTTCATTAAGCGCATTCCCTTTGAACCTTTTAAATACGATATTCTTATTTTCAAAAATACTTAATAAATATTCATCAAATTTCAAAAAATCTGGCTCATATACCTTGTTCCAGTAAATACTAAAGTCATTTTTTTGAATCAACTTGTCAAAAAATATTTTGAAAGACTTTGTTTCAACAATTTCAAGATTTATATTAAGTTCATTTAATTTTTTTTGAAAATTTAAAATTGATTTATTTAACCACCATTTTTGAGCTTGTTGTTCCTTAAATGTTTGATCTTTGTATAAGTAAAAAACAACTACTTCGTCATGATTATAGGTCGCTTCAGCAAGTCCATCATTTCTAACTAACCTAAAATCATCTCTTAACCAAAATAGTCCAATTTTTTTATTCATAATTGATAAATATCAGATAAGTTTTCTTATTTCGATAGGACTAATTGGAAAGTTAAGACTAAACTAAAATTGGTGGTGGCCTTGGTAAGAATCGCACTTACGACACATACCTTTTCAGGGTACTGCTCTACTACTGAGCTACAAGGCCTAAAATCTAAAAGTAATTCTACCTTTAGTTAAATCGTATGGTGTCATTTCAACCATAACATTATCTCCAGCAAGTACTCTTATTCTATTCTTTCTCAGTTTTCCAGCTGTGTGAGCTAGAATTTCATGATTATTTTCTAACTTCACCCTAAACATTGCATTAGGAAGTAATTCTGTAACTTTGCCTTTAAATTCTAATGTTTCTTGTTTAGCCAATTAATTTCCTTTTTTTAATCTTATTTTTATCGAGTATGCATGGCCTTCTAAATTCTCATGCTGAGCTAAATTTATAACTGAAGGACCTAATCTTTCAATACCTGATTTCGTTATTTTTATAAGTGAGTGTCGTTTCAAAAAATCATTTACTGACAGGCCAGAAGAGAATTTAGCTGATCCAGATGTAGGTAAAACGTGATTTGGCCCAGCAAGATAATCGCCCATTGCCTCTGGAGAATATTTACCAATAAAGATCGAACCTGCATTTTTTATTTTCTTTAAAATATGATTTGAGTTTTTCAAACAAATTTCAAGGTGCTCAGGAGCAATTATATTGATAGCCTCAACAATTTTATTCAAATTTTTTGCATAAATTGCAAGTCCGTAATTTTTTAAACTTTTAAGTGCAATTTGCTTTTTAGGTAGTTTGTTCAACTGTAATTTTAAATAATGATTTACTAATTTTATTAAGTCTTTGCTGCTACTTATTAAAATTGATTGAGAAAGTATATCGTGCTCTGCTTGAGCTATTAAATCTGATGCAACCCATTCTGGATTAGAAAATTTATCAGCGACTATACTCACTTCTGAAGGTCCTGCAACCATATCAATTCCAACTTGACCAAACACTTCTCGCTTTGCTGATGCAACAAATGCATTTCCGGGTCCAACAATTTTATCTACCTTCCTAAAAGTTTTTGTACCATATGTAAGTGCTGCTATAGAGTGTGGACCTCCAGTTTTATAAATTTCTTTTACACCGCATTTTTTTGCAGCATAAATTATTGCAGGATTAACTGCGTTACCTAAAGCTGGAGTTGTTAAATAAATATTTTTCACTCCAGCTACAATAGCCGGTATACAATTCATTAATACTGTACTCGGGTAGCTTGCGGTTCCACCGGGAACATATACTCCAACATTTTCTATTGGAGAGTATTTGTAAGAAAGCTGATTTTTTAAAACATCTTTATATTTAAAGGATGAAATTTTTTGTTTACTATGAAATTTTTTTATTCTAGTAAATGCTAAATCAATAGATTTTTTTAATCTTTTATTAATACTCTTAGATGCAGACTTTATTTCATTTTGAGAAAATCTAATTTTATTAGTTTTAGATTTTATCTTTGAATATTTTTTCTCATATTTAATTACAGCTTTGTCGCCTTGTTTTTTAACGTCGAGTAAAATTTTTTTTACAACACTTGATTGATTTTGTTGTTTAAGTTTTCTTATTTCAAGAATTGACTCTAGTTTTTTTGAAAAATTCTTTTGATTACTATCAATAAATTTCAACATTATATTGTTTTGTGTTTAGGAATATTTTTTGTATTCCATGCCTCTCCTTGATCATCTAATGTAACTTCTATTACCTCAGAAATTACTTTTATAGCTGAGTCTCCAGCAAATACTATTTTCATTTCATAGTTATTATCAGGCATTTTAATAGTTTCAATAGTAAGAAAATCTAAAAATTTATCTTTTTTTGACTGATTTATATTTTTAGATATGACTTTTATAACATTTTCAAATTTAAGTATGGTCCTAATTCTTTTATTTTTTCTGAATACGCCTTTTTCGATATCTTCCCACATAAATCTATTTAATTGCATCAAAAAAATCTTATTCTTTTGTAAACTAGCAATGTCAGAAATGTTGGCAATGCTATCTTGCAGGTGGGCAGATACTACTCTCAAATCTTCCTCTGTTCTAGCTATTAATTTTAAATTTTTTACATCCATCAAATTCTTTTTATTTTAGCTCTACACTTTTTTAATTTCTTTTCTAAATTCTCATATCCTCTATCCAAATGATAAATCCTATTAACTATTGTCCTGTTATCTGCGATTAAACCAGCCAAAACTAAGCTTACTGAAGCTCTTAAGTCAGTGGCCATTACTTCGGCTCCTGTTAATCTTGTAGGTCCTAAAATATATGCAATTTTATTTTTAATTTCAATTTTTGCTCCCATTCTTCTTAATTCTGGCACATGCATAAATCTATTTTCAAAAATATTTTCCTTAATTTTAGACATACCTTTAGCTTGGGTCATTAGAACCATTAATTGAGCCTGAAGATCTGTTGAAAAACCGGGAAACGGTTTGGTAGAAATATTTATTTTTTTAAGCTTTTTTGATTTAGCAATTAAAATTGAATTTCGAGATATTTTGATTTTCGCTCCCATTCTTTTAAGGACTTTAATTTCATACTTTAAAAGCCTTGGGTTAATCTTTTTAATTACTATTTTTTTACTTAATAAAACTGCAGCAATTAAGTATGTTCCTGCTTCAATCCTATCAAAAATAATTTTGTGATTAATCTTTTTTATTATGTTTCTTTTTCTATTAATAATTATTTTTCTTCCTTCAATTTTAATCTTACAGCCTAATTTTCTTAAAAATTTTATAAGATCAATTATTTCTGGCTCAATAGCACAATTTAATAACGTTGTTGTTCCTAGAGCTCCAAAAGCTGCAAGAATAGCGTTTTCTGTCGCTCCTACTGAAATTGAGGGAAACTTAATTTTTGCCCCAATTAATCCCCTTTTTGCATCTGCTATTATATAGCCATCTTTAATTTGAATTTTAGCTCCAAGTTTCTTTAGTGCGAGTAAATGTAGATCGACAGGTCTTGTTCCAATAGCACAACCGCCTGGCAGTGATACTTTAGCTTTTTTATATTTCGTTAAAAGTGGGCCTAAAACCAGTACGCCTGCGCGCATAGTTTTAACCAACTTATACGGAGCTAAAGTGTTGATTTTTTTTTCAAAATTTTCAAGAAAAATAGATTTTTTTTTTTTATCTATTATTACTTTCAATCCAATGAATTTTAATAATTCTATCATAGTAAAAATATCTTTTACTAATGGGATATTGGTAAGTTTTGTTTCTCTAGATAAAATTGTACTAGCTAATATTGGTAGAGTGGCGTTTTTAGAACCAGAAATAGATATTGTGCCAGTAAGTTCCTTTTTTCCCTTAATTATTAATTTGTGCATTAAAGAAATCTTAAACTTTTGGGAGCGTAACGCCTTTTTGTTTCATATATTTTCCTTTTCGCTTTGCATACGTCACCTCAGGCTTTTCATTGCCTTTTATAAAAACAAATTGTGCTACACCTTCATTTGCATAAATCTTTGCTGGAAGAGGTGTCGTATTAGAAAATTCTAAAGTTACATGTCCCTCCCAGCCTGGCTCTAAAGGGGTAACATTAACAATTATCCCACATCTTGCATAAGTCGACTTACCTAAACAAATCACCAAGACATTATCTGGAATTTTAAAGTACTCGATTGTCCTTGCAAGGGCAAAGGAATTAGGTGGTATTATGCACTCCTTGCCGACTCTAGTTACAAAACTCTCCTTTTTAAAAACTTTAGGATCTACAACACCGGAATTTACATTAGTGAATATTTTGAATTCATTTGAAACTCTTGCGTCATATCCATACGAGGATAATCCAAACGAAATTTTACCTTTTCTGATTTGTTTACTCACAAAAGGTTTTATCATTCCTTTTGTTTTTGCTAATCTTTTAATCCATTTATCTGAGAGAACTGACATTTTTTTCTTTAATATTTAAGATTTTATTTTTTTTTCTTTTTTTAATATTTTTTTTAAGTGCCGCCTCACGTTTTTTTAATAATGAATCTTTCTTGCCAAAAGATTTCATTATATTACTAGTTTTTGTCTGGATTAGTTAAATCCTCAAGAGTGATAGGTTTATTGATGTCGTGCATAGTGTCTTGATCTGTCTCTTTCGGATTAGCACTTGATCTTCTAGCTCTTCTTTGTTCAATACGAGCTTTTCTTTTAGCCTCTTTTTTCATAGCCTTATCACCCCGTGTTGATTTATAATCATAGTGAATTCCCATAGCAAGTGCTCCTTCATTATTAATCAAATTTACTGCTTGAACTGCTTTTTTTCAAGTATCTTGATCGAACAAGATTAATAATTATAAACAATATAGACAGAAATACGGCAACTAGAACATCTTGAAATGGCGATGCTTGTGGAAATCCATAATTCCATAAAATAACGAGCAACAACCATATCAACCAATCAATTGTTTTAGCCATTAATTTTACAACCTTTCTCATTACAATTTTTTCCGTCTCGAATATTATTGTAAAAATCAATTGCTTTAAGTGAAGTCATCATGTGATTTTTATAAATATTTAAATATCCATTTAAACTATCT
>CACAWF010000009.1 GCA_902536085.1 uncultured Pelagibacteraceae bacterium | reverse complement strand
GTATAACTATTCGGTGCCTCTGGCAAATATTTATCACCATAATCATCAGTAATGAATTTCCTAAAATCTTCAATTGCTTCTTTTGAAATATTAGTTCCATCAGTTCTCATATAAGTAATTAATCCAGTAGTTTCACCCTCGATATCTACTCCTTGATACAGTCGTTGTGCTATTTGCATTGTTCTGGAAGCTCCAAAACCAAATCGTCCTGAAGCAGTTTGCTGTAAGGTAGAAGTGGTGAAAGGGGCCAGGGGATTACGTCTGAATACTTTTGTGTTTACATCTGTAATTTTAAATTTTGTTTTATTGATTACATCAACTGCTTTTTGTATTTCTTCTTTATTTTTGAAAGAAAATTTTTCTATTTTTTCTCCATTAAATAAACTTAATTTTGAAAAAATATTTTTATTATTTTTATTTGTAAAGTCTGATGTAAGAGTCCAATATTCATCTGGCTTAAATAATTCTATTTCCTTTTCTCTTTCGGTAATAAGCTTTAAGGCCACAGATTGAACTCTTCCTGCTGATTTTGATCCAGGTAATTTAGTCCAAAGAATTGGTGAGATATTAAATCCAACAAGATAATCTAACGCTCGTCTAGCTAAGTAAGCTTCGACTAAAGGCAAATGGATTTGTCTAGGATTTTTTATAGCATCGAGTATTGCTTTTTTAGTAATTTCATTAAAGACAACTCTTTCTAAATTTTTATCTTTGAGAAGTTTCTTTTTTTCCAGAACCTCTTTAACGTGCCAAGCTATAGCCTCACCTTCACGATCTGGATCTGTTGCTAAAATAATTTTATCTGAGTCCTCAGCAGCATTTGTAATTTCTTTTAAATATTTTTTGGAAAAAGAATCAATTTCCCATTCCATTTGAAATTTATTTTCTGGATCGACAGATCCATTTTTTGAAGGCAAATCTCTTATATGACCATAACTTGCTAAAACTAAATAATCTTTTCCTAAATATTTATTTATTGTTTTTGCTTTAGCTGGACTTTCAACAATTACTAAGTTCATTAATTGTTTATTTTCAAAATTAAACGAGTTTGTCAAATTTATTATTGAAAAACTAGAAAAGACAGCACTTATAACTTAATTTTATTTTCTGTAGAACTTTTAAGTCTTAAAATATTTTCTTTATGAGTAAAAAGAATCATCACAAAAAAAATAAAAAGTATTAGGATATTATTATTTATTTCGTAAAAATATGCATAGAGAAAAACTATTAACGAAGAAATTATTGAAGATAATGATGCAAATCTAAATAATAACGATAAAGAAATCCACGCTATGATAAAAATTAAAAAAAATTTATTAGATAAAGCTAATATTACTCCAAGGTAAGTTGCCACACCTTTTCCTCCTTTAAATTTTAACCAAACAGGAAAAATATGTCCGATGAAACAAATTAATGCAGATAGAGAGGTTAAGTCTTCAAAATAAAATATTGTTATATAAACTGAAATATATCCTTTAAATAAATCAAGAGCTAACGTAGTTATTGCGAGAAATTTATTTCCGGTTCTAAGCACATTTGTAGTTCCGATATTGCCAGAGCCAACAGTTCTAATATCTTTTTTTAGAAATATCCTAGTTAAGAGTAATCCAAATGGTATTGATCCCAAAAGGTATGAGTAAATTGCTACAATAATTAAATCTATGTCCATTAGTTCGAATATACTACTTCGCCTTGAAGCAAAGTCATTTTCACTTTACCTTGTAATTTTCTATTTTCAATCGCAGTATTTTTTGATTTTGATTTAAGTTCTTCAGCTTTCACTACCCATGGTTTTTCCAGATCAAATATACAAATATCTGCGTCCGATCCTTCTTTAAGGGATCCTTTATCTATTTTTAGTATCTTAGCTGGATTAATCGTTAAGCACTTAATTATTTTTTCCAAAGGCAATGATTCATTATGGTAAAGCTCTAAAGATAAAGATAGCAATGTCTCTATACCGATAGAACCTGTCGCTGCTTGTGCAAACGGAAGTCTTTTACTTTCCTCATCTTCAGGAATGTGATCTGATACAATTACATTAATGAGATCATTTTTTATTCCTTCTATTAATGAAAGTCTATCCTCCTCGCTTCTAAGAGGGGGAGATAATTTCAAAAAAGTTCTAAATTCTCCGATGTCATTTTGATTTAATGATAAATTGTTAATAGAAACCCCTGTGCTGAATTTTATTCCATTAGATTTATTTTTTTTAATAACATTAAGAGAATTTTTTGAGGAAATTTGATTAATATGATATCTGCAAGGAAATTCACTTAACAAAGATAAATCCCTTTCAATAATAATCTTTTCAGCAATATCTGAGACACCTTGTAAACCTAATCTTGTTGCTACTTCGCCCTGATTAATGCATGAATTTTTAGCTAATTCATAATCCTCGGCATGTTGCATAATCAGCACATCAATGTCTGAAGCATAGTTCATTATTCTAGACATCAATTCAGAATTTTGGATAGTTTTATTAACATCACTAAACCCAATAATTCCTCTTGCTTTTAACAAACCAAATTCAGTCATCTGATTACCCTCCATCTGTCTAGTAATCGAAGCACATGGAAAAAGATTTACCTTAGCTTTATCTCTACCCCTTCTAATTATAAAGTCCACCATAGATACGTTGTCTATAACTGGCTTAGTATTTGGCATAGTTACAATTGAAGTTACTCCACCTGCCAAAGCTGCTTGGCTTAATGTTCTAAAATTTTCTTTATATTCAAAGCCAGGCTCTCCAACAAAAGCTTTCATATCAACTAATCCAGGAATAGCTACTAGGCCTTTCAAATCAATTTTTTCTGCTGATTTAGATGTACCTAATTTTTTTCCAATGGATTTTATTTTTCCTTTTTCATCGATAACTATATTTCCTATTTCATCCATCTTTTGAGATGGGTCGATAATTCTCACATTTGTCAAAATTTTTTCTTTCATTTATTTACAGTATAATTTTAAACATGCCATCCTAACAGCTACACCTAATTCAACTTGTTCTTTCACGAGACTAACATTTATGTCATCTGCTAATTTAGTATCAATCTCAACACCTCTGTTCATTGGACCAGGGTGCATTAGTAAAGCATCTTTTTTTGCAAACTTTAGTTTTTCTGGCGTTAGTCCAAAAAATTCGTAATATTCTCTCTTTGATGGAAGAAAAGATCCCTGCATTCTTTCATTTTGCAATCTTAACATCATAACAATATCACACCCATCTAATCCTTTTTTCATATCGGTAAATGATTTAACACCTAAGTTATCTATCCCTTTGGGCATTAAAGTTTTTGGTGCAATGACATTTACTTCTGCACCCAACATATTCATTAAATAAATGTTAGACCTAGCAACTCTTGAATGAAGAATGTCTCCGCATATTGCAATTTTTAATCCCTCAATGTTACCTTTTCTATTAATAATTGTTAAAGCATCAAGTAAGGCTTGTGTAGGGTGTTCTCTCCTTCCATCACCTGCATTGATGACCGTACAATTTACTTTTTGTGAAAGAAGATTTGGTGCACCCGAGTCTTGATGTCTTATAACAATAATGTCAGGATGCATGGCATTTAATGTCATGGCAGTGTCAATTAATGTTTCACCTTTCTTTAATGCAGAGTTACCCATATTCATCGTCATTACATCCGCTCCTAGTCTTTTTCCAGCTAAATCAAATGAACTCTGTGTCCTTGTAGAAGGTTCAAAAAATAAGTTTATTTGAGTTTTTCCCCTAAGGACATCTAGTTTTTTAGAACTTCCTCTGTTTAATTTAATGAAGGATTTTGCTTCGTTTAAAATCTTTTTTGCCTCGAGAACTGATAAATTTTGAATACCTAATAGATGTTTGGGAGTGTTTTTAATAGCTGAAACTTTTTTTTCAGTTGCCATTAAAATCAACTCTATAGGCCTTTTACTATATTATATCAAGTATTTTTTTTATGATAATAATCTAGAATCCCTTGAAGTATAAATTGAGCAGAATTCTCGTCTAATTTCTTCACTTTTTTTGATGAATTAATTGCTAAATCATTAGATAGATTAAAGGCTCCCTGGCTAGATAGTCTCTCATCCCATAAAGTGATATTTTCTGTAATATCTTTTGAAAGATTTTTAGCTAGATCTTTAGCTGATTGTGAAGAAGGCCCTTCCGTTCCATCCATATTAATTGGATTACCTATGACTATTCCGTCTATGTCATATTCTTTGACAATTTTCTTAATTTGATCAACTAGGTCTCTATAATTTTCTTTAATAATTGTGGTGTATGGCGTAGCTACAATTTTATTTTCATCTGATAGAGCTATTCCTATTCTTTTGCCGCCAGGATCAATACCTATTAATCTTGATTTTTTCTTGGTTTTTTCAATAAATACGTCAATATCGAGCATGAAATTTACCTAATTTGTGATAAAACACATTTAAATTAACTTATTGCACAAATGTCCTTAGATAAAGAGAAAATTAAACATGTAGCAAAATTAGCTCGAATTTCAGTTGATGAGGCTAAAGTAAATAGCTTAACCAAAGATTTAAACTCAATTTTCAAGTTTATTGAACAATTAAATGAACTGAATACTGATAAAGTTGAACCATTAACATCGATTTTAAACCAGTCTTTGAGATCAAGGAAAGACGAAATCAGTGATGGCAAGATAAGAGAAAAAATTCTTAAAAATTCTCCAAAAAAAAATGAGGAGTTTTTTTGTAGTTCCAAAGGTGGTTGAATAATGAGCAATATAACTAATCAAAGTTTAAGTGAAATTTTGGAAAGTATAAAGTCTAAGAAGATATCCTCATTAGAACTTACACAAGCATATATAAAGAACATTGAAAATGCAAAAAAACTAAATGCTTTTGTAACTACAACATTTGATCAAGCATTAGAAAATGCAAAAAAATTTGATAACAAACCAAATAATGAACAACTTCTTAGCGGGGTACCTTTAGCTGTAAAAGATTTATTTTGTACTGAAAATGTTAAAACTACGGCTGGAAGTAATATTTTAAATAATTTTGTTCCTTCATATGAGTCTACTGTAACAAAAAATTTATGGAACAATGGAGCTTTTTTACTTGGAAAATTAAATTGTGATGAATTTGCTATGGGTTCTTCAAATGAAACAAGTTTTTTTGGAAACGTTATTAATCCTGTCGGAGATCATCTAGTTCCAGGTGGTTCTTCAGGGGGATCTTCTTCTGCTTTGGCAGCTGATCTTACTCCTGCAACAATTGGAACAGATACAGGTGGGTCTATTAGGCAGCCTGCATCATTTACTGGCACTGTAGGTCTCAAGCCAACTTACGGTCTTTGTTCGAGGTGGGGTATAGTTGCTTTTGCTTCTTCATTAGACCAAGCAGGACCAATGACTAAAACAGTAAATGATTGCTCAATTATGCTTGAGGCAATGTCTGGTTTTGATGAAAAAGACTCAACCTCAATTAATAAAAAAAAAGAAACATACTCAAAAAATTTAAAAGATAATATCAAAGGATTGAAAATTGGTATCCCTAAAGAGTATCGAGTAGATAATATGCCAAAAGAAATTGATGAACTTTGGGAAAAGGGAAAAAAAATATTAAAAGATTTAGGCGCACAGTTAATTGATATTTCATTACCCCACACAAAGTATGCTTTGCCTACTTACTATATCGTTGCACCTGCGGAAGCTTCATCAAATTTAGCAAGATATGATGGCGTAAGATATGGCTACAGATCACAAAAAGGAAAAGATTTAATTGAAATGTATGAAAATACTAGATCAGAAGGATTTGGTGATGAAGTAAAGAGAAGAATATTAATAGGCACTTATGTTTTATCGTCTGGTTATTACGATGCCTATTATTTAAAAGCCCAAAAAGTAAGACAATTAATAAAAAAAGATTTTGATGATAGTTTTACTAAAGTTGATGCTATTTTAACACCTTCAACACCAAGCTCGGCATTTAAGATAGGAGAAAAAACTAACGATCCTGTATCAATGTATTTAAATGACATTTTTACGGTGCCAGTAAATTTAGCTGGATTACCAGCCTTATCTCTTCCTGCTGGATTAGATAAACAGGGCTACCCACTTGGTTTACAATTGATAGGTAAAGCCTTAGATGAACAAAAAATTCTCAATATTGGTTACGCATTCGAAAAGAATTGTGGTTATAAAAATGAAATTAAAAAGTGGTGGTCATGAGCAAAGAAAAATTTGATTATTTTATAAATGGTGAGAAAGGGAAGTATGAAGTAGTTATAGGTTTAGAAGTTCATGCTCAAGTCCTTTCTAGTTCTAAACTTTTTTCAGGCTCCTCAACTAAATTCGGAGCTGATCCTAACAAACAAGTAAGTTTAATTGACTCTGCTTTTCCCGGAATGCTACCAGTTATCAATGAGGAGTGCGTGAAACAAGCTGTAAGAACAGGCTTAGGTTTAAATGCAAAAATAAATAATTATTCAGTATTCGATAGAAAAAATTATTTTTATGCAGATCTTCCACAGGGCTACCAGATTTCCCAATATAAAAATCCTATTGTTGGTGAAGGAAAAGTTTTACTGGATATGCCTTATGGTTCAAAAGAAATTGGCATTGAAAGGCTTCATTTAGAACAGGACGCAGGTAAAAGTATCCATGATATGGATCCTTCAAGCACCTATGTTGATTTAAATCGCTCTGGAATAGCTTTAATGGAAATCGTTAGCAAACCCCATCTGCGTTCGCCCGATGAAGTAAATGCTTATATAAAAAAATTAAGAACCATTATGAGATACTTGGGCACATGTGATGGCAATATGCAAGAAGGTTCATTAAGAGCAGATGTAAATGTATCAGTAAGAAAAGTAGGCGATAAAAATTTCGGCACAAGATGTGAAATTAAAAATGTAAATTCAATTAAATTTATGCAAATGGCGATTGAATATGAGGCTAATCGACAGGTTGAATTACTAGAAGATGGAAAAGAGATAGATCAAGAAACAAGATTATTTGATACAAAAAAAAATGAAACAAGATCAATGAGATCAAAAGAAGATGCTCACGATTATAGATACTTTCCTGATCCAGATCTTTTACCATTAAAACTTGAACAAAAATTAATTGATGATTTAAAAAAATCTTTGCCTGAGTTGCCAGATAATAAGAAGGAGAGATTTATTCAAGAATATGGGCTTAACTCATACGAAGCAAACGTATTGGTTTCCGAAAAAGAAATCTCTGATTATTATGAGGAAGTTGCAAAATTATCTGACAAAAAACTAGCAGCTACATGGATGATGGGTGATTTATTTGCAATGCTCAACGACAAAGGACTTAATATTTCTAACTCACCAATTTCTGCTAAAAATTTTGCTGAGTTAGTACAATCAATTAAGTCTGGAGAAATTTCAGGAAGAATAGCAAAAGAAGTTTTCGAAATTATGGTTGAAAGCGGTGATAATCCAAAAAAAATCATAGAGTCAAAAGGGATGAAACAACAAAGCGATCCCAAAGAATTAGAGAAAATAATTAATGAAATACTATCAAAAAATAAAGATAAAGTTGATCAATATAAAGCTGGAAAAGAAAAATTGTTTGGTTTTTTTGTTGGACAGGTTATGAAATTATCTGGTGGGAAAGCAAACCCTCAATTGACAAATGAAATTCTAAAAAAACTTTTAAAAGGCTAATTATGCCTAAGAAATTAGATTTAACTGAAAATCTTGAAAAATACATTATTGATCATTCAGAATCTTTAACTGATGTTCAGAAAGAGATAATTCAATATAATATAAGTCTTGGTGATCAACATAGATTACAGATTTCAGTTTCTCAAGCACAATTTCTACAAACATTAATTAAAATCTCTAATATCAAAAAGATTTTAGAAATAGGAAGTTTTACAGGTTTTAGCACTTTATCAATGGCCTTAGCCCTTCCATCTGATGGTCTTCTAATTAGCTTAGATAAAAGTCCTGAATTCAGCATTAAAGCACAATCATTTTATAAAAAAGCAAATGAAAAAAAAATAAAGCAAATTGTAAAACCTGCTACTGAAAGCCTAACTGAATTGAAAGATTCAAGTCAAAGATTTGATTTAATTTTTATTGATGCTGATAAGGAAAATTACCTTAAATACTATGAAGCATCTATGGATCTTATTAATAAAAATGGACTTATTGTTATAGATAATGTTTTATGGCACGGAGAAGTAATAGATGATACGAAAAACGATAAATTAACAAATATTATAAGGGAATTTAATACACACATTAAGAAAGATAGCAGAGTTACAAAAAATATTATTCCAATAGGTGATGGACTTACAATTTGTATTAAAAAATAATGTATACAATTTTTGGTTTTTATAAGTTTAAAAAGATTAAATTTTTGAAAAAATATAAAGCTTTATTTCAAAAAGAAATTTTAAAAAATAATGTGAGGGGCACAATAATTTTATCAGCAGAGGGCATAAATGGAACAATTGCAGGCAAAAAAGATGATATTAGTAAAATAATAAAGATTATAAAAAGACAATATCGGTTGAAGGATTTTGATAGTAAGAATATTTCTGAGAGTTTTTTTCAACCATTCCACAAAGGTAAAATAAAAATCAAAAATGAAGTTGTTCCATTGGGTTTAAAAATAAACCCAAAAAATAAAAAACTTAATAGATATGTTTCTGGAAAGTCATGGAATAAACTTATTTCAAATAAAGAAACTTTAGTTATAGATGCTAGAAAACCATTTGAATATGAAGTGGGCACATTTAAAAATTCTATAAATCCAAATATTCAAAATTTTAGAGATTTTCCAAAATATTTAAAAAAAGTTGATAAAGCTAAAGCTGTAGCAATGTTCTGTACAGGAGGAATTAGATGCGAAAAGGCCTCCATATTTTTAAAAAGAAAAGGCTTCAAAAATGTTTTTCAATTAAAAGGTGGAATACTTAATTATTTGAAAAAAACTGAGAGGAAAGACAGTCTATGGAAAGGAGAATGTTTTGTTTTTGATAATAGAGTATCTCTTAAACACAAATTAAAACAAGGAACTTACTCTGTATGCAGTGGATGTCGAATGACTTTTTCAATAAAAGATAAAAAATCTTATAAATATGAAGAGGGTGTTTCGTGCCCAAGGTGTTATGACACACTCTCAAATTCACAAAAAACAAGATTTCGTATGAGGCAAAATCAAATTAATCTTGCTAAAAAAGATGGAAGAAAGCATAAATTTCAAAAGGAATATTAATTATGGATTTGACTAAAGGTTCAATATGGCAACTCTTAAGAAAAGTGACCATACCTGCAAGCACAGGATCCCTATTTCAAACTTTTTATAATCTAGTCGATACTTATTTTGCAGGTAGAATTTCACCAGAAGCGTTAGCAGCTATTGCAAAATCATGGCCAATATACTTCATAGCAATAGCTGTTGCGGTCGGTATTGGAGCCGGAACTACAGCTCTAATCAGTAATTCAATTGGAGCCAAGGAAGATAGAAAAGCCTCAATGTACGTTGCTCAGTCAATAGTATTAGCAATCGTAATTTCAATTTTCGTAACTTTATTTGGCTTAAATTTTTCTGATGAACTTTTGAGAATTATGGGCTCTACTGAAGAAAGTATAATCCTAACACGCGAATATTTAGATATTATTTTTTTTGGAGCTATCATTGTATTAGTTCAACTATCTTTGAACGGAACTTTAAATGCTCAAGGTGATACAAAAAGTTATAGAAATGTTTTGATTTTTACCTTTTTCTTAAATATTTTTTTAAATCCATTATTTATTTTTGGTTATGGATTTATACCAGCATTTGGCATTGCTGGTTTAGCTATCGCTACGCTTGTTTCTCAGTGTATCGGCTTAATATATTTAGCTAATAAAGTTTATTGCTGTAAATTAAAAAAATTCCTTTATCTAGAATGCTTCAAACCAAAAATTGAGTACTTAAGCTCTCTCTTCAAACAATCAGTGCCAATAATGTTTACTATGTTGATGATAATGTTTGGAGTATTCAATATTTTCTATTTTGTTGGTCAGTTTGGAGAATTAGCTACAGCGGGATATGGTACTGCTGTAAGAATAGAACAAGTTTTATTGTTACCAGTCATAGGTTTAAATACAGCTGTTTTATCGATTGCAGGACAAAATTTTGGAGCAAAAATGTATTTTAGAGTGAAAGAAGTATATGGAAAAGCTCTAATGTTTGGTTCAGGATTTATGGTATTAGCAGGCATATTTGTTTATTTAACTTCAGAAATTATAATATCTTTTTTTACTAATGATTTAGAAGTAATCCGAAGAGGTGCACTTTACTTACAGGTAGCAGCTTTAATTGGGCCAGTGTATCCAGTTTTCTTTATTACCTCTGCTTTATTCCAGGCACTGAAAAGACCAATTTTTAGTTTGTACATGACAATCCTAAGACTAACGTTAATACCATTTATGTCGTTATGGTATGTAATAAATATTAGAAATGGTGAGTATCAAGATATTTTTTATACAATTTTAGTAACAAATTGGATGATGGGATTAGTTGTATTAAGTTTCGTACCATTTTTTTTAAAGAGAGTGTTTAAGATTTCTTTAAAAAAATTACTTGTATTCTAGTTTATTCTCTAATTTTCTTACAAAATAAGATACTACTAGGATTAGCACCAGGTATTCTAGAATTAAAAAAGTATAAATTTCTAAGGGCCTGTAAGTCGTGGTGACCAACTCATTAGCTTTTCTTGTTAAATCTCCTATACCTATAATTGATACTAGAGAGGACATTTTTAAAACATAAACAAATTGATTTCCCATGGCTGGTAATACAACTTTAATCGCTTGCGGAAGAATTACTAATCTCATCTTTCTCCAGAAATCCATTCCTAAAGACTCTGATACTTCATGTTGACCTTTTGAAATTGAATTAATTCCTGCTCTAAAAATTTCTGCTTGAAACGCACTCTCACTAATAGTCAAAGCTATTATTCCAGAAACAAACGGTGAGAAACTTACACCGACCATGATTGGAAGGCCATAATAAATCCAAAGAATTAAAACTAATAAAGGGATGGCTCTAACAATTTCTACGTATGTTATGTTAAAATAAGTTAAGAATTTATTATTAGACAATGAAGGTAGAGCAACTATCAAACCGATAATCATTGCAAGAATTATTGAAACTACTGAAATATAAATCGTAGTTGTAATTCCGCTAATTAAAAATTTTAGATTAGTTAAACCATCTATATTATCTGGACTTAGTATATACCAACCCCATTCATAGTTAGAACTACAACCTTGAAGCAAAAATAGAATAGAAATTATTTTTAAAAATTTCACTAATCGACTATAATTGTAAATAGGAGGTATTGAAACTTAAATTATAAGCTTTTAAGATCGTACTTTGCCAATAAAGTTTTAAAAAATCCAGATGATTGTTTTTTCTTAATCCAATTGCTGACGTAATCATTCCATACTTTATCACCCTTTGGAACCATCATGGCTAAAAATGCTGGATTTTTTCCTCCATCAGGAACTATAGCTAATTGGGGATATTTAATAACTAGTTTGTTTGCTTCTGTTGAACTTGTAATATTTCCATCAGCTCTACCTGCTAAAACTTCTTGGAAATCTCTTGCAGGAGCTTCAACTGACTGAAGTTTTGATTTTGGAAAAAATTCTTTTGCTTTTTCTTCCTGAGATGTACCTAACGTTGTAGCTATTGTAACACTACTATTGTTTAAAGACTCCCAAGTTGAAAACTTTTTTAAATTCTTTTTTAAAACAAGTGGGACTGTTGCATACTTGTAATACGTAGCGGTAAACCCAGCTACTTCTGCTCTTTTTGGTGTTTTGGTTACACTTGTCGATATATCGTATCTATCGGCTGTTATTCCTGCAACAATAGTTTTCCATTCTGCAGGCACAAACTTCACTTTTACGCCCAAATCTTTAGCTAATTCATTCATCACATCAATATCAAATCCTTTGTATTTGTTTGTCTTTGGATCTTTCATTGACATTGGATCCCAGTCTCCAGTCGTACCAACTCTTAACTCTCCACTTTTTTTGATTGAGTCTAGTTTAGATGCTGCTTGAGCACTTGTTGCTACAAGCAATACTAATAATATTGAAAAAATTTTTTTAATCACGTTATGTTATTAGCTAATCTCTCTCTTTTTTTCGATTTGCAATTTGACCCACTTTAACAACCTTTTGAAAAGGGGTTGACTGATAGGCAGTTTATCAGCTATAAAGAACAAAACAAGAACATTTATGAAGTTAACAATACCTTATTATTTACATAAAGTGGGAGCTGGTTTTCCTTCTCCGGCAACAGATTATATTGAGGACGACATAGATTTGAATTCTCATCTCATAACAAATGCACCAGCTACTTTCATCATTAGAGTACAGGGAAAATCTATGACTAATGTGGGCATATATGATGGGGATCTATTAATAGTAGATAAAAGTTTAAACCCGAAAAATTTTTCCACTGTTATAGCAAATATCAATGAAGAACTTGTAGTTAAAACTCTGGTTAAAAGTAAGGGTAACAACTACTTAACATCAGGTTCAAAAAATACATCAGATCGAATTAATTTAACAGATAATCCAGAAATAATAATTTGGGGAGTAGTAACATATGTCATACACAAACAGCAGTAGAAAAAAAGTTGCATTAATTGACTGTAATTCATTTTATGTTTCTTGTGAAAGATTATTTAATCCTAAAATACAAAATGTACCAGTCGTAGTGCTATCTAATAATGATGGATGTGTAATATCAAGATCTACTGAAGCAAAAAAACTTGGAATAAGAATGGGAGAACCATATTTTAAAGTTAAAGATTTAGTTAAAAAAAACAACGTTCAGATATTTTCTTCAAACTATGCATTATACGGTGACCTTTCTAGACGAGTAATGAAAGTTTTAAAAGGTTTCACTGATAAAATTGAAATCTATTCTATAGACGAAGCATTTTTAGATTTATCGCATATCAAAGATGAACAAGTTGAAGAATACGGAAAACAAATAAGAGAAAGAGTTTTAAAATGGACAGGAATACCAACGAGTGTAGGAATTTCAAATACGAAAACTTTAAGCAAAGTTGCCAATCATATAGCTAAAAAAAATAAAGCAGGAGTAATATTTTTAAAAGAAAATATCGATAATATACTAAAAGATTTTGATATTGCAGATGTGTGGGGAGTAGGAAAACAGTTATCAAAGCTATATATTAAAAATGGAATAGACAACGCTTATAAACTAAAAAATATTTCAAATACATGGGTTAAGAAAAGCACAAACGTTTTAGGTGCGAAAACAGTAATGGAGTTAAGAGGAATTTCTTGTATAGATTTAGAAACTGAGGAAACAAGAAGAAAAAGTTGTTGTGTATCAAGATCGTTTGGAAAAAAAGTTGAGAGTTTAGATAAATTAAAAGAGTCTATAACTACTCATTGTTTAAATGCGTCAGAAAAAATAAGAACAGATAAACAAACTACGAGAGCTGTTACTATATTTATCAGAACAAGCCCATTTGATAAAAATAGAAAATACTATTCAAATTCTATTACTATTGAATTGCCGGTGGCAACTAATAACAGCATCGAACTTGTAAAAACTGCAATTACTGGGCTGGGAAAGATTTATAAATATGGTTATTTCTACCAAAAAGCTGGAGTAATTTTATCGAAGCTTAGAGATGCTTCTGAAAAAGAGCTAAATTTATTAGCGCCAATTTTAGAGAATAAATCACAACCATTAATGAAAGCAATCGATTTTACCAATGCAAAATATGGACGAAATGCAATCAGTATAGCTCAAGCCGGTATAAGTAATGATTGGAAAATGAGAAGAGAACATTCATCTAGAATAGATACAGCTTCATTTGACTTCTTACCTAAAATAAATATATAATTTGTATAAGGGGTGTCATAAAGACTGAGATCATACCCAAAGAACCTGACCGGTAATTCAGTGAGGGATAAATGAAAGATATATACCTATCAACACAAACAACGTTAATTATTACACTAGGGGTAGGAGCTTTTTTTATCGCTTTAGGTTATATAAATCTAAAAAAAGTTTCAGATAATAAAAGCTACATAATCGGTGACAGAAATGAGAGTATTTTTTCATTAACAACGAGTTTATCGGCATCTGCTTTGGGGGCTTGGATATTATTTGGACCAGCTTCAGCAGCAACCTGGGGAGGAATAGGGGCAGTAATTGGATATGCATTAGGTACGGCTGCACCTATGTTATTTTTATTAAATTTTGGACCAAAAATAAGGAGAGAATTTCCTAATGGAATGTCTTTAACTGAGTTTGTAAAAAGAAGATTTGGGACTGGAATTTTAAAGATAATACTAATTTTAATTTTATTTTATTTAACAATTTTCTTGATAGCCGAAGTCACAGCAATAGCTTTTTTACTAAATTTAATCTCAAAAACACCTTTATGGATAACATCTGGGCTAACTTTAATCATATGTCTTTTATATATATTGAGAGGTGGATTTAAGCTTTCAATTATTACAGATAAATATCAATTTCTAATAGTCTTGGGTATAATATTATTCTCTATATTTTTAATTTTAGGAAATTTAGAAACAAATAGTTATGAGTTAATCAAAATAAATTCTGCAAATCTTGTAAGTAAAAATTATATCCCAAATTACACAGCCGGATTGACATTTTTTATTGCTGTAGCAGCTACAAATTTATTTCATCAGGGTAATTGGCAACGTGTATTTGCCGCAAGGAATAACCTTATTTTAAAAAAAAGTTTAATTTATTCATCAATTATTTCTTTTTTGATTGTTTTATGGATGGGCTATACAGGTCTTATATCTTTTTCTATCAACCCTAAAATAGTAGCTGATTTAGCTTTTTTTAAATTAATGTTATTAAATGATAATGTTTTTATAATTGTTTCTATTTTAATTTTAGCTCTTGCGTTAACATTAAGTACGATTGATACGTTAATTAATGCTATTTCAAGCCTTATAATAATTGATGGAAAAGAAATTAATAAATTTTTAGGTGGTAGAAAAATAAAAAATAAAAGCGAAAAATTAATTTTATTACTTTGTGTGATTGTTTTTATTTTTGCTTCTAAAGGTTATAGTATCTTATATTTATTTTTATTCGCTGATCTCCTATGTTGTGCGGCTGTTGTTACGGTATTTTACGGTTTTTTTAAGAAAAAAATTAATACAAGATTATCTTTAATATCAATAATTTTAGGATTAAGCTCAGGATTATTATTTTTTCCAAGTCATAATTTTCAATCAAGTTTATTAGTGGGTAATATTATGTCTGTAGAAAATTTTAGTCCGATTATCTTATCAAACTTACTATTTATCTCATTTATTGTAGCTATAATTGTACCGCTTTTAATAATTACGACTTACTCTTTACGTAATTCATTAAGATAAATAGATACAGCTATCCAAATTATCACGAAACCAAAAAACTTTTCTATGGTTAGAATCTCATCAAAATAAGTTATTCCCAAAAGAAATTGAGATGTTGGAGTTAAAAACAAAATCATACTTGCTGGACCGATACCTATAATTTTAAATCCTAACGTATACAAAAAAAGAGGGACTAAAGTCATAAAGCCAGACCAAAATAAATAAAAAGATAAAAGAGGTTCTTTATAAGAAAAAATATTTAAGTTTAAATTTATTAGATAAATAAATAATGCGATTGCTATAGGAGATATAAGTAATGTTTCTATCAATAGACCTATATCTGATGAAACTTTAATTTTTTTTCTTATCAGTCCATAAATACTAAAAGTTATTGCAACAGTAAGACCAATCCAAGGTAATTCGCCAAGTTTTATTAAAAAATAAAATAAAGAAATTACTACTAATATTACCGCAATAAATTGATTTCTATTTAGTTTTTCTTGTAAAAATACTCTTCCTAAAAATACACTCATTATTGGGTAGATATAATATCCTAAACTAGAGTCTAATAATCTATTTACACTGACTGCATAAAGCCAGGTTCCCCAATTTATGCTTACCAATAAACCTGATAAAAATAACAATAATTGATTTTTCCTCTTTTTGAAAATTCGATGAAATTCTGGCCATTTTTTATAAAAACTTGTTGTAAGAATTAATAGAACTGCTGTCCAAATTGTTCTGTGAACAGTTAATTCAATAAATGATGCAAAAGATACAAATTTGAAAAAAATAGTACCTACAACACCCCACCAAAGAGATGCAAAAGCAGCATAAAAAATTCCTGATAATTGTTTTTGTTGCATTACAAATTTGGTGCAATATAAGTTAATTTTCTTTATAAAGATACGTAAAGCTTGTGGTGAGATGGGTGAGTTGGTTTAAACCAGGAGTTTGCTAAACTTCCGTAGTATTTAACTATGCTACCGAGGGTTCGAATCCCTCTCTCACCGCCATTTAGTTAAAATAACTATCTATTTGTACTGGTTCTTTTCTTAAAATATATTTGTAAACATTGATGTTTTCTAAAACTCTTTGTACGTAATTTCTAGTTTCTTCAAATCTAATTTGCTCAATCCAATTAATATATGAAATTTGACCTTTAGAAGGGTCACCATTCACTCTTCTCCATGTTTTGACTCTATTAGGACCTGCATTGTATGCTGCAATAGCAAACGGAAAAACACCATTATAATCGTTAAGCAATCCATTAAAATAATATGAACCAAGCTTAATGTTGTATTCTGGATCTGTTGTTAGTCGACTAATACTGTAAGGTAATTTTGCTTGTTTAGCTACAATCTTAGCAGTGTACTTCATTAACTGCATCATGCCTCTAGCTCCAGCCCAACTATTTGCTTTCCTATCAAATTCACTTTCTTGTCTAATTATTGCAAGAACAATTTCTTGTTTAGGCATTTGTTTATTATTTACAATTTTCGGAGTGGCAATAACTGGGTAATTATATTTATTCAAAAATCTTTTTTCATAGGATGCTTTTTTTGATATTTGAATTGCAAAATCGTATCTTTCAACAGATGTAGATAACTCTGCTGCTAAAACTTCACTACCTTTCTCAATATTCAGTTCAGCCAAATGTTTAAGGATATCTTTAGCATATTGGCTCGCATCAAGTTCATATAATAGAATAACATGTTTTATAAGTTTATTTTTTTTAAACTCTTTTTCATAATCTTTATTAAAATTACTTTCATCTTTTAATTCAAAATTCCCACCAGGATTAACCTTATTGAAAGCAAGTTGCCCATAATAAGTCATTGGAAATCTCGCAGCTTCTGAAAAAAATTTATTAGCAGTTTCCTTTTCATTTAATTTTTCATATGACTCTCCTAACCAATATGCTCCTCTAGCTAAGCTTATCGGATAGCCGACATTATTGTAAAAATTTTGAAAATGATTAATTGCATACTCAGGAGATTTTAAAAAAGTTAAGGCTATCCAACCAGATAGCCATTCAGCCTCAGCAAAAGACGGACCAGATGATAGGGAGTGTTCACTAGCTACTTTATAAGCTGTCTTATATCTTTTTTTGTAAATTAAACTTCTTGTAACACTCTCTCTCTGCTTCCACCATTTATCCGGTCTAACCATTTGTGTCTCAGTTTTATTCGCGTTTTGATATAAAATTTCTAAAGATCCTTCTAATCGTCCTCTTCGGTTTCTCCACCTCAATCTATCAAACTCTAAACCAGGATCTTTTTTTAAATATTGAGGCACCTTTGCTATTGCATTGTCTACACCATAAGAGTTACTCATTAAAATTTGTCTTGCATTATAGAGAGCTCTTTGATCTGTAGGTAAATACTTAAGCATTCTTTTAAGATCCCAATATTTCCTTTCCCATGCTAAATAATCAGCTCTTTTTACATGATCATCTGACGAGATAAATTTTTTAAATTTAGCTCTGTAATAACCTAAATCATTTTTTCTTATCTCAGCAGTGATCCATCCTTCTTTAACTAAATTTTTGACTTTTTCTAATTTTCCTTGTTCTAGATAGGCCTCAGCTAATTTAATTTTACCTAAACCACCTAAGGGAGGATACTTTTCAAACCAATTAATTATTGATGTAGGTGAATTATTTCTTAAATATATTTTCTCTTCTGCTAAATACCTAATTCTGTTAATTCTTGGATAATAGTCATTTTGTTCTATGAATTTTTTATATTCATTAAATGATGCTCCATTTCTAGTAGTTTTAAGATGCATCCAAGTAATTAATTTTCTGAATTCACTATCTTTAACCTTTTGGGCGCTTTTTAAAGCACTATTCCATTTTTTTTGTTTTATGAAATCAATTGTTTCTTTTGCTCTCTCAAAATCTTTTTTATTAAGAACTTTTGAACTTTTTACTTCTTTTGATGAAACTTTGTATGTAATTGGTTTTTTTCTAGGGTACACAAATGTAGATGATACTTGTGTTTTTACTTCTTCTTTAAGATCTGTTTTTATTTCTTTTTTTTTAGTAGGCTCTTTTTTTTGTTCAACTATAGATGGTTTTGTCTCACCTTTTTTTTCTAATAATGGCTTTGGTGCAGGTAGATTTTTACTGATACTTTCTTGAATCTGTTTTTCTGATTTTTTAAAAATTGATGGTTTTTTTTGCGGTAATAAGAAATCTGTCTCTGAATAAACGATACTAATTTTCAAAAATGATAATAAAAATACTAGACTAATTAATCTATTAAGCATAAGTTTAAGGATATCTACCTTATATTGTTTTATGCTTAAAGGATCAATTGTTGCATTAATAACCCCGTTTAAAGATGATAATCTTGATGAAAACACATACAGAAGTTTAATTGATTATCACTTAAATAACGGTACTAATGGTATAGTCCCAGGAGGCACCACTGGAGAATCTCCCACTTTATCTCATAGTGAACACAAAAAAATTATAGAGATAGCGGTTAAAGAATGTAGTGGAAAAATACCTGTGATAGCTGGCACAGGATCTAATTCAACAGATGAAGCTGTTGAACTATCTCAATACGCAGAAAAAACCGGTTCAGATGCATTATTAGTTGTTACACCATATTACAACAAACCAACTCAAGAGGGCTTGTATCAACATTATAAAAAGATAAACGATAGTGTTGGAATACCAATTATAATTTATAACATTCCGTCAAGATCAGTAATAGATATGTCAGTTGAAACCATGAGCAAACTATATGAACTAAAAAATATAGCCGGTGTAAAAGATGCAACTGGTGACTTAAAAAGAGTAGATCAGCAATTAAAAGCAATGGGAAAAGATTTTATTCAGCTTACTGGAAATGATGATAATGCGCTTGAGTTTAATAAAAGAGGTGGAGTGGGAGCTATCGGAGTCACAGCAAATATAGCTGCAAAAATTTCTTCTGATTTTCAAAAAGCTTGTGAGCAAAAAAATGAAGAAGCAGAATTACTAGATAAACTCTTACAACCTTTACATTCAGCGTTATTTATTGAAAGCAATCCGTCACCAGTGAAATATGCAGCATCATTATTAGGTATGTGCAATCCATCTGTAAGATTACCATTGGTTGAAATTAGAGAAGAAACAAAAAAGAAAGTTTCAGAAGCACTTAAAGTAGCTAAATTACTTTAATGAAACAAAATATAGGGCCCGGAAAAAAAATAATTTGTTTGAATAGAAAAGCTAGTTTTAATTATTTTTTTTTAGAGACTTTAGAGGCAGGTATTTCCTTAAAAGGATCAGAAGTCAAATCACTGAGAGAGGGCAAAGGAAGCATTGCAGACTCATACGCTATAGATAACAACGGAGAATTATTTTTAATTAATTCTCATATCCCGCTTTACAGACAATCATCCTATAACAACCATAATCCTAAAGGTGAAAGAAAACTTCTTTTAAAAAGGCGAGAAATTAATAAGTTGATTGGAAGAATAAATCAGGAAGGTTTGACCATCATTCCTACTAAGATGTATTTCTTAAAAGGAAAAGTTAAAATTGAAATTGCTGTTGCAAAAGGAAAAAAACTTTATGATAAAAGACAAGTAAAGAAAAAGAGAGATTGGAACAGAGAAAGAGCAAGATTGCTAAGTAGAAATAATAAATGATACACCTTAATATCGGATCAAATCTGAATTCTATCCATGGTTCTAGATTTGATAATATTTCAATCGCAATTCAATTACTAATTAAAGCAAAAATTCAAATTGAAAAAATTTCAAATTTTTATGAAACTCCTTCTTATCCAAATCAGAAACTACCAAAGTTTCTTAATGTAGGAATTTTAGTAAATAAAAATTTAAATCTTTTAAGATTATTTAAAGATATAAATTTGATCCAAAAAAAAATTGGCAGGAATAAAACAAAAAAAAACAATCCTAGAGTTATTGATATTGATATAATTGATTTTAATGGATTAATGAAAGACTCAAAAGATCTTGTTTTACCGCATCCAAGAGCACATTTAAGAAATTTTGTTTTATATCCGATTTTAGAAATTGATCCTAAATGGTCACATCCAATTTTAAAGAAAAACGCCCAATTTTTAATAAATAATTTAAGCCAAAAATCCCGGATTGAGATTACAAGATTAAATAAAAGTGTTAAAATAAAGCATGATTAACAATAATGAATTAATTAATCAGATAAAATCTTACAATAAATTTTTAAATTCAGAGTCATTAAGCAAGGCATATGACTTTGCTTTAGAGGCTCATCAAAACCAAAAAAGAGAAGAGGGGGTCCCATACATTATTCATCCAGTTGCAGTTGCAAAAATTTTAACAGAATTAAAATTAGATAGTGCTACAATTACAACTGGACTTCTTCATGATACGATAGAGGATACTAACGTAACCTACGCAACTGTTAAAAAAGAATTTGGTGAAGAAGTTGCTAATTTAGTTGAAGGTGTAACTAAAATTTCTGCATTAGAGGATAAAGCATCTGAAGACTCTAAAGCTGAAAATTTTAGAAAACTAATCTTAGCAACATCTAAGGACATAAGAGTTTTATTAGTTAAACTTGCTGACAGATTACACAATATGAGGACAATTCAATTTGTAAAAGATAAAGATAAAATAATTAGAAAAGCAAAAGAAACTATGGAGATTTATGCCCCATTAGCTGATAGGATGGGAATGAATAGAATTCGAGATGAGTTAGAGGACTTGTCCTTCTCTGTCCTTAACAAACCAGCAAGAGATTTAATCTTAGAAAGATTAAATTATATTAAAAATAATACTGATGATACATTCAAAATAATTTCTAAAGAATTAATTGAAATACTAAATCAAAATGGAATAACTGCTTCAATAACAGGAAGAGAAAAGACACCTTTTTCTATTTGGCGTAAAATTCAAAATAAAAAAATATCTCTTGAGCAACTTACTGACATTATAGGCTTTCGGGTAATTGTAAACACAGTTGAAGATTGTTATAAGACTCTTGGTGTTTTTCATAGTAGATTTTCAACTATACCAGGAAAATTTAAAGATTATATATCTACTCCTAAGATAAACAAATATAAATCAATCCACACAGCCGTGATTGGCCCTAAAAAAAATAGAATAGAGATACAAATTAGAACACATGATATGCATGAGTTTGCTCAAAGAGGAATTGCTTCTCATTGGAAATATAAATCTTCAGAAAAGTTTTCAGAATTATCATGGAAAGAATATGACTGGTTAAGAGATTTAGTTGAAATTATTGAGGCAGGAACTAGCCCTGAACATTATTATGAATTTACAAAACTACAAATGTTTCAAGAAAATGTATTTTGTTTTACGCCTAAAGGAGCTGTTATAAAATTACCTAAACAAGCTACCCCAATAGATTTTGCTTACGCTGTACACACTAAGATTGGCAACAGTGCCATAGGTTGCACAATTAATGGGAGCCATGCAACACTACAAACAATTCTAAAGAATGGTGATTTAGTGAACATTGAAACCTCGAAGAACGCCTCCCCCTCATTGCATTGGCTGACATCTTCAACAACAGGTAAAGCGCGATCTGCCATAAGAAGGTATTGGCAAGATAAATCAACTGAAGAGATTAACGCTGTTGAAAAAAACTACTCAAGTACAATAGAAGTTGATTTACCTCATAAACCTGGGGCCCTAGGTCACATAAGCTCATTAATAGGTCTCAATAAGGGCAATATTGTAAATATTGAAATGTTAAAAAGAAAAAAAGAATATTTAACATTCTCATTTGATTTACAAATTAAAGATTTGAAAAACTTCACAAACTTGATAAGTCAGATAAAGCAAAGTAATTTAAAATTTAAAATTATTCGACACAAACAGAAAAAAAATGCTTTCATTAGAAGAATCTTTGAAAATTTTAAAGGAAACTAACGCACTTTTAGAGGGCCATTTTATTTTATCATCAGGATTACATAGCCCTCAATATGTTCAATGCGCTCAATTGATGAGTAAACCAAGTAAGGCAAGTAAAATTTGTTTATCTTTATCACAAAAAATTCGTAAAGAGATCAATGATTTCGATATAATTTTGTCTCCAGCCATGGGAGGAATTGTAGTAGGTTATGAAATAGGAAGATTATTGGAAAAAGAAACAATATTTTCGGAAAGAGTTAATGGTGAATTTAGATTAAGAAGAGATTTTAGAATAAAGAAAAACCAGAAAGTTTTAATTATTGAGGATGTTATAACTACTGGTAAATCGAGTTTAGAATGTTCAAAATTAGTTTTAGACAACAATGCTCAAGTTGCAGGATATGCATGTATCATTGATAGATCAAATGGTATGTCAATACTTAAAAAAAAAATAGTATCTCAAGTAAAATTAGATATCCCAACATATACTAAAGATAATTTACCTCAAAATTTATCTACAATTAAAGCAATTAAACCTGGAAGCAGAAATCTTTAATGAATAAAATTAGACTTGGTGTAAACATAGACCATGTAGCAACTGTAAGAAATGCAAGAGGCGAAAATTATCCAAGTCCGCTTAGAGCTGCTTTAATTGCACAAAAAAGTGGAGCTGATTCTATTACCATACATTTAAGAGAAGATAGGCGACACATAAAAGATAAAGATTTAGAAGCAATAAAATCAAAATTAAAAATACCTCTAAATCTTGAGATAGCTGCAACTAAGGAAATGTTAACAATAGCTTTAAAAAATAAACCTAAATTTATATGTATTGTTCCTGAAAAAAGACAAGAAGTTACAACAGAAGGAGGACTTAATTTAAAATTTAAAAAAAGTTTCTTAAAACAAATGATTTACAAACTGAAAAAGAGTAAATCTAGAGTTAGTCTTTTTATTGAGCCAAGTTTAGATGATATTCGCGATTCAAAATTCTTAGATGCAGATTGTGTTGAAATTCATACTGGAAAAATTTGTAACTTAATTAATAAGAATAAAAACTATAAAAAAGAATTTCAAAAAATTAAAAAAGCAATTCATTTTGGCAATAGCCTAGGCTTAGAAGTTCATGCAGGGCATGGATTAAATTTTAAATCAGCTCAGATTTTAAAAAAAATTCCAGGAATTGCTGAGTTTAATATAGGACATTTTTTGATTGGGGAGTCGATTTTTTTTGGTTTAAAACCAATTATTAAAAAATTTAAAAAAATTATTAATAAATGAAAATTTTTGGAATTGGGACAGATATAGTAAAGATAAGCAGAATAGATAAACTTATTAAAAAAAAAAATCTTATATCAAGGTTATTTAATAAAAAAGAAATTGCTAAATGCAGCATGATAAAAAATGCGAAAAATTGTTACGCTAAAAGATTTGCAGCTAAAGAAGCTTTTGCTAAAGCGTTAGGAACTGGTTTAGCTAAAGGCATCAAATTCAAAGAGATTATCGTTATGAATGAGAAAAATGGAAAACCTTTTATTAGATTAATTGACAAAACTAAAATAATCGTTGAAAAAAAAATTAAAAGAAAAAAATACAAAATTTCTTTATCTCTTACAGACGAAGACAAATATGCTGTTGCTTTCGTTACTATATCTATATGAATATTAAAAAAATATCTAAAATAATTTTTGATAATATAAAGACATTAATTGGTGCTTTAATAATTGCTATTTTGATAAGATCATTAATTATACAGCCTTTTCACATTCCATCATCATCTATGGAGCCAACTTTATTGGTGGGTGACAGAATTTTTGTAACAAAATACACTTATGGTTATAGTAAACATTCTTTTCCGTTTAGTCCGAATTTATTTAAAAAACGTTTATTTTCAAAAATTCCACAACAAGGTGATTTAGTTGTGTTTAAAACACCTGCGGACAATAGGACAGATTACATTAAAAGACTTATTGGTTTACCAGGCGATGAAATTCAATTTAGAAATGGTGAACTTTTTATTAATAAAAAAAAAATTATAAGGGTAGAAACTAAAACTGATGATCCAATAAGGTGCGGAAGTTATAACATCAGATCTAAAATATTTATAGAGACTTTGCCAAATGGTGTTAAACATTTAGCATCTTATAATAGCGAAGGCACATTGCAAAATACTAAAAAATATTTAGTTCCTGAAAACCATTATTTTCTAATGGGAGACAATCGTGATTGTTCTAAAGATAGCAGATTTTTAAATGATGTTGGATATGTCATTAATCAAAATCTAGTAGGTAAGGCAAAAATTATTTTCTTTTCTAATGATACTCAGAAAGGTAGTTTGTTCAAATTTTGGAATTTACATAATTCTTTTAGATTTGATAGAACATTTAAAAAGTTACAATGAATAAATCTATCAAAAGTTTAGAAAACGAAATAAATTATTTTTTTAAAGATAAAAATCTACTTAATAGAGCTTTAACACATAAAAGTTATGATAATAAAGATAATAATGAAAAACTAGAATTTCTTGGTGATAGAGTTTTAGGTCTTATAATTTCAAAAAAACTCCTAGAGAAATATCCTGACGAAAAGGAGGGAATAATTGACAAAAAATTTGCTAATTTAGTTAATAAAAAGACATGTGTTAAAATTGCCCTAAGAATAGATTTAAAGAAATATTTGTTTTTGGGCTCATCTCATAAAAATCTAGAAAGGTCTGCAGATAAAATTGCAAGTGATTGTCTTGAAGCAATAGTTGGTGCAATTTATTTAGATGGCGGATTAAGATCAGCAGAAAAGTTTATTCTAAATTTCTGGGAAAAATATATTCATCAATCAATAATTACTCTAATAGATTCAAAAACAAAACTTCAAGAATACAGCTTAAAGAAATATAAAAAACTTCCAAAATACACTTTTTTTAAAAAGACCGGTCCTCAACACAAACCTTTATTTAAAACAGAGGTGGAAATTCCTGAGTCTAAGAAAATTGTTGGAACAGGTTCATCAAAAAAAAATGCTCAACAAAATGCCGCTGAGAAACTCGTTAAGATACTGAATATATGAACTGGGAAGATGAATGTTATCTTTTATCAAAAAGAAAATTTAGAGAAAACGCAAATATAATAAATGTATTTTCTAAATCTAAAGGAAGAGTATCTGGAATAGTCTATGGAGGTAATTCACGAAAAATTAAAAATTATTTACAGTTATCCAATAAACTTTTTATAGTTCATAATTCAAAGAATGAAAATAAACTTGGATATTTTAAAACAGAATTAGTAAAGCCAATCTCGCCCTTATATTTTAATGACAAAGAACGAACTTCAGCTTTGCTATCTTTATGCTCAATATTGAATACTCTTTTGCCAGAGTCACAACCAAACATGACTATTTATAAATCTTTTGAAAAATTTATTAATTCGATAAATTCAGATAATTGGATCGTTATGTATGTTTATTTTGAATTAAATTTAATTAAAGACTTAGGTTATGATCCAGACTTAGATCAATTTAGAAATACTAATTTAACGTCTGATATAATAAAATTAAAAATCGATACTTTTACGTATGAGGTTCCTAAGTACTTAATTGCAAAGAAACTACCTGAAAAAATACCCAATTCTATAATTCAAAAGTCTCTTTATTTTACAAGAAATATTATTCAAAATCGTTTTTTTATTCCTAATAATTTAAAGTTTCCACAGTCCAGGGTTCTCTTAGAAAATTATTTTAGTTAATCTATTTTAGTTTCTTCGCAATATCTATTGCGAAATACGTTACAACTGCACAAGCTCCAGCTCTTTTAAAAGCTATAATACTTTCAATTATTGCATCTTCTGCAAGAGTCTTTTTTAGTATTGCATCTTTAATTAAACTGTATTCCCCAGAGACCTGATAAGCCATTATCGGAACTTTAAAATCATTTCTTAATTTAGAAATAATATCTAAATATAATGTCCCAGGTTTAACCATAACAATATCTGCTCCTTCTT
>CACAWF010000008.1 GCA_902536085.1 uncultured Pelagibacteraceae bacterium | reverse complement strand
GAACCTACATCTTTATCATGTATAGCTAGCGATTTAATTATATCTTTTTTTCTCTTTATCATTATCTCTATTTCTTTTTATAATTTTTTCAATCTTTTCAGCATATTCAAATGAGTTATCTTCTACAAATGTGAGTTTAGGAAGAAACTTAATATCTAGCCTTTTAGACAGCGCTTTTCTAACAAGATGAGAGTATTCAGTCAAGATTTTTACTATTTCTTTTGTATGAATTCCACCCAATGGAATAACGTAAACCCTCGCTGTTTTGAGGTCTGGTGTCATTCTTACCTCAGTAACAGTTATTAATTTTGAATTTAAGGTAGGGATCTTAGCCTCATTTCTCAGAAAAAGCTCACCTAGATTTTGTTTAACAAGTTCTCCTACTCTTAGTTGTCTTTGACTAAATGATCCTTGGTTTGAGTGATTTCTCATTAGATTGACCTCCTAATTTCTTCAGAAAGATAGGACTCAATAACATCATTTTCTTTAAAGTCTATGAAATCTTTGATGCTTATACCGCACTCAATACCAGCTCCGACTTCCTTAACTTGATTTTTTTCTCTGAAAATACTTGAAATTTCCCCATTATAAACAACAACACCGTCTCTAATAATTCTTGCCCTTGATTTGCTCTTAATTTCGCCATTAAGAACTTTTGATCCGGCAATTTTACCTGCGTTTGAAACTTTAAATATCTTTTTAATTTCTGCGCTTCCTAAAACAGTTTCTTTTATATCCGGTTCTAGTAATCCTGATAAAGACTTTTCAACAAAATCTAATGCCTCATAAATAATATTAAAGTATTTAATTTCAATTTTTTGTTCGTCTGCTAATTTCTTCGCCTCTCTATTTGGTTTAACATTAAAACCAATTAAAATTGCTTTAGAGGCTTTAGCAAGAGAGATATCAGTTTCATTTATCATCCCAATATCAGATAAAATTATTTTTGCTTCTACTTCCTTATGTTCAATTTTATTTATAGCAGTTTTAAGTGCTTCGTTTGAACCTTGAACATCAGACTTAATAATAATATTTAATTCATCTTTATTTTTAATGTCATCGAATAAAGTAGTCTTATCTTTTGCTGCTATTTTACTTTTCGCATTATCATTTTTTTTAAATTCTGAAATTTCTTTAGCTTCTTCTTCATCTTTTGTAACTATAAATTCTGCCCCAGCGTAAGCTGAACTATTCATTCCCAAAATTTCGATCGGCATTGATGGTAATGCCTCGTTAACCATTATACCTTCGTAGTTAATCATAGCTCTGACTTTGCCCCAAGTATCTCCGCAAATAAAGTAATCGCCTCTTTTAAGCTTTCCATTGCTTATTAATACTGTAGAAACAGGGCCTTTCCCTTTATCAATTTTTGACTCTATCACTACACCCTTTGCGCTATCGGTATAAGAAGCTTTTAAGTCGATTATTTCAGATTGTAGTAAAATACTTTCTTTAAGCTTATCTAAATTGATTTTCTTTAATGCAGACACCTCTACGAAAAGAGTATCTCCACTTAAGTCCTCTGCGATTAGTTCATATTGCATCATTTCATTTTTAATTTTACTTATATTTTTTTCTGGTAAATCACATTTATTTATAGCAACAATTATTGGAACTTTGGCTGCTTTTGCGTGCTTAATAGCCTCTACTGTTTGAGGTTTAATTCCGTCATCAGCTGCAACTACTAAAACTACGATGTCTGTAATTTTTGATCCTCTAGCTCTCATCTCTGTAAAAGCCGCGTGACCAGGTGTATCTATAAATGTTATTAATTTACCTTCGGTAGTTTTAATTTGATAAGCTCCAATATGTTGGGTAATTCCTCCATATTCACCAGAAACAACATTAGTATCTCTTAAAGAGTCAAGTAAAGAAGTTTTTCCGTGATCAACATGTCCCATGATTGTGACAATAGGAGGTCTGTTTTTAATTTCACCTTTCAAACTCTCCTTGATTTTACCTGTTTCAACATTAATTTTTTCTTCTAAAATTGGTTTATGGCCAAATTCTTTTACGATGTATTCAGCAGTATCTTTATCTATATTGTGATTAATAGTTGCAACAACTTTCATATTAAACAGAAATTTAATAATTTCACTTGATTTCTCTGCCATTCTGTTTGATAGCTCTTGAATTGTAATTTGCTCTGGTATTTTTACTTCTCGAATTACTTTTTTAAATTCTTTTTTTTCTTCACTTTCAGGTTTATTTTTTTTCTCCTTGAGCCTTGCTCTTTTGACAGAAGCTAAACTTCTTTGTTTTATCTCAATTTCCTCCACATTCAATGCCCTAGATACTGTTAGTTTAAAATCTCTTTTATCGAGTGGCGCCTTCAATTTAAGCTTGCTTTTTCCTGCAGGCTTATTTTCTTTTTTTATAAAATCTTTAGTAGCTTGCTGCTCGATAATCTTTCTTGCAAAGTTTCTTTTTTTTGGTTCTCTTTCAGCGCTTAAATTTTTATCAGGTGAACTTCTATTAAATGGTTTGTTATGAGATTTATTATTTTTAAAAGATTTTCTTTTTTCTATTGAGAATGATTTTTTACCATTAGAAGAAATAGATGATGTATCAATTTTTTTTTTTAAACTTGATGAAATAGTAAGTGTCTTTTTTTTATCTTTTTCCATAACATTATTTATAAACTATCTCTCTAGCTGACATAATTAATTCATCAGCTTCTTTTCTCGAAAGAGAAAACTCCTCTAGATATCCCTCAATTCTTATCTTTTTTCCTTTAACTTCATCGAAACCTCCAATTAATTCATCAGATGAAAGATCAGCAAAATCTGATAGTTTTTTTATATTTTTTTGGCCAAGAATAACTAACATACCTTGTGTCATGCCTTTTAAATTAATTAATTTTTCTTCAACACCCAATTCTTTTAATTTAGAAGCGACGGCCTCTTTTTCTTTTACAAGTGTCTCTTTAGATCTGTTAATTAATTCTTGTGCTGTTTCTTCATCGATCGCTTCAATTTTAGAAATTTCTTCTGAATTTGATTGAGCTATCTCCTCAATAGAAGTGAAACCCTCTGAAACTAACAATTGCCCAAGCGTCTCATCTACTTCAAGATTTTTAATTAAGGTTTCCGTTCTTTCTTTAAACTCTTGCTGTCTTCTTTCTGAATCTTCTTTATCTGTCAAAATATCGATTTCATAATTAGTAAGTTTCGAAGCCAATCTGACATTTTGGCCTCTTCTACCAATTGCTTTGCTAAGATTTTCTTCTGTCAAAATTATATCAATTCTTTTATTTTCCTGATCGATTAGAACTCTTTGAATTTCAGCAGGTGATAAAGACTCTGAGATCAGTGTTGGAAGATCTTCTGTCCACTTTATTATATCTATTTTCTCTCCGTGTAGTTCATTAACTATAGTTTGCACTCTGCTCCCTCTCATTCCAACGCAAGCTCCTACAGGGTCAATAGAAGAGTCTTGTGAATGTACACATATTTTTGCCCGACTACCTGGATCTCTTGCTACTGACTTGATTTCAATTGTTCCCTCATAAATTTCTGGAACTTCTTGAAAAAAAAGCTTTGCTAAAAATTGTGGATGAGCTCTAGATAGAAATATTTGGTGTCCTTTTATCTCTTTCCTTACTTCATAACAGAAAGCTTTAACTCTATCACCAGTTTTCAAAATTTCTCTTGGTATTAACTCATCTTTTTTTATTACGCCCTCTGCTTTTCCAAGATCAACTATTACATTTCCATATTCAAGTCTTTTAATAATCCCACTTAAAATTTCACCTTGTTTATCTATAAAGTCATCAAATTGTCTATTCTTCTCGGCCTCCCTTACCTTACTACTGATCACTTGTTTAGCACTTTGAGCAGCAATACGACCAAAATCTATTTGTGGTAATTCTTCGTAAACCTTTTCGCCAACTTTCAGATCTATATTTTTTTTTCCTAATTTTTTTGCTTGTTCTAGTGTAATTTCCCTAGATGGGTCCTCAATTTTATCTACAATTTCTAAAACTTTTTGGATTTTAATTTCTCCGCTTTCTCTATCAATTATAACTTCTATGTTATTATCATTACCAAACTTTGTTAATGCTGCCTTTTGAATAGCGCTCTCCATTGATCCTATGACTAATTCTTTATCTATAGACTTTTCATTAGCCACTGCTTCTACTATTCTTAATAGTTCAAGTTTATCTAGACCTCTATTTAACATTTATAAGCTCCTAAAAAAAAATGGGCTTAAGCCCATTTTGAATTTCAAAAATATATTGTTTTTTAAAAGAAATTTAAAGTTTTTTCAAGATTACAATTTAAATAAATCTGCTTTATCTGTTTTTTCCCAAGAAAACTCACCGTTATTCGTTGGTTTCCTTCCAAAGTGTCCATAAGCAGAGGTAATTTCGTAAATCGGATTGTTTAGTTTTAACATTTCTCTGATACCTCTAGGAGACAAATTAAAATTTTCAGAAATTGCCTTCTTTACAATTTCTACTTTTTCTTCGTCTCCTTCAGCTAATTTTATGAAAACTGACAAAGGTTTTGAAACACCAATAGCATAAGCTAATTGAATCAAACATTTTTCAGATACGCCTGCAGAAACTATATTTTTTGCTAAATACCTAGCTGCGTAAGCTGCAGACCTATCAACCTTTGTTGGATCTTTTCCTGAGAATGCTCCACCTCCATGAGGTGCGGCTCCTCCATAGGTATCAACT
Organism: uncultured Pelagibacteraceae bacterium; assembly: GCA_902536085.1. Classification (GTDB taxonomy): domain Bacteria; phylum Pseudomonadota; class Alphaproteobacteria; order Pelagibacterales; family Pelagibacteraceae; genus Pelagilacustribacter. Next base: position 22,442 of record CACAWF010000008.1, on the reverse strand, counting down.
ATAATTTTTCTACCAGTTAGACCTGTATCTCCATCTGGTCCCCCTATTATAAATTGACCAGTAGGATTTATATAGATATCTTTGGGATCTAATCCCTTTAAATAATTTTTTGGAATTGATTTATGAATATATGGAATAATTAGTTCTTTCACTTTTTCCTGATTAATATCTTTTGAATGTTGGGTAGATATTACAACTGAAGTGACTTTTATTGGTTTATTTTGCTCGTAAAGCATTGTTACTTGACTTTTAGAATCTGGTTCTATTCCCTCAAGAGTACCGTTTTTTCTATCGTTAGCCATTAATCTCAAAATTTTATGAGAAAAATCAATTGGTGCTGGCATAAGATCTTCGGTTTCGGTGCATGCATATCCAAACATAATTCCTTGATCGCCAGCTCCCTCGTCTTTATTGTCTTTAGAGTCTACTCCCATAGCAATATCGGTTGATTGTTCGTGCAAAAATGTTTCTATATTTGCAGTTTTCCAGCTAAAGCCACTTTGGTCATAACCGATATCTTTTATACAATCTCTTACATTATTAATTAATTCATCCTTTTCAATTTTGGGCCCTCGCGTTTCTCCGGCCAAAACTACCTTATTAGTTGTTGTCAAAGTTTCACAAGCAACTCTAGATACTGGGTCCTTAGATAAATAGGAGTCAACTACCATATCCGAAATTCTGTCACATACTTTATCTGGATGCCCCTCTGAAACAGACTCGCTAGTAAATAAATAACTGTTATTTGCCATAGTTTTTTTTTGTAAAATAAAAGATAAAAACATATGTAAATAAAAGTATAAAAAATATCAAATCATTTTTGTTTTTTTTTTTACTAATTTTAAGAGGTATCTCCATCTCTATATTCCCGGCTTCTTTTACATTTAGTTCTTTAATAATTTGACCTTTATTGTTGATAATTGCACTAATACCTTTGTTTGCTGATCTTATTAAAAATGAGTTCTGTTCTATTGCTCGAAAAATTGATTTAGAAAAATGTTGATAGGGACCAATCGAGTTTCCAAACCAACCATCTTCTGAGATATTAATAATCAGATTCGTATCTTTATTAGAGCGTTGAATCAGTTCTGTAAATATAACTTCATAACAAATTAAAGGAAGAATATTAATGTCGTTTATAATAAGATTTTTTTGATCTTTTCCAGAAAGAAAAGAGCCATAGCCCTCTGTAATTTTTTTCAAACCAATTTTACTTAAAAATTTTTCTAATGGTAAAAACTCACCGAATGGCACAAGTTTTTGTTTATTGTATTCTTTAACTATTTCAAATTTTTTGTTGACTATAATTAAAGAGTTGTAAATCCCATTATTTTTTTTGTCTAACTTGTTGACTCCAAATAATATTAAGTGATTATCTCCAAAATTTTGAGAAAACATCTCTTTAAAATATAATAAATCCTCATATCTATATCCACTGAAGATACCCTCAGGCCAAACAAAAAGTGTTTCAATCTTTTTTTCTGGTTCGCTGATCTTTATCAATTTTTTTAGCCTTGATTTAATTTCAAGATCATTAAGACCGTATTCTAAGTTAAAATTCGGAGAAATCACCTTTACGTTTACTTTACTTTCTACAATTTTGAGATCAATCTCATTTTTATTAATCGCGTGATTTCCATAGATATAAAAAGTTAAAAAAATTATAGCTATTAAAAAAAATGAAAATATTTTTTGAGTTACTTTTAGTTTAAAAAAAAGTATTGCAGGCATTACAAAAAGCGTTATAGAAATTAGGTTAAAAGCAAAAAGTCCAGTCTTATTTAAAATTTGTATAATTTCTGTCGCCCACGAGAAACTATAAGCCCATAAGTTCCATGGAAATCCTGTGAGGATTTTAGCTCGGATATAGTCAGACAAAGATAAGCCACTTGAAAAAAGCAAAATAGAAATAAAGTTGAGATTTAGAAAAGGACCTATAATTAAGATAGTGATTGAAAAAAATAAGCTTAAAAATAAAGGAATTAAAATTAGACCAAAAGGTATCAAAATTCTAAAACTTTCATCAAAAGTTAAAGAATTCATTATCCAGTGAATTCCACATAAGTAGAACCCAAAACCAAAGGTTGTACCAAAAATAAAAAGATTTTTTTTAAATGGTTTTTTTCTATAAATACTTTTTGATTTTTTTTTAATATAAATGATTAGGTAAAAAAGAATAGGTAGAACAAAGAAATTTATGAATGATAAATTGAATGGTTGAAAAGAAAACACTGTAACTCCGCCAAGTAAAAATGGGATCAAATATAAAATATAAAATCTATTACTAAGAATTTTTTCAAACATTTAATTTATGTATGATAAATATTTTTTTTCTATCTTAAGCATTTTATAAAAATCTTTATTTTTTTTATGATCATATCCAAACAAATGAACAAAACCGTGGACCCACAATTTATTAAATTCTTCTTTAAATTTAGTTTTATTATTTTTGCATTTTATCTTATTCAAATTTATGATTATATCTCCAAGGTATATCTCTTTATCTTTAATTAATTTTTTTTTAAATTCTTTTTTTTTATGAAAAGGAAAAGATAAAACATCTGTTGATTTATTTTTATTTCTAAATTTTTTGTTCAATTTTTTAATTTGAGAATTTCCAGATAATAAAATAGTGAGATATAGATTTTTTTTTTGAAAACTTTTATTTTTTAAATTAATTTTTTTTATCTTTTTATTAATATAAGAATGAGCATTTTTAAAATACTTTTTCCATAAAATATTGTTTGAAATTACATTAACTTTGATCATCAGTGCTTTTTTTGATAAGCTCTAATAATCTTTGAAACTAATGGATGTCTTACAACATCATTATGGTCGAACTCTATAACTTTAATTTCATTTATATCCTTTAATAAATTTTTTGATTTGATGAGTCCAGATTGCGAATTATTTATCAAATCTACCTGGGAAGGATCGCCATTAACTACTAACTTTGAATTTTCACCAATTCTGGTTAAAAACATTTTTATTTGCGTTTCAGTTGCATTTTGTGCCTCATCTAATATTGCAAAAGAATTTTTCAAAGTTCTTCCTCTCATGAATGCTAATGGAGCTATTTCGATTTCACCAGTTTCTATCTTTTTGTCAATTTTTTCAGGACCAAAGAGTTCATACAAAGCATCATATAAAGGCCTTAAATAAGGATCTACCTTTTCTTTCATATCCCCAGGTAAAAAACCTAGTTTCTCTCCAGCTTCTACTGCTGGTCTAGACAAAATTACTCTTTCAATTTTCTTTTCCATTAAGAGAGTAATTGCTACCGATACTGCTAAGAAACTTTTACCTGTACCTGCAGGACCTAATGAAATAATAATATCATTTTCTTTCAAAGCTTTAATGTATTCTGATTGTTTTTCAGAACGGGCAATAACAGATTTCCTAGGTGTTTTAATTAATTGCTTAAAAGATTTTATATTTGATTTATTTATTTCAGTATTTTTTTTCACCGCAAGTACTATATCCTCTTTTTCAATAATCTTTGTGAAAAAATATTTATTAATTAAAAATCTTATTGCCTCACAGAAAATGCTAATGTTTTCTTTGTTACCTTTGCAAGTGATTGAGTTACCTCTAAAAAATATACTTGTATTAGTTAATTTAGAAAGATCCTTTAAATTTTGGTCAAACTGACCAACTATAGACATCAACATTTCATTATCATTTATTTGAATATTGATAGTCTCATTATCAATCTTTTTTACATTTAAATTTTGATCTTTTTTGCTAATCTCAGACATACTTAAGCTGCAAAATTTTCACTTTTTTCTTTTTCAATAACTGTTCCAAAAAGTGTGTTTTGATTACCAGTTAAAATTTTTACTTTTATTATCAATCCCCTTAAGTCATTTTTGTTTTTTATAACTATAGAGTTAAAGTGTTCATCTCTTCCAAAGAATTTGTCTTTCGTATTCATTTTGTTTTCAATTAAAACTTTTCTAGTTTTATTAAATAGGTCTTTCCTATATCTCATTTTTATCTCATTGGAAATTTTTTGAAAAATAATCAATCTTTCTTTTGCTAAATTAATGTCAACTTCCTTCAATTTAGCTGCTGGTGTTCCAGGTCTTGGACTAAATACAAAAGAGTAGGTGTTTATAAACTCAACTTCTTTTAAAATTGAAAGAGTTTCTTTAAAATCTTTTTCAGTTTCTCCTGGATAACCAATAATAAAATCGCTCGAGAACCTGACTGAAGAGTTAGCTTTTTTAAGTTTATTAATTATATCTAAATAATCCTTAATATTATGTTTTCGATTCATAGCTTTTAAAATTTTGTTCGATCCGCTTTGTATCGGTAAATGAATTAGTGGCATGAGTTTTTCATTATGTTTGTGAACTTGAATTAAATCCTCTGTAAAATCAACTGGATGTGAAGTTGTATATCTGATTCGTTTAAGATCTTTTATCTTTGAAATTTCATTTATTAAAGTTGATAGTTTATGACCATTATAGTTATAGGCGTTCACATTTTGACCGAGCAACGTTATTTCTTTTGCTCCATTTGAAACTAAAGTTTTACATTCATTTGAAATTTCATTAATTGATCGAGAATATTCTTCACCTCTTGTGTAAGGGACTACGCAAAACTTACAAAACTTATCACATCCCTCTTGAATTGTTAAAAACGATGAAACTTTATTATTTGAATTATATATAAAATTTAACTCATCAAATTTTTCAACAACATTAAATTCAGTGGAATTAACTTGATCATTACTTTTTTCTACTTTAAGTAAAGTTTTATTAAATATATGATAAGATTGAGGGCCTAAAACCGCATCAATATATTTTTCATTTTGCAACAAAATTTCTCCCTCAGCTTGAGCCACGCAGCCAGTTACTATTACAATCGGTTTTTTTTTATTTTTGAAAATTTTTTTAACCCTACCAATATCATGATAAACTTTATCAGTAGCTTTTTCTCTTATATGACATGTATTTAAAACATAACAGTCTGCTTCATTAAAATTTTTGGTTTGCTCATAATTTATTTTTTTTGCAAGATCATAAATACGGTTACTATCGTATTCATTCATTTGACATCCGAACGTTTTTATAAAAATTTTTTTTTGCAAATTATTTTTTTATTTTTGAACCGTAAAGCTCAAGTTTATGGTCGACAAGATTATATCCTAGTTTTTTTGCAATTTTTTTTTGTAGCTCCTCTATATCTTTGTCAACAAACTCAACTATTTCTCCACTATTAATATCAATCAAATGATTATGATCGTCATTAATTTCATATCTGGCTTTACCTGCTTTAAAATCATGTTTAACTAATATTCCAGCTTCCTCAAATAATTTTACCGTTCTATAGACCGTGGCTATACTTATTTTGTCATCCAAGTTTAATACTCTTTTGTGTAATTCGTCTACATCCGGGTGATCTTTAGATCCATAGACCTCTTTAGATTCAGATAAAACTTTTGCAATTACTTTTCTTTGATCAGTTAATCTTACGCCTTTTTCTTTACATTTTTCCTCTATAATGCTCATACTTTAATTTAACTTAAATAAATAGGTTTTATCAATTTTTTTTCTATTAAATTTTTACTTAATAATTTTTCAACATTTTCTTGATTAAAAACCTTTAAATCTTGGTTTTTATAACCGTATAACTTTACTTTTTTTGAGATTTTTAGTCCTTTAGCCACTGCTATTGAAACCAATCTGCCTGAGAAGCTACCAGGGCCTTGATTGATTAGAACGCTTAAATTTTCATCAATCATTACTTTATGCAATTTTAGAAAATTTGATATTTCGAATACTAACCTTGCATTATTATTTTTTTTATCAAAATTATGCACAAAAAAATCTTTATTTATTCTTAAACCTAATTTATCATCTTTACCGATGCAGTTTATTATTAAAAAATTACCATTCATTTATATTTTCATTATAACTTTTAGCTCATATCAATCAAACTTATTTGCATTAATTACAAATGATTTAGATGATTTTGGTTTGATATCAATAATGTATCATCGATTTGATGAAAGTAAGTATCCATCGACCAATATTCAATTAGATGTATTTAAGGAACAGCTCCAAATAATAGAACAAGAAAATATCGAATTTGTTCACCCAAAAGACTTCGAACAAAGTCTCTCTCAAGACAAAGATAAAAGAAAAATATTATTAACAATTGATGATGGTTTATTATCATTTTATGAAAATGCTTGGCCAATTTTAAGAGAGAAAAAAATTCCCTTTATTTTATTTGTCAACACAAGAGAGGTCGGTGCCTATAATTATATGAATTGGAGCCAAATATCTGAGCTCAATAAATTTAGCCAGGTCGAAATTGGAAATCATAGTCATTCTCACGAATATTTAGTAGAGGAAAATCCTGAGGTAATACAAGATGATATTTTGAAATCAATTAAAATTTTTAAAGATAAATTGGGTAAAAATTCAGAATTTTTTTCTTATCCCTTTGGCGAATATAGTCTAGCATTTAAAAAAATTATTAAAGATCTTGGTTTTAAATACGCGTTTGGTCAACATTCAGGTGTTATAGATGAAACTAAAGATTTCTGGGAATTACCAAGATTTCCTATTAACGAAAAGTACGGTGAAAAAGAAAGATTCAAAACCTTAATGAAAACTTTGCCTTTTAAATTTAAAAATATTACACCCGAAGATCGTTATCTTATTCAGTCTAAAAATCCTCCAAAAATTAAAATAGAATTTTACGAAAATATAAAAAATCTAGATCAAATCACATGTTTTTCAAATGAAGGAAACAAATGGAGAAATTCAAAAATCTCATTTATTGAGAATAATATTTTAAAAATTGATATTGATGAAAAATTCATTGGTGAACGTGGAAGAATTAATTGCTCTTTGAGAGTTGAAGGTAACTTTTGGAGATGGTTAGGTATTCAATATGTTATAAGCGAGAAAAATTAAGAATTTAATTCTACCTGTTTAACAGAATTCACAAGTCTTACTGGTTCGAAATCAGACAAGTTATTTTGTTTTATTATTTGATTTAATATTTTAGTATACTCTGAACCTGTCTGTGCATAATTTTTTAAAGTTTCAGTAAGCTCTAAACCTGTTATATCTTTATTCTTATTCCTTAAAGACTTTCTTTTTTCTCTAAATTTAGAATAACTTTTGTGAGTGTTAAGATTGTTTTTGTATGCTTTTACCGAAGCTCTTAAAATTGGAAACTTTAGGATTTTGTGATTTTTGTCACCATCTCTTTTAAGAGGTGCAATACCTTGACCATCCCATGTCCATTGACCAAATATTGCATTCCCTTCTAGTGCAAATCTTGATGTACCCCATCCGCTTTCCTTTGCTGCTTGAGCCAAAGCTATCGAAACTGGTATCATATCCATTCTAAACATTAGCTCATTCATATCCCCTTTTTTTACTTTATATTCTAAGAGCTTTTGCCTTAACCATTGTTTTTCTGCATCAGATGTAAATTTTTTTTCTGAAATTACTTTTAATTTTTTTCTGTCATCAAGTATTTTCTCGTTTTCCGCAACAATTAATGGCAAAACTATCTTGATAAAAGTCTCTTTTTTTAGTTGCACACTTCTCAAATTATCCAAATCCCTTGGAAATTGTGTAAAATAAATTGGCTTCACCAACTTTTCATTTCTAACTTTTCTTAAGTCATAATCTACATCCTTAAAAAGTTGAATTACCGTTTCAGTTTTTAAATTTAAGTCTGGTAAAATTACCTCGGCTACATTTTTTTCCTTCACTTTTAGTTCAGGTTTTTTTGTCTCCTTTTTAATTTTTGTCTCAGGTTTTTTTATCTCTTTTTTAATTTTTGGCTCAGGTTTTTTTGTATCTTTTTTTATTTCAACTTCGGTTTTTTTTGTTTCAAGATTCTTTTTTGAAAAGTCATAATTTTTATAAGTATTTACTCCAGCAATAATCACTGTAATAATTCCAGCTACTACAAAAAAACCTATAATAACATTTCTTGCGCTTCTTTGATCAATTTGTTGATTATAGATTGAATTAAATACGTCTGTGAAAAGATTTCCAAAAAAGTTTGCGACTGTCCTGCCTAATTTTGGAAGTACGTTCAAAAAATTTATACCAGCGTTCCCAATAATTTTCCATACACTGTTTATCCCATGATTGAACTTTCTAGATGTGTCATATTTGTAATTTTCAACTCTTCTGAAAAATCTATTTTTGTCCCTAATTTTTTCTTCTTTAAAATCCTCTATATTAGACTTTAATTTTGATATTGGTTTTGTAAAATTTTCTCTGAAAAAATTTGTCTTAAAATCTTTAGGTATAATAATTTTATTTTTTTTAAGTATTAATTCTATCTGGCCAGTTGTTAAATTTTTTCTTCTTTTTGTATACTCCTGAATTTCTTTAACGTTATAAATATAAGCTAGTTCGAATAATTTATCTCTATAACTTAATTTTTTTTTCATTTTTTATATTGCCTCTACTGAATTAACTTCTTTGACATAATGTTTTAAGAGATTTTGTACACCTTGTTTTAAAGTCATTAAAGAACTAGGGCATCCCGAACAACTTCCTTGTAATTCTACTTTCACAACACCGTCTTCAAAAGATTTAAACTTTATGTCTCCACCGTCTCTTGCCACAGCTGGCCTGATCTTAGTATCTAAAACGTCTATTATCTTTTTTATAGTTTCATTATCATCAATTTTTATCTCGTTATCTTTGTTTTCTTTTAAAATTGGTTCATTACTATTTTCAAAATAGTGATTAAGATGAGAAATTACCATCGGTTTTAAATCATTCCATGAAGCATTGTCTGTTTTTTTTACGGAAAGGAAATTTTTGGATAAAAGTACCAATTCCACACCTTTAAATTCTAACAATTCTTTGATAAAGGGATTTTTTAAATCTTTTGAATCATCCTTTTGAAATTCTTCTGTACCAATTGCTGAAATTACTTTTTCAGATAAAAATTTTAAAGAATTAGGATTTGGAGTGGTTTCTGTTTGTATCATAAGAAATTTATATTATATCAATCCGACTATTTCACGTATATTTTTAAGGTTTTCCTCAGCAATAATATTGGCTTTTTCCTTGCCTTTTTTCAAAATTTGCTCTAGGTGCGACTTATCTCCTAAAAGTTTTTTAATTTCTTTTCCTACAGGGGTTATCTCACTTACTAATAATTCTGCTAGTTTTGTTTTTAAATATGAATATTCTTTACCTGACATTTCATTTAAAACATTTTCAAGACTTATCTTTGAAATCTCCGAATAAATATTTATTAAGTTTAATGCCTCAGGTTTTTTTTCTAAATTCTTTAAATTATCTGGAATTTCTTCAGAATCGGACTTAGCTTTTTTAATCTTTTTATTAATTTCATCTGCACTATCTTTTAAGTTAATTCTAGAATAATCTGAGTCTTCTGACTTACTCATTTTTTTGGTGCCATCTCTTAAGCTCATGATTCTTGAGACTTTTTTTGGTATCAGTGGCTCTGGCAATGGGAAGAAATTTTTACAATTAAAATCTTTGTTGAATTTTTGAGCAATATCTCTTGATAATTCTAAGTGTTGTTTTTGATCAGCGCCTACAGGAACATGCGTTGCTTTGTATAGTAGAATATCTGCCGCCATTAAATTTGGATAAATATATAGTCCAACGCTAGCTTTTTCTTTATCTGATCCAGCTTTATCCTTAAATTGTGTCATACGATTTAGCCACCCAATTCTTGCGATACAATTTAAGATCCAAGCTAACTCTGCATGTCCAGGAACTGATGACTGATTAAAAATTATACTTTTCTCTGGATCAAGACCTGAAGCTTGAAAACCAGCTACTGTTTCTAAAACATTGTTGCGAAGTTCATTTGGTTTTTGAAAAACAGTTATTGCATGTAAGTCAACTACACAATAAATGCATTCCATTTCTTTTTGAAGAGAAACAAAATTTTTCAGTGCACCAAGATAATTTCCCAAGTGAAGATTTCCTGTTGGTTGAACTCCAGAAAATACTAATTTTTTAATACCCATTTAATTTGTTTTGTAATTTTTAATTTTTAATAATCCAAATAAAAAACAAGATATCAAATAAACACCTACTGCGAAACCTACAATAATCAATAAATAAATAGACTTATACATATGTTCGTATTTTAGATATTCAGCAAATTTTTCCAAAGAAAATATTAAAAATAAAGACATGATTATTGACGAAATTATTATTTTTGTAGCGTTGTGAAATAATATATTATGTATAAGTATTAAATTGTTTTTCGAAAGTAAATATAAATAGATAAAAACTCCAACCCAAGTGGAAATAGAAGTTGCAATAGGAATAATTAAGAAACCTATGGCATTAAAAAAAATTAAACTAATAGAGATATTTAAAGCGACAATAAATGATGAAATATAAAAAGGAGTCTTTGTGTTATCTCTAGCAAAATAAAAATTTGCTAAAATTTTTACCATTGCGAAAGCTATTAAACCAAACCCAAAAAACTTTAAGGCATCAGCTGTCAATTCAACATCTTTTAATGTAAAAGATCCATATCCAAATAATCCGTTAATAATTTGATCTGATGCTATGATCAAACCTAAGCTAGCAGGAATTGATAATAACAATGATAATTCAATTGATTTATTTTGAATTTTTGAAATTTTAAAAAAATTTTTAACTTTAGATGCTTTTGATAAAACAGGCAGTGAGACAGTACCTACAGCAATACCCGCAATGGCTAAATTAATTTGGTATATTCTATCTGCATAATATAAGTATGAAACTGCGCCAGGCTGAAAAGATGCTATTATAGTACCTACTAAAATGTTTATTTGTGTTACGCCTGAAGAAAAAATGCTTGGAAGCAATTTTTTAAAAAAAAATTTGACTTTACTCGTTAATTTAAATTTTAAATTTATATTGGGTTTGTAAAATTTTAAAGATACATAAATAAGAAATATTAATTGTATTATTCCAGCTATCGTCACGCCATATGAAAGTTGTTTTGCTATGTTAAAATTATTAATATATGAAATTAAAATACTACCAATCATCACAATATTTAAGATTATGGGAGCTGCTGCTGCTGCTGCGAATCTATTATTAGAATTTAAAACTCCAGAAAAAAAAGAAGACAAACTTACAAATAATAGAAATGGGAAGGTAATTCGTGTAAACTCTACAGCTAACAGAAACTTTTCATTGTCAACTATGAAACCTGGAGCGATCAAGTAAACCAAATAAGGGGTAAAAATTTCAGCAACTGTAACTAAAACAATTAATATTAATAATAAAAGTCGTAAAACATCATCTGCAAAGGCTTTCCCTTTTTTTTTACTCTCTATTTTAGCTGCCGTATAACTAGGTATAAAAGCAGCATTAAAAGTTCCCTCAGCAAACAGACGTCTAAAAGTATTAGGCAATCTGAAAGCTACGAAAAAAGCATCGGCAAAAATCGATGCTCCTAAAAAAATTGCTATTAAAATGTCCCTAATGTACCCTAAAATTCTGCTGATAAGAGTGAAAAAACTAAATATTGAAGCTGATGAAAGTAAGTTCATTAATTATCTAAATTAAGCCATAAATTTATAGTGAATTAAATCTTTTTATATTACATACTCATAAAAAAAAATGCCAAAGAAAACAGAGATTGACCATTACTCAGATAAAGAGGCACTTGACTTTCATATAAAAGGAAAGTCAGGCAAAATTGAGATTAATTCGAGTAAACCCTTAACAACGAAAAGGGATCTCTCATTAGCATATTCTCCAGGAGTTGCAGCTCCAGTAAAAGAAATAGCAAAGAATCCTGATTTAGCTTACGATTACACAAGTAAGGGAAACTTAGTTGCTGTTATTAGTAATGGATCAGCGATATTAGGTTTGGGAAATCTTGGTTCATTAGCTTCGAAACCAGTGATGGAAGGTAAATCAGTTTTATTTAAGAGGTTTGCAGATATTGACTCAATAGATATTGAAATAAATAGCAATGACCCCAAGTCTATAATAGAAACTATCAAGAATATTGGTGGCACATTTGGAGGGATCAATCTTGAAGACATAGCTGCACCTGATTGTTTTATAATAGAACAAAAACTTAAAGAACTTTTAGATATACCAATTTTTCATGATGATCAACATGGCACTGCTATCATTACTACTGCAGCTCTGATCAATGCATTAGATATTTCAAAAAAGAAAATTGGAGATGTAAAAGTAGTAGTAAACGGTGCCGGTGCATCTGCACAAGCCTGTGCAAATTTGTTTAAAAGTTCAGGTGTAAAAAATGAGAATATAATTATGTGTGATAGTAAAGGAGTGATCTACAAAGGAAGAAAAAATATTGATCAATTTAAATCTGCCCATGCAGTTAATACTGACCTTAGAAGTCTACAAGAAGCTATGAGAGGCGCTGATGTTTTTTTGGGCTTATCAGCTAAAGATGTTGTTTCAAAAGATATGGTGCAATCAATGGCTAAAGATCCGATTATTTTCGCATGTGCTAATCCTGATCCAGAAATAAAGCCTGAGTTGATTAAGGAGGTAAGATCTGATGCAATTATTGCGACAGGTAGATCAGATTATCCAAACCAAGTTAATAATTTAATTGGTTTTCCCTATATTTTTAGGGGAGCTCTGGATGTAAGAGCAAAAGAAATTAATGAAGCAATGAAAGTTGCGGCGGCAAATGCTATTGCTATACTTGCAAGAGAAAATGTACCAGATGAAGTTGCTTCAGCTTATGGCGGAGATAGACCAAGATACGGAAAAGAATATATAATTCCTTCAACTTTTGACCCAAGATTAATTAGTGTCATCCCTGCAGCTGTTGCAGATGCTGCAATGAAAAGTGGTGTGGCAAGAAAGAGAATAAGCGATCTAGAGGCTTACAAAGATCAACTAGCAAATAGATTAGATCCTACTATGTCTCTAATGCAAGGTATAAACGCAAAGGTCAGAAAGAATCCTAAAAGAGTTATATTTGCAGAGGGTGAAGATGAAAATATGCTTAAGGCAGCAATTGAATTCGGAAGAAATAAATTAGGAACGCCAATTTTGATTGGAACTGAAAAAAGAATAAAGGAACAACTTAAGAATATTGGTTTAGATGAAAACTATAAAATCGATATTGTCAATTCTACAGATAAGAAAAAGAGAGAGAAATACGTAAAACATTTATACAAAAGGCTACAGAGGGAAGGACAATTGGAAAGGGACGTAGATCGATTGGTGCGTAATGATAGAATAGCTTGGGGTGCATCAATGATTGCATGTAAAGATGCTGATGCAATGGTTACAGGCAATATAAGACACTATGCTGCATCAATAGAAAAATTAAAGAAAGTTACAGAGCCAAGACCCGGTGAAGAAATATTTGGTATGACAATGATTACTTTAAGAGGAAAAACAATATTAGTTGCTGATACAAATGTGCAAGATTTTCCATCTCCGCAAAGATTAGTCAAGGTATCTAAATCATGTGTTCGAGTTGCTCGACTATTTGGTTTTGATCCTAAAGTTGCGTTTTTGTCACATTCGACATTCGGCAAACCAATTTCAAAAAACACAAAGCATGTTAGAGATGCAATTGAACTATTGAAACAGGAAAATGTAGATTTTGATTTTGATGGAGAAATGCAACCAGATGTAGCGTTGAATCCAATTTATAGAGATATCTATCCATTTTCAAAGATTGTTGGAAATGCAAACATTTTGATTATGCCTGCGTTACATAGTGCAGCGATATCGACAAAACTTATGAAAGTATTTGGAGGTGGAAAATTAATAGGACCACTATTGATAGGACTTGGCTCACCAATTGAAGTTGCTCCACTAAGAGCTTCCACTTCAGAAATTTTAAATCTTGCGTCTATTGCAGCTTACTCTTCAGACGTTATTGATTATTCAAATTAGAGTTTACTTCTGCTTAAATCTCGAGCTAAATAAATCGAAGGAAACACTTTTTTAACATCATAAATTTTGTTTGCTTCATTTAAAACTTCCTTTTTTTCTTCCTCACTCATTGCGATTCCAAATATATAAATATTTCTATTAATCGTTTCCAAAGTATAATTCCTTGCTTTAGTTTTTTTATTAAATATTAATGCCGATCGTAATTGACTTGTTATAAGGATGTCTTTTGCTGTGCTTTTAAAATTTGAATTACCTTTTATTGTAATCGCATTTTTTACAGATCGCACTCCCTTGGTTTCCCAGGCCATCTTAGTAATTTTAATTTTTTCCTCTGGCTCTTCAACTTTTCCAGATAAAAAAATATTTCCATCTCTTACCTCTGATTGTATTGATAAAAAATATTTTTTCTCTGCTAAAGCTAATCTTGCTGAAAGATTTTTCTGCATTATTGTATCGTCTATTTGCATCCCAATAGTTCTTGGATCAAAGGTTATATCTACTCCTGCACCAAATCTTCCAACGGATGAACAAGATGTTAATATTATTATAAGGAAAATGCTAAATATTTTTTTCATTTTTAATTTTTAAGCAAAGTTTATAGATTTCATTTTTATTTATATTTTCTGTTTCCATAATTAATTCAACTGTATCTTTTAAGCTATATTTTTTAAGATACTTTTTTGCTTTATTAACAATTTTTGTTTTATCAATCTTTCTATTTCTTAAGTTTTCTTCCGATAATATTAGCGTAATTTCTCCTTTCGCTTGAATTTTATTTAGGCTCAATTTTTTAACTTCGTCTCTAAAATAATTTTCGTGTATTTTTGTCATCTCTTTAGCAATGATCAGTTTCCTTTGATAAAAATATTTTTTAATTTTTTTTAAGTAAAAGTTTAATTTTACTGCTGGCGCAAAGAAAATGATTGAAAATTCAAAATTAGTTAAAAGCTTAAATAATTTTTCAACTTCATTGTCGGTTTTAGGTAGAAATCCATAAAATAGGAATTTATCATCAAAACCGGAAATACTCATTGCGGTAGTGATTGAGGATACTCCTGGAATGGGTATTACATTAATTTTTTGATGTATACATGAATTTAAAAGTATACGACCTGGATCAGATAATAGTGGAGTACCGGCATCAGAAACTAAAGACAAAATTTTGCCCTGATTTATATATTTGATCACACTATCAGTTTGTTTTTTTTCATTAAATTTATGATACGAAATTAATTTTTTTTTTAACTTAAGATGATTTAATAATTTTAATGATCGCCTCGTATCTTCACAGAGAATAATGTCTGAATTTTTTAAAACATTTATGGCTCTCAATGTAATATCATCAAGATTTCCAATTGGAGTGGAAACAATGTATAAAGTGTTACTAGAAAAATTCATAATATGAAAAAAAGTTTCATAATAATATTATCCTATATAACCATATTTTTTAATTCTAATGTTTTAAGTGACGAACAAAATCAACTCCTCAAAATAGGACTTCTTGCTCCTTTAAGCGGTGAATACAGAGGTTTAGGTAATTCTCTTCTTTATTCTTTGCAAATGGCTCTAGAAGAAATAGATGACGATAATGTAATCATTATACCCAGAGACTCTGGATTAAATAATAAAGAAAAACTAAATGCTGCTATCAAAGATATAAGGTCTCAAGGCGCTAGGATTATAATAGGTCCAATTAATAACGAGGACTTTAAAGAAGTAAAAAAGTATAGCGACATACTTTTTATTTCTCCATCAAATATTTCTCCTGAATTTGATAATAATATTATAAGTGTTGGTATTAGTTTAGAGTCTCAATTAACTTCTATTTTTAAATTTATTAAAAAAGAAAAAAAAAATAAAACAGTAATATTATTTCCTAAAAATGAATATTCAGATTTTATTGAGGCCAAATTAAATAAATTTGATTTAAAAAATATGAAAACTTTTCAATATAGCCCTGACCCAAGAGTGCTTACAGGTGAAATTGAAGAATTAACAAATTATTCTCAAAGGAAAAAAAATTTAGAATTAAGAAAAAAAATGTTTCAGGATAAAGAAGATGATCAATCTATTAAAGAATTAGAGAGACTTGAACAACTTTATACATTGGGGAATGTAAATTTTGATTCAGTTATAATTATTGATTTTGGAAGTAATCTTAAAAGTGTTTTAACTTCTCTGGTTTATACAGATGTAAATCAAAAAAATGTTTTATTTACGACGGTTAACCAATGGTTCGATGAAAGTATATTTTATGAGAACACAATCAAAACTTTATATTACCCTTCAATAAATTATAAAGAATTTCAGAAATATAACAAAAAATATTTTAAGAAATATAAAAGCTTTCCTAATGAAATTACAATTCTTACTTACGATGCGCTAGGACTTATTTATTATACATGGAAAAAGAACGGGAAGATAAACTCCATTAATGACTTTTCATTTAATAGCAAAATAAAAGGTAAAATAGGAGTATTTAGTTTCAAGGATAAAAAAGTTAGACAAGAATTGGAAATTTATAAAACGGAAAAAAATAAATTTGTTAAATATTAATTTTCTTTTTAAGTTTTTTAAATGCTAAATATCTATGATCCATCATGATTTTTTTTAACTTAGGTATTTCTCCAAAAGTTTTTTTTTTGTTTTTTGGGATAAAAATTGGATCATATCCAAAACCTTTTTTTCCAATTATTATTTTAGAAATAGTACCATGTATCTTGCCTAAAACAGTAACTGTTCTTTTTTTGGGCTCTTTGAATGTAAGAGAACAAACGAAATAAGCTGACCTATCTTTTTTATTTTTCATTTTAATTAATATGTATTTCATTGCCTTATAAAAATTACCTTTTTTTTGTGCCAGTCTCGCTGAGTAAATTCCTGGTTTATTTTTAAGCGACCTGATACAAAGACCTGAGTCGTCAGAAATTACAGGATAATTAACAAATTTTGAAAAATATTTTGCTTTAAGTTTTGAATTAGAATTGAAAGTTTTTCCTGTTTCCTTAGGGCTTTTAATTTGAAGTGAAATAGGAGAAACTTTTTTTATTTTTTTTTTGATTAAATAAGCTATTTCTTTGAATTTTCCTTGGTTATGTGTGCCTATTAAAATTTTTTTCATTCCCACTAGTAATTTTATAATTATTTACTATATAGCAATTGATGACTGAAAATAATAATAAAAAAGAGGAAGATATCAAATCTGCCAGTCAAAACTCAGATAAAGAAAAAAATACTGAGGAAAAACTAAAAGAGGCAGAAGATAAATTATTAAGATCATTGGCCGAAATTGAAAATCAAAGAAGGCGATTTGAAAAAGAAATAAAAGATGCTTTCGAATTTGGTTCGTTCAATTTTGCAAGGGAAAGTTTAGCTATATTAGATAATTTACAAAGAGCAAAAATAGCTATTAAAAATGATAGTGTCCTTAAAGAAAATAGAGATCTTAATAAATTTTTAGAAAATATTAATATTATTGAAAAAGATTTAATTTCAATTTTTGAAAAAAATAAGATTACCAAAATTGAGGCGATAGGCAAAAAATTTAATCCAAATGTTCATCAAGCTATGACTGAAATTGAGGATGAAAAGTCTGAAGCCGGGACGGTAATTCAGGAGATACAATCTGGCTATATGCTTGGGGATAGACTGTTAAGGCCTGCAATGGTGGGTGTTGCTAAAAAAAACACCTCTAAAAATAATGAAAAAGAAGGAAAAAAAGATGAAAAATAAACCTTGTAGAAGTAAAAAAAGCACCCATATAGGTTCTCATAAGGATATATAATGAGTAAAGTTATTGGAATAGATTTAGGTACTACAAACTCATGTGTGGCAATTATGGATGGCACACAGGCTAAAGTATTAGAAAACGCAGAGGGAGCTAGAACTACACCTTCAGTAGTCGCATTCTTAGAAAATGAAGAGAAACTAGTTGGACAACCCGCTAAGAGACAAGCTGTTACGAATGCGGGTGACACGATATTCGCTGCAAAAAGACTAATTGGAAGAAAATTCGATGGGCCTTCAGTTCAAAAAGATATTTCAAAAGTTCCATACAAAATTGTCAAATCAGAAAATGGAGATGCATGGGTGGAAGGAAAAACAAAAAAATACTCACCTGCACAAATCTCGGCTTTCGTTTTACAAAAAATGAAAGAAACAGCTGAAAAATATTTAGGTCAAGCGGTGACAAAAGCTGTGATTACTGTCCCAGCTTATTTTAACGACTCACAAAGACAAGCCACAAAAGATGCTGGAAAAATTGCAGGTCTTGAAGTTTTGAGAATAATTAATGAGCCAACAGCAGCTTCACTTGCCTATGGTCTTGATAAAAAAGGAGGAAAAAAAATTGCTGTTTATGATCTAGGCGGAGGTACCTTCGATATTTCAATTTTAGAAATTGGCGATGGTGTATTTGAAGTTAAGTCTACTAATGGAGATACCTTTTTAGGTGGTGAGGACTTTGATGATGCTATTGTTGAATACCTAGCTTCAGAATTTAAAAAGGACAACGGGATAGATTTGAGGTCTGATAAACTTGCACTCCAAAGATTAAAAGAGGCTGCTGAAAAAGCTAAAATAGAACTTTCTTCTGCTGCTCAAACAGAAATTAATTTACCTTTTATAACTGCTGACAAAACCGGTCCTAAACATTTAAACTTAAAGTTTACAAGGGCAAAATTAGAAGCATTAGTACAAAGCTTGGTAGATAGAACGTTAGAACCTTGTAAAACTGCGTTAAAAGACTCTGGCTTTTCTGCAGCTGAAATTAACGAAGTTGTTCTTGTCGGTGGGATGACAAGAATGCCAAAAATTATTGAGACTGTAAAAAACTTTTTTGGCAAAGAGCCTAATAAGAGTGTTAATCCAGATGAAGTGGTTGCAATGGGAGCAGCTATACAAGGTGGGGTTCTTCAAGGTGACGTAAAAGATGTTTTACTTTTAGATGTTACTCCTCTTTCTTTAGGAATTGAAACTTTAGGTGGAGTTTCTACAAAACTTATAGAAAAAAACACAACAATTCCTACAAAAAAAAGTCAGGTATTTTCTACGGCGGAAGATAACCAACCCGCAGTTTCTATAAGAGTTTTGCAGGGTGAAAGAGAAATGGCAGCAGATAATAAAATTTTAGGAAATTTTGAATTAGTTGGTATTCCACCTGCGGCTAGAGGAACTCCGCAAATTGAAGTAACGTTTGATATAGATGCTAATGGTATAGTTAACGTCTCAGCTAAAGATAAAGGAACTGGTAAAGAGCAAAAAATACAAATTCAAGCTTCTGGTGGTCTCTCTGACGAAGAGATTAAAAAAATGGTAAAAGATGCTGAAGCAAATAAAGAAGCAGACAAGAAAAAAAGAGAGTCTGTTGATGCAAGAAATCAAGCTGATAGTCTAATTTTCTCCACTGAAAAAAGCTTAAAAGAGCATGGTGATAAGATTTCATCTGAGGAAAAGAAAGCTATCGAAAGTGGAATAGCTGATCTTAAAAAATCTTTAGAAGGAACTGACTCTGAAGATATAAAGAAAAAAACTCAAAATTTAATTCAAGTTTCTATGAAATTAGGTGAAGCAGTATACAAAAGTCAACAAAAGCCTGGAGCTGATAAAGGATCAAAAGAGCCTAAAGACGCTAAACCTGATGATAAAGATAATGTTGTAGATGCAGATTTTGAAGACGTAAAAGACAAAGAAGAGGACAAAGAAAAAAGCGCCTAAGATAATTAATAAGGAGACGTCCCAGTGGCTAAAAGAGATTGTTATGATGTCTTAGGTATTCCAAAAGGTGCTTCCAAAGAAGATATCAAAAAAGCATATAGAAAATTAGCTTTAAAGTATCATCCAGATAAAAATAAAGGTGATAAAGCTTCTGAAGAAAAATTTAAGGAAGCTAGTGAAGCTTATCACATACTTTCAGACGACAAGAGAAAAGCTAACTATGATCAATTTGGTCACGCAGCTTTTGAAGGTGGAGGTAGTGGGGGTTTTGGAGGTTTTGGAGGTTTTGACTCATCCTCATTCTCCGACTTATTTGAGGATTTTTTTAGTGACTTTGGAGGAACTTCTTCAAGAAGAACGAGCAATAGAGGTAATGATTTAAGGTATGATGTTAGCATAAGTTTAGAGGAAGCTTACGAAGGAACTGAAAAGAACGTAAGATATACTACTTACAAAACTTGCAAATCTTGTACAGGTAGTGGAGCAGCTAAAGGTTCAAAACCGATTAAATGTGACTATTGCTCTGGGAGAGGTAAAGTAAGAACTAATCAAGGTTTCTTTACAGTTCAACAAACCTGCCCTCAATGTAGCGGATACGGTGAGATGATTGGCACGCCATGCAGTGAATGTAGCGGAAATGGAAAAGTGCAAGCTAATGAAAATGTAACTGTAAAAATTCCAAAAGGTGTTGACGACGGAACTAGAATAAGATTATCAGGTAAAGGTGAAGCGGGATCCAAGGGTGGGACAAGTGGAGACTTATATCTTTTTGTCTCTATTGATAATCATAATATTTTTAAAAGATCAGATGAAAATTTATATTATGAATTGCCAATTTCATTTTCAGATGCCGCTCTTGGCACTTCTGTGGAAGTTCCGTCAATAGATGGTGGTAAATCTAAGATTAAAATACCTTCAGGAACCCAATATGGAAAGCAATTTAGGTTAAAAGGCAAAGGTATGCCTTATCTAAGAAGAAATTTATTTGGAGATCTTTACATTAGAGTAGTTACACAGGTTCCTACTTCTTTATCAAAAAGGCAAAAAGAAATTTTGGAAGAATTTAATGAAATCGAGACTAATAAACCAGATCCAGTTATTAAAAGCTTTTTTGAAAAAGCTAGAAAATTCTGGAAAAAAACATAATTCCCATGGAAACTGACCAAATAATGTCAGCAATATTTCTTATTGCGGTACTTGCATTAATCTTACCAGGTTTTTTATCCACTAACAATAAGCTAAAACAATTTTTAAATAATTTATCTATCTGGACTATAATTGTGCTAGTTATTATTGTTATTATTTATTTAATTAAATAATGAAAAAAATTAATTTAGCAATTACTGGATGCATGGGTAGGATGGGAAAAGAGCTCATAAGATCAGTAAATAAAGATAAAACTTTCAAACTTGTTTCTTTAACTGAAAATAAAAAAATAAATAAACAAATTTCAGGAATAAAACCTGAGCTGAATTCTTTAAATGCTTTTAAAAAAGCAAATATAATTATAGATTTTACTATACCTAAATGTACATTGGAAATTCTAAAAATTGCAGTCAGACAAAAAAAGAAAGTTGTCATTGGGACAACAGGTTTCACAAAAAAAGAAGAAAAATTAATAAAGAAATATTCAAGAAAGATATCCATTTTAAAGGCAGGAAATATGAGTTTAGGCGTAAATCTATTAATTTATTTAACAGAAATTGCCTCTAAATCTTTAGGAAAAAATTTCTTAAGTAAAGTTTATGAAATTCATCACAAATACAAAAAAGATTATCCTTCGGGTACAGCATTAATGTTAGGCAAAGGAATAGCTGTTGGTAAAAAAAAAGATTTTTATAGTATGATAGGAAAAAAATATCTTAATAAAAAATCGTTTCCTTATGGAGATAAAATTAACTTTAACTCGATAAGAAAAGGAGAAATTATAGGAAAACATGAAGTAACTTTTTCAAGCGGAAAAGAAATAGTTACATTGAACCATGAATCATTTGATAGAGCCTTGTATTCAGAAGGTGCTCTTGTTGCAGCTAAATGGTTATCTAAAAAGAAACCAGGCTTATACTCAATGAGAGATCTTTTAAACTTCAAGTGAAAAACAAAGATAAATCTAGGATCATAATAAAGATTTTAAATGAGCTGTATCCAAAAGTACCCATCCCACTTAATTATAAAAATACATTTACGTTATTAATATCTGTTCTGCTTTCAGCACAATGTACTGATGTGAACGTAAATAATGTTACAAAAAAAATTTACCCAAAATATAATAAACCTGAACATTTCGTAAAATTAGGTAGAAAAAAAATTGAAAATTTAATAAAAAAAATTGGAATTTTTAGAGTAAAAGCAAAAAGTATTTTTTATTTATCAAAAACATTAATAGAAAAATACAACGGAAAAGTTCCAAAATCTTATGAAGAACTTGAACAATTGCCAGGTGTTGGACATAAAACAGCCAGTGTTGTTATGTCTCAAGGGTTTGGGTATCCTGCTTTCCCTGTTGATACTCATATTCATAGACTTGCTCAAAGGTGGGGCCTGACAAATGGAAAAAATGTTACACAGACTGAAAAAGATTTAAAGAATATTTTTCCAAAAAAATACTGGAACAGACTTCATCTCCAAATTATTTGGTACGGTCGTGAGTATTGTAAAGCTAGAGATTGTCACGGAATAACTTGTAAAATTTGTAAAAGCTGTTATCCAAATAGAAAAAAGCCATTAAAAACAAAAAAAGCTTAAATGAGAATCTTAGGAATAGGCAATGCAATTGTGGATGTAATTTGTAAAGTTGAAGACAAATTTATAACTCAAAATAACTTAATAAAAAGTACTATGAAA
>CACAWF010000007.1 GCA_902536085.1 uncultured Pelagibacteraceae bacterium | reverse complement strand
TTTTTTTCTGTGTTGACCAATCATTAATATAGTCTTTACTTAAAATGATTTGTGAAATTATTTCACCTGGAGATAAATTCCTTACTAATTTTTTTGAAATTTGAGCTGTTGCACAAAATTCGCAAGAGAGATAACAGCCCACTGATACGGATAAACAAATTGTATATCTGCTTTGAGATTTATCGGGAATAAGAACTGTCTCAACATTACGTTTATCTTTTAGCTCTAAAAGAAATTTTATAGTCCCGTCTTTAGATTTTTGAACATCTATAATTTTTGGTTTTTCTAAACTAATCAAATCTTTGATCTTGCCTCTTAGTTCAACTCCAAATGTTGTAAGTTCATCGAAACTTTTAATATTTTTTTTATAAACTGCATTAAAAAGTTGTTGAGATCTCATCTTTGCTTTTTTTGGCTCAACTTCTCCTTTTTCAATTAAAAAAGATTTTAGTTGATCAAAATTAAGATCATAAAAATTTTGTTTTTCCATTGGGGTGATATTAAAGACTTGAGTGGGGATTTTAAAGTCCCCACCCTATAAAAGTTTTAAAGCTGGCTTTTATCAGTTTTTATATGCTTCAAAATTTTTCCGGAATTTTTTCCGTTTTTAACCAAATAACCAGCCGTTCCATTGGCGTTAGCCTCGGGGGCTTTTTGGTTTTTACTTAACTGCATTGAAAGTTTCTGCTCAGCTTTTTTAACGGCAGAATTTCCATACAGTTTGCTAAATCTATTCATAGCAACTCCTTTCATTTCCACCGACTTTGCAACCCTTTATAGGTCCGGCATGTCGAATGCCGAGTCTTTTTTCCCATGACAGATGGGTAAGTAAACTTTAATATAAGGTTTATATTTGTCAATGGATAATAAGCTTTTAGGAGTAATCATTATAGGTTTTGGTCTATTAGTTCTTTTCAGCGAACAAGAATATTCGTGGGTTATATCAGCCATTGCAGTGGGGATAGGTTCGGGATTTCTAATACGAAAAAATGAAAAAAATGATATAGACAAATAAAGATGTCTAAAAAAATTTTTATTGTTTACGGCCATCACGACATAAAAAAATCATTTAATGCTTCTGTAAGAGATACTTTTATCGAAGAGGCAAAAAAATTAGGTTATCAAATTGATTTAATTAATTTACATGAGGAAAAACCGATTCCTTTTTTTGATGGTTCTGGCCCTAATAATCAAATTTTAGATTATAGAAAAAGACTAGAAGCTAGTGATGTATTATTTATGATTTCACCCTGTTATAATCTGAGAGCAACTGCAATTTTAGAAAATTGGATTGATTTAACCTTAGCTCCTAAATGGTTTTTCTCATTTAAAAGACTTGTTGGTAATTGGGGTTACCCAGTTGCAGGCGCGATGAAAGGTAGAAAAGCTATAATGTCAATGTCTTACGGTGGAAATTGGTTTTCAATTCAAACCTGGTTTCAAAATATTCCATTTAGAAGAATTAAAGCAGGAGTTTTAAAACTTGGTGGAATGGAAACAACCTACATAAGATTTTATGAGGTTTTACCAGGTATGACACAAGAAAAATTTAATTCACATATGGAAAAAGTAAGAAAACTAGTGCGAAATTTATAATAATTTAAATTTCAGTTTAAAAAGTATATAAGGCAGTTATGGAAAGTTTTAAAAATTGGATGACTGAAGCAGCAAACATCATGTTTGATGATAGTAAAAACGACTTAAGAAGCTTGCCAAAGTCTGTAAGGCTTCAAATTTTGATTGTTTTGTCTTTTGTTTGGTCCACTGTGTTTAGCCTCTATGTATTTAGCGTAACCTCTTTTATTTTTGGTTGGGCTGGAGTAGTTATGGCACATATTGGATTAATCATAGCAGTTTACTTAACATTTAAATTTTTTCACAAAAAACAAGAACAACCAGTCAGTGTTTTTCAATCTGGAAATTATAATCCTGCAAAAATATTCGCGGTCTTTTTTATTGTTTTTTTTATCTTTATTTTTACTAAGGGTATTGATGTTCTAACAAGGACTAATAGTTACGAGACACCTTACTCCGGTCCTGAAACGACTACTGAAGAAAGAATCAAAAGATTTGTAAAATAGCGATTCCAAGAATGAAATTATTAAGAGTTGGTGAATTAGGAAGTGAAATTGTTGCTACTTTAGACAGTGATAATAAAATTAGAGATCTTTCCGATCATATTAAAGATTTAAATCCTCAAACAATAAATGATGAAACGTTTAATAAGTTAAAAACAATTGATCTTTCAGCGCTAAAACAGATTGACTCAAAAACTAGAATTGGAGCATGTATCTCAAATCCTGTAGATTTTTTAGCAATAGGTTTGAACTATAAAGCACATGCGGAAGGTACCAAGTCAAAATTACCAACTGAACCAATTGTTTTTAATAAAAGTTCAGGATGTATTCAGGGTCCTAACGATCAAATAGTAAAGCCTAAATCTGCTAGCAAAATGGATTATGAGGTTGAAGTTGGCATGATTGTTGGTCGGAAAGGAAAATATATTAAAGAGGAAAATGCTCAAGATTACGTGTTTGGCTATTGTATAGTCAATGACATATCTGAAAGATCTTGGCAGAAAGAAAGGGGAGGTCAATGGATTAAAGGTAAATCTATAGCAGGACCAACAGGGCCTTATCTTGTAACCAAAGATGAAATAAAAAACTTAAATAATATTAATTTAGCGTTAGATGTAAATGGCAACAGAAGACAAACTGGAAATACAGAAAGAATGATTTTCAATTTCAACTTTTTAATTTCTCATTTAAGTCAATTTATGACTTTATATCCTGGGACAATTATCACTACCGGGACACCTGCGGGTACGGCAATGGAAATGAAAAAACCTGAATTTCTAAAGACAGGTGACAAACTTCACTTAAAAGTAGATGGACTAGGTGAGCAATTCCATGAAATAATAGACGAATAAGTATGTCAAAAAGATATTCGGGTAAAAGTCAAAAAGATAGAAGTTTTATGAAAAAAGCAAAGTTGTCTTTAAAAGAAAAGAGAAAGCTTAAAAGAGAGAGAAAAAATAAATAATGTGTGGAAGATATAGTATTAGGAAACCAGTTACTAAAACAGCTGATTTGGTAAAAACAAACATAAAGGTTGAGGATACAGATAATTATAATGCACACCCAACTCAAAAGTTGCCTGTAATAAAATCCTATTCAAATGGTAAGGCTCTTGAGCTTTATGAGTGGGGATTAGTTCCGAGTTGGTCTAAAAAATTAGATAAGTTTTCTCCTCTTATTAATGCAAGAAGAGAAACCCTTATGGAAAAAGTTACTTTTAAGAGTCTTATCCAGACATCAAGATGCATTATTCCAGCTGATGGGTATTACGAATGGAAAAGGGAAGATAAAACAAAAACTCCATATTATTTTTCAAAAGAAGATGATGAATTAATGTATTTTGCCGGGATATATCAGAATGACCAGTTTTGTATAATTACAAGAGAAGCTACTGAAAAAATTAGCACCATCCATCACAGAGAACCAATGATTATTAATCAAAGCCAGATTAATAATTATTTGAATATTAAAAAAGATGCTATGGAAATATTAAGCTCTATTAAACCGCCTAATTTAAAGTTTCATGAGATATCAAAAGATGTTAATAATCCAGTAAATAATGACCCTGCTTTAATTAAACCTTTGAACTAAATGAATTTATCTATCTCACCGGGAAAAAATAATGTTGGAGCTTATATCAACGACATTAATTTAAAATCCATAGATCAAGATCAGGCAACAGAAATAAAAAAGATTTTAAACAAGTACGGAGTTATATTCATAAAAGAACAAAATCTTGATCCTGAAACTTATCAAAATTTTGCAAAGAATATAGGTCAACCCGTAGTGTATCCAAGACTAAAAGGTTTAGATGAAAAATTTCCATTTATAAATGTAATCGAGAGAAAGCCTGATGATAAAAATTTAAGTTTCGGCTCTAGCTGGCTTCATCAGGATACAAGTTATTTAGCTAATGATAGACCCAGATATACAATGTTAATGGGTATAGAAATACCAGTTGGCCAAGGTAATACTATATTCTCATCTGGCTTTAATGCTTACGATAAATTGCCAGACGATATTAAAGTAAAAATTAAAGACGCAACTGGAGTTTTTTCATCAGCAGGTCCGATAGCAATAACAAGACTTGAGCGAGAAAAAGAAATGGGAATAAAATCCTCAGAAAGTATGGAAGCTGAACATCCAATAGTTATTTCTGTAGATGGAAAGAAAACTCTTTATGTATCTCCAGGTCATTTAATGGAGATTAAAAATGTAAAAGAAGACGAAGCTGAATATTTAAAAAATTATTTAGTAGACCACGTAAACAAAGAAGATTTTATATTTTCATATGAGTGGACAAAAGGTGATATCTGTCTTTGGGATAATTTAAGTATTCTGCATATGGCTAGTGAAATAAAGAACTGCAGAAGAGTTATGCATAGAATAACAATTAAATAATTATTTTTTTAAAACCGTAAGGTGTCCCATTTTTCTTTTATCTTTGATAGATTTTTTTCCGTAATCATAAAAAAATTCATTTTTACTAAATGTTTTAGATCTATAAGTCTCTATATCTTTTCCTAAAACATTAAACATTTCTGCGTTAGAAATTTTTTCAACTTTTTTTATGCCAAGATTACATACAGCTGCAACATGTCCAGAAAATTGACTTATGGAAAACGCATTTATTGTTAGGTGACCTGAATTATGGACTCTTGGAGCAATTTCATTGACTAACAAATTATCATCTTGATCGATGAAATATTCAACACACATCGTACCAACATAATCTAATTTTTCTGAAATAAGTTTTGCATTACTCTGTGCTTTAACAAAAATTTCTTTATTTATATCTGCAGGGATTTTTGAATGATTTAAGATTTGGTCTTTATGAATATTTTCTATAGGCTCATAAATATAAGTTTCACCATTTAAATATCTTGTTATTACAACTGAAATCTCTTTTTTTAAATTTACCTTTTTTTCTAAAATATAATCAGCAGTAAAACACCAATTTTTTTTTACATCATCAAGAGAATTTAAAACGTATTGTCCGTGTCCATCATAACCAAGTGTATTTGATTTTAAAATTCCGGGTAATAAGTTTTTATTCTTTTCGACGTCTGCAGCTTGTTTGATGAAGGCCCAGTCTGTAGTTTTAATACCTAAATCATTGACGAAAGTTTTTTCTAATTTTCTGTTTTGAATTATTTTATTTATTTCAGGTTTAGGTAAGACTTTTTTTTCTTTATTGATCTCATTTAAAATATTTATTGGGATATTTTCAAACTCATAAGTGATGATATCGACTTTGCTAATAAACTCTTTTATCTTTTCTTTGTTGTCGTATTGTGAGTAGATAAATTCACCCGAATAATTTTGGGCAGGACCATTTTTATCATCTGATATTACTATAGTCTTTATATTAAGTTTTTTTGCAGCCTGGCATAACAATGAACCAAGTTGACCTGAACCAATGATCCCTAGGGTGCTTATTGTCATCGAATTAAGGTTTTTTTTTAATAGATTTAGTTTGTAAACGTTTCCATTTTTCTAAATTTGATTTAATTTTTTCATCAAAATTTCCAATAATTGAAGCTGCGAGTAAACCAGCATTCATTGATCCATTTATAGCCATTGTGGCTACAGGACAACCTCGCGGCATTTGTACTATTGATAACAAACTATCTAAACCTTTAAGTTTTTTTGTTTCTATCGGAACTCCAATAACTGGCAAGGAAGATAAAGATGCCACCATGCCGGGCAAATGTGCTGAACCTCCTGCTCCAGCCACAATAACACCAAAACCGTTTTTTGAGGCTGACTCAGCAAATTCAAACATTCTTTTTGGTGTTCTGTGCGCACTTACTATTGAAATTTGATATTTAATTTTGAGAGCCTTTAAAATTTTCGCGCACTCTTTCATTATGGAATGATCCGATTGAGATCCCATAATAATTGCTACTTTATTATTCAGTTTATTACGCTTCACAGATTAATTTAACAATTATTGGTATAAAAACAATGGCCTAATTAGATTAAGCCACTGATTTATTTAGGAGGAAAGATTATGCTCGAACTCTAAAATTTAGAAATTTTGGACTATTTTGAAGTTCGAATAGAGAGATTTTTTTGAATTTCTTATCAACGTTAGTCTTTAGCTTGTTTTTTTTTAATTGTTTAATTCTCATAATACCTTTTAATTTATTTTCAACTCCTTGAGTATTGCTGAATTTGCAAACTTGAGTTGAATATAGTTTATAACGTAAATTTAGGCAGATATTAGGCGTTTCTTAGCCAAATTTAAATTTTTGCAAAAAAATCTTTAGAAAGTTTTTTTATTGACCCACTTCGATTTACCACTGCTAGTTCTACTTCTGCACTAACAAGAACTTCCCCACCTCTTTTAACTTCTTGAAGCAAGTTTAGTCTAACGTTGGTTTTTTTTAAAACAGCTGTTTCGACACTTAAATTATCCTCAAAAACTGCTGATTTTAGATATTTAATGTTGCATTTCCTAACGACAAACATTGTGTCGTGCTCGTTCATAAGTTGAGTTAAAGTAAGACCAAATTTTTCGTGTATTAGCTCCGTTCTAGCTCTCTCGATATACTGAAGATATCTAGAGTAAAATACTCGACCAAAGTCAACGTCTTCAACATAAACTTTCAATTCATAAATATGGCTTTTAGACATAATTTCAATCATAAGGCTAAAGTTAATCTTATTCAATAAAGTTTCAATTTCTTTTTTTGGTCCAAATTATGCCAAGCAAAGCACAGACTTTAACTTTAAATTTTAATCATGAAAATATTATCTACTTTTATGTTGTTGCTTATGTTGACTAATTGTGCTGGAGGCAACATGGCCAAGGTAAAATTTGGCAAAAGATGTACAGCTGCCGATGAAAATGGTTTAAAAGAAAGCTCGTATGTTTGGGTCATTTCAAAAGAAGCACTTAAATCATTTGATAAGAGAATAAATAAATCTAATTGTTCAGATATTTAATTTCCTTTTAAATTTAATTGTCTGTGCTAATAAGGGGTATGCGAATACCCCTTATTCTGTGTACATTATTTTCATTAAGTATTAATTTAAATGCTATGGAAAAAAAACCTTATCATCATGTTTATAAAGACGGAAAATTATATGCTTTTAGAAACCTTGAGGGAGGTCCTAAAAGGGATCCTAATTTTAAATGGGATTGGAAAGTTTTTAGGGAGGAAAAAAAGAAACTTAAGATTGATTATCCTCCTGAACATGTAATTGATAAAAAAATAGTTTTAAAAAATCTTGAAAAACATAAATCCGACTCATATGTGATGTGGCTTGATCACGCGAGCTTTATAATTAAACTTGGAAACACTACAATTATTACTGATCCGGTTTTCGAAAAGAATTATGGGCCTATGGTATTTGGGCCCAAGAAATACATAGAATCTCCTTTAACTCTTAAAGAACTTCCAAAAATAGATTTATTTTTGCTGACACATAATCATTATGATCACATGAGCATTCGTACGATAAAAAACTTTCCTTATAAGAATTCTAAAGTTCTTGTGCCTCTTAAACTTGGGAAATATTTCACAAAAAACGGATATAAAAAAGATACTGTTAAAGAAATGGATTGGTTTGATAAAATTAAAATTAATGATGAAATCACAGTGACAATGCTTCCAAGTCAACATTGGTCCAAACGATGGATCTGGGGAGATGGAAATACAAACAGATCACTTTGGGGAAGTTTTTTAATTGAATACAAAGATAAAAAAATCTTTTTTGCTTGTGATACTGGACCAGCTCCATTTTATAAGGAATTAGGAAAAAAATTTGGTCCTATCGATTTGGGTTTTGGAAATTTGGGCGCTTATAATTTCTATCCACTAGTTCCAGTCAAAGATAAATCTACAGCTCACGCAAATCCTGAAGAGCTCTTATCTTTAATGAGAGACTTAGAGGTAAAAAAAGTTATAGGAATGCATTGGGGAACAGCCATATTAAGTTTAGAGCCGATCTGGGAACCTCCCGTTAGGTTTAAAGAAAATGCTGAAAAGTTCGGCTATGAAAAAGACGAAGCAATTATATTCAAAATTGGTGAGATTAAAAAATTAAAAGACCTTATCAACTAACCTTTTTTTTATTTCTTTCTCTATCAAGCAATTTAGTAAGCGAGTCCACCATAAGATCTGAAGCTCTAAATATTTCCGTTGGTTTAAATTCATAAGAGCTATGTTTTTCTGGATTTGATTTATCTTCAATTATAATTCCTTCATCAGGTGAATTATCTTTGATGTATATTAAAATCAACCAATCATCCTCTGCGGTATCATCCCATTTTATAAATATTTCACCAGTCTCAAATCTTCGATCAACGACCCTCATAATACTCAAATATTTTGGAATATATCTTTTGTTTATTTGAAAGCATAAACTATGAGCAGATCTGTAAAAGCTTTCTAAAGCATACTCAATTTTTTCTCGTTCCTGATTATAAATTCTTTCTTTTTCTAGTAAAGTTTCCTTATTATCTGTATCTTCAATTTTAATTCCTAGTTGAGCAACTCTTTCTCTAATTGCTTCATTAACTTTTTGTTCTCTTAAAGATCTATATTTTTCTTTAATTCTCTCTATGCGTTGTTGAACTTCTTCGTAGGACTCTCTTTGTTGACTTAGTACATATTTCTCCAAATTTTTTATTTCTAAAGCCTCTCTTTTTCTAAATTGCTCTATCTTTTTTTCTAAAGCAATTTGTTCTAAAAATTTTCTCTGTTTCTCTGCTCGCTCTTTTCTAAGTTCAGCTTGCTCCAATCTTATAAATTTCTGTAATTCTATCTTTCTCTCACGGCCTAATTTTTCTTCTTCTCTAAGTTCAAGTGCTTTAGCTTTTATTGCAAGTTCTTCTTGTTGTTTAAAGCGTTTTTGCGCTTCTATTTTCTCTCTCTGCATTGCTTGAATTTTAATTTTTTTTTGTTTTTCTCTTTCTTCTTGAATAACTTTTTTTATATTTGAAACTTGATTAGAAATACCTTGAAAAAATTTCTGCAGAGATTTATCTAGATTAAAATTAAGTCTGAGCATTGATCTCAATTTATCGCTTAAACTTAAAATTCCTGATACTACCGCTCTTGTTTTTTGGGTTTTTTTGTTCTTGAATTTAGACGAAATAAATTTTTTTTTTCGTGACTTAGTTTTTTTTCCTTTTTTTTTTAAAATTCTTTTTATTCTTGATTTTCTTTTAGTAATTTTTTTTCGTCTTTTAGCACTTTTTTTTGATCTGGGTTTTTTTGATTTTATTGACTTAATTTTTTTATGTTTCTTTTTTTTTCTTTTCATACTGTTATTTTATTTAATAACAGTTTTTATGAATATATATAGTCTCTTGTTCTATGAGCAGAATGAAAGTTCTTGACAATTTGTAATTGAAAAACAACAAGATCGCGGTATCTGAAAGCTGCCGCACAGCTTGCCAAATAAAATTCCCACATTTTACAAAATTTTTCATCAAACAAATCTTTTATCTCATTCCTTTTTGCTAAAAATCTTTCTAGCCAAGCCTCAAGTGTTTTATCGTAGTGTCTTATTAAAGTTTCTGTGTCAGCAACGATTAGACCGGTTTTCTCTATTGGTTTTATAAGCTGACTCAGTGAGGGACATACACCCCCTGGAAAAATATATTTATTTATGAATTGATTTGGAGCAGAAGGTTTGTCCACTACACCAATTAGATGAAATAGGAAATTGCCATTTTCATTTAAAATACTGTTAATTTTCTTAAAAAAAGTGTTGTAGAACTTTACTCCTAGGTGTTCCCCAAAACCTACTGATACAATACGATCATAGTTTCCCTTTACTAATCTATAATCTATTAATTCAAATTTAACTTGATTTTCTAATCCTAATTTCTTGGCCTTCTCTTTACAGTAATTAATTTGATTAGTGCTTAATGAAATTCCAGTTACTTCACAGTCATACTGTTTAGCTATCTCAAAACAAAGGCCGCCCCAACCACAACCAATATCTAAAACTGTTTGATTTTTTTTAATATCAAGTTTTTTTATTATATGTTGGATTTTATTTTCTTGTGCCTCTTCTAAAGTTTTAGTTTCTTCTTTCCAGTAGCCACAACTATATTGACGATGGTGCTTATCAAGCATCACATCATAAAGAATTTCACCTTTCCTTCCACCAATATCATAATGAGCCTCAACATTTTTTTTTGATTTTCCTGGAAAATTAAAATTTGAGATAAATCTCCATGCTTGATAAACTTTTTTAAAAAAAATACTTGTTGTGCTAACTTCGCTTCTTCCTAGATTTTTTAAAACTTCCATTAAAAAATCCTTCAATGAGGCATTTTCAATGACTATATCTCCTCTCATAAAACCTTCAGGAAACTCAAGTTCTGGGTTCAGTAGAATTTTCCAATTTAAATCTTTTTTAAAAAGTTTTAAAGTTATAGGGTTGGTCTGTCTTGGTGAACCACAAATATATTTTTGATTTTCAGAGTCAATTAGTATTATTCCACCTTCTTTGAATATTTTCGTAAATAATTTTGCTAAAATCATAAATTACGCTGCTAAGTTTTTTTCACTAATAAATTTTAGTTTGTTTAATTTTTCAATAAGTTCTTTCAGTTTTTGCTCACTTAATAAAGTAAGTGGAGGTAATATATTCTTATAATTTTCATCTTTAATCGAATGAAAACTGTGCAAAGCTGATATTAAATTATAGCTGTCGAAGGTTTTACGAACTCCTATTAATTGCTCATTTTTCGTTTGCGGCATCTTATTTTCAAAATCGTCAAATACTTTTCTGGCTAAGAAGTGCGTTGAGTTAGTAACTGCACTTATAACACCGCTAGATCCTTTTTCTAATCCTTTAAGTAGTTTAGCCTCGCTGCCGGGGAATATTAAAAAATTTTTAATTTTCAAATTTTCATACAAATTGTAAGATGAATCTTTTACTCCAATTATATTTTTAGGAAATGACTTAACTAATTTTGTAATTGCATCAATTGAAAAAATATAACCAGATAATTTTTGAAAATTATAAATTACAATTTTAATTTTTGGGCATGCTAGAATTATTTTTTTGTAAAACTCAAAAACTCCCTCGTCAGAATTTCCAACATAGTATGCGCTTGGCATTAACAAAATCGTATTAAAATTAAACTCGCTTGCATATTTTATTAACTCGATATTTTCATTAAGACTGTTACAGCCTGTGCCTAAATAAAAGTGTTTCCTTTGTTTGTGTGTAGAAATTTTTGAAATTAGCTCCATTTTTTCATTTTTAGAAATTAATTGTGACATTCCAGTGCTTCCAAAAAAGAAGCATCCATGTAACCCATTTTTGATTAGGTTCTCAGCATGAGAAATAGTAGCCTCAACATTTAAAGTTAAGTCTTTATTTAAAACACTTAAACTTGCTGCGTATACGCCTCGTTTCAACATCTTATTGTCCCAATTTATTGAAATAAATTATAATATAAGTTTCAAAAATGAAAGTTCTGATTCTAATAAATAAAGTTGGGCTAGGAGACTGTATAATTCACCTGAATTATATACATGAAATCTCAAAAAAATATGAAAAACCAGTTTCTATATTAGCCAAAGAAAATACTAGGGCAAAAGATCTTTTTCATGACGATCCTCATATCAAAGAAGTCATAACATTAGAGCGCTTAGAAGATAAAACTGGTAGCCACGATGGGTTAAAAGGATTTATCAAATTGATAAAAGATATTAAAGAAAAAAAATTTGATAAAGTATTCATATTTAATAGTTCAGTAAGATATTTTTTAATTTGTAAATTTGCAGGAATAAAAAAAATTGCTCAATATCCTTTATTTAAAAAAAAAGGCCAACATGTTGTCAATACAGCAAAAATTTTTACTGAGAATGAAATTGATAAAATTGTATCAACACAACCAAAACTCTTTGTCAATCAGGATAAAATATTAAAAGCTCAAAAACAAATGTCATTAAAAAAAAAATGTATTGTATTAGGTATTAGTGCATCCGGACCAACTAAACGCTGGGAAATAAAAAATTTTATTAAATTAAGTGAAAAAATAAATCAAAAATTTCCATCGAAATTTTATTTAGCAGCTGGAAAGAGTGACCAGCCTTTGATAAATGAAATGTCGAATTCAAATATAGGATCTAATTGTGTCTTTTTAAATAACTTAAAGATAAATGAAATGCTTCCAATTATAGCAAATTGTGATTTATACTGCGGAAATGATACAGGTTTTATGCATATCAGTGCGGCTCTTAATTTAAAAACTGTAGCTTTGTTTATGGATAGTCCAGTCCTGGCTTATGGAAAGTATTCAAAAAATATTAATGTAATTATCCCGGAAGGTGAGACTGAAGAAACAACAACCCATGATACTTTGGGTGCAGACAAGATCTCTTTTGATAAAGTTTATAACAAATGTATTGAGCTTTTAACTAACTAAAATCAGTTTTTAATATTTTTTCTTTTGCTTCATTTACTAATTGACTCAATCTAGAGCTGTCTACATTCCGGTTCATATCAGGATGAATTTTTTTTTGTAATTGATTAGCTGCTTTTAAAACTTCTTCTTTGCTCGCACCTTTTTTTAAT
Organism: uncultured Pelagibacteraceae bacterium; assembly: GCA_902536085.1. GTDB lineage: Bacteria > Pseudomonadota > Alphaproteobacteria > Pelagibacterales > Pelagibacteraceae > Pelagilacustribacter. Next base: position 34,282 of record CACAWF010000007.1, on the reverse strand, counting down.
CCTAGTAATTTATAAGCTTCTTCTGATGTAAGACTTGATGATCCTGGAGTTTGGCCAAACTGACCTTGGGAAAATCTTCCTGAGTTATTTTTCATGAATTGGATTAGTCTCCATAATTGATACATTTGCAGAGCAGTAAACCCTTTTATCTTGAGCCCAGAGAGCAAGATCAGCCACATTGGAAGACTGAAGATGAATTTACCGCCAATTGTAAATAGTACAGCTAGAATCAATGATATATAAATTGCAATTTTTTTAATGGTTGTGGCTATCTTTTTTGAACTAGCCCTAGCGAACCAATTTAGAAAAAGGTAGATTACGACGAAAATGATAATTCCCAACAAAAACAAATTCATATAATTTCTCTGTATGAATATACCAAAACTTAAAAAAATAAAGACTACGAAAAATTATCACGGAATTCCACTAGAAGATGATTATTCATGGGTTGATCAGTCAAATATCCTTGAGGTTTTAAAGGATCCAAAAAAGTTAAATACTCAGGTCAAGGATTACATAGAAGCTAACAACAAAATAACTGAAGACTACTTCACGGACGTTAAAGAATTACAGAAAAATTTATTTAACGAAATCAAAGGAAAAATTAAATTAGATGACACTGGATTAAAATATAAAGATAAAAGATATTATTATTGGTCAAAAACAGAAGCTAAGGGTAATTACGGTAAAAGAATGAGGCAACTGATTGATGGCTCTAAATCTGAGGAAGTTTATTTTGATGGTGATTTGGAAAAGAAGAAGTCTGGTTCAGAGTATTTTGGAGTTGGCACTGTAAGCACTTCTTATTGTGATAATTTTATTGCTTATTCTCTAGATTTAAAAGGATCAGAATATTATACAATTTATTTGAGAGATCTTAGAACAGGAAAAAATGAAAAAGATGTAATTGAAAATACAAGCGGAAGCGTCACATGGGCTTTAGATAATAAAAGCTTTTTCTACTCGAGATTAGATCAATATCATAGACCAAGACAAATTTTCAAACATGTTCTTGGAACATCGACCGATAAAGATCAACTAATATTTGAGGAAAAAGATGAAACTTTTACTTGTGGTATTGGTATAACCTCTGATGAAAAATATTTTATTATTGGAACTTCCGATCACATCACAACCGAAGAATATTTTTTTCCTGCTGATGCTAAAGAAATTAAACCCGCTCTTTTTCAAAAAAGGAAAAATGATGTTCGTTATTCAATAGACTCTTGGCAAGGTTATTTTTATGTTCATACCAATGAAGAGGCTAGGGATTATAAGGTACTCAGATGTAAGACTAATCAGATAGATAAATTAGAAGTTTTTATCGCCGCTAAAAAAGAAACAGTTATCGGTGGTTTTGAATTTTTAGACGATTATATCCTTAGATCAGAAAAGTCTGATGCTATCCCAAAACTATTTGTAAGAAATATTAGAACTAACAAAGAAGAAGAAATTAAAATTTCAGATGAACCAATAGGTGTTCCTAGTGTTTCTTTAATGCAAAGAGATACAAATACTACAATGATAAGAGTTGGATGGGAGAGTATGGCAACTCCAGGACAGGTTTATGAGTATGACATCGTCTCAAAGCATAAAAAATTAGTAAAACAAACAGAAGTTCCATCTGGGCATGACTCTAGTAATTATGTTGTTGAAAGAATAAAAGCTGAGTCTCATGACGGTCAAATGATACCTATTAGTTTGGTCAGATTGAAAAAAGCAAAACAGGATGGAAAATCAAAAATTCTTTTATATGCCTACGGGGCGTACAAACATAGTATATCTCCATCTTTTAGTGCCTCAAGATTTTGTTTAATTGATAGAGGAATTACTTTTGCGATAGCTCACGTAAGAGGTGGAGGTGATTTAGGAGATAAACATCATGAAAAAGGTAAAAAAAAATTCAAGAAAAATACTTTTTTAGATTACATAGCTTGTGCAAATCATCTTATAGAGCAAAGATATACATACAAAGGCGGAATTTGTTTTTATGGTGGATCTGCTGGAGGTCTTACTGGCGGAGCTGTAGCCAATATGGCTCCAGATTTATTTTTTGGAATGCTTTTGTTAGTTCCATTTGTAGATACAATGACAACTATGTTAAATGAGAAATTACCGTTAACCCCAGGCGAATGGGAGATGTGGGGAAACCCGATAAAAAGTAAGGAGTACTTTGAGTATATCTTATCTTATGCGCCTTATAACAATCTTAGTAAAAAAGATTATCCGCCGATGCTAATTACAACTTCCCTGTTTGACAATAGAGTCCTTTACTCTGAGCCAGTTAAATATATTGCAAAACTTAGAGAAACAAAAACCGATAATAATACTCAATTATTAAAATGTAAAATGGAAGCAGCAGGTCATGGAGGAATGTCTGGCCGCGACAATGCGATCACAGAACTAGCTGAAGAATATTCTTTTATTTTAAAATCTGCAAAAATTTTAAAATAACAATCTTGAAAAAATAAAAATGATTCACATATCTGTATTGTCGGTTGCCAAATGGGGCTGACATTAACCTTGCTAACAAAGGAGGATATATGACAAGTAAGGATCTATCGGTCTTTAATTCACTTAGACCTTTTAGCATCGGTTTCGACGACATGTTTGATCAGTTCGAATCTATGTTAGGGAATGGCAGTCTTGGTTTACAAACCAATTATCCGCCATACAATATCCGAAAAGCAGGCAAAGATAAGTATGCTATTGAATTAGCAGTTGCTGGCTTTAACAAAGATGATGTTGAAGTTGAATATGAAGATAATCTTTTAACTGTTAAAACAAAAGACGTTAAAAGAACTGAAGAAAAAGAAGGTGATGAAGTTATTCATCGAGGAATATCGCAAAGATCTTTTGCTAGATCATTTACAATTGCAGATGACGTAAAAGTGAATGGTGCTGAGCTAAAAGATGGTTTACTGACTATTTCTTGTGAAAAAATCATCCCAGAAATAAAGAAAAAAAGACTTATTGAAATAAAATAAGCTTACCTTACTTGCGGAGTATTTACTCCGCAGGTAATTAAAAGCAGTTTTTGCTACTAAAACCAACCACAATATTCCTTGGATTTACCTCAAATTTACGCTCACACTTAATTTTATATTTTTTAGTAATATAGACGTAATTTCTATTTCTTGTTTTTAAAAATTCAACTTTGTCAGGTTGGCCATAAAAACTTTTAAGATCTTCTTCAGGTTTATTTAACCATTTGCTTAATTCCTGCTCTTCTTTAATTGTCGTATCTTCAATTTTTTTTGAGACTGTTTGGCAACCAGTCAAATAAATTAAAAATAATGTGTATAAAATCGTAAAATAAAATCTTTTCATTCTTATCCTTATTTTACAACGAAAAGTTATAAACAGATATATTTACTCTTGGTTGAATCAAGGTAGATATGAGGGATTTAGTTAAGATTTTAACAGTTATATAGAGTAATAAACTTTTAACGGAGGTTTTATTTATGATGGATAAATATTTTGAGTATAGAAAACATAAAACAAATTTTAAAACTGAGGTTATAGCTGGTGTAACTACTTTTCTTACAATGGCATACATCATGTTTTTAAATCCCTTTATCTTATCTGGCGAATTTGCCGGAACAGAAAAAGGTTTTTTTGATTTTGGGGCAGTATTTACTGCAACAATACTAGCAACAGCGCTTGCATGTTTCATTATGGCGTTTTACGGAAAAACTTGGCCTATAGGTTTGGCGCCAGGTATGGGTATAAATGCATTTGTTGCGTACGGAGTAGTTGCAGGAATGGGGTACACACCACAAGCAGCATTGGGTGCTGTATTAGTTGCTGGAGTTATTTTCTTAGCTATATCACTAACTCCTTTAAGAGCATGGTTGATTAACTCAATTCCGAGAAGTTTAAAACTAGGGATCGGTGCTGGGATAGGATTATTTCTAGCTATTATTGGTTTAGAAATTATGGGAGTAGTAGGAGACCACCCAGTCACACTAGTTACTCTTGGTGACATTAAGAATCCTTTAGTGCTTCTAGGTTGTTTAACTTTTGTCTTTATGATTGTTTTAGAGAAAATGAAGATAAGGGGAAACATTATAATTGGTATCCTTTTATTTAGTATAATAGCTTGGGCTACTGGTTTGGCAAAATTTAATGGTGTTGTTGGTTCTATACCGCCAATGACATACTTATTTGATTTTGATCTTAAAGCAGCGCTTACTGCGGGTATGGCTTCAATAGTTTTTACATTATTGTTTATAGACTTTTTCGATACAGCAGGAACATTAACATCTGTTGCTAACGTAGCAGGTAAAGTAGATAAAAAAGGAAAAGTACAAGACATCAACAAAGCAATGTTATCTGACAGTGTGGGAACAGTTGCTGGAGCAATGATGGGAACAACAACTGTAACTAGTTACGTTGAGTCTGGCGCAGGAGTAAAAGCCGGAGGCAGAACTGGAATGACTTCACTTGTAATAGGAGTTTTATTCCTAGCTTGTTTATTCTTTTCGCCGCTTGCTACAAGTTTACCAAAAGAAATAGATGGTGCAGCTTTGTTGTACGTTGCAATATTATTTGTGAGAAATATCACTGATATTGAGTGGGATGATATAGCAGAGTCAGGTCCAGCAGTAGTTGCAATGATAACAATGCCATTAACATATAGTATCAGTAACGGTATCGCTCTTGCATTTATTTCATATGCATTAATTCAAATATTTACAGGAAAATTTGGAAAAACTTCTCCGGCTATTTGGGTAATCGCAGTATTTAGCGTAATTAGTTTTTACGTAGCTTAAAAATTTTAGGGCCAGTTAATTCTGGCCCTTAACTTTTCTGATGTTTATTAATTAAATCCTGAACTTTTATTTCTTCATAATGCTCAAATGGTTGAACAATCCATGGGTTACTATCTAATCTTTGAGCACAAAAATCAGGTTCGAAAGTTGAATCTTTTTTTTTCCAGAGCACAGCAGTTTTAATCTCTTTTATATTTCCTTTAAGGGGTGGATATTTTTTTAACCAATCAATACTTTTATTTAGCGTTACCCCTGTATCAGATAAGTCATCACATAAAAGAATGTTGCCTTTCATGTCTTGAACAGTAGAGCTCATTTCTCTTGAGAAAACTAAATCCCCTTGTTGATCCTCTGTGCCCTCTCCAGAGTATGATTCTACGGCAAGATAAGCACATTTTAATTTAAAAACTCGGCTTAAGACATCAGTAATTGGCAGGCCACCTCTCGCAATACCAATAAGCAAATTAGGTTTAAAACCACTTTCATGAATTTGTATTGCTAATTTCTCAACGATTAGATTATACTCTTTCCAATCAATGATAAGTTTATCTGCCATGAAAAAAGTTAGTTTATTTTAAAGGAGTTGTAAATGAAAGGATATGTAGTTTGTGTTTATAAAAGTATAACTAATGAGGAAAAGCTAAAAGAATACGCTGTTAAAGCTAGAGCAGCAGTTGAAAAATATAAGGGAAAATTTTTAATTAGAGGTGGAAGATCTACATCTAATGAGGGTGATAAATCTCCAAGAACAGTTGTAATTGAGTTTCCATCTTATGATGAAGCTAATATCTTTTACAATTCAAAAGATTATCAAGATGCACATTCTATTCTTGAAGGCTATGCAGAACGTCAACATCAAACGATTGAAGGTGCTTAATATTGGATTGGTTCATCGTCAATACTGCGCCAGAGATACCACGTGGCAACTGAACAATAAGGTGTAAATTTTTTATAAAGTTTTTTTAAAAAACTTTTTGGAGGGAAGTATTTTTTCTTATAATTGTTTGATATTGCTCTTAATAAGCCAATATCTTGCAAAGGCCAAATATTAGATCGATTGTAAGTGAATAGTAAAATCATTTCTGCGCTCCATCTACCTATTTGTCTCAAAGATGATAAATATTGAATGGCTTCCTCATCATTCATGTTTTTGATTAATTTTGGATCAAATTCTTTCTTTACAAATTTAATTGACAATTCTTTTATTCCCAAAGCTTTTTGTCTACTTAGGCCACAAGATTTAAGTTGTGATATTGATAATTTCGATACTTTTAAGGGATTAATTATTTTAGTTTTCTTTTGAAATTTTTTAAATACTGAGTTAGCAGCTGATACACTTATCTGCTGACCGACTATGCTTTTACATAAAGAGTAAAAAATATCTTTTCTAGTAGTCAAAAATTTATCATTATATTTAATGATAAGTTTTTTTAAAACTTTATCTTTTTTAGACAAAGTTTTAACTGCTTTTAACCAATAACTTGGATATTTACTCACGGTCTCGAACTTACAACTTGTTTTTTAAGTTGAGACTCTCTCATAAAAATAATTATAGAACTTGCAATAATTAAAGCAGCACCCAAAAGAGTTAGCACTTTTGGTATTTCACCCCAAATGAAATATCCTAATAAAATTGCAAATACTAAATTTAAATATTTTGTTGGTGTAACTAATGATGCTTCTGCAATTCTTAGTGACACGGTAAGTAAAATATTAGCAACTGAACCAATTATACCTGTAAAAATAAGAAGAAATAGTTCAAATTTTGATGGGATGATCCAGCCAAAAGGAAGTGTTGCTAAACCAACTACCATGCTTAGTAAAGAAAAGTATAAAGCAATTCTATAATTAGGCTCGGTAGATGATAAGCTTCTGATACTTAGAGCTACGCATGCAAAGAAAATACAAAAAATTATTGGAAATAAGTAATAAATATTTAATTCTTCGTAAGCTGGTTTAACAATCATTAACATTCCAATAAACCCAACTAAAACTGCAGACCATCTTCTGATACCCACTTTTTCAGATAGAAAAAATATTGAACCCAAGGTAACGAAGATCGGCCCACCAAAAGTCAAACTTACAACATCTGCTAAAGGTATCTCTCTTAAAGCAATAAAAAGTGCAATTATCGCTAAGGTTCCTGTTACAGCTCTGAAAGCATGTAATTTAGGTCTTGAAGTTTTATAAAAAGTTTTAAATTCATTTTTAGGTACAAGCATTAAAATAGGTATTAAACCAAAAAAAAATCTTGCAAATAACACTTCACCTACAGGAAACTGGTCTAACCATTTTACACAAGCATCCATCATGGCAAAACATGCCACAGATGCTACCCCGTACAATACGCCTAATTGATTTCGTGCTAACAATTTAATATCCTCACAACTCTATATAATTACTTTATGAAGAAATGTACACTTGCTCTTGGCTGTTTTTGGAAACCTGAGGAAAACTTCAAAAATAAGCCGGGTATAATTGAAACAGAAGTCGGTTATGCCGGTGGATTATCCGATAAAGTTACATATGAAGAAGTATGTAAAGGTGATACTGGTCATGCAGAAGTCGTAAGACTTACCTTTGATGAAAAATTAATTTCCTTTAAAAAAATTTTAGATTTATTTTTTAAAATGCACGATCCTACTCAAAAAGATATGCAATATCCTGATGTTGGAACTCAATATAGAAGTGAAATATTTTATGAGGACGACATTCAAAAAGCTGAGGCTAAAGAAATTTTAGAAATTTTTAATAAGGAACTTAATGGAAAAATTCAAACTAATATTTCTCGGCTCAAAAATTATTGTAAGGCAGAAGAATATCATCAAAAATACTTGGAAAAAAATAGATAATGAAACAGCTAGTTACTACAGAATGGCTAGAAAAAAATATCAATAAAGTGAAAATATTAGATGCTACCTGGTGTTTGCCTAACTCAGGTAGAAATGCTGAAGAGGAGTTTAAAGAAAATCACATAAAGAACTCAATATTCTTTGATATTGATAAAAATTCAAAGCAAAATTCTTCGTTACCCCATATGCTACCCTCAAATAAAGAGTGGGAAAAAATTGTTTCAAATTTAGGAATAAATAATTCTGACCATATAATTATTTATGATAACTCAGATGTCTTTAGTTCATGTAGAGTTTGGTATACTTTTATTTACTTTGGACATAACGCTGATCTAGTTTCTGTTTTAGACGGAAATTTTAAGAAATGGTTAAAGGAAAATAGAGCTATTTCAAAAGAAGTAATAAAAATCTCAAAAACTGATTACGAAGCCAAGGAAAATTTATCTATGGTAATAAATAAGACTCAAGTTAAAAAAAACATTTTAGATAAAAAATTTCAGTTAATAGATGCTAGAAGTAAAGAAAGATTTTCGGGCTTAGTGCCTGAGCCCCGAAAAGGATTAAAAAGTGGTCACATTAAAGGATCTAAAAACATACCTTTTCAATTACTTTTAAATGATGATCGAACCTTCAAAAAAAAAGAAGAGCTAATAAAGATTTTTGATCAAAAAGAAATAGATAAAGATAAAGATATTGCTTTTACATGCGGATCTGGAGTTACTGCATGTATTTTAGGACTAGCTAATTCTATTATAAGTGGTAAAAAACCAACTATCTATGACGGCTCTTGGTCAGAGTACGGATTAGAATAAAAAATGAAAACACCGTCAAAATTAAAAGTTTTTTTAATCATTTTCTTTATTGCTATTTTTGCAATTATTGCTGCAAGGCATTTTATTGGTTTGCACTTTAAAAAAAAATTCAGTGTGAGGCCTGCGCCAGGTGTAATCGTAGAGCAAGTGGAGAAATCATTGTTTTACAAAAGTATAGAAACTTTTGGGACAGCGATTGCGCAAAATTCAAAAACTTATAGAATAAAAACTGGTGAAATTGCTGGAAAATTAAATATTGATAATAGATTTGTAAAAAAAGGTGAAATAATCCTTAGGCTTAAAAATGGAGAAGAGGTTATTGCAGATTTTGCGGGTAAATTGGGGAAAAGAGAAATTGCTCAAGGAGTTTTGGGTTCAGAGAGCTTAATAGTAACTTTAGATGATTTAAAAAAAATAGTTATAGATATAAAAGTTCCAGAGAATTATGTAAGTGTACTAAAACCAGGATTAAAAGCAGAAATAACAAGTTCAGCATTTGAGAAAGCTTTTAAGGGGAAAATTCAAACAATTAGCTCAAGAATAGATCCTTCTACGAGATCGATTTTATCAAGAGTTATAGTCGATAATTCTAATTTTGATATTATTCCAGGGCAATTAATGACAGTAAAAGTTATATATGATGAAATAAACCAAATTGGTGTTCCTGAAAGTGCTGTCACGATTCAAGGTAGTACAGCTTTTGTTTACATAGTAAAAGACGAAACTGCCAGAAAAAAAAACATTGAAATTGGTAAAAGAAATTTTGGAAAAGTTTCTGTTGTATCAGGAATAAATGAAGGCGATCTTGTTATTACAGAAGGTGTCTCAAAAGTAAGAAATAATGCTAAAATCAAAATTATAAATCCAAGAAATTAAATGTTTTTAACCGACCTATCTATCAAAAGACCTGTCGTAGCTTCAGTAATGAGCTTGGTATTAGTGATATTTGGTCTTGTAACTTTTCAAGAAATTCCAACTGATGAACTACCTGATGTGCAGCCTCCTGTGGTAACTATTCAAACCGAGTATAGAGGTGCATCGGCAGAAATTGTTGATACTCAAATAACTCAAAAAATTGAGGACTTTGTTGGAGGTACACCCGGACTAGAAACGATAGACTCATTTAGTGAGGATGAAAGTTCAAGAATTACACTTACATTTGAGACAAGTTTAGACTTAGATGATGTTGCTAACGATGTAAGAAGCTCTGTTTCTAGAGTGCTTGATAATTTACCAGAGGGCGCGGAACAGCCTGAAATTTTTAAACAAAGTGCAGGTATGAGAACTACTATGTGGTTATCATTCAACTCTGAAACGATGACTGATTTAGAATTAACTGATTACGCCGATAGATATTTAACTGATACTTTCTCTACTGTTGATGGTGTAGGCAGGGTTCGCCTAGGTGGTCAAAGAGAGCTCTCACTAAGAGTTTGGTTAGATCCAATAGCTTTAGCTGCAAGAGATCTTACTACTCAAGAAGTTGAGACAATTCTCAGACAAGAAAATACTGAGTTCCCAGCTGGGCGAATTGAGTCAAGAGATATCGATCTAACTATAAAACTGGATAAAGCTTATAAAGAAGTTGAAAATTATAAAAATCTACCATTAAAAAGAGCTAAGGACGGTTCGATCATAACCTTGTCAGATGTTTCAAAAATCGAATTAGGAGCTGAGTCAACAAGAACTCTTTTTAAAGGAAACGGAAAACAAGTTGTTGGTATAGGGATATATCAACAATCTGATGCAAACACCATTGCGGTAGCAAATGGGATTAAAAAAAAAATAAAAGAACTAAAACCAAGCTTGCCACCAGGAACTACCTTAGAGGTTTCATTTGATAGAAGTAATTATATAAAATCTGCTATTAAAGAAGTTTATAAAACGCTGATTATTGCATTAATATTAGTGACTATTATAATATATCTATTTCTCGGCAACCTAAGAGCTTTAGTTGTCCCTTTAATAGCTTTGCCTGTTTCATTAATCTCAACTTTTTTATCAATTTATATTTTTGATTTTTCAATTAATCTTTTTACTTTGATGGCCTTAGTACTAGCTATTGGTATTGTTGTTGATGATGCCATCGTGATGCTTGAAAATATAGTGAGAAGAATAGAGTTAGGAGATACACCTTTAGTTGCAGCTTACAAAGGTGCTAAGCAGGTATCGTTTGCAATAATAGCTACAACTGTTGTGTTAGTAGCAGTATTTGTGCCTTTAATTTTTATTAAAGGAATTACAGGAGTTCTTTTTACTCAAACAGCAATTACTCTTGCATCAGCTGTGATTATTTCTAGCTTTGTTGCGTTATCATTAAGTCCAATGTTGGCTAGTAAATTTTTGCAAAAAGACATGCAAAAATCAAAAATTGTTTTAAAATTTGAGAAATTTTTAAAAGATCTTACTTATCTTTATAAAGTTTCACTATTAAATTGGATAAAGAAAAGAAAAACAATAACTATTTTTTTATTAGGTACTCTCGTATTAACAATATTTTTTTTTAATTTTGCCAAGAAAGAATTAATTGCTCCTGAAGATAGGGGAGCGTTTTTTGTAATTGTAAAAGCTCCACAAGGATCTGGTTTTAATTTTACCAAAGATAGAGCAGAAGAAATTGAGGAATTGTTACTTCCAAGTGTAGGTAAAGGTGAATATAGAAAATTAATCATGCGAGTTCCAGGTTTTGGGAAGTCAGCTAAACAAGTAAATAGTGGTTTTATAATTGTTCTTTTAGAACCTTGGGCTAAAAGAGATCGTCATGGAGTCGAGATAATGAGGGAGTCTTTTGGAAAAATTGCGAGAGTGCCAGGTGTTTTAGCTTTTCCAATAATGCCTCAGGGAATAAGGACTGGCGGAATAGAAAGTCCAGTTCAATTTGTTGTTTTGGGTAATACATATGAACAATTGATTGAGTGGAAAGAGATAATTAAAAAAGAAGCAAGAAAAAATCCTGGTCTTACCTCTATTCAAGATGACTTTGATCTGAACAAACCTCAATTAAATGTAAAGATAGATCAAAAAAAAGCTGCTGATCTAGGAGTTTCTACAGAAGATATTGGAAAAACTATAGAAACAATTTTTGGTTCAAAAAGAGTTACAAACTTTACAAGAGATGGAAAAGAATATTCTATAATTTTGCAAGGTGATATCAAAGATAGACAAGAGCCAGATAGTATAAGTAAAGTTTTTGTGAGATCTAAAAACAATGGAAAGCTTGTATCTGTGTCAAACTTAGTTGCATACGATGAAGAGGGACAGTCACCATTCTTAGCAAGATACAATAGACAAAAAGCAGTTACTATCTCGGCAAGACTTGTAGGAGACTATTCGCTTGATGAGGCTCTAAAGTTTTTGGTAGGTGTTGTAGAACAAAATACACCTCAAGCAAAAATTGCTTATAAAGGCGAAAGTGAAGAGTATAAAAAAACTAACACTGAACTTTATATAATATTTACTTTAGCATTAATTACTGCATACCTTGCCATGAGTGCTCAATTTGAAAGCTGGAGGCATCCACTGACAATTATGTTAACTGTGCCTATGGCTATTCTTGGTGGATTAATTGGTTTACTAGTAGTTGGGTCTTCATTGAATGTTTATAGTCAGATAGCGTTAATCATTTTGATCGGTCTCTCAGCTAAAAACGGTATCCTAATTGTAGAATTTGCAAATCAGTTAAGGAAGGAAGGAAAAAATTTAGAAGTTGCTGTATTTGAAGCTGCCGCTATAAGGCTAAGACCTATTCTAATGACAAGTATCTCAACAATTATTGGAGTTTTACCGCTTATTCTTGGAACTGGACCTGGTGCTGCAAGTCGATTAACTGTTGGTATAACAATATTTGGTGGAATGTTATTCTCAACTTTTTTTACTCTCTACGTAATTCCTACTGTTTATACAATTGTTGGAAGAGGAACCAAGAGGATTGATGCTGTTGAAATTGAGTTACAGAAACAGCTTAAAAAATAATATATTTGTTTTTATCTAAATTTTTTTTGCAAAGCGTTAATTGTTTTCTATATTTGCTTGCCATATCCTTCACAGACTTTGCATATATTATAGCTTTTTTATCTTTTGAATAATTTTTATAATCTCCCCAACCCTTATAATAGGCTAAATACTGCCGATAAGGGTCTTTTTTTGAAATTTTCAATATTTTATTTGTTTTATGAATATACCACCCTATAAAATCTACTGAGTCTTTAAATCTTGCTCTTGTTGCAAGAGGATTATTTGTTTCCCTCTTGTATTGCTCCCAGGTTCCCTTCACGGCTTGAGAGTATCCAAATGAAGATGAAGGCCTTTTAAATGGTATTACTTTAAATAATTTAGTTCTTGGTGGTTTTGCGAGCCAATTAAAATCACTTTCTTTTTTTACAAAAGCTAGTTGTAAATGAATAGGTGCTCCCCATTTCTCATAGGAAGCCTTAGAATGTTTGTACCATAAATATCTTTCTTCAAAGATAGCACAACTATTTTGTGTGTTTTTTGGAATCGACGAACAGGCACCTAAAATAAAAAATATTAGAATTGATATTACTTTTTTAAAATGAATCACTTATTAGTTTATACTAAAAATCAGTTAAGCTTTCTCCATTTTTCTGGATTCATAAACTTCCCTTGCCATAATCCTAATTTGTTCTCTTTAGCAAAATCTTCATCTGGTACATATTTTTTTGAGTATCTTCTATATGCTATTGCGTACCCATTTCTTACCATCCACTGGTTTAGGTTTGTTTTTTTTTTATAACATGTAGCAATATATCTTTTGTATCTATCTTTAGATGTAAATATACATTTTATTTCTGATCCATTAATTTTACTTGTTAATTTTTCTTTTGAAACTTTCCCACAGCTATAATCTTTATAAAATGTGAAACCAATTATAGATGAAATTTTTAAAGACTCTTTTTTACATTGTTGTTTTACTTCTGGGGCATCTATACCTTCTAGTCTAAATTTATTATCATTTATATAAACAGTATCTCCATCTACGATTTTTGGAACACCAGATATTTCTTCTGCTAATGAATTAGAAAAAAAAATTAAAATTAAGATTATAATTCGTAAATACATTTAATTCCTAACTTTCTTAAAAAGTTTTAATATGAAAAAAGCCAATAATACTCCCATGCTATTTGCATATAAATCTTTAAGTTCAAATGATCTATTGGGAATAAAATAATGTAATAGTTCTAAAATTATTGAAATTAAAAATAAAAAAGTAAAACTATTTATAAATTTTTTTTGATTATTACGAAATATAAAACCTAAAATACTTAAATAAAAAAAAAATATTAAATGATTAATTGAAGTTCCTATTGGATTTGAAATAAAATCAGGTTGTTTTCCCAAATTACCGTAAAAAAAGTAACCAATCAAACTTCCTGGGAACAAATAAAGAATTAGTAGAATTATAAATGAAAAATAGAATAAATATTTTAAAGTAAAGAAGATAGTATTTTTCATTTAAATTTTTATATAGTACATAGTAACTTAATTAACTTATATGAGTAAACTAATCTTAACAAGACATGGGCAAAGTACCTGGAATGCTGAAAATAGATTTACGGGCTGGGTAGATGTTGATCTTTCAGAGAAAGGTAAGGAAGAAGCTAAAAAGTCAGGTGAGTTAATCAGAGAATTGAATATTAAAATAGATATTAGTTATACTTCTTATCTTAAAAGAGCAATTGAAACACTCACAATCATTTTAAAAACTTTAAATTTACCCATAAAGTTTAATACTGCTTGGGAATTAAATGAAAGACATTATGGTTCATTAACGGGTTTAAATAAGGAGGAAACGAAAAAGAAAATTGGTGAGGAACAATTTAAAAAATACAGAAGATCTTGGGACGTAGCGCCTCCTCTTATGGCTAAAGATAGTAATTACCTTGAAAATTTTAGTCCTTTAAACGGTAGTATACCCATAAATAAAATTCCTTTGACAGAATCCTTGAAGAACACTTACGAAAGAGTAATTCCTTTTTATGACATTGAAATAAGCAAGAATTTGAAAAATGGAAAAAATATTATAATTTCAGCTCACGGAAATTCATTAAGAGCATTGTGTAAATATCTCTTTAAGATTTCAGACACAAAGATTAATGAACTAGAAATTCCAACAGGAAATCCACTAATTATCGAATTTGATAATCAATTAAAAATTCAAAAATATTATTATCTAGATAACTCTAGGGCAAAAAATATAATTTTTAATCAATAGAAGTTAAAGAAGATATTTTTTCAAACATTTCGATGGTGTTTAAATGATAAAATTTTTGATTACTCTCTAATCCACCGAGATTGTTTTCACTTATTAATTTTGTCCAAACTTCATTCATAGAAAAAATATTTTTATTAAAAAAAGCTAAATGATCATTTTTCATTATTTGTAAGCCAGTATAAATAAATTTATTTTGTTCATCTTTAGAAATTAAATTATTGTCTAAATTAAAGTCACCCTTGAAAGAATTATCCAAAGATAATTCTTTTTTAACTACTAATAAACACGGTCTTTTATTTGTGAAATACTCTCTTTCTAAAGATTGTACCTCTTCAAAATATTTATTGCTCCAAAGTGTATCTGGATTAATTACAAAAAAGGGGTTATTCTTAAATTCTTTTGTACCCTTTTTTACTCCACCACCAGTATCTAATAATAAATCTTTCTCATCTGATATTTTAATTTTAAGATCTGATTTAAAATCTGAAATAAATTTTTCTATTTGATTAGCAAGATGATGAATATTAACAACTATCTCTTCTACACCATGATTGATTAAAAGATTAATTGCTCTCTCAAGAAGAGTAGTGCCTCCTATTTCTAATAATGATTTTGGTTTTTGATTAGTAAGAGGTTGCATTCTTTTTCCTAAGCCAGCGGTCAATATCATCCCGTGTTTTATTTTCATAAAGTATTTATTTTTCTCAGTTTTTTAACTTTTAGATGTTTTTTAAATAATAATTTAAGGTTCTTAAAAACAGGATTTTTGAAACGTTTCTCAATTAAACTCCAAGTATAAGGTAAATATTTTAGATAATCAGGTTTACCATCTCTTTTAAAAAGTCTTACGAATATTCCAAGAATTTTTAAATTTCTTTGAACAGATAATATGTCAAAATCATTTTTTAAATTTTTGTATTCTTCTTTTTTTAATTTAGATTTGTAATAATAAAAATTTAGTAGTTTTTCTTGTAAATTTGAGGGTAGTTTAATTCTTACATCATCAATCAATGAAGCTACATCATATAATGGATTTCCAATTATTGCATCCTGGCTATCTATCAAACCAAGTTTATTTTTATTTACAATTATATTTGATGCATGAAAATCTCTATGTACAAAAGTATTATTTTGAAAATAAAGTTTTTTGTATATTTTTGTTAATTCATTTTTAAAAATTTCTTTAATCTTTTTAAGTTTTGAACTTTTGAAACAATACTTCAAATACCAATCAAAAAATAAATCAGATTCTTTATGAAGATTTTTAATTGAATAATTTTGAAAATTAATTCTGAATTTTCCTAAACGATAATTTCGATTTAACTTTATATTTTGTATTTTTATAATAATCTTAATAAGGTCTTTGTAATCATGATATTTATTTTTTTTTTTAATAATTGATTTATAAAAAGATTTTTGTCCTAGGTCAGTAATCTCAATAATATTGTGCTCATAGTAATTAGTGATCAACTTAGGTACATTTATCTTATATTTTACTAAAATTTTGTTTACTACAACATAGGTAATTAAATTTTTAAATTTTTCTTTTTTTGCTTGAACTATAATTGATGTATTTCTTCCCTTTTGTAATCTGTAAAATTCTCTAAATGATGCATCTCCTGAAATTTTTTTAAGTTTATAATTCATTTAAAATTTTCCATTTACCTGTGCCTACAAATTTTATCTCTCTCTCTTTGTCATTTTTGGTATAATCTATATGTATTTCTAGTTTATCAGATAATGGAATATTAATTAGTTGGGGCCATTCAATAATCTTGATTGCATCTCTCTCATCTAAAAATATTCCTAAATGCTTTAATTCTTTTTCATCTCTTATTCTGTAAAGATCATAATGCATAATCTTAATTTCCTTTAGATCATACTCGTAAAGTAAGTTAAAAGTAGGGCTAAGTACTTCAGTAATCTTTTCTCCTTTTTTTTCTTGTAAATAATTTATTAAATATCTTGTAAAAGTAGTTTTTCCCACACCGATTTCACCGATTAAAAAAATACAATCGTTTTTAGATAGCTTATCTGCAATTTTTTGTGAAAATGAATTTAGATGTTCTAAAGATTTTACAATCATTAGCTACTGTTTTAGTAGCGGTAAGTATCCGGTTTAAATGGTCCTGATGGTTTAACGCTTATATATTCGGCTTGTTCTTTTGACATTTTGGTTAATTTAGCACCTACTTTTTCTAAATGAAGCATTGCAACTTTTTCATCAAGATGTTTTGGAAGCACGTAAACTTTCTTCTCATACTTATCTGAGTTATTCCATAATTCAATTTGAGCTATTACTTGATTTGTAAATGAAGCGCTCATAACAAAACTAGGATGCCCAGTAGCACATCCCAAGTTAACCAGTCTTCCTTCAGCTAAAAGAATTATTCTTTTTTTACTAGGTAATTCTATTTCGTGTACTTGAGGTTTTATCTCATCCCATTTGTAATTTTTTAGTGCCTCAACTTGAATTTCATTATCAAAGTGACCAATATTACAAAGTATTGCTCTATCTTTCATATCTCTCATATGATCAGCTGTAACTATGTCTTTATTTCCTGTTGCGGTTACAACTATATCAGCATCTTTGATAGCTTCATCCATAACAACAACTTCGTAGCCTTCCATAGCAGCTTGTAACGCGCATATCGGGTCTGTCTCGGTTACCATTACTCTTGCGCCTGCTTGACGTAAGGAAGCAGCACTTCCTTTTCCTACATCGCCAAATCCAGCAACAATTGCTACTTTACCTGACATCATTACATCAGTTGCTCTTTTAATTCCGTCTACTAAACTTTCTCTACATCCATAGAGATTATCAAATTTAGATTTTGTCACCGAGTCGTTTACATTTATGGCAGGTATTAGTAGCTCTTTATTAATTTCCATTTTTTTAAGCGCTAAAACACCTGTTGTAGTTTCTTCTGAAACACCCTTAACGTCTTTTAATAGATTTTTATACTCTTTATGCATTAAAGCTGTAAGGTCACCACCATCATCTAAAATCATATTTGGTTTCCAGTCTTTTTTTCCTTCAATAGTTTGTTTAACACACCACCAGTATTCTTTTTCTGTCTCACCTTTCCAAGCAAAGACCGGAATACCCGCTTTGGCTATTGCAGCTGCTGCATGATCTTGTGTTGAAAAAATATTACATGATGACCATCTTACTTCTGCTCCCAATTCCACTAAAGTTTCAATTAATACTGCTGTTTGTATTGTCATATGAAGACAACCTAAGATTTTTGCTCCCTTTAGAGGTTTTTTACCTTTGTACTCTTTTCGAAGAGCCATAAGTCCTGGCATTTCCGTTTCTGCTAAAGAAATTTCTTTTCTTCCAAAATCTGCTTGATTAATATCTTTTACTTTATAATCCTGAGCCATATTGAGGATGTTATTATCAATATAAATAAACCTTAGCAAGAAATAATGTTAGGACAATTTAGGAAGTAAAACCTCAACCTGGGCGCCTTTTGTGTTTATCCTATTTGAGGCTGCTATAGTTCCTTTGTGTAACAAGACAATATTTTTTACAATATTTAAACCTAGGCCAGAGTGTTTTCCAAAACTCGTAGGTCTGTTGCTATAAAAACGTTTAAAAATTTTCTGAGGTGAAGTTTCAGCAAAACCAGGTCCTTCATCTTTGACTAATATTAAAAGATTTCTAGAAGTTTCTTCAAGACCAATTTCAATTTTTTGGCTATCTTGGCTAAACGAAATTGAATTATCCAATAAATTAGCAACAACTTGCTCAATTCTATTACTTATGCCGAATATATAATGACCATTTTTACTTTTAATCTTATTGATAACACTTATCTCAATCTTTTTATTTTGATTAATAAGATCTTGGTTAAAGTCTTCCACTACACTGTTAACAATTTCAACCAAATTAATTTTACTCATTTTTTCTCGCGATAAAGATGCCTCATCTTTTAACATTTGAGTATAATCCGTTATTAATCTTTCTATTCTTTCTACGTCATGATTGATGATTGTAAGAAGTTTTTCCCCCTCATTTTTTTCAGTAGTTTTGTCTAAAAGTTCTGAAGCACTTTTTAAAGATGCGAGGGGATTTCTTATTTCATGAGCTAAATCATTTGAAAATGTTTCTGCTCTGTTAGTTCGTTGTTGTAATTCTCTAGTCATTTCATCAATTGACTGTGTGAGTTTTCCAATTTCATCATTTCTAATAAAAACTTTGTTTATATCAATTGTTTGACTAGATTTCTTTTTAATCCCGTCACTAAACTTAACCAAAAGTCCAATTGGCTTTAGAATATACTTATTTAAAAATAGAGAAAAGATTAAAATTACAATGACAACAGCAAACATAGTTCTTATTATAAATGCTTTTCTCTCTTTCACAGCAGTGGTGATATCATTCGCTTGCTCCGAAACTACAATATAACCGATATCATTGTCTTGAAATTTAATTTTACTTAGAGTGCTAACAAAAAAATTATTTTTTTTATCGTTAGTCAAAGTCATTATTTCATCATTATATTTATTTGTAATTATATCTTTAATTTCGTCTATTTCCTCTTCTCCAAGTCTTTCCTCAATATCTGGCTTGATTGTTTCGCCACTCAAAGCTTCCTCAAAAATTATATCTGATCCTGTAAAAACACTTTGATCTAAATCTAAAATATTTGTATCGCCAATAAGGTTTCCAGATAAATCATAAAATTGTACACGGTCTAGACTTTGAAATAAAAATCTTGTAGAGAGCAAAAAATCTCTAATTCCCTCTTTAGTGTATTCTACATTTAGTCTTTCAAGATTATCTTTAGTATTATTAATTACTATTTTATGATTATCTGATCTTTCTTTTACTAGATTTGGTTGGATTGCTTCAAGGTATATAATTGTAAAAAGTCCTAAAACAGAAAAGACTGTAAGGTTAATAATTAAAAACTTCTTTAGAATAGAAGCTGATTTTTTTTGTTTCATTAGCTAACATTCCATCTATATCCACTTCCATATCTAGTTTCAATCGCGGAAAACTTTTCATCCACTTTTTTAAACTTTTTTCTAATTCTTTTTACGTGACTATCAATAGTTCTATCTTCAATTTCTGTGTTTTCCTTGTATGCTATGTCCATTAAATGAGCTCTCTCTTTGATAACACCTGGTCTTTTAGCCAATTCTTTAACAATTAAAAATTCTGTAGTAGTCAACTTATCTGGTAAAGCTTTACCATTCCACTCACACTCTAACTGAGCAGGGTCTAATTTTAATTTTCCATGACTAATAATATTTTTTGTGTCTTCAACAGTGTTAGTTTTTTTTCTTAGCTGAACTCTTATTCTTTCAATTAAAACTTTAGTAGAAAAGCCTCCAGATTTTTTGACAAAATCATCTGCTCCTAACTTCAAACCAAGTAGTTCATCAACTTCATCGTCTTTTGATGTTAAAAAAATTATTGGAATTGACATTTTTTTTTTTAGTTTTTTAAGCAGCTCTTCCCCATCCATCCTAGGCATTTTGATATCTAGAATTGCTAGATCAGGTGGATTTCTAGTTAATCCAATTAGAGCGGACTCTCCGTCAATATAAGTTTGGACTTTAAATCCTTCTCTTTCCAAGGCCATGCTTATACTTGTTAGTATATTTCTATCATCATCTACTAAAGCAATCGTTTGGGTCATATTTTTATTCTCTTAATTATGATGTCAAAATTTAGGCGTTTAATGGGCTTCTCCCCAATTGTTTCCTGAGTTAATACTAACTTCTAAGGGTATAGAAAACATATGATGATCCGAACTTGAAACTGAAGTCATTGCTTCTTTTACCATCTTCTTTACTTCATTCTCATCTTGTTTTAAACACTCAAAAATAAGTTCATCGTGTATTTGTAAAAGCATTTTTGCTTTCTTTTTTTCTTCAAGAGTCTTATCAATTTTGATCATTGCTAACCTTATAATATCAGCAGCCGATCCTTGTATTGGAGCATTAATGGCTGCTCTTTCCTGAAAGGCTCGTACACTAAAATTTTTATCATTAATTCCTCTTAAATGAATTCTTCTTCCAAAAATATTTGTGACAAAACCCTGCTTCCTGCAAGTTTTAATCGTAGTGTTCATATAATCTTTTATCTCAGGAAATTTCCTAAAATATGAATTAATAAAACTTAAAGCTTCTTCGTTTGATACCGATATTTGTTTTGCTAATCCATATTGTGTTATTCCATAAATAATTCCAAAATTAATAGCCTTTGCTTTTCGTCTAAAATCATCTGTCACTTTTGCAATTGGAACATCAAAAACCTGGCTTGCTGTTAAAGAATGGATATCTTGATTATTTTTAAAAGCTTTCTTTAGTTCTTTTACATCAGCCATATCAGCAAGAATTCTCATTTCTATTTGATTATAGTCCGCTGAAATAAGTAAATTATTTTTATCTGCTACAAATGCTTTCCTAATCTCTTTGCCATCTAAAGTTTTTATAGGAATATTTTGTAAATTTGGATCACTCGAGGCTAGCCTACCAGTATTAGTTGCTGCTAGTAAGAAAGAAGTGTGAACTCTTTTTGTTTTTTTACTTATATGATCTTGCAAAGCGTCTGTGTAAGTACTTTTCAGTTTTGAAACCTGCCGCCATTCTAAAACCAAATTAGGAAATTTATGTCCTGATGAAGCTAAATCCTCTAAGATTTTAGCACTCGTAGCTAAACTCCCTTTTTTTGTTTTTTTTAACTTAGCTATCTTTAGATCATTATAAATAATTTCTCCTAATTGTTTTGGTGATCCGATATTGAATTTTTTACCTGATATTTTGTAAATTTCTTTTTCAATAGTTATTAATCTTTCCTCAAATTTCTTAGAAAGCTTTTTAAGATAAGTGTCATCAACTTTTATGCCGTTCATCTCAAGCCTTGAAAGGATTTTGATCATTGGTTTTTCAAACTCCTCATAAACTCTTTCTAACTTTTCCTCAGATACTCTTTCAGATAAAACTTCATATAATCTAAGAGTTATGTCTGCGTCTTCAGCAGCATATTCAGTGGCAGATTTTATATCTACATCTGCAAAATTTAATTGTTTTTTTCCAGTTCCTACTAAATCTTTATACGAAATAGTTTTATGGCCAAGGTGCAATTCAGATAGAGTATCCATGTTATGTCTATTATTTCCAGCATCTAATGTGTACGAAAGTAACATCGTGTCTTCCATTGAACTTAATTCGATGCCGTTATTTTTAAATATAATAAAATCGTATTTAATATTTTGGCCGACTTTTTTTATACTTGGATCTTCTAGAATTGGTTTAAGTTTTTTTAAAACTATATCCTTTTTTAATTCCATTCTATCTTTATGACCTACTGGAATATAAAAGGCCTGGTTAGCTTCATAACATACTGATATACCCACTAGATCTGCTTCTTGTGGATTTAGAGAAGAAGTTTCAGTATCAACCGCTATCACTGATTTTTCATTCAGTTTTTTTATTAATTCGTCAAGTTGTTTTTCTTTTGAAATAGTTTTGTAGATCTTGGTATTTATCTTATTATTTTTTTTTAACAGAGTTTTGTTGTTAAAATCTTTATTTGTAGGTTCACCATAAAAACTAATTGCTTGACTTAGCAGTCTATTAAACTCCATTTCTCTTAAAAAATCATACAATTTATCTTTATTTATATCTTTAATGATGAAGTCAGCAGCATCATTCTTGAGTGGGACATCATTTTTCAAAGTAACTAATTGCTTACTAATCATGGCTTTATCTTTGTTAGACAATAATGTTTCTCTTCTTTTATTTTGAGGTATTTCTGATGCCTTTTTTAATAAATTTTCTAACGTTTTGTATTTATTTATAAGTTCTGATGCTGTTTTAATGCCAATGCCGGGAACTCCTGGAACATTATCTGAGCTGTCTCCAGCAAGTGATTGTACATCTATTACTTGATCTGGTTTAACTCCAAATTTTTCGATTACTTCTTTTTCACCTATTACTTTACTTTTCATAGGATCAAATAGTCTGACTTTATTTGATACTAACTGCATCAAATCTTTATCAGATGAAATTACGGTTACCTTTGCTCCTGCTTCTGTAATTTTTTTTGCATAAGTTGCTATAAGATCATCTGCTTCATAATTTGAAAGTTCAATTGATGGTAAGTTAAAAGCTTCGACAGATTTTCTTATATATTCAAACTGAGGGGCTAAATCATCAGGTGCTTCTGCCCTGTTTGCTTTATAATCACTGTAAATTTCATTTCTAAAATTTTTTCTAGCTGAGTCAAATATAACAGCAAAGTGAGTAGGTTTGTTTTTAGAATCATCTGATCTAGCATCCTCTAAAAGTTTAAAAAGCATCGAACAAAAACCACTAACAGCTCCTGTAGGCAGACCGTCACTTTTTCTAGATAAGGGCGGTAACGCGTAATAAGCTCTGAATATATAGCCTGAACCATCTATTAAATAAAAATGATCTGTTTTTTTTATTGAACTCATATATACATATTACATTGAATTCTTAACTTAGATTAAAAAATTATGTCTAATAATGCTTTAACTGTTGAAAATCTTAATAAAACCTATTCGAATTCCAAAACAAAAAAAGAAACTAAAGCTATAACTGATTTAAATTTTGAAGTTAAAGAGGGAGAAGTGTTCGGCCTGCTTGGTCCGAATGGTGCTGGCAAAACAACTTTTTTAAGTATTTTAGGAGGAACAGTAAGTAAAACATCCGGATATGTTAATGTTTGGGGTTTCGATCTAGACAAAAACCCAAGGCAAGTTAAAGCTTCTATAGGAATAGTTCCGCAGGAAGTAAACTTAGATGCTTTTTTCAGTCCAAAACAATTACTAGAACTTCAAGCTGGTCTTTATGGAATAGCCAAAAGAGATAGAATAACAGACTTAATACTCCAAATGGTTTCCTTGGAAAGTAAGGCTTATGCGTATTCAAGAAGTTTGTCTGGTGGTATGAAAAGAAGACTTTTAATTGCAAAAGCAATGGTTCACCAACCTCCAATATTAATTTTAGATGAGCCAACAGCAGGAGTGGATGTGGAGCTTAGAAACAACCTTTGGAATAATGTAAAAAAACTTAATAAAGAGGGCGTAACAATAATTTTAACAACTCACTATCTTTTGGAAGCGCAAGAAATGTGTGATCGTATAGCTATCATTGATAAAGGTAATTTAGTTGCTTTAGATACAACAGAAAAACTTTTAGAGAGAATTAAAACTAAAAAAATCAATTTCAAGGTTAAAAATGTAGATTTAAATCTCCCCCTAATTATGAAAGGTATTAAGTTTAAAATCATTTCAAAAAATCAAATCACTGCAATATATGAAAAAAATTCATTAAATTTTGGTGAAATAATTAATTATTTCAAGCAAAACAACTTAAAAATTGAGGACATTTCTACAGATGATGGTGACTTGGAAGATGTATTTATACAATTAACAAAGCACTAGATTTTAATGAAAAAAATGTTTATTTAATAATATGGAATTAGTAAAAAATTTAAAACAATCAAAAATATTAAAATATGTTTTCCTAGCTTTAATTGGAAGCATAGTCTTAGCTATTTCTTCAAAAATTAAAATTCCTTTTTATCCTGTTCCAATGACGATGCAAACATTTGTGATTTTAGTAATAGGTATTGGTTTTGGTTGGAAATTAGGATTAGCAACTGTATCTTTATATTTATTCGAAGGAATTATTGGATTACCTGTTTTTTCAGGAACTCCAGAAAAAGGTATAGGATTAATTTATTTTACTGGTCCTACAATGGGTTATCTCTTGGGTTTCTTGGTTGCAGTCTATATTTCTGGAAAATTTACCTATGATAGTAGTGTAATAAAAAACTTTCTAAAACTTTTGCTTGCAACAAGTTTTATTTATTTTTTAGGAATGACTTGGTTGGGTAATTTAATTGGCTGGGACAAACCAATTTATCAGTTGGGTGCACATCCTTTTTTACTTGCAGAACTTTTTAAAATACTAATTGCTACCTTTGCAATTAATCAAATCAAAAAAATTAACAAATTAATTTAGTTTTACCTCGGAGACCTTTTAGAAAGAATTCTTTGAAGAGTTCTTCTGTGCATTTTAAGTCTTCTTGCTGTCTCAGAAACATTTCTATTACATAATTCGAAGACTCGGTGTATGTGTTCCCATTTTACTCTATCGGCAGACATTGGGTTTTCAGGTGGTTTTGCTTTTGACTCAGGTGAAGCCAATAAAGCCGCCTCAACATCGTCTGCATCTACAGGTTTAGCGATATAGTCTATTGCACCAACCTTTACGGCTTCCACAGCTGTAGGAAGATTCCCGTAACCCGTTAGCATTACAATCCTGCTATCTTTTTTATTTTTTGAAAGTTCTTTAACAACATCCAATCCATTGCCATCTTCAAGCCTAAGATCAACTACTGCAAAGGCTGTAGGGGCTGTTTTAGCAATATTAAGACCCTCGGCTACTGTTTTGGCCTCTTTAATTTGAAATCCTTTCTTTTCCATGGCTCTTGCAAGCCTACCCCTTAAGGGATCATCATCATCAAGGATTAATAGCGATTTATCAGCAAAGTCTGCTAATTTCAGCTGCTCTGGGACGTTTTTTTGCGTTCTCATATAGATCCATATAGGTACTGTTGACAAAATTTCAACACGACAAAAATGTCCTTTTTTTCTTTACATAGAGTTAAAAAAACCTTAAACGCGAAATAAATAAGGTTTTTTTTATTAAATTTTTTAAAAAATCTTTGTGTAATTAAACGAGGGACACATGAAATGGGAAAATTTAAAACAGTTAACGAATTAGTTAACTCATTACAACCAGATTACCCCGTATATTGTATACGGCTAAACGAGATTAAAAAATCCGTAAAATTTTTTAAAGAAAATTTTCCTGGAAAAATACTCTACGCTGTTAAGACGAATCCAAACGAAAAAATTATTAAACAGATTATTGCTAATGGTGTTAATGAATTCGATGTTGCCTCTCTAAATGAAATTAAGCTTCTAAATAAAATTAAGTTGGATGCGAAATTACATTTTATGCATACTATTAAAAGTAAAGAAAGTATATCATCGGCTTACTTCAATTATGGTGTTAAAAGCTTTTCTCTTGATAGTAAAGATGAGTTGAGGAAAATTCTAGAAGCTACTAATCAAGCAAAAGATTTAGAATTATTTGTAAGAATTGCAATTTCGAATGAACACGCTGAAATAGATCTATCTAGAAAATTTGGTGCGCTTCCCTCTGAAGCTTTAGGATTAGTAAGATTATGTAAGGAACATTCAAAAAAACTTGGCATAAGTTTTCACGTTGGCTCTCAATGTATGCATAAAATTTCTTACTCAAAAGGAATTCGTGAAATTGGAAATATTATTAAAAAAACAAAAATAGTACCAAATACAATTAATGTTGGTGGGGGATTTCCATCTATATATCCAGATCTCAATCCTGAACCATTAATTAATTATATGGATGAAATTAAAAAAGAGATTAATAATTTAAAGTTAAATAAATTGCCAGAAATTATATGTGAGCCAGGAAGAGCTCTTGTGGCAGAAAGTGGATCTACAATTGTGAAAGTTATTTTAAGAAAGAAAAATAATCTTTACATAAATGACGGAACATATGGATCTTTATTTGACGCTGGGGCACCGAACTTTGTTTTACCATCAAAGATGATTACAAGCGGAAGAATTCAGTCTAAAAAACAAACTGCTTTTAGTTTTTTTGGACCAACTTGTGATGGATTAGATTACATGAAAGGACCTTTTTTGTTACCAAATAATATTAAAGAGGGTGACTATATAGAGTTAGGTCAGTTAGGAGCTTACAGTCTTACTTTCAGAACAAACTTCAACGGTTTTTACTCAAATGATATTCACGAATTAAGTGACAAACCAATTATATCTATGTACGATAATGCTAATGATAAAGTTGGTTCTTTAGTAGCTTAATGAATAAAAAAAATAGTCCAAATATCGGACACAATAAAAAATCTTTACTTAATTCCCCAGTTGAACACATCGATATCAAGTCTTTTGATGCTCGTAAAATTATTGATGGTATGAGTAAGATGTCTTTTACTTCTAGAGATACAGCCAGAGCGGCAGCTATTTATAATGAAATGCTTGCAGATAAAGATTGCTCAATTTTTTTAACTTTAGCAGGCTCAACTTCAGCAGGTGGATGCATGGATTTATACACTGATTTAGTAAAACATAACATGGTTGATGCTATTGTGGCCACAGGGGCCTCGATTATAGACATGGATTTTTTTGAAGCTTTGGGCTTCAAACATTATCAAGGTTCTCAGTTTCAAGATGATACTGAACTAAGAAATAACTATATAGATAGAATTTACGATACCTATATAGATGAGGAAGAACTACAAGCATGTGACCAAACTATTTGTGATATTGCAAATACATTAAAACCTAAAACTTATACCTCAAGAGAATTCATATTAGAGTTAGGAAAATATCTTAAATCTAATTCTAAAAAAAAAGGTTCTTTAATTGAGACTGCATATGATAGTAATGTTCCAATATTTTGCCCAGCTTTCACTGATAGCTCTGCAGGTTTTGGACTTGTAATGCATCAAGAAAAAAATCCTGATAAACATATTACAATCGACTCCATAAGAGAATTTAGAGAGTTGACTGAAATTAAGCTTCGATCAAAGCAATCAGGACTGCTGATGATTGGGGGAGGAGTGCCTAAAAATTTCATTCAGGACACAGTTGTTTGTGCAGAATTGTTAGGCAAAAAGGTCGATATGCATAAATATGCTATACAAATAACTGTTGCTGATACTAGAGATGGTGCCTGCAGTAGTTCTACATTAAAAGAAGCTAGCTCATGGGGAAAAGTTGATATTACAAAAGAACAAATGGTATTTGCTGAAGCTACGAGTGTATTGCCATTAATTGCAAGTGATGCATATCATAGAGCTAATTGGAAAAAGAGAACAAAAAGAAATTTTTCACAAATATTTCAGTCTTAAATGAATTACTTAGACCAAAAAAAAGGTTTTTTGGGATTTGATGCAAATCACAAATCTGAGTCGCAAGTAGTTGTGGTGCCTTTTGGCTTAGAAAAAACTGTGAGCTATGGTAGCGGATGTAAGAATGGACCAAAAGAAATAATTAAGGCTTCTCATCAAGTTGAGTTATTTGATGAAGAGTTAAACAAAGAGCCATACAAAGAAATCGGCATTCAAACTTTAAAACCGTTTAAGATAAAAAATAAATTAAATGATGCTTTAAATCAATTATCAGAAATTAATGAAAAGATACTTTCTGAGAATAAATTTCCGTTAATTTTAGGAGGAGAACACTCTATTACTCCAGGATCAATCAAACCATTTGCTAAAAGACATAAAGAGTTAATTCTTCTTCATTTTGATGCTCATGCCGATCTAAGAGAAAGTTATCAAGGAGAAAAGTTTTCTCATGCTTCTGCAATTAAAAGATGTCTCGATTTTAAAAATTTAAAAGTTGTGTCTTTTGGAATTAGAAATCTCTCAAAATCTGAAATGGATTTTTATAATAAGAATAAAAATAGGATAGAAATTTTTTGGGCTAAAGATAAAAAGAATTGGGATCTACAGAAATTAGATAATTTATTTGAAAATAAACAAGTTTATATTACTTTTGATGTAGATGGTTTTGACGCAAGCATTATGCCAGCAACTGGAACCCCAGAACCAGGTGGATTATTTTGGGACGAAGTGCTGCCAATTATTAAGAAAGTCTGCCAAATATCAAATATAGTTGGTGCAGACATTAACGAGCTAGCGCCAATAAAAAAATTTGACTCATATAACTTTTTAGTCGCAAAATTAGCTTATAAGATCCTTTCATATGCTTTTGAATTTAAGCGTTAATTAAAATATTTTTTGGTGACCAACTTATAACTACCGAAGCACCGCCTAAATTTTTATCATCTTTAAACATCAGTTTTGCGTTTTGTCTCTCCAATAAAGTTTTACCTAAGAAAGTTCCAAGACCTAGACCTGAGTTTGAATTTAACTCTAATGATCTGGATCTTATGTATGGTTCACCCAATTTTTTAATTATATCTTTAGGGAACCCTGGCCCGTCATCATTCACTGTGATTTTTATTTCTTTATCATTGCTATTCAGAAAAACGTTAACTCTAGTTTTTGAAAATTTAATAGCATTGCCTATAAAATTTCTTAAGCCATAGATCATTTCTGCTGACCTTTGAACATCAATTTTATTTTTATCATTATCAGAAACTAAAATAATTTCTTTAGAAGTTGTCTCTTTGAAAGAATTTATGATTTCCTCAAGTAAATTTTCTAATTTCGTCGAGCTAAAAAATTTATCCTCTTCTATCTGTTTTTTTGATATTCTTTTAAGAATTTCACTACATCTTTTGGACTGGCTAATTAATAGATCAATATCTTTAGATAGCTCGTTGTTATCCCCAATTTCTTTTTTCAATTCTTTAGCAACTACACTTATTGTAGCTAGAGGTGTTCCTAGAGAATGTGCTGCTGCTGCGGCTTGCCCACCTAAAGACTCTAGTTCATATTCTTTATAAATAACTTCCTGAAGTTTTTTAAATGCTTCTTCTGTTTTCTTTTTTTCACCTGAGAAACGAATTCCGAAATAACTTAAAAATATTAAACCAATCAATATGGAGATAATAATTCCGAATTTATAAAAATTTGGAAAATGTAATAAATTCATATCTTCACCCGGCAAAGGTAAATAAAAAAATGATATGGTTAATAAAAGTAATGATGTTATTAAGCCTAAAATAATTGTTGTGCCCATGCTTAGAAATGTAGAGGAAACGATGGCTGGTATTACTAATAGAAATGAAAAAGGATTAAAAATTCCTCCTGTCAAATAAAGAAGAGCGCTTAATTGTAACAAATCGATCAGGAGGAAAGGAGCTGCATAAAAATCTTTCAGTTGATTAATTCTTATCCCAAATTGAAGATACAAGTTTGTGGCTAAACCCATAGAAATAATCAAATAACTTTCTATAATTGGGAACGGTAAATTTAAGTAATAAAAAACTACACTAATTGCCAAAATTTGGCCGATAATAGCTATATATCTAAGGATAGTTAATGTATTTTTATCTAAGCTTAATTTCTCTTTTGTTCGAAAAAGAGTTGAAAAGTTCATTATTAAATTAAATATCTAGGTTAGTAACATCTAAAGCATTATTAGTTATAAAATCTTTCCGCGGAGCGACTTCATCACCCATCAAAATTTCTATCATTTTTTGATCTTCTTTTGATTTATCTTTAGTGCCTTTTGTATATTGAACCCTTAACATTGTTCTATTCTCTGGGTTTAAAGTAGTTTCCCATAATTCTTCAGGATTCATCTCACCTAGTCCCTTGAATCGTTGAATTGAAAGGTTTTCTTTTTGATCTTGAATAAATTTTTTGAAATCTGCACTTCCTTTTTTAATTTTTTTATCAACTTTAGATATTTGCAAAATATAATCCTCTAGTGATTTCTCATCTTTTATATAAACACTTTTATTTGCTTTTGTAACTTTAAATAAAGGTGGTTGTGCTAGGTAAATGTGGCCATTTTCAATTAATTGATTAAATGGATAATTATTAAAAAAAGTTAACAGTAAAGTTCTTATGTGAGAACCATCTACATCAGCGTCAGTCATTATAACAATTTTATCATATCTTAAGTTTTCTAAATTAAAATCTTTCGATCCAGTACCTAAAGCATTTATCAAAGTTACGATTTCACTTGAAGACATCATCTTCGAAAGTGCTTTTGTAGATTGGTCTTCTCCATTTTTCTTTCCGTTGACAAAAGTATTTAAAATTTTTCCTCTTAACGGTAGTACAGCTTGAAACTCTCTTACTCTACCTTGTTTTGCGGAACCGCCAGCAGAATCACCCTCAACTATAAATAACTCAGTTCCCTCTCTTTTTTGGATTTGACAATCAGCAAGTTTACCAGGTAAACCTGATAACTCAAATGCCCCTTTCCTTCTTACACTATCCCTTGCCTTTCTAGCGACATCTCTTGCCATAGCGGCTTGAGTAATTTTTTCTATTACTGTTTTTGCAATAGACGGGTTTTGATCAAACCATGTAGAAACTTTTTCTCCAATTACATTTTCTACAATATTCCTTATCTCTGAAGAAACCAATTTATCTTTTGTCTGAGAAGAAAATTTTGGGTCAGGCATTTTAATTGAGAGAATAGCTGTTAACCCTTCTTTGATATCCTCCCCTGAAAGAGTTAATTTATTTCTTTTGTTGTTCTTTTCACTTGAGTACTTATTTATCACTCTAGTTAAAGCGCTTCTAAATCCTAAAAGATGTGTACCACCGTCTTTCTGGGGAATATTATTTGTAAAAGGTAAAACCTCCTCCGAATAACCTGCATTCCATTCAAAAGCACATTCTACAATTACATTGCTTTTATTTGAAGTCACATAAATAGGTTTCTTGAAAACCTCTTTCTCATTTTTATTAATTAATAGAGGTTTTTTGATATTTATATGCCTAACAAACTCAATAATTCCTCCGTCGTATTTGTGAACATATTCTTTAGGTTTTTTTAATGAATTATCTAATAATTTAATTGAAATTCCTTTATTTAAAAATGCTAGCTCTCTAATTCTTTTATCTAGTATTGAAGCGCTAAACTTAATTGAGGAAAATATTTCTTTTGATGGGAGAAAAGTAATTTTTGTTCCTGTAATTTTTGTTTTTCCAATTTTCTTTAAAGGCTTGACTGAATTTCCATCTTTAAACTTTATTTCATACTCATTACCATCTCTATATATATTTAAGTTAAGATTTTCAGACAAAGCATTTACCACAGATACTCCCACTCCATGTAACCCACCTGATACTTTATATGAGTTGTGATCAAATTTCCCTCCTGCATGAAGTTGAGTCATAATTACTTCAGCAGCAGAAATTTTTTCCCCTTTATGAAGATCTACAGGAATACCTCGTCCATCATCTTGAACTGTAATAGTATTATCCGCATTAATACTTACAATAATTTTTTTACAATATCCTGCAAGTGCTTCATCAATTGAGTTGTCCAGAACTTCAAAAACCATATGGTGTAAACCTGATCCGTCATCAGTGTCACCAATGTACATTCCTGGTCTTTTTCTAACAGCATCAAGACCTTTTAATACTTTAATTGAATCCGCACCATAGGATTGGTTAATATTTGAGTTAGAATTTTTAGGCATTATATTTTATTTTAGATAATTGAATATATCATTTATTGACGTAATATAAAAACTCGAGTATTTATTAATGATCCAAAAACATTCTATATCAACACTTTTTAAGCAAAAAATAAATATTTTTTTGATTTTTGGTTTTTTTAGATTTTCATTGGCATTATAACATAGAAACTATTTTTATCTGAAACATCCTCGATTAAGACTGGAGACACAGAATCCTTAAAATTCATTTTTATGTTTTTGTCCTCTACTTCAGAAGCAATATCAATTAAGTATTTAGAGTTAAAACTTATGTTTAAACTTTCTGAGTCAAAATTAGCTTTAATTTTTTCATTTCCTTCCCCTGAATTTGCGCTATTAACAGAAAGTTGAACATTATCCTTATTTATAATTAATTTTACGCCTTCTTTTCTGTCTAGGGAAACGCTAGCAACTCTCTCTATTGAGTTAATAAAATCCTTACAAGGTAATGTTAAAGTTTTATTATTGGTGCTAGGTACAACTTTTTTATAGTCGGGAAACTTTCCATCAATTACTTTTGAAATTAGTTTGATTTTCCCCAATGTGAATTTTATTTTATTTTCACTAATTTGCATAACAAGATCACCTTGTGACTCTGCTAATAAAGTACATAACTGAAAAACAGTTTTCCTTGGGAGAATTACAGATGAAAAATTGCTATTTTTATCAATTTCAAGACTACTAGAAGAAAGTCTGTGACTATCAGTTGCTACACCTGTTAAAAAATTTCTACCGTGTGCTTCTGTAATATGAAGAAAAATACCGTTTAAATAATGTCGCGTATCATCGTTTGAAATTGAGATTTTGGTTTTGTTCAATAACTTAAGGAAAGTATTGTTATTTAAGTTTATTTCGTCTCCTTCAAAGTCATCCTTGAATGTTGGGAAGTTATCAGTCGGTAAACATAATAAATTAAAATCCGAATTTTCACTATGTAAACTTAATTTATTTTCGGATTTTAGGTCGAAATTAATTTCAGAGTTTGATGAGATTTTTCTTAAAATATCAAATAAAATTGCTGCTGAAGTAGTAGTGCTACCCTCTGTAGTTACTTTTACATCAGGTATTTCATCATAAAAAATTATGTCTAAATCTGTAGCTACAATTGATAACTTTTTATCTTTCAATTGAAGTAAAACATTAGAAAGTATTGGTAAGGTATTTTTTTTTTCTACTATGCCTTGAACAAAATTTAAAGATCTAAGTAAAATATCTCTTTTAACCGTAAATTGCATTTTACTTTTCTAGTAAAAGACTTTTAATCAAGTTAATATTTTTTTTCATTTCATCATCTTGTTCTGAAAGGCGAGTAATAGTTTTAACTGCATGTATTACAGTTGTATGATCTCTATTAGCAAATCGTCTTCCGATCTCTGGTAAAGATCTAGTTGTCATTTTTTTTGCTAAGTACATAGCAATCTGTCGTGGTCTTGCAAGTGGTCTAGATCGCCTTTGTGAAAGCATTTCACTTAAACCTATGTTAAAAAAATTAGACACGACATTCTGAATTTTGTCTACTGTTACAATTTTTATTTGATTGAAGACATCTTTTAAAATATTTTTACAGTCGTTTATAGTCAAAACTTTATTATGAACCCTGCTGAAAGCAATAACTCTGTTTAATATTCCGATTAGTTCTCTAATATTTGTTTTACTTTCTGCAGCAATATAATTTATAACTTCTTCACTTAAATTTATACTTTCTTTAAATTGATTTTGAATTTCCTCTACCTTTTTTTTTATAATTTTTACCTTAAGTTCTAAATCCGGTGCTTCGATATCGACTACCAAGCCTCCAGCTAATCTTGATTTAATTCTATCTTGAACTCTATCTAATTTTGTTGGAGATCTATCAGAAGAAATAATTATTTGCGATCCTTTATCCATTAAACTATTAAAAGTATGAAAAAACTCCTCTTGAAGGCTTTCTTTACCGCTTATGAATTGTATGTCGTCAATTATGAAAACTGAGGATTTTCTGAAAAAATCTTTAAAATTTACCATATCGTTTTTTTTTATCGATTTAATAAAATGATACATAAATCTTTCTGCTGAAATAAACATTACATTATTTTCACTTTCAAGTTTCAGACCTATGGCATTAAGTAGATGTGTTTTACCTAGCCCCACACCTCCACAAATATAAAGTGGGTTATGTCTTGATAATTGTTCACACACCTTTTTAGAGTAAGAAAGCGCAATATCATTACTTTTTCCTTGAATAAAGCTATCAAAATTGAGATTTGGATTAAGACGATTATAATTTAAAATAGAATCCTTTATTTCTGTTACTTTGGTAATCTCATCAATTTTAATTAGCTCATTATTATTTGGCTTATTTTCTTCAATTATTTTGAATTCTATCCGATTTAAACTAAGTTTAAAATT
>CACAWF010000006.1 GCA_902536085.1 uncultured Pelagibacteraceae bacterium | reverse complement strand
TTGTTCCTGAACCTAAAAGCTGCACTTTAGTTTTATTCTTGTTATTATTTTCTTTAAATAAATACATTCCCTTTAAAATTCCTTCATCGGCACCCTTAGGCTTTTCTGGGTGAGAATAATTTTCATTCATTGCAGTGATGTAGTAGAAAATATTTTCTTTTTTTTCATGCATTCTTTTTAGTCCATCTCTTAATATTACAGCCATTTCATAAGCAAACGTTGGATCATAACTAATACAGTTAGGAATATTTGATGCAAGTAAATGACTATGACCATCTTGGTGCTGAAGTCCTTCTCCAGCTAAAGTCGTTCTGCCAGCAGTAGCACCAATTAAAAAACCTCTTGCTTGCGAGTCTCCAGCGGCCCACGCTAAATCCCCAACCCTTTGAAAACCAAACATAGAGTAAAAAATATAAATTGGTATCATTTCTAAATCGTGATTTGTGTAAGCAGTACCAGCTGCAATCCAAGAAGACATTGCTCCTGACTCATTTATTCCCTCTTCTAATACTTGGCCGCTTTTATCTTCCCTGTAAGAACTTAACTGTTCTGAGTCCACAGGCTCGTATTTTTGACCTTCATGCGCATATATTCCTATCTTTTGGAAGAATCCCTCCATACCAAAAGTTCTTGCTTCATCTGGGATAATAGGAACTAATCTTGGTGATATATTTTTATCTCTCAGTAATGCAGTTAGCATTCTAACTAATGCCATTGTAGTCGACATTTCTTTATCTCCTGTAGATTTCATAAAGTTATCGAAAATTTCCTTAGGAGGAGCTTTGATTTGTTTTGCAAAAGAGGATCTTTCTGGAATAAAACCGCCAAGCTTTATTCTTTGATCTTTTAGATATTTAATTTCTTCAGAGTTTTCACCTGGTTTGTAATACTCAATATTTTTTACCTGCTTGTCAGTAAGAGGCACACCAAATCTATCTCTATAATAAAGCAAATCCTCCTCATCTAGTTTCTTCTGTTGATGGGTGGTGTTAATACTTTCACCAGATTTTCCCATACCGTAACCTTTTATTGTTTTTGCAAGAATAACAGTTGGAGAACCAGTATGCTGCATCGCTGAATGATAGGCAGCATAAACTTTATGTGGATCATGACCACCTCTATTTAATCTCCATATATCTTTATCTGTCATTGTAGAAACCATTTCTTTTAATTCAGGATACTTCCCAAAAAATTTTTCTCTTACATATAAACCATCTTTAGCTTTAAAAGCTTGATACTCTCCATCGACACATTCGTTCATCCTTTTTACTAGTAGGCCAGATTTATCTTTCATTAGTAGTTTATCCCAATAAGAACCCCAGATTACTTTAATAACATTCCAACCAGTTCCTCTAAAACTTCCTTCGAGCTCTTGAATAATTTTTCCATTACCTCTAACAGGTCCATCAAGTCTTTGAAGATTACAATTAATTACAAAGATCAAATTGTCTAATTTTTCTCTTGCAGCTAAACCGATTGCACCCATTGACTCGGGTTCATCCATTTCTCCATCTCCTAAGAATACCCAAATTTTTCTACCCTCATCTTTTACTAAACCTCTATTGATTAGATATTTTAAGAACCGAGCTTGATAAATTGCCATGATAGGACCAAGACCCATCGATACTGTTGGAAACTGCCAAAAGTCAGGCATTAACCAAGGGTGAGGATAAGATGATAGACCATCTTTACCAACCTCCTGTCTAAATCCATCTAATTGTTTTGCTGAGAGCCTTCCCTCTAAGAATGCTCTTGCGTACATACCCGGTGCTGAGTGACCTTGAAAATATACTAAGTCTCCACCAAATTTATTATTTTTTGCTCTCCAAAAATGATTCATACCAACGTCATACAATGTTGCTGCTGACGCAAAAGTTCCTATGTGTCCGCCTAGTTCAGAACTTTTTTTATTAGCTTTTACAACCATGGCAGCGGCATTCCATCTAATAATTGCTCTTAATTTCTTTTCAATATTTTGATCACCCGGGGATTTGGCCTCTGCCTCTGGTGGAATAGTATTTATATATGGTGTTGTTCTTGTATCAGGTAAAACCAAACCAGATTTATAAGCTTGATCAATAACTTTATTTAATAGATAGCTTGCTCTTGGTGCTCCATCGGATTCAATTACAGAGTTTAATGACTCTATCCATTCATTAGTTTCAACTGGATCAATGTCATCTTTTGAAGCTGGTTCTGCAAAAACCTTTTTAACTTGTTTTACAGGATTTAAGTTGCCGTTTGTTTTTGGTTTTTCTTGGATTAATTCTTCTTTAACAACTTCTCGTTTCATTTCTTGTTTTGGCAAAGAAGCTGCTTGACCATTTTCAATAGTTGCCAACAAGCTTCCCTCAGATACTTTGTCTCCTATTTTTACTTTTAAATCTTTTATTTGGCCAGCTGAAGGAGATGGAATTTCTACACTGGATTTATCACTTTCGATTGTAACTATAGGATCGTTTTTATTTATTTGATCACCAGGTTTTACTAAAATTTCTATTACTTCAACGTCTTTAAAATCACCTATATCTGGAACTGAAATATTCTGAGCCATAACTCTATTATAAACTGGATGGAACATATAAAAAAGTTATTGAATAATAAACTATAAAGAATAGCGCTCATAAGTTGAATAGTTCAATTTTTGACACATTTTTTGCCATTTTTTGTCACCTCTAGATGTTTCTATTAGATATGAAATGGTTAATTAATTTATTGTTTAAAAAGAAAGAAATAAAAAGCAATCAAGGTCAAATTGTTCAGAAATTTCTATTAAAAAAATATCTATTAAGATAATTTCATAAGAGCTAAATTAGCTTGTATGAACAAACCTCTATGGCAACCGTCTCAAAAATTAAAACAGGAGTCTATCCTGCAAGATTTTTGCAAATTTATTGATTTTAAATCATCAGATAGTTTTAAAGAATTATGGCAATGGTCAGTAAAAAATCCCGAAGAGTTCTGGTCAAAGTTTTGGGATTTCTCAAAAATTATAGGAGACAAAGGATCGGAAATAATTAAAAAAGATAAGATTTTTAATAAAACAAAATTTTTTCCAGACTCAAAATTAAATTACGCAGAAAATATTCTTAAGAAAAAATCAAATGATATAGCTATAAACTTTTTATCTGAAAAAGGTTTTGAAGAACATATAACTTGGAATAACTTATACGAAAAGGTTTGTAAGTTTTCTAATTATCTTAAAAAACTGAGTTTAAAAAAAGGTGATAGAGTTGCTGCGTATGTACCCAACAAAATAGAAACCATAATTAGTTTTTTAGCATGCGCTAAAAATGGGATAATTTGGTCATCATGTTCTCCAGATTTTGGAGTTCAAGGTGTAGTTGATAGATTTAAACAAATTGAGCCAAAAGTTTTAATTACAAGTGATTATTATTTTTATAATGGAAGAAAAATTAATATTTTAAATAAAGTTGATGAAGTTCTCAAACAGATCCCGTCAATTGAAAAAGTAATAGTTTATAATTATAACAAAAAAGAAAAAGAAAACCTTAAAAATTTTATTGATTTTGAAGAGACTTTAAAAATTGAGATAGATGAAAATTTTGAAAGGTTTGAATTTAATCATCCAATTTATATTCTTTTTTCAAGTGGAACTACTGGAAAACCGAAATGTATTACCCATGGAACTGGAAATGTACTAATTGAGCATAATAAGGAGTTCATGCTTCATTGTGATATAAAAGATAATGAAAAGTTGTTTTATTACACAACAACTGGTTGGATGATGTGGAATTGGTTGGTAGGGGGGCTTGCTACAGGATCATCAATTTTTCTTTTTGATGGAGCTCCAGTTTATCCAAAGATAGATGTTCTGCTTGAGTATTGTCAAAACAAAAAAATCAATTTATTCGGTGTTAGTGCAAAATATATTGATCATTTAAAAAACGAAAATTACAATAGTAAAAATTTAAATTTAAATTCTGTTAAAATTATAACCTCGACTGGCTCCCCGTTAGCAGAGGAAAGTTTTAAATATGTATACGATAATATTAAGAAAGATGTTCACCTTGCCTCCATTGCTGGAGGAACAGATTTAGTTGGGTGTTTGGTGCTTGGAAATCTTTTTTCAAATGTTCATAAAGGTGAGATCCAAGGGCAAAGTTTGGGCATTGATGTCGATGTTTTTACCGATGATGGAAGTAGCGCAGCAGATGGAGATAAAGGAGAATTAGTTGTTAAACAACCTTTCCCGTCTATGCCAATTCAGTTTTGGGGCGATGATGATGGTCAAAAATATCATAAAGCTTATTTCACAAGATTTAAAAATATATGGCATCATGGAGATTTTATTGAAAGAACTGATAAAAATGGATTTATTATGCGTGGTAGATCTGATGCTACTTTAAATCCAGGTGGAGTAAGAATAGGAACTTCTGAAATTTACCAGCAAGTAGAAGATATAGATTTTATAACAGAGGGGCTAGTTGTAGGCCAAGACTTTGATGATGATGTTAGAATTATTTTATTTGTGACTACTAAAAATGATCAAGATATTGATGATGAAAAAATCAAATTAATTAAATCTAGGATTAGAAAAAACTGTTCTCCTAAGCATGTGCCTGCAATTATTATTAAAGTTCCAGAGATCCCTAGAACAAAAAGCGGTAAAATTATGGAGTTAGCTGTGAAACAGATTATAAATGGTGAAAAAATAAATAATAAAGAAGCGATTGCAAACCCTGAATCTCTTAAATTTTTTGATAAACTGCCGCAGTTAAAATTGTAGCGCGGCAGTTTTATTAATTAAACTATATTTTACAAAGGTTAAATTTAATTAAGTCTTGGCTTTAGTCCCTAAGTTTAGTCCATCTAAAGCCAGGACCGATCAAAAATATTCAGCACAATTTTTATGAAGCATTGAATGAAGTTCAATTAATTTATTAAAACTCTTATTATAACCTCCCCCGAGGACACCACATAAAGGAATTTTTTTTGAATAAAAGTTTTCAATAACTATTTGATCTCTTTTATTTATACCCGTGTCTGTAATTTTAAGTTTTCCTAGTCTATCTTCATGATGAATATCAACTCCTGCAACATAGAAAACAAAATCATAAGTATTATTATTTAACTCTTTTAGATTTTGATTTAAAACATTTAAGTATTCGTTATCTTCCATATTTTCTTTAAGCTCGATATCAATATCGCTTTTAGATTTTTTTGCAGGATAATTTGAAGCACAATGCATACTAAAAGTGAACACATCTTTGTCATTTTGGAATATTTCTGAATTACCATTACCTTGATGAACATCCAAATCTAAAATTAATATCTTTTTAGCATAACCTTTGTTTTTTAAATAATTAGCGGCAACCGCTGTATCATTAAAAACACAATATCCTGCTCCAAAATCAAAGGTAGCATGATGACTTCCTCCAGCTGTATTACACGCAAGTCTCGAGTCTAATGCCAGTTTGCTTGCAAGAACTGTTCCCCCAGTGGCTACAAAAGATCTTCTTACAACACTATCATTAATTGGGAATCCAATTTTTTTTTGAGCCTTTATATTTAAGGTCTTATTTCTAATATCATTTATATATTTTAATGAATGAGAAGTTTTCATTGTTTCAGTAGAACACTCTTTTGGAATATGAAATTTTTTTATAACTTCTTTTTCTAATAAATGGTTTGCTAAAGCTCCAAATTTCTTAATTGGAAATTTATTATCTTCGTTTATTTTAGCAACGTAATCTGGATGATTTACCACAGGGAGTTCCATTTAAAGATGATATTTTATCTTTCGACGCACATTGCAATACCCATTCCACCTCCGATACAAAGAGTCGCCAGTCCTTTTTTAACATCTCTTTTTATCATTTCGTGTATGAGTGTAACAATAATTCTTGTTCCTGAAGCCCCTATAGGATGGCCTAGAGCTATAGCCCCGCCATTAACATTTACTTTTTCTTCTGGAATAGAAAGAGTTTTTAAAACTGCTAAACTTTGTGCTGCGAAAGCCTCATTTATTTCAAAAAGATCTACATCTTTTACAGACCAACCAGCTAAATCTAATGCCTTTTTTGATGAGGGTATAGGTCCTGTACCCATCAAAGCAGGATCAACTCCGCAGCTTGCCCATGACTTTATTGAAACTAACTTTTTAATCTCTTTTCTTTCTGCTTCTGATTCTGACATTAACGTCACAGCTGCTGCTCCATCATTTATTCCTGAAGCGTTACCAGCAGTTACAGTTCCATCTTTTTTAAAAACTGGTTTTAATCTTTTTAATGCCTCATAATTAATTCCATCTCTTGGGTGTTCATCTTTTTTAAAATCTATTTCTGCTTTTTTTGATTTTATCTTAAAATTAACAATTTCATCCTCAAACTTATTTTCTTTTTGAGCTATAATGGCTTTTTCTTGGGATTTAATAGCAAATTTATCTTGTTCATCTCTTGTAACTTGAAATTTTTCAGCAACATTCTCTGCGGTAATACCCATATGATAACCGTGGAAAGCATCCCAAAGACCATCTTTGATCATTGTGTCAGTTAATTCAATATCACCAAGTTTTTTTCCATCCCTAAGGTGTATTGCGTGTGGAGCTAACGACATGCTTTCTTGCCCACCAGCAATTACAATTTTTGCATCGCCAGACTTTATACTTTGAAACCCAGATGCAATAGATCTTATTCCTGACCCACATACCTGGTTCACAAT
This sequence comes from uncultured Pelagibacteraceae bacterium, assembly GCA_902536085.1. Lineage (GTDB taxonomy): Bacteria > Pseudomonadota > Alphaproteobacteria > Pelagibacterales > Pelagibacteraceae > Pelagilacustribacter. The sequence continues at coordinate 44,545 of CACAWF010000006.1, read as the reverse complement.
ATAAGCAGGTTTTTCCTTTGGCACCCCTGACAATATAGATGCTTGTCTAGCAGGATTTTGTCCTGCTCCACCAGTCAATACTTGACCAATTATTATTTCATCTACTTCCTCTTTTTTAATATTAGATTTTTTTATTGAGTCTACGATTACTGCAGAACCTAACTTATATCCTGGAACATTTTTTAAACTTTTGTTTAAAGAGCCTACGGCTGTTCTAGTAGCAGACGTTATTACAACATTTTCCATAACCAGAATTTATATAATTAATCTTTCTTTTCAATTAAATTTTCTTTTCCCGATAACCCTACTAAAATGGCCATAATTAAAAATAAATATGTTGCATTACCGGTAGTAAAAAAACTACCAGTACTTTTTAGTGGAAATATCTCAACAATGAATAAAAAAATAAAAGGTATAATTATATTATTATATTTCAAAGGGGTATCTAAAAAATATTTTTTAAGAAATGAATTATATAATGTGATCGTAAAAATTAACAACACCAATATAAAACCAATAATTCCTGTTTCTGTTAAAATTTCTAAATAATAATTATGAGGGTGCATATTGCAAATAAATTTTTGATTTGTATTTATGTTCTCTCTTTTGTGACAATAATATCTAAAGTTTTTGATCCCTCCACCAATATATTTGTTAATTAGCCAAGTATCATAAAAAGTAGAAAATTCTTTAAAGTACTGCGGAGCATTTTCATTTTTAAAATCTTTTTCTGTCACAATTTTAATCATCTCTGACGTTTGGCCATAAAAACTTAAGAAATTATCTTTAACAAATTTATTAAAGTTAAAAATTAAAAAAAATATTAACGAAAAAATAATTATAAAAGGAAGAAAAAATTTTCTTGTTTGTCTTTGAAATAAAACAATTAAACAAATGCCAAAAACAAAAAGCAATAGAGGCATTCTATTTCCTGAAAGTATGATCCCTGTAAAAAAAATTATAAATAAAAAAGGGATAATAAATTTTAAGTACTTGTTATGACTATTATAAAATAGAGGAATTATAAAAAAAGCAAATAATGAAAATCTTTGCACAAAACCTCCGGCAATTAATTCATCACCAAATGGACCAGATAATTTTCTCCCAGTGGCAGCGTATCCAAAAATATCTTTCCCATAAAAAAATTGAAAAAAAATATCAAAACATACAAATAAAGATGCAATAGCACTACAAATAAAAAAGAATTTTAGATTGATAATATCTTTTTCAATTAAAAATCTTATAACAATATATAACAATAAATATTTCAGAAATAAAATAGATTTGATTATTGTAAGAAAATATTCATCTAGAGATATTTCAATGGAAGTGCCCCAAGTTTTATAAATAGGATAGAGATGGAAATTATTAATCGCACCAGTTATCAAAATTAAAATAAAAAAAGTGATTAATATTTTATCTAAAATGAAAAAGTTTATTCTGAATACATCCTTTCTAAAAAATAAAATTGGCATCAAAATTAGAAAAATTGTATTTAAACTTAAGATCATGTTTCCAGCCATAAAACTAAACGGCATTAAAGCTATCAATATGCTTAGAAACGCTCTTTTTTTATTGTCAATAATTGAAATTAAACTCATTTTTAAGAATAAAGAAGTTTATTTATACATTAATAATTTCGTTTAAAAAAACAGTATTTTTTGTAAAAATTTCGAATTATATTTTATATGAGAAAAATTATTAAAATTTTATCAGCGCCTGTAGCTCAACTGGATAGAGCGCTTGGCTACGGACCAGGAGGCTCTGGGTTCAAATCCTAGCAGGCGCGCCATATCATGATTAAAAGAAAAAAAGCATTAACTATTAACAATTTGATATTTTTAAGTCTTTTAATCAAGATTATTTTTGCCTTTATCTTTAGCGACAGTTTTTTGGATAATGAGTGGGGTATAATTCTTCATAATTTTGAAATTTCTGGTACTTTTGGTTTCAACGTAGTTAATAATGAATTTAGCGCAACACCAAAGTTTGCAGAGGCTGGTGAAATTGTCCTTCCAACAGTTTTTATGCCCCCTCTTTACTTTTATTATATTTACTTATTAAAGATTTTAACTAATAATTTTTTAAACATCGTGTATTTAGTAATTTTCTCTCAAATTATTTTAAGCACTGTTTCAATATATATTTTTCATAAAATTCTAAAAAATTTTGGTCAAGATGAAGTAAGCGCATTATTTCTAACAGCAATATTTGCTTTGTTTCCGATAAATATTTATGCCTCGTTACAGATTTCTTCCGTAACTTTGCAATTATTTTTAACAATTTTATTTTTCTTTTTTTTAATCACTTACAGTCGAAAACAGGAAATAAAATACCTCTTTTTTTTTTCAATAATATCTGGTTTATTAATTTTAATAAGGGGAGAATTTTTAATTTTTTATTTTTTCACAGTTTTTTATTTTTTTGTATTTTTTAAAAAAAACTTAACAAAGCTTTTTTTATCTTTGTTTATAACAATTCTCGTTATTTCCCCTTATCTAAATAGAAATTATCAACAATTTGATACTCTTGTTCTAACTAAATCTTTTGGATACAATTTATTGAAAGGTAATAACCCATCGAAAATTATTGAGGGAAATGCAGACTTTATAAACAAAGAATTTGATAAACAAGAACTTAAAATTAAAACAGATAAAAGATATGAAATTAAACTTGATAATTTTTATAAAGATAAAGCTATTGAATATATTTTACAGGATCCAGTTGCTTATGTAAAACTCTACTTTCTGAAAATTTTTTCTTTTTTATTTATCGATATGAAATCAACATATCCAGATTATTATAATATATTTCATATTATACCAAAAATTTTTCTTTCTATTTCGAGTTTAATAGGTGGCATAATGGTAATTAACAAAAAAGGTTTTTTTCAGTACTTATCAATTTACTATTTTTTAAACATCCTACTATTTTCTATATTTTTCATTTTGCCTAGGTATAGTTTAATTTTTTTACCAGTGCAGTTATTATTATCTTTAGAATTTTTTAGATATTTAAAAAGAAAATTGTTTAATTAATTGCTTTATTATTTTAAAGGTTGAGTACTTTTGTTTCCATTTAGGATAGTCCTTTTTAAATCTTTTCATACTAGTTATGTACCAAATATGATCACCTATTCTATTTTGTTTTAAAATTTTTCTTTTAATCTTAATTTTTGTAATTTTTTCAACTATATTTAAAGCTTCAATTATTGAACAATTAGAAAACCTACCACCACCTGTATTATAAATTTTTCCAGATCCTGGTCTTTTATAAAATTCCCAAAAACATTTCACTAAATCTTCACTATGAATATTGTCCCTGACCTGTTTGCCTTTATATCCAATAAGATTATATGTTTTATTTTTTAAAGACGATTTTACAAGGTAAGATAAAAATCCATGAAGCTTTGCTCCTGAGTGGTTAGGGCCAGTAATACATCCAGCTCGAAAACATGCTGTTTTGAGACCTATGTTTCTTCCAAACTCTTGGACAATAAGATCTGCATAGGATTTAGAAGCACCAAAGAAACTATGAGTGCAACTATCGATAGACATTGTTTCATTAATCCCATCCTTAAATTTATGATTTGGATTTATTTCCCATCGGGTTTTTTTTTCTATTAATGGTAAATAATTAGGATTATCACCATAAACTTTATTAGTAGACATAAAAATAAAGGGAGTTCTGGGACAATATAATTTTGTTAATTCTAAAAGATTGAGTGTCCCTTTTGCATTAATATCAAAGTCTATAAAAGGTTTATTCCTGGCCCAATCGTGGGAAGGTTGGGCAGCGGCATGAATGATAATTTTAATATTATTTTTATATTTTTGAAAAATTTTTTTCAGAGATTTAAAATTTCTTATATCAGTATTATAATGGTCATAATCTTTAAGATCTTTTTTGAGTTTATTCTTTACCCAGGTGATATCGCCATCTTTTCCAAAAAAAGATTTTCTTGAATTATTATCAATCCCTAATATTTTAAAATTTTTTTTTGAGAAAAAAATAGCCGACTCAGACCCTACTAATCCACAAGAACCTGTTATGAGAGCTAATTTCATCTGAAAAATTTCTTCAACCTTTTATTATTTATAAGCCATTTGTGAATATCAAATAAAATAGCATCTATATTTTTTGATGGCTGCCAATTGTATCTTTTTTTAATCTTTGAATTATTAGATACAAAATAAGGTATATCGTAAATTGATGTTGCAGAAATTTTTGCAAAATTAATTTTATTTTTAGTTATTTTTTCACATTTTGATGTAAGCTCTTTCAAAGACAAAGAATTTTTTTTTCCTCCTCCTATAACAAAAGTATCATTATAAATTTTATTTAACCTTTTAATTTGCATTAAAACGATTTCACATACATCGTTAATATGAATTACGTCTCTTATTTGATTACCATTCCCTCCAAAACCAATATATGAAAGGTTTTGTTTAAAAAAATGTTTTGCTAACCATAAGGATACAAATCCTTGGTCTTGTTTCCCGAATTGCCATGGTCCAGCTATAACACCGAATCTATCAATAATGTACTTTAAATTTGTATTAAAAAACATTTCTTTAATTAATTTTTCTGAAGCAAGTTTAGTAAATCCATAAAGCGAACTAGGTTCAGAAGTCTCAAAGTTTTCATTTATTGGTTTACGGATTTTTAGAGGTTTCGACAAATTCAAATTATTTACTAATTTTCTTAATTTATAAATAGAATAAACTCTACTAGATGATAAAAAAATTATATTTGCATTATCTTTTAAACATTTCTTTAAGATATTAAAAGTTCCGACAAGGTTTGTCTGAAAAACTCTATCTGGATCTTTTCTTGAAGCCTCTATTGCAGGTTCAGCGCAACAATCAATAATAAGGTCAAATTTTGGCAAGACTTTAATTTTACTGAATCTTTCAATATTTATATGAAAGTTTTTTATGTTATTTTTTTTTAATCTCTTAAAGTTAATTTTAGACCCATGCCTAGAAAAATTATCCAAACTAGAAATTTGAGCATTTTTTAAATTTTTTTTTAAATAAACGCTAATATTTGAACCAACAAAACCACAACCACCTGTAATTAGTATTTTCATTGTAAAATAAATATCTTACAAATAATAAAAAATAAACAAACTTATGCTTTCAATTTTAATACCAGTTAGAAACGAGTCTAATAGTTTAGCTGATTTATTTAATTATTTTGATAAAAATCTTGATGGTATTGATTTTGAGGTTATTATTATCAACGATTTTAGTGATGATGACACTTTACAAAAAGCAAAACTCTTAGGGCAAAAAAATCAAAAATTCAAAATATTAAATAACACAAAAAAAGGATTAGGTGGCGCAATAAATTTTGGAATAAACCATTCAACTGGAGAATTTTTAGTTATTATGATGGCCGATCAATCTGATGATATTGAAGATCTTAAGAAATACTATCATCTTATAAAGTCTGAGAACTTAGATGCAGTATTAGGATCAAGATTTATGAAATCTTCAAGAGTATCAGACTACCCATTGCAAAAACTTATTTTAAATAGAATATTTAACTTTTTCGTAAGTATAATATTTTTAAATAGTTATAATGATTACACAAATGCTTTTAAAATATACAAAAGGCAAGTTTTGATTGAGATCTTACCTTTGGTCTCTGAGAGTTTTAATATCTTTCTTGAGATGCCTTTAAAAATTATATCCAGAAAATATTTATATAAAGTAATTCCAATAAATTGGATAGGAAGAAAAAAGGGAAAGTCAAAATTTAAAATTAAAGAGCTAGGCTCAAAATATTTATTCACACTAATATATTGTTTTATTGAGAAAATTTTATTAAATATAAAGAAATGAAAAATTTATCTTTACAAAAGTCAGTAATTATATTTTTTATAATTATCCTTATTTTTTTGATTTTTTTAACAATTATTTTATAAATAAGCAAAAATTAGCAAACCTAGACCAAGAATAATCCTATAAATAACAAAAATCTGTAGACTAAATTTTTTAAGAAATTTTAAAAAAAACTTTATTGTTATTAAAGAAAAAAAAAATGAAAATAAAACTGAGATAAAATTTAAAATGGAAAAATTAATATCTGGAGATGAGATTATATTTTTTAAACCATATATTGAAACACCAGCAAGTGTTGGTATTGATAATAAAAAAGAAATTTTAGCTGCATCAACTCTTTTAAAATTTAAAATTCTTGCTGCAGTGATAGTAATTCCAGATCTGCTAACTCCAGGTATTAAAGATAAAATTTGAAAAAAACCAATAAATAAGGCAGACTTCAATGTGAAATCACTCTCTAAATTTTTTTTCAATTTAAACTTGTCACTAAAGTGTAAAATTATCCCAAAAATTAATGTAGTCCATGCAATTATTTTAATATTTCTGATTTCATCAATTATATTAGTTTGCACAAGTAAAAATCCAAACAATAAAACAGGAGTTGATGAAATAAAAATCTTAAAAAAAAGTTCTTTATTTAAAAAAAAGTTAGCTATTTCATTCTTGAAATAAAAGACAATCGCTAAAAAAGAACCGATGTGTAAGCTTACATCAATAGATAAACTTTGATTATCAAATCTAATAAACTCAGAAATCAGTATTAAATGTGAAGACGAACTAATCGGTATAAACTCTGTTACGCCTTGTATTAAAGAGAGAATCAATACTTCAATCATCAATTGAGAATTAAATGTGAAGGATGTTTTTTTGATGACTTTTTCTAATGCATATCAGCTATGCATAAATTAGCTTTTAAAATCAAGGTTTTATAAAATATAGGTAATATTCATTGACCTTTATTTTCTGTAATTCTACTATTTTTTTAACTATTTTGGCTCACTTATGAAAAAAAAGATGTTGCAATTCGTAGATCTTAAACAGGAGACCCCTGTCAAAAGAAGCACCTCTTCTAGAAAGAGAGACTTTAACGAAATTTATAATGAATTTATAAAGGATAAAGCAGGTCAACAATCCAGCAGGTGTTCTCAATGTGGAGTGCCTTTCTGTCAGATACACTGTCCGTTAAGTAATAATATACCTGATTGGTTGAAACTTACAGCTGAGGGCAGGTTAAAGGAAGCGTATGAGATATCACAAAGCACAAATAATATGCCCGAGGTTTGTGGAAGAATATGCCCACAGGATAGACTTTGCGAAGGTAATTGCGTAATTGAACAGTCTGGACACGGTACAGTTACAATCGGCTCAATAGAAAAATATATTAACGATACAGCTTGGGAAAAAGGTTGGGTCAAACCAATATCTGTAAAAAAAGAATTAAAACAATCAGTGGGAATTATTGGAGCAGGTCCAGCTGGACTTGCTTGTGCAGAAGAATTAAGAAAAACTGGTTATCAGGTCACCATTTACGATAGATATGATAGACCGGGCGGGCTTCTTATTTATGGTATACCTAATTTTAAACTTGAGAAATTTGTAGTTGAAAGAAGAACAAAACTTTTAAAAGACAGCGGTATAAAATTTATCCAAAATTTTGAAGTAGGAAAAGACAAGTCTCTTTATGAGCTAAAAGATAAACATGACGCTATCTTAATTGCGACAGGTGTTTATAAAGCAAGAGAAATTGACATACCAGGACATGAGTTGAAGAATATTTTTCCAGCAATGGAATTTTTAACAGCTTCTAACAGAAAGGGATTAGGTGACAAAGTTGAATTATTTGACAACGGAACTCTTAATGCTGAAGGTAAAGATGTGGTAGTAATAGGCGGAGGTGATACCGCTATGGATTGCGTGAGAACATCTGTTAGACAAAAAGCAAAATCAGTAAAATGTTTATATAGAAGAGATAGAGAAAATATGCCAGGTTCAGCTAGGGAAGTGGGTAATGCAATTGAAGAAGGAGTAGAATTTGTGTGGTTAACGAGCCCAAAAAAATTTCTTGGTAAAGCAAATGTCGAAGCAGTCGAAGTTAATAAAATGAAACTTGGAGATCCTGACTCATCTGGGCGTAGAAGACCAGAAATTGAAAAAGGATCAGAATATAAAATAAAGGCTGATCTAGTAATTAAATCTCTCGGATTTGACCCTGAGGACCTTCCTAGTCTTTTTAAAGCGAAAGAACTAGCTATTTCTCAGTGGGGTACAATAAAAATAAACCTTAAAACAATGCAAACTAATTTAAACGGGGTCTTCGCTGCTGGCGATATAGTCAGAGGAGCTTCATTAGTTGTCTGGGCTATAAGAGACGGTAGAGATGCAGCAATTCAAATTGAGAAATATTTGAAAACTAAAATAATTAAAAACAAATCTTCAGAAGCAGCTTAAATGGATAATTATAAAAAAAATAAAAGTCTTCTTAAAAAAACTCACAATTATAAGGATGAAATGGAACACGATGCGTGTGGGGTAGGTTTAATTGCATCTACGAATGGAAAAAAGTCTAGAAAGGTTGTCGAATATGGAATTGAAGCTTTAAAAGCTATTTGGCACAGGGGTGCGGTAGATGCTGACGGAAAATCAGGGGACGGCGCAGGTATACAAATTGAAATAGCTCCAGATTTCTTCAAAGAAAAAATTTTAAACACAGGTCACACACTTGATGAAGAAAAAAGAATTTGTGTTGGCATGGTGTTTCTACCAAGAACTGATTATTCGGAGCAAGAAAAGTGCAGAGAAATAATTGAGTCTGCTTTATTAGATGGCAATTATTATATTTACGGATGGCGACAAGTTCCAATAAACCCTAGCGTTCTAGGAAAAACTGCCGATCAAAGCCGTCCTGAAATAGCGCAAGTTATGTTCAAAAAAAATGAAAATTTGAAAACTAATGATCTTGAGAGAGATTTATTTGAAACTCGAAAAAAAATTGAAAAAATAGCGAGAGATAGTCAGTTGAAAGATTTTTATATCTGTTCATTCAGTTCGCGATCAATAGTTTATAAAGGTATGTTTCTAGCAGAAATGCTATCAGAGTTTTATCCTGATCTTAATGATGAAAAACTAACTTCAAGATTTGCTGTCTTTCACCAAAGGTACTCAACTAATACGTTTCCAAGCTGGGACCTTGCGCAACCTTTTAGAACGTTGGCACATAACGGTGAGATAAATACTCTTAAAGGCAATATAAATTGGATGAAAATTCATGAACAGGACATGTCTAGTTCTTTATTCAAAAATGTAAAAGACTTAAAACCAGTTATAAGAAGTTCATCTGATTCTGGAGCACTTGACAATGTCTTCGAGTTATTAGTTCACTCTGGCAAACTCGCGCCACTGATAAAATTAATGATGATACCGGATGCATGGTCAAAAAGAAGTAAGACTGTTCCAAAAAACCATCAAGACTTATTCAATTTTTTAAATAGCACAATTGAGCCATGGGATGGACCGGCAGCAATATGCGCAACTGATGCAAAATGGGTTTTAGCATCTTCAGATAGAAATGGTTTAAGGCCTTTAAGGTATACAATAACTTCAGATGATTTATTTTTTGCAGGTTCGGAAACAGGAATGATAAAAATTCCTGAAGAAAAAATTATAGAAAAAGGAAAGTTAGGTCCAGGACAAATTATTGCGATAGATTTAAAAAAAGGGAAATTATTTAAAGATAAAGCGATTAAAGATCTATTAGCAAAAGATTATAAAAAATATAATAAGCAAATAATTGATCTAGAAAAAAAAATTTCTAATGAAAATGAAAAACCAAATTTTACAGGGGAAGATTTAAAAAAGAGACAATATTTATCTGGCTTAAGTTTAGAGGATTTAGAATTAATTCTCCATCCTATGGCTGAGGAAGGCAAAGAGGCCTCAGGCTCAATGGGAGACGATACTCCTGTTGCAGTACTGTCCAGTCACTTTAGACCAGTCTCACATTACTTTAGACAAAACTTTAGCCAAGTGACAAATCCACCAATTGATTCTTTAAGAGAGAATAAAGTGATGAGCTTAAAGACTAGATTTGGAAATTTAGGAAATATTCTAGATTTTGATAATTTAACCGAAGAAAATATTTATGTTTTAAATAGTCCCATTCTAACTAATTCACAATTTAAAAAATTTAAAAAATTTTTTTCAAAAAAAACAAAAGTTATCGATTGTACGTTTGACATCACTTCATCTTTAAAAGATAGGATTGAAGAGATAAGAGAAGAGGCTGAAACATCAGTAAGAGAGGGAAGCACATGTTTAATTCTATCTGATAAGAATATTAGCAATCAAAGAGCATGCATTCCTAGTATTTTAACTGTTGGGGCTGTACACTCACATTTAGTCAAACAAGGTTTAAGAGGATATTGTTCATTAAATTTAGAGTGCTCAGATGCTTTAGACACACATTCTTTCGCAGTATTAATTGGTGTAGGTGCAACAACTGTAAATCCCTACCTAGCCATTGATAGCATATACCAAAGATTTGAAAAAAAATTATTCGGTAAAGCAGATTTTGAAAGCTGTGTAATTAAATTCAAAAAATCTATTGACGCGGGGTTATTAAAAATTATGTCAAAGATGGGAATATCTGTAATAAGCTCTTATAGGGGGGGATGTAATTTCGAAGCCGTAGGTCTTAGTAGAGCAATAGTCTCTGACTATTTTCCAGGGATGTCATCAAGAATTTCTGGAATAGGTGTTATAGGTATTGAGAAAAAAATTAAAGAACTTAACGAAAAATTTAACGAAAAAAATATATTTACATTGCCTATAGGGGGTCTTTATAGGTATAGAAAAAGTGGAGAAGATCATCAATATCAAGGTAAATTGATACACTTGCTTCAAAGCGCTGTGGGAAGCGGTTCCTACGAGCAGTATAAAAAGTATTCAGCAGGCATACATAATCTCCCACCAATTAATATTAGAGATTTATTAGAATTTAAAAAATCTAAAGATCCTATAAGCGTTGATGAAGTTGAACCACTTGAGGAAATTTTAAAGAGATTCGGAAGTGGGAGTATGTCACATGGAGCATTATCTGCTGAAGCTCATGAGACACTTGCTATGGGCATGAATAGAATTAAAGGAGCCTCTTGTAGCGGCGAGGGAGGAGAGGATGCTAAAAGGTTCAAAGTTCTTCCAAATGGGGATAGCGCTAATTCAAGGGTAAAGCAGATTGCATCTGCGAGGTTTGGTGTTACAGTAGATTATTTAAATAACGCAAATGAAATAGAGATCAAAATCGCCCAGGGCGCAAAACCAGGTGAAGGAGGACAACTTCCAGGTTTTAAAGTGACTGAGGAAATAGCCAAATTAAGACATTCAACTCCCGGAGTTACTTTAATTTCACCTCCGCCTCATCATGATATTTACTCAATCGAAGATTTAGCTCAATTAATTTATGATCTAAAACAAATAAACCCTAAAGCTAGAGTAGGAGTAAAGCTTGTTGCCTCAACAGGGATAGGTACAATTGCTGCTGGAGTAGCAAAAGCAAAAGCAGATATTATTTTAATATCTGGTCATTCGGGAGGAACTGGTGCTAGTCCTCAAACAAGCATAAAGTACGCAGGTATACCATGGGAAATGGGTTTAACAGAAGCTAATCAGATACTTACTTTAAATAATTTAAGACATAAAGTTACACTTAGAACAGATGGTGGATTAAAAACAGGAAGAGACGTAGTTATTGCAGCAATGATGGGTGCAGAAGAATACGGTATGGGCACCTCGTCTTTAGTTGCAATGGGTTGCATAATGGTAAGACAGTGTCATTCAAACACTTGTCCAGTTGGTGTATGTAGTCAAGATCCTTCATTAAGAGAAAAATTTACCGGTACACCTGAAAAGGTTGAAAATTTATTTAAATTTGTTGCTACCGAAGTTAGAGAAATATTATCATCATTAGGATTTAAGTCTATAAATGAAATTATTGGTCGTACAGACTTATTATCTCAAGTAAATAAAGGAGCATCAAATTTAGATGATCTAGATTTAAATCCTTTATTAGTTCAAGCAGACCCAGGAGAAAATTTAAGATACTGCAAAGATAACCATATTAATAAAGTTCCTGAAACTTTAGATGAATTAATTTGGTCAGATATAAGGGACAAAATTAATATTACTGAAAAAAACAATTTTGAATACGAAATTGAAAATACGTCACGATCTGTTGGAACAAGACTTTCGCATCATGTTTACAAAAAATTCGGAAATGAAAAGCTAATTGATGAGACAATTAATATCAAATTAACTGGTTCGGCTGGTCAATCTTTAGGAGCATTTCTTACAAAAGGAATATGTCTCACAGTTGAGGGAGATTGTAATGACTATGTAGGTAAAGGTTTGTCTGGAGGAAGAATAATTGTTAAAACTTCAAGTAAAAGTAAACTAATTCCAGATCAAAACACAATTATTGGTAATACAGTTTTATACGGAGCTACGTCCGGAAAACTATATGCTTCTGGGCAAGCTGGGGAGAGGTTCGCAGTTAGAAATTCAGGAAGTTTTGCAATTGTTGAAGGTTGCGGTGCTCACGGATGCGAATATATGACAGGAGGAAATGCAATTATATTAGGCGCGGTTGGAGATAATTTTGGAGCAGGCATGACAGGCGGAATGGCCTTCGTATATGATGAAAAAAATGAATTCGAAAATTTTGCAAATCCAGTATCAATTATCTGGCAGTCAGTAGAAACAAATTATTGGAAAAAATTTTTAAAAGAGAGCATTATAGATTTCGAGTCCAAAACTTCTTCCATCAAAGCAAAAAAAATATTGGAAAATTTTGATGCCGAACTTAAAAATTTCAAGCAAGTTTGCCCACTAGAAATGCTTGATAAACTAGATAATCCTATTAGTTTGAAGCCTCATGTTAAGAAGGCAGGTTAATGAGTAAAATAAATGTCTTTTGCTTTGGTTTTGGCCAAGTAGCAGAATGTTTTATCAATAAACTAATTCAAGAAAAAAAAGTTTTTGATTTAAGTATTACATCTAGACAAGAAACTCATAAAATTGAGCTAAATAATTTTAAAATAACATCATATCACTTTACTAATGATAAATATGATAGCTCTATTACTAAAAAATTAGAGAATGCTAATTACATTCTAATTTCTATTCCACCTATTGACGGTGAGGATATTGTTGTCAAGTATGTTGATAAAAATTTAAAACAAATAAAGAATTGCAAATGGATAACTTATTTATCTGCAACAAGTGTGTATGGTGATCATAAAGGTGGCTGGGTGGATGAAAAAAGCATTACCAAACCATCCTCAATCAATGGTTTGAGTAGATTAAAGGCAGAAAACTCCTGGATAAAATTATCAAATAAATACCAATATCCATTACAAATTTTTAGACTAGCCGGAATATATTCAAATGAATATAATATTTTGAAAAGATTGCTAACCGGTAAATTGCAAATAGTAAATAAAAAAAATCATTTCTTTTCAAGAATTCATGTCGAGGATATAGCTAATATTTTATTCAAATCTCTTTATAATTTTAAGAATAATGAAATTTATAATATTTGTGATGATAAGCCTGCTTCACAAAGTGAAATTGCATCCTATGGTGCTAAGTTACTTAAAATAGATCAACCAAATTCAGTGAGTCTTGAGGAAGTTGAAAGTGAGATGTTACAAAGTTTTTATAAGGACTCAAAAAAAGTAAATAATAAAAAAATGAAAGCCTTTTTCAAATATAATTTAAAATTTCCAACATACGTAGAAGGGTTAAATTATATCTTTAATAATAATCTTTAATTCTTCAACTATTTTTCTTAATGGCCTTTGATTAGATAAACTATGATCTCCATTTTTTATAATTACCATTTTCTTTTTGGCTTTACTGAATATTTTTAAAACATACCTCGAGTATATTGTTGGAACAACTTCATCTTTTTGCCCATGTATCATTGTTACTTTTATTTTTGAATTGATCTTTTTACTTAAAATTCTATTTTTTTTACCATCTCTAATTAATTGTAAAGTAATTGGATATTCATAGCTTCCACTCTTGATTAAAATTTTCCCTGTTTGAATTAATTCTTTTTTTGTTTTTTTTGGAAACTTATTCCACATTAACCTTGTCAAAAACTCTGGAGCCGAACCAATACCAATAAATCCTTTTATTTGAGATTTAAAATATTTAAATTGATTTAGCGCAATCCAGGCTCCCATACTCGAGCCAATTAAGATGAAATTATTTTTCCTAATAATCTTTTTTATTATACTCTTGGTATCATTTGACCAAATGCTTATATTTCCTCTAGTAAAAACACCCGAAGACTTTCCATGCCCAGAGTATTCTAAACTCAAAAAACCCAATTTGTTCTTTTTTGCAAATTTAAAAAGAGTTTGAGGTTTTTCGCCTTCTAGATCCGACATAAAACCTGGAAGAAAAATTATATATAGCTTCTTTTTAAAATAATTGTCTATATATCTAAGCTTTTTAGTATTGGAAATTTTTATAAACTTAAATTTTTTCATATAACGATTAAATAATTGTTATTATATATAAATAAAATGAGTTCTAAAATAAATGTTTTGCAAGTAATTCCCAAACTTGGTTATGGAGGAGCTGAAACAGGTTGTTACGATATTGCTCACTTTTTAGCCGAGCAAGATTGTGGTTCATTTATTGCAACATCTGGAGGAGAATTATTAAAGTTTGTCAAAAAAAATAAAGTTGGAATATTTAAACTTCCAGTTCATACAAAAAATCCTATTTTAATAATTCTAAATTCAATAATTTTATCGTTTTTTATTCTTTTTAAAAAAATAAATATTGTTCATGCCAGAAGCAGGGCACCTGCCTGGTCTTGTTATTTAGCATGTATTTTTACAAATACAATTTTCGTGACAACTTTTCATGGAACTTACAATTATAAAAGTAAATTTAAAAAATTTTATAATAGTATCATGTTAAGGTCTAAGTTAACTATCGCTGGTTCAAATTTTATCTTCGGACATATTAATGATAATTACAGTGAATTCTTAAATAAAAAAAAAAAATTGAGAGTAATTTTTAGAGGAATAAACGTTGACTACTTTAGTCAAAAAAATATATCAATTTTAAAGCAAGAAAAATTAAAGAGAGAATGGGAACTCGAAGCTAATAAATTTACAATTTTAATGCCTGGGAGACTCACATATTGGAAAGGACAAGAAAAATTTATCGAGTCTCTAAATATTTTAATAGAAGATTACAATGTAACAAATTTTCAAGCTATTTTGCTTGGTTCGGATCAAGGAAGAAAGGTTTATTCTAAAAAACTCAATAGCTTAGTAGAGAGATATTCTTTAACAAAAAAAGTAAAATTCATAAGTCATTGCAGAGAAATGCCCTTAGCGTATTCATTATCTGATGTAGTAGTTTCTGCATCTGTTGAGCCAGAGGCGTTCGGCCGAGTTGCAGTCGAGTCTCAGTCAATGGGCAAACCTATTATTGCTAGTAATATAGGTGGTTCAAAAGAAACTATTTTAAATAAAAAATCTGGATTTTTGTATAAATATGATGATCCAAGAGAACTTGCGAAAAATCTAAATACTGTTATTCAGTTAACTCAAGAAGAGTTGAAATCTATGGGAAACGAAGGTAGAAAAAATATTACAAAAAAATTTGACGTTGAAGTAATGTGTGACTCAAACTTAAGAGAATATAAAAAATTATTAAAAAATTAATGCCACAAGTAATACTATTAGACGGAAAAAAAATATCTTTTTCAAAATCGATTAGTGGATTTGAATTAACAAAAAAAATTAGCAAATCTTTGGAGAAATCTGCTTTGATTATGGAAGTAAATGGAGAACTAAAAGATTTAAGTCATGAAATAACCACAGATTCAAAAGTGAGAATAATCACAACTAAAGACAAAGAAGGTCTAGAAGTTATACGCCACGATGCTGCCCATATAATGGCTATGGCGGTGCAAGAGCTCTATCCTGGTACGCAAGTGACTATTGGACCTGTTATTGAAAATGGATTTTATTATGACTTCGCTAGAAAAGAACCATTCACTAGTGAAGATTTGAATAAAATAGAAAAAAAAATGTCTGAAATAATTGATAGAGATGTGAAAACAAGAAGAGAGGTATGGGAAAGAAATAAGGCTATTTCTCACTTTAAAAAAATTGGGGAAAAATACAAAGCAGAAATAATAGAAAGTATTCCCAAAGATGAAGAGCTATCTATTTATCATCATGGAGATACCTGGCATGATTTATGTAGAGGACCACACCTGGCGTCTTCCAGAAAAATTGGAAAAGCCTTTAAGCTCACAAAAGTTTCAGGCGCCTACTGGCGAGGAGATTCAAATAATGAAATGTTACAAAGAATTTATGGCACATGTTGGAACTCGCAAAAAGAGCTTGACGATTATCTGCATCGATTAGAGGAAGCTGAAAAACGAGATCACAGAAAACTAGGAAAGGAAATGGATCTTTTTCATTTTAGGGAAGAAAGTCCCGGATCTGTTTTTTGGCACGAAAAAGGCTGGTTATTATTTCAAAGACTAGTCGAATTTATGAGAATGAAACAAAGGTTAGCGGGCTATAAAGAAATAAATACACCAGAACTCTTAGACAAAACTTTATGGGAGAAATCTGGTCATTGGGAGAAATTTGGCGAGCATATGTTTACATCAGAAACACCTGATGAAAAAATTTTTGCTGTAAAACCTATGAATTGTCCTGGCTGCGTTCAAGTTTTTAATCAAGGATTAAAAAGTTATAGAGATTTACCCTTAAAGCTTTCTGAATTTGGAAAAGTACATAGATACGAACCCTCAGGTGCCTTACATGGATTATTAAGAGTTAGAGCATTTACACAAGACGATGCACACATATTTTGCACTGAGGATCAAATCACACAAGAGTGCCTGTCAGTAACAAATCTAATCTTAGAAATATATAAAGATTTAGGTTTTAATAATGTCATATTAAAATATTCAGATAGACCTGATCAAAGAGTTGGTGAAGATTATATATGGGATAAATCAGAGGCTGCCCTTTTAGCAGCAATAAAAAAATCAAAATTAGAATACTCAATAAATAAAGGAGAAGGCGCTTTCTATGGGCCTAAGATTGAATTTGTCTTACGAGATGCAATTGGAAGAGATTGGCAATGTGGAACTTTACAAGTAGATTTAAATTTACCCAGCAGGTTAGGAGCATCCTATGTATCTAAAGACGGAACTAAAAAGGTTCCAGTTATGTTACATAGAGCATTGTTTGGCTCTTTAGAGAGGTTTATAGGAATTTTAATAGAAAACTACGCTGGTAAGTTACCACTTTGGTTATCACCAGCACAAGCTGTAGTGTGTTCAATAGCAGAAGAGAACAATAATTATGCTAAAAAGTTATTTGAAGATTTGTTTAAAGAAGGTATAAAATGTGAAATGGATTTAAGAAATGAAAAAATTAGTTATAAAGTAAGAGAGCATTCTCTTGCAAAAATTCCTTATATAATTGTTTGTGGAAAAAAAGAAGTTGCAGATAATACTGTGACTGTGAGAAAACTTGGCTCAGACAAACAAGAGATTATGAAAAAAGAAGATCTGATTAAACATATGCTAGATCTAAATAAGTTGCCATTAAACTAAGTGTCAAACTCAAAACCAAATTATTTTCAAAGAAGAACAAAACCTCAAGGACCTAGAGCTAATGAACGAATTAGAGCACTAGACGTTCAAGTTATAGGCAGCAGTGGGGAAAATCTTGGAGCAATGCCATTGAAAAAAGCTATAGAGATGGCAAAACAAGAAGACTTAGATTTAATTGAGATATCACCTAACGCTAATCCTCCTGTATGCAAAATTATGGATATGGGAAAGTATAAATATGATTTACAAAAAAAAGCTAATCAGGCTAAAAAAAAACAAAAAACTGTTTCGTTAAAAGAAATAAAATTAAGACCTGGCACTGAGACCCATGATTATAATTTTAAAATTAAGAACGCAAAAAAATTTATTAGTAAAGGAGATAAGGTAAAATTTACTGTAAAATTTAAAGGCCGAGAAATGCAACATACAGATCTTGGAAAAGACTTGATGAATAAAATAATTGAAGAAACTAAAGATGTAGCAAAAGTTGAAAGCCAGCCCAAATTCGAGGGAAAACAAATGGTGATGATTATTCAACCTATCTAAATCAATCATAAAAGCATCTTGATAAGGTGAGATAATGCCTATATAAGTCCGAATTATTTATGCCAAAATTAAAAACAAAAAGTTCAGCAAAAAAAAGATTTAGGTTTACAGCCTCTGGTAAAATTAAAATGCCACAAGCTGGTAAGCGCCATGGAATGATCAAAAGAACTAACTCACAAATAAGAAAACAAAGAGGCACAACGATTATGACAAAACAAGATACTAAAATTGTAAAATCGTACATGCCATATAACTTAAGAGGATAATATGGCTAGAACAAAAAGAGGTGTTGTAAGTAGAGCTAAACATAAAAAAGTTTTTAAATCAGTTAAAGGTCAGTATGGAAGGAGAAAAAATACTATAAGAATAGCTCGTCAAGCTATGGAAAAAGCAATGCAATATGCTTATCGAGACAGAAAAGCAAAAAAAAGAGAATTTAGATCACTCTGGATTCAAAGGATCAATGCCGGTGTAAGAGCTGAAGGTTTAACTTACGCAAAATTTATCAATGGCTTGGCTAAATCTAAAATAAAACTTGATAGAAAGGTTTTAGCTGAGCTTGCTTATAACAATCCAGAAGTCTTTAAATCAGTGGTAAAAAAGGTTCAATCCTCCCTTAATTAAAAGGGTCTTTGATTTATCTTCAACTTAATATAAAAAATCAAATAACCCATGAGTGATTTGGATAAAATAAATTCCATATTTAATGCTAAAATCGATTCTGTCAAAACTAAGGAAGATTTACAAAATATCAAAACAGAATTCTTTGGAAAAAATGGTCAAATTACTTTACAATTTAAATCTCTTGGATCTTTAGACCATGAAAAAAGAAAAGAATTTGCCTCAAATTTAAATAAAATAAAAGAAGACCTTACACAGCAATTAGACAAAAAAAATATTGAAATTGAAACTAAGGAAATAAATGAAAAACTTAAAAATGAAAAAGTTGATGTTACGCTTCCAATAAGACCAAGTCGGCAGGGCAAAATTCATCCAGTCTCGCAAGTTATAGATGAAATATCTTCTATCTTTTCAGAAATAGGATTTTCAGTTGCCGAAGGGCCTGATGTTGAGTCAGAATATAATAATTTTACGGCTTTAAATACACCAGAAGAACACCCTGCAAGAGACATGCATGATACTTTTTATTTAGAAGAAAATAAAAAACTACTTTTAAGAACACATACATCTCCAGTTCAAATTAGAACAATGATGTCAGGCAAACCACCTTTTAAAATAATAGTTCCTGGAAGAACTTACAGATGTGACAGCGATCAAACTCACGCTCCGATGTTTCATCAACTAGAAGGTCTCCATATAGATAAAGGCATCACTATGGGACATCTCAAAGGTTGCCTTGATTATTTTATAAAGGAATTTTTTGAGGTCAAAAATGTAAAAATGAGATTTAGACCAAGTCATTTTCCTTTTACGGAACCATCTGCAGAAGTTGATATTGGTTTCAAAATTGAAAAAGGAAAAATAATAATTGGAGAAGGAGATAAATGGTTAGAAGTTTTAGGGTGTGGAATGGTTCATCCTAATGTATTAAAAAATGTAAAAATTGATACGAAGAAGTACCAAGGATTTGCTTTTGGAATGGGTATCGATCGTCTAGCAATGTTGAAATACGGAATTAATGACCTAAGAGCTTTCTTCGAGGCAGATTATAGGTGGCTAAGTCATTTCGGATTCGACCCGTTGGATGTTCCAACAAACTATAGAGGTCTAAGTAAATGATCATTACAATTCCTTGGCTTAAAGAACATCTTAAAACATCAGCTAAAGAAAATGAAATAATTGATCGGCTTACAAACATCGGACTTGAAGTCGAAGGTGTAACAGAAAACTCTACAGAATTAGGTAAGTTTAAAATTGCCAAAGTTTTAAAAACTGAAAAACATCCAAATGCTGATAAATTAAAAGTTTGTGACGTTTCCATTGGTGGAAAAGAGATTCTAAAAGTTGTTTGTGGAGCTCAAAATGCTAGAGAAGGTTTAATCACAATCTATGCACCTCCTGGGTCTGTAATACCAAAAACTAATTTTGAATTAAAGGTTGCTAAAATAAGAGGCATCGAGTCGAGAGGAATGCTTTGCTCTGAAAGCGAATTAAACTTATCTGACGAAAGTAAAGGGATTATCGAACTTAGAAATAAAGAGAAAGATATAGGAAAAAGCTACTTTAAAAGTAGCCCGCAAAAAGTTATTGATATTTCCATAACTCCTAATCGTGCTGATTGTTTAGGTGTTAGGGGTATTGCAAGAGATCTTTCTTCAACAGGAGTTGGAAAATTAATACAAATAAAAAGAAAGAAAATAAAACAAAATATAAAACATCAAATAAAAACATCGATTAAAAAAGAAAAAAATCAAGGGTGTGATATCTTTGGAAGCTGTTACATTAAAAACATTACTAATAGAGAAAGCCCTGAATGGTTAAAAAATAAACTAATTGCATTAGGATTAAAACCCATCTCGGCTGTCGTGGATATTACAAACTATGTAATGTTTGACTTAAATAGACCTTTGCATGCTTACGACGCAGATAAAATTAACAAAGAAATTATAGTTAGAAATGCCAAAGAAGGTGAAATGTTTGAGGCTTTAGATAATAAAAAATATAAATTAAAAAAAGACATGTGCGTCATCTCCGATAAATCTGGCGTTCTTGGATTAGGCGGAATAATTGGAGGAATAACAACCTCAACTGAATTAGGTACAAAAAATATACTTTTAGAAGCTGCCCATTTCCGCCCATCCTCAATAAGAAAAACAGCTAGGGCACTTAATATAAATACTGATGCAAAATATAGATTTGAAAGAGGTATCGATCCTGAGTCTATCAAAGAGGGGCTTGAACTTGCGACTGAACTAATTTTGAAAATTTGTGGAGGAGAAGCAAGTAAGTTCCAAATTACAGGTAAAAACAGCCAAAAAAAAAAGGTAATTAACTTTAAAAAAGAAAAATTTGAAAAACTAATTGGTATTTCAATCACTGCAAACGAAATCGACAAAATCTTATCCTCTCTAGGTTTTAAATGTAAAAAAAGTACAAAAGATATAAAAGTAGAAGTGCCAAGCTGGAGACCAGATATAAGTTTGGATGAAGATTTAATTGAGGAACTAATTCGGATCAAAGGGTTTAATAATATAAAATTAATTGAACCTATCAAAAATAGGACCCAAGATACTTTAAATTTTAAACAAAAACTTTTCCACCTAGCACAAAGATCTTTAGCTTCTAAAGGGTATATGGAAATAGTAACTTGGTCATTTACAGATTCAAAAATTGATAAACAGTTTTCAAAAGGTGAAAAAGAAATTTCAATTTTTAATCCAATTTCATCTGATCTTGATGTTTTAAGACGTTCAATTTTTTCTAATTTAGCTATTTATATAAAAAAAAATCAAGACAGAGGATACGATGACTTATCTTTATTTGAAATTGGCCCAACATTCTCTGGAAAAAATCCAGGAGAACAACAAATCGTGGTTGGAGGTTTGAAATCTGGAAAAATAAATAGAAAAAGTTGGTTAGATAAGGAAAGAAATGTAGATATTTTTGATATTAAAGGCGATGTTATGACAACTTTAGTTGAACTTGGCATTGAAGAAAAAAATCTTTTTGTTAATGATAATACTAAATATTGTTATCATCCTGGAAGATCAGGATCTGTTACTTTAAAATCAGAAAAAGGCCCTCATTTAGCTTATTTTGGCGAAATACATCCTGCAATTACAAAAAGTTTGGATTGTAAAGACAAAAATATTTTTGGATTTGAAATTTTTTTAAAAAATATTCCTGAACCAAACAAAAAATTAAGACAAAGCAAAATAAGTTTTCAACCCTCAGATTACCAGAAATCGGAAAGAGATTTTGCTTTTGTTATAGATAAAATTTTTAAAATAGGAATACTAGAGAATATCATAAGAGAGGTAGATGAAAAATTGATTCAAAATGTGTCTACTTTTGATGTTTATGAGGGAGAAAATATTCCAAAAGATAAAAAATCAGTTGCAATTAATGTTACTTTACAGGCTTTCGATAAAACTTTAACCGAGAATGATTTAGATGAAATTAGTAAAAAAATAATTGATGCGGTAAGTAAAAAAACTGGTGCTACAATTAGATCCTAATGACAGATATAAAAAGAATACGTAATTTTTCTATAATTGCGCATATTGATCACGGAAAATCTACAATAGCTGATAGAATAATTCATAAATGTGGAGGTTTAACAGAGCGTGAAATGAAACAACAAGTTCTTGACTCAATGGATATAGAGAGAGAAAGAGGTATTACTATTAAAGCTCAAACAGTTAAATTAAATTATAAAGCGAAAGATGGGAACAATTATAGACTCAACATTATTGATACACCAGGCCATGTAGATTTTGGTTATGAAGTAAGCAGGTCTTTATCTGCTTGTGAAGGCTCACTTTTAATTGTTGATAGCACACAAGGAGTAGAAGCTCAAACACTTGCTAATGTTTATCAGGCTCTTGAAATAAATCATGAGGTTATACCAGTTTTAAATAAAATTGATCTACCAGCTTCTGATATTGAAAAAACAAAAAAAGAAATTGAAGATGTTGTTGGCATAGATACATCAAATGCTATTCCATGTTCAGGCAAAACTGGTGAGGGAATAGATGATATTTTAGAGGCAATTATTGATAAGTTACCAGCCCCAAAAGGAATTATTGAGGAAAAATTAAAATGTTTATTAGTAGATAGTTGGTATGATAGTTATCTAGGTGTAGTAATTTTAGTTCGTGTTATTAATGGTAAATTAAAAAAAGGCATGAAGGTAAAACTTATGTCTAATGACCAAGAGTATTTAATAGAAAAAGTGGGAGTTTTTACTCCAAAACCTAATGATATACAGGAATTAAACTCGGGTGAAATTGGATATATAATCACTGGAATTAAATCTCTATCCGAGACTAAGGTCGGTGATACAATTTGTGATGCTTCAAACCCAATAAATGATCCATTACCAGGATTTAAGCCTAGTAAACCTGTTGTATTTTGTGGCTTGTTTCCAGTTGATAGTTCAGAGTATCAAAAATTAAAAGATGGTTTGGCTAAACTTAAATTAAATGATGCAAGCTTTTCTTATGAACCTGAGTCATCAAGTGCATTGGGTTTAGGTTTTAGGTGCGGTTTTTTAGGCTTATTACATTTAGAAATTATTACAGAGAGGTTAGAAAGGGAGTTTGATGTAAATCTAATTACTACGACTCCAGGAGTAATTTATAAAGTTCACAAAATAAAAGGTGAGATCCTTGACCTTCAAAACCCTTCAAATATGCCAGATCCCTCACAAATTACTAAAATTGAGGAGCCTTGGATTAAATCTACAATAATTACTCCAGATGAATATTTAGGCTCGATAATAAAAATATGCCAAGATAAAAGGGGAGTTCAAACAAATTTATCTTACTCAGGAAATAGAGCCGTTATATCGTATGATTTACCTCTTAACGAGGTAGTATTTGATTTTAATGATAGACTTAAATCTGTTTCAAGTGGTTACGCAAGTTTCGATTATGAAATTTCTGGTTACAGAGAAGGTGATCTTGTAAAATTAGGAATTTTAGTGAACTCTGAGCCCGTTGATGCACTTGCGATGATAATTCATAAAGATTTTGCACAATCTACGGGTAGACAAGTATGTGAAAAATTAAAAGATTTAATACCAAGACATAACTTTATGATTCCAATCCAAGCAGCAATTGGGGGTAAGATCGTTGCTAGAGAATCAATAAAAGGTTTTAAAAAGGATGTTCTGACTAAAATACATGGTGGAGGAGCAACTGATAGAAAAAGAAAATTATTAGAAAAACAAAAAAAAGGTAAAGCTAGATCAAAACAATTCGGCAAAGTAGAGATACCTCAAGAGGCTTTTATCGGAGTTTTAAAAATAAATAAAGAAACTTAATGAAAAAGAAACTATTTATTTTTTCTAATGAAAGTATTTATTTAAATAACGATAAGTTTTTTTGTGACAACATAGATCTAAAATCTACACCAGAGGGTCTTTCTAAATATTTTGATGTTAACTTATTTGCGAGAAAATCATATAAAAAAAGGTCACACGAAGTCAAACTTAAAAAGATTAAAATTTTTACTAATATTTTTTCGTATATTACTGAAGTAATTTCTTCCTCTAAAAATAAAGATTCAAAATACTTTGTAATTTCAATTACTCCTTACACATTTATTATTTCATTATTATTAAGGATATTAGGAAAAAAACCTTTGATTTATTTAAGAAGTGACGGTTACGGTGAATACAAAGCAATTCTTGGGTTATTTGGAAAATTTGTATATCATTTGATGTTTAATATCTCCTCATTAGTTTCAAATTTTGTGAGTTGTAGAGATTATATATTAAGAGGTAAAAAAGGTGTATTAGTCAAACCATCTCAATTAGACACTTCGTGGTTTAAAAAAACTAAAAGTATAGAAATTAAAAAATTTAAATTACTTTACGTTGGAAGAATTAGAAAAGAAAAAGGTATTTTTTCATTAGTTGATATTTTAAAAAATAAAAGAGATATATCTTTAACAATTGTAGGCGCAGAGCATAATACAACCAGTAAAATAGATTTTAAAAACATTAGTACTCATATCAATGAGAGCAATAAATCGAAGCTTATAAAATTTTACGATGATCACAATATATTTATTTTACCATCTTTTACAGAAGGATATCCAATGGTAGTTTTGGAGTCATTAGCTCGTAGAAGACCAATTGTAATTTTTGAAGACATAAAACATATTATAACAAACCAAAAAGGAATTTTTGTATCTAAAAGAAATTTTGTAAGTTTATTTGGAACTCTAAATTACATTAAAAAAAATTATAATAAGATCCAAAAAGAATTAAGAAAAAACGAACTGCCAACCAAATCTCAATTTATAGAAAATTTAAGTAAATTAATTTCAAATACAAGTTAAAATGTTTTTATTAATTTTTACATCTTTATTATTAGCAAAAATTAATTCTCATCTTCTAGGATTTCAAATTTTAAATCCAGATGAAACGCAAATGATGTCAAATGCGATCGGTATTTTTAATAAAGGCAACGCTTTTTTGAAATTCGATGGAACAACATCAGGAATTCTTAATTCTTTGATACTCGGGTGGCCGGAAATTTTTAATTTAGATATTACTTTTTTATCAACTAGAGTCACCGCCATTATTCTTTTAGCAATGATTATATTATGCGTACTAAAAATTATACACTTTCAAATTCAAAAAATTTATCATACTTTAATTTTGATTGCACCTTTATGGATTTTTTTTCTATTCACAAAAGATCCTGATTTTTTACATTATAGTACTGAATTACTCTCTACTACATTTTTAACCTTAAGCTATTTACTAATCAAACTAGATAAAAATTTTTCAAAAAAAAATACTATAATTATAGCTCCTATCTTATTAGGGCTAGTTTTTTTTTCAAAAATTCAATTTTTTCCAGTTGCGATAATTATTTTTTTAATAATTTTAATTGAGCTTTTTTTACAAAAAAAAGACTTACGTAAATATTTTATATCTGTCTTTTTTTTTTTACTACCATCTTTTATCATATTTACTTTATTATTTGTTTCCGGAAACTTAAAAGATTTTTTTATTAATAACTTTATATTTGCTTATGATTTTATTTCATTTAGTCAATCCAAAAATATTTTATTTGAAGTATATTCTGAGAAAAAAATAAATACTCCTATCTCAGTAGGGGAAGGATTTAAAAAACATCTAACTTTAAATTTAGTCTTTCACATAATTTATTTTTATTTTTTTATATCTCTTCTTTTATTATTTAAGGCAATAAAAATTGGATTTAAAAGTATTATTTTCAATAAAGATATAATTTTTATATCTTTAATAATATTATCATTAGTAGCTGTTATTTTAATACCCGGAAAAATGCACAGACATTATTTAATCGCTTTAGTGCCATTTCTACCAATATTTATCTCACAACTTATGTGCTTAATTATCTCTGATTTTAAAAAAGAGACTAGATTTTCATTTTTAACCTTTTTCAGTACAGGTTTTTTAATTTTAACTATGATTTCAGCGTTTTTGGAGAAAGATAAATTTTATAGTAAAAAATTTGATCGTATACCTTTTAAAAAACAAAATATCCATTTAAGCAGCCCAAGAATATTTCAATATTTATTTGATGAAGATAAACAGACGAAACTTTATATTTGGGGTTGGATGCCTAAGTGGTACATATTAAGCTACATGACACCATCCTCTAGAGAGACAATTTCTGAAAAGCAAATTATCAAAAATATTAATAGAGACTATTATAGAAGCAGGCTTCTAAATGACTTGAGAGAGAATAAACCAGATTTAATAATTGATTTTGTTAAAGAAAAAAGTTTTAGATATGACAAACCAAGTCAAAATATTGAAAGTTTTAAAAAATTGAATGAATTTACAAACAGAAATTATAAAAAATTAAGCAAATTAAACATAAACTGTCCAGATTATTTTTTAGATAACCAAAATTATAATTTTTTTATATCAAAAAATATTCCTTACAAAATTTCAAAAAATAATGATGCTTATCTCAAACTAAAAGATTTAAGTGTAACAGAAGATATTTGTGACGACTCTGTTTACTTTAGTAAACTTGATGATGATTTAATAGATTTTGATTTAGAAAATCCCTCATTTATTTCAAAATTGATGTTCTTAGGAAGTAAGAGGAATATTGATAGATTAGACTTAAAAATTATTCTTCATTTTGAGAATTCAAAGACCAGAGAAAAATTTATTAAATTAAATTTATTTCCTTATTGGACATCTCTTAACATAGATAACAAGGAAAAGATTATTAAGGTACAAATTGATATACAAGAATTAAAAATTAAAAATGCTGGATTGAATGAAGTTATTTTTTATAAGTAGATTTGATTTAGATTTAGGAGAGGTGGCCGAGTGGTTGAAGGCGCACGCTTGGAAAGCGTGTAAACGGGAAACCGTTTCGAGGGTTCGAATCCCTCTCTCTCCGCCATTTTTGTATCTTTAAATTAAATATATTTTATTTTTATAAATAAACTTATAATATGAGATATGCTTAAATTTTTAATTTTAAATTCTCATAAAATAAAAAATTTTATTGCTATCGTACTTTATAGAATAAGGCTAATTCCGAAAGATTTTGAAGGAAAAGCTAGATCATTATTTTTAAGAGAAAAATATAATAAAACTTTTTTAAGATCAAAATTGGAATACAATAAAAACGGTTATTATTATCTTGAACCTATGCCAAATTTAAATTTTTTAAATGAGTATTATGAAAAAACTTATTGGCAATCAAGAACAGATATAAATTATCCTGTTAGACTTAGGGATATTGAACATTTTGATAAAATTATAAATTTTTATAAATTTTTTAATTCGAATACAAAAAAAATTTTAAATTTTGGTGCTGGCCATGGAGGAGTATCTTTTCTATTTCACGCCGCTAATCATGATATTTATAATTATGATTTTGGGGCAACAAAAAAAAATCCCTTTAATGAAAGATGGCACAATATACAATCAATAGATGATACTAATTTAAAATTTGACCTTATCTATGGTAGCCATAGTTTAGAACATGTACATGATATTAATAAAACATTAGAAATTTTTAAAAGGATATCCAAGCCAGATTCGGTATATTTTTTTGAAGTTCCAAATTGCTTAAATAACAAAATTATTTCTCCACCACACACATATTATTTTACTAGGAAATTTTTTTTAAATAAATTTTCTAAAGTTGATTATTGCAAAACATTTTCTGGATCAAAAGAGATGGAAAGTGAACAAGGAGATGTCATTCGTTTTCATACGTGTTTAGCCTAAAAATAAATAAATTAATCCACATACAACCTGAAAGAGTCTTAAATTAATTTCACGAATCAGATAAGTTGTTATTAAGGGCAGTGGAGGGAGACTGAAGCTGCCTTTGTCGTTACAGTCTCTTTATTCCAATCACCTTTAATTTAGCAGTTTGTTCGATTTTTTTGATTGTTTGATTTATTCCCATAACAATTGTCTTTTTCCTTGGACCATAAGCATGGATAAGTTTTTTGTTAGAGAGAGCTACAGCTACGTGTCCCTTCCAATAAATAATATCATTTTTTTTTATCTTCTTGAATTTTATATTTTTCTTAAAAAATTTTACCTGATCTTTGGCGTCTCTTGGGCAAAATTTGTTGTTAAAATTTAAAAAAATTTGAACTAAAGCAGAGCAATCTATTCCTTTAAAAGATTTTCCACCCCACTTATATTTAATATTTTTAAAAATAGATATATTTCTAAAAGGGTTTTTTTCCTGATAATTGATTGGTTTTAAATCACTTTTGTATATCCATCCTTTCGAAAATCTAAAAAATTTTTTTTTATTTTCTAAAACTCTTATTTTTGAACCAAAAGATATCTCGCTCATTTTTTTATTCTTATTAGGAAACTTAAAAACTTTTGATTTTAATACTTTAACTTTATGTGTGGGTTTAATAAATTTACTAAATTTCTGACTCTTAATATAACCTTTATAACCATCTTCCTTAATTTTTATTTTTAACCACTTTCTACTTCTTCTTGTAATTGAGAAACTTTCTCCATAAATCATTTGTGTTACGATTTCAGATTTAATCGAAGGTTTTTTGTATAGATTCGTATAAATAAGATTATTTGTTAAATACCTAGTCATTCAATTTAAGCTTGTCTTTTATCATATAAAGAAAAATAAGTGACGGTATTACCATTACTGCTGTAATGATAAAAAATATTCCCCAATCTCCATTTAACCAATCAACTAAAGCTCCGGAAGATGCAGCCAAAGTAGTTCTTCCTGCTGTTCCAATAGAAGCAAGCAAAGCATATTGAGTAGCTGTATAAGTTCTGTCTACAAGCAATGATATAAAAGCGACAAATGCTACTGTCGCAAAAGCAGCAGCCATATCATCAAAAATTACTGCTACAGCAAATAAAATTTCAGATTTTCCTGACCAAGCCAGTAAAGAAAATAATAGATTTGTTGAAGCCATTAATATTCCTGATACAAACATAGCTTTTATAACTCCAGAACGAATTGCAAAAAGTCCCCCTAGCAAAGTGAATATAACAGTTGTAACCCATCCAAGTCCCTTTGAATATAAAGCGATATCTGACTTAGTAAATCCTATCTCTTTATAAAAAATTACTGACATTCTTCCTAAGAAAGCCTCACCAATTTTAAAAAGAAAAACAAAACCTAAAATTGCTATTGCGATTTTAAAACCATTTTTTTTGAAAAAACTTATTACAGGACCAATTATAGTACCTGTTGACCAAGCTATAATTTTTGTAAAGATATTTGAAGTTCCTAATTTACCTTCAATAATTTTATCAGTTTGTCTTTGACTTTCTGCTCTATCAGTCGGCGGAGGTTCATTAATAAACATAAGACCAATGTTGCAACCAATTATAAGTATTCCTAAAATTAAAAAAGTAACTTGCCAATAGTTTTCAAAACCAGCTTTCTGAAAAAACTCAGCTGAATTTAGTGCTACAACACCACCTAATTTATAGCCAGTCCACCAGCCAACAACAGCCATTGCTGCACCAGCTTGCATCGATTTTCCCTCATGCTCGCCAATTTGCTCAATTCGCAACGCATCAACAGTTATATCTTGGGTAGCAGATGCAATTGCAATTATTAAGCCAATACTAATAACTAAAGCTAAATTTGTGGTTGGATTTATTAGACTCCAACAAATAAGACAAGTTAAGATCATAGTTTGCATCGAAATTATCCACCCTCGTCTATGCCCAACTTTTTCAGTCAACCAAGGAACTCTAATTCTATCTATAATTGGAGCCCATAAATAATTAAAAGCATAAACAGCAAAAATTAAACCTGCCCAGCCGATAGTGCTCCTACTTAAACCATCTTCTTTTAGCCAAAGGCTAAGACTACTTCCTATTATAACCCACGGAAAACCACTAATTGCACCAAGAAGAAGAATTTTTATCATTCTTCTATCAAAATATACTTTAAAAGTTTCTGACAATGATTGTTTTTTTTCAATTTCCATAATTAGTTTCTCCAAAAAGAGGGGAAAAATAAAACTAAAACTGCGAAAAGTTCTAATCTACCTAACAACATTCCAACTGCAAGAATCCATTTTGAAAGCTCAGGTATACTTTTATAGTTTCCATTAGGCCCAATTACATCCCCTAAACCAGGACCAACATTAGAAATCGCACTTGCCGCACCTGATATCGATGTAATAAAATCCAAACCACTTATTGATAAAAGCATAGCAATAATTAAAAAGATAAACAGAAATGTAAAGATAAATATTATTATTGAATTTATAAAATCATCGGAAATTTTTTGATTATTATATTTCGTTATTATAACACTGTTTGGTGAAAGTAATTTTTTAATTTGATTTTTTAAAAAAATTAAAAGCATTTGTAACCTAAATATCTTAATCCCACATGCTGTAGAACCTGCACAACCTCCTATAAACATAAGTAAAAGAAAAAATATTAGTGAAAATTTTCCCCATAAACCAAAGTCATCAGTCACATAACCTGTTCCTGATAGAATTGAAATTACGTTAAATGAGGAAATTCTTACCTTATCAAATAAGTTACTTTCATAATTTATGAAAATTAAATAAAAAAACATAACTACTATTGAGACAATTAATAAATAAATTAAACCTTTAATTTGAACATCTTGAAAAAAAATTTTTCTATTTCCTTGAGCAAACTTTAAATAAGATATGAATGGTATACTGCCTAAAATAATAAAAATACTTGCAACTATCTCTATATTTGAGCTTTTAAAAAAACCTATTGAATCATTGTGCGTAGAGAAGCCTCCAGTAGCGATAGTAGTCATAGCATGACTTACTGAGTCAAATATTGTCATGCCGAATATCCAATAAAAGAAACCACAGAGAAGTGTGAGAATTATATAAGTAGAAATAATTATTGCTGCTACCTCAATTGTTCTTGGAAGAATTTTTTCCGTACTATCGGGCCCTTCCATCTTAAATAATTGCATTCCACCAACTTTAAGCAAAGGTAAAATTGTTATTGCCATAACAACAATACCTATTCCACCTAACCATTGCATTATTGCTCTCCACAAAAGAATGCTTTTGGGACTGTTATCTAAGTCGGAAATTATTGTAGCACCGGTTGTAGTTATTCCTGACATACTTTCGAAAAAAGCTTCACTAAAAGTAAAATCTTGAGTAGAAAGTAAAAATGGCAAACTTCCAAATGCCGCAACTAAAATCCAGGCTAATGATGAAAATAGGAATGTTTGCCTTAAGTTAAGCTTGAACTCTTTTTCAAGATTAGCCAGAATAAATAAAACTCCTATAAAAATAGTAACAAATGACGCAGAGACAAAACTATGGCTATTCTCTTTCAAAATCACTTGAATAGCATATGGCGCTAACATTGCAGCACCCAAAACTATTAATAATATACCTATTAAAAAAAAGACTGTTTTGTTTGTGGCCATAAAAATTAAGATTATTTAAATAGTTTTAAAATTCAACTTAATATCATGCAATTATATCTGTATTTTGAGTATAAAATTTAATAAACCATATTTATGCTTGATAACGACATTATTCAATCTACATCGTCTTGGCCTTTTGTTGAAATTCGAAAGCTTTTAAAGGATAGAAAAGACCTTATAAAAAAAAAGAATAAAATAACATTTCAGACTGGCTACGGGCCAAGTGGACTTCCTCACATTGGTACATTTGGCGAAGTTGCGAGAACAACTATGATGATAAATGCACTTAATCATATTGAAAAAATTGAACATGAGCTTATCACTTTTTCCGATGATATGGATGGATTAAGAAAAGTTCCAGACAATATTCCAAATGATGAAATTTTAAAAAAAAACTTAGGAAAGCCTCTGACGTCAATTCCCGACCCATTTAACAAGTTCAGTAGTTTTGGAGAGCATAATAATGAAATGTTAAAAGAGTTTTTAAAAAAATTTAACTTTAAATTTAATTTTAGAAGCTCCACCGAGAATTACCAAAAAGGTATATTTAATAATTCTTTAATGCGAGTACTAGAAAAATACGATGAAATAATGAATATAATTCTACCGACATTAAGAGAAGAGAGAAGGAAAACTTACTGTCCATTTTTACCTATTTGTCCAAAAACAGGTAAAGTTTTAGAAATTCCTTTAATAAGCAAAGACCTCAAATCTGGAGAAGTAATTTTTGACAATAATGGCGAAAAAATTAAAACAAATATTTTAAATGGAAATTGCAAATTGCAATGGAAAGTTGATTGGGCAATGCGCTGGTTTACTTTTGATGTAGATTTTGAGATGTACGGAAAAGATTTGACTGAGAGTGCTATATTATCAAATAAGATTTGTAGGTCACTTGGAAAAACTCCTCCTAATGGTTTTGCTTACGAATTATTCTTAGATGAAAAAGGTGAGAAGATATCCAAATCCAAGGGTAATGGGATTTCAATAGAACAATGGTTAAGATATGCTTCTCCAGAAAGTTTAGCTATGTATATGTACCCTAATCCAAAGAGAGCAAAAAAACTGTACTCTGAGGTAGTACCAAAAACAGTAGATGATTATTTATTAAATATTGAAAAATACCCAAATCAAGAACTAAAAGATAAAATATTAAATCCTGTATGGCATGTACATTATGGTAATCCACCTAAAGAAAAAATTGTCATGCCTTTTTCAATGCTTCTTAATCTAGTAGGTTCAAGTAACGCTGATAATAAAGAAATACTTTGGAAATTTATAAATAGATTTCATAAAGAAATAGATCCTAAAGAGTATTCGATACTCAACAGTCTTACTGAATATGCTATTAATTATTTTAAAGATAAGGTTGAGCCAAGTAAAAAATTTAAAACTCCTAATGTAGATGAAAAAAAAGCTTTAGAAAATTTAATAAAAAAACTTAAGCAATTAGATCAATCATTAAAACCTGAGGAAATTCAAACTCATATTTATACAGTCGGAAAAGAAAATGGATACGAAAGCAACCTAAGAGATTGGTTCAAACTTATTTATGAGGTTGTATTTGGAGAAAAGAATGGACCAAGAATGGGATTTTTTATAAGTTTTTTTGGACTTAAACAAACAATCGAATTAATAAATGATAGAATAAATTAATGTTTTCAATTTTAAGACCTTACATTTTTTCTTTAGATCCAGAGGTTGCACATGATCTGGCGATCAAATCGCTAAAGTATAATGTTTTACCTAAAAGTTTTTTTAGTGTTGAAAATGAAGATTGCTTAGAAACAAATTTGTTAAATGAAAAAATACCTAATCCTATAGGTTTAGCAGCGGGATTTGATAAAAGTGCAGAGGTTTACAATTCTATATTTAAACTTGGTTATGGTTTTGTTGAGGTTGGAACTGTTACTCCAAGAAGACAGCTTGGAAATTCCAAACCAAGAGTTTTCAGATTAGAAAAAGACCAAGCTTTAATTAACCGACTTGGTTTTAATAATCATGGATCTGAAGTTGTATCAAAAAGGATAGAAAAAAACTTACCAAGTGGATTTTTAGGTATAAATATTGGTCCTAATAAAGATACTTTAAACAAAGAAGAGGATTATTACATGTGTTTATCAAGATTATCATCTTATGCAGGTTATATAACAATTAACATATCTTCGCCTAACACCGAAGGACTAAGAGATTTTCATGAACAAAAGGAACTTGATAAACTTCTTTCGGGAATAAATAAAATTAAAAAAAATAAAAATATAACAAAACCATTAGTAGTTAAACTTTCACCAGATATGAATGAGACCAGTATTAGTAAAATAATTGAAATAATTATTAAATATAAAATTGATGGAATAATTGTATCTAATACGACTGATAGTAATCGTGAAAATTTATCAGATAGACAAAAAAATGAAAAGGGAGGTTTGTCTGGGCAACCACTCAAAAATTTATCAACTAGACTTATTAAAAAGTTTTATAAAGAAACAAAAGGAAAAATACAAATAATAGGTGTTGGGGGAGTGGACTCAGGACAGACAGCTTTTGAAAAAATTTCTGCAGGAGCAAATGCAATTCAACTATATACAGGAATGGTATACAAAGGCCCAGGATTAGTTAAAGAGATGAAAAAAGACCTAATATCAATTTTAAAAAAAGAAAAACTTAAAAATATTAGGGAAGCAGTAGGAATTAATACTTGACCCCTCGCTTCACTTTACTTATATAGCTTAAGGAAAAAATTTATGTCTAAAAGATGCGAATTAACAGGTATTTCACCACTTAAAGGTCATAACGTAAGTCATGCAAAAAACAAAACTAAGCGTAGATTTTTACCCAATTTGAAAAAGGTTACTTTTAGAAGCGATGTTTTAAAAAGAGATATCAAATTAAATGTAGCCAACGCAGCCTTAAGAACTGTAGATTACAAAGGTGGTCTCGATAAATACTTGAGGACAGCTAAAAATAATAAATTATCAAAAAAAGTAAAAAAAATAAAAGCATCTATTTCAGCAAAAATATAATATGAGCTTGTATTACAAACTATCTATTTTGATGGGTCTTGTAGTTGTTAGTTCTAATTATCTAGTCCAATTTCCCGTTCAGTATTTAAACTTAAGTGAGATTTTAACTTATGGTGCTTTCAGCTATCCAGTAACATTTTTAATAACAGATTTAGCCAATCGAGCTTATGGTAAAATTATAGCAAGGAAAGTAGTCTACTTTGGTTTTATCATTGGAATTTTGCTCACCCTGTTTGTTTCAACTAATTTTGAAGATATTATTTCAATCAGAATAGCTATTGGTTCTGGTTTAGCTTTTTTTATTTCACAAAATTTGGACATCCAAATATTTGACAAATTAAGAAAAAAAAGCTGGTTTGTCGCCCCATTAACCTCGTCGACTTTGGGCTCTATAACTGACACTTTTTTATTTTTTTCAATATCTTTTTATGCCACTGGAATCCCATGGGTCACATTAGCGTTAGGCGATTTATCAGTAAAACTTTTGATATCTTTATTAATGTTAATTCCTTTCAGAATTTTATTAAATTATATAAAAGATTTCACAGATGAATCGACAACTAGAATTAAGCTTTAATGAAGCGTTTTCTTATTTTTTTCTACAAATAAATCTGTTAATTGGTTTATCATTACGTCTCCAAGATCTTGAACATCGGTGATTTTTACTGCTTTATTATAGTATCTTGTTACATCGTGACCAATACCAATAGCTAGTAGCTCAATATTTGATTTACTTTCTATCCATTTTACAGTTTTCTTTAAATTAGTCTCTAAATAATCGCTAGTGTTAGTGGATAGGGTAGAGTCATCAACTGGGGCGCCATCAGAAATTACCATCAAAATTTTTCTATCCTCTTTTCTCTTATTCATTTTATTAAATGCCCATTTGAGAGCTTCACCGTCTATATTTTCTTTCAAAAGACCTTCCTTTAACATCAAGCCCATATTATTTTTCGCTTGCCTCCATTGTGTATCTGCAGATTTATAAACTATGTGTCTTAAATCATTAAGTCTACCGGGCAAACTCGGTTTATCATTCTTCATCCATTTTTCTCTTGAAGAGCCACCTTTCCAATGCTTAGTAGTAAATCCTAAAATCTCTACCTTAACCATACATCTTTCTAAGGTCCTTGACAGTATGTCTGCACAAATTGCTGCGACTGAAATTGGTTTACCCCTCATTGAGCCTGAGTTGTCTATAAGAATTGTCACAAGCGTATCTTTAAACTCTATGTCTTTCTCTTTTTTAAAAGAGAGAGAATTGAAAGGATCCATGATAATTCTTGGAAGTTTTGAAGTATCTAATAAACCTTCTTCCAAGTCAAAATTCCAAGATCTGTTTTGTTTAGCTAATAATTTTCTTTGTAATTTATTTGCCAACTTAGAAATAAAATTCTTAAGTTGTAGTAATTGTTGGTCAAGATTTTTCCTCAGTCTTGCAAGTTCATCCGGACCCTCAAGTTCCTCTGCTTTAACTATTTCGTCAAACTCCTCGGTGTAAGCTTTATACTTTAAATCGCCAAAGTTTAAATTTCCTCTCTTCTTTAAATCTGGTCTTGAACTATCCTCAATTTCTAAATCTTCCTGACCTTTATCCGAGTCTTTAGATAAATTTTCTAAATCAGGCACCCCCATATCAATAGACATCTCGTCTTGCTCTTCTTTTTTTTCTTGAGCTTTCTGGTTTTGATTTTCTGGCTTAGATTGTTTATCCTCTTTTTTATCATCTTCCTCTCTTTTTTCATCTTCACTTATCTCTTCATCAAGACTTAAATTAGAAATAAGTTCAGATATTAGACTATTAAATTTTTCTTGATTTAAAGTTAAGTCTTTTAGTTTAGAAATTTTATTTTTAAACTGATCATTAAGATCTTTCTTGTAAGATTTAAATTTCTTATCAATTTGATTATTATTGTTAAAATCCAAAAACTTAATTCTTAGATAATTTTCAAAAGACTCAATAATTTTATCTTCACTACTTTTTAGGTCTAAACCATTAATTCTATATTGGTAAAATTTTTCAATATTATTTTTCACTCCTTTAAAATAATTTGATCCGATTTTTTCACATCGTATCTTTTCGGAAATATCGTAAAGTTTTTTTGAAATTTTTCCTTCTGGTTCGAATCTTTTTAATATTTCTTTGTTAGAGAATCTTATTCTCAAAGACTTGGAGTCAGCAACAGCTCTAATCTCCTCATAATTTAATCTTTGATTTACCCCATCTAATTCGGGTAATTTTATTGAATTTTTATCGGATGTCACAGTTTGATTTCCAAACAAAACCTCAATTTTTTGAGAATTGGATAAAGATCTAACAGTAGAACTTATAGCTATTTTAAAGTTCTCTAACTTTTCTTTTTTTGTATCCACTTTTATAACGAGACGTTTATTGATGACTCAGGCAGATCTTCACCGAAGCACCTTTGATAATATTCAGAGATAATCTTTTTTTCTAAATCATCACATTTATTTAGAAATGTTATTCTAAAAGCATATCCTTTATCTTTAAAAATTTCTGTATTTTCAGCCCAATGCAATACAGTTCTTGGACTCATAACTGTCGATATATCTCCATTTATAAAACCTTTTCTACTTAAGTCCGCAACTTTAATCATGTTAGAAAGCAGCTCTTTGCCTTCTTTATTATTTAAAACTTTATTTTTTGCTAAAGTAATTTCTAACTCTTTTTCAAAAGGCAGGTAATTTAAAGTTGAAACAATATTCCATCTATCCATTTGACCTTGGTTTATTTGTTGAGTTCCATGATAGAGGCCAGTAGTATCCCCAAGACCGACTGTATTTGTAGTTGCAAAAATCCTAAAAAAATCATGTTGTTCTAAAACTTTGTTTTTATCCAATAATGTAAAATTTCCATTACTTTCAAGAACCCTCTGAATAACAAACATCACATCGGGTCTTCCTGCATCGTATTCATCGAAAACTAAAGCAATTGGATTCTGAATAGACCATGGCAATATACCTTCTTTAAATTCAGTAATTTGTTTTCCATCTTTCAAAGTGATTGCATCTTTTCCAATTAAATCAATTCTACTGATATGACTATCTAAGTTCACTCTTATACACGGCCAATTTAATCTTGCTGCAACTTGCTCAATGTGCGTGGATTTACCTGTTCCATGATACCCTTGTATTAAGACACGTTTATTAAAAGAGAAGCCAGCTAGAATTGCTAAAGTTGTATCTTTATCAAATTTATAATCAGGATCTATTTTTGGAACATAATCATTTTTTTTTGAAAAGGCACTTACTTTCATATCACTATCAAATCCAAAAGTTTGTTTTACTGATAATTTGATATCAGGTTTTTGTGATAATTGTTCTGAATTCATTTTTTTCCTAAAGTTTTTTTTAACTGACTGTAAGCTAAGGTTATTTTTTTTAATTTATTTTCAAATTCCTTGTTCCCATGATTTTTATCAGGATGATATTTTTTTACAAGTTCTTTAAATCGGGCGTGAATTTGATCCCATTTTACTTCATCATTTAGCTCCATAACATTCAGAGCATCTTTATCTGTTTGAGAAATCTTTGTTTTTTTAAAATCTTTAAAATTTGAACCTTTAAATATATTTAGTTTATCATCTAAAGCATTGTTCCATAAAATATTAAAAAAATTATCTGAAGAACCAAATTTCTTTGTTGATTTATGCCAAGTTAAATCTGATTTAATAAAGAACTCTATTTCAGCATCATTCATATTTTCAAAATAATTCCAATTTTTATTAAACTCTTTTATATGTGTAAGACATAGCAGGCGATATTTCTTGCTGTTATCTCTCTCTACAGGAGCTTTATAAGAACCAGTTTCCTTACAATTTTTCCAATCACAAATAATTTTCATTAAACAATTCTATATAGTAAAATTATTAAAATGAAAAATTATTTTGAAGAAATAAAAACTAAAATTTCAAAAGAAATAAAATTGGAAAATATTGAAATTATTGATAATTCACACAAACACAAAGGACATAGGTTTTTTTCAAAAGAAAGATTCCATTTACATTTAAAAATAAAATCTATTTATTTAAGCTCAATTTCAAGATTAAACGCGCAAAAATTAATCATGAAAATTCTTAAAGATGATTTGCAAAATAAAATTCACGCGCTTGAAATCAGTATTGAGCAATAACTTTTGAGACATTTTTTAAACTTTTAATAGAAATTTTGTGTTTATTAGGCTTATCAATTTTTCCTATTTTTTTAATAAGAATAAAATTTATTTTATCATCATTATTTTTTTTATCATTTTTCAAAAAAGGTATTAAACTATTTATTTTTGATCTACTTGAATAGTCTTTATAAGTATATGAAAGTTTGTTCCTTTCATAAATTGTCTTCAATTCCTTCAAAACATTATTATTACAAATTTTCTTTATAACTGATAATTTTGTTGCCAAAATCATACCAGCTAAAACTGCCTCACCGTGAGAAATTTTTTTTGAAAAGTTATTTTTTGCCTCAATAGCATGAGCAAAAGTATGCCCAAAGTTTAAAATCATTCTTAAATTTCTTTCATGCACATCTTTGTTTACAAAAAAAATTTTAATCTCACAACTTTTTTTAATAGAATACATAAGCTCTTTAATATTTTT
This sequence comes from uncultured Pelagibacteraceae bacterium, assembly GCA_902536085.1. Lineage (GTDB taxonomy): Bacteria > Pseudomonadota > Alphaproteobacteria > Pelagibacterales > Pelagibacteraceae > Pelagilacustribacter. The sequence goes on along the minus strand of CACAWF010000006.1, from coordinate 5,299 downwards.
CTCTAAAATTTTTTTAGTATTTTTTTTTAACCATCCAAAGAAATTCTTATCCTTGATTATTGCGTGCTTAAGTATTTCAGCATACCCGCAAATAATTTCTTTTTTTGGCAATGATTTCAAAAAAGCTGTGTCACTTAACACTAATTTAGGTTGGTAAAATGATCCAATCAAATTTTTACCATAAGTCGAATTTACACCTGTCTTTCCGCCGATCGCCGAGTCAACTTGAGCTAACAATGTAGTTGGAACATTAATAAAATTTATACCTCTTTTAAAAATACTAGCAATAAATCCAACAGTATCTCCCGTAATTCCCCCGCCAACTGAAATAATTAAATCTGATCGATTAAAATTATGTTTCAGCAACTTATTTAAGTAAAACTCTACAGTTTTAAAAGATTTTGATTTTTCATTAGAATTAAAAGGAATAAATGTGGGTTTATATTTTTTTAGTTTTAACTTTAAAATTCTTTTAAACTTTTTTGGGATTTTTCTATCAAAAATAATTGCTACTCTTTTAGTTTTAGGGCACAAAAGTCTTATTCGACTTGGAAGGGTTCCTAGTAAATTATTTCCAATTACAATAGAGTAACTGTGATTTGAATTTTCAAATTTAATCTCACGATTTTTCATAAATTTTAAGTATTTTATCAACTATTATATCAGCTCTTAAAAAATTACATTTTATTCTATAATCTGCTTCATTATAAGTTTTCTTACGCTCCAAGTAAATTTTATTGACCATCACATTTAAATTTTTTTTATATAATAAAGGTCTTTTTTTAGTTTTTTTTAATCTTTTAATTAATTCGTTTACATCAGTATCTAACCAGAAACTAACAGCAGAATTTTTCACGGCTCGCCTAATAGATCTATTATGAAATGCTCCTCCACCTAAAGAAATAACTACATTATTTTCCTGCAATTTTTCAAGACTAATATCATTTTCTAATTTTCTAAAATAACTTTCACTTTTTTTTTTAAATATAAGGTTGATAGAACATCCTTCTTTCAATTCTATAACTTTATCAATATCAATAAATTTAAAAGAAAGCTTCTTAGCTAAACTTTTTCCAACTGTGGATTTACCCACACCCATCATTCCAGTTAAAACAAGGTTTTTTTTCAATTTAATATCCGATTTTGAATTTGATTTTTCATAAATATGTCTTATTTATTGAGTTTAAATAAAATCAAAAACTATGCAACTGAAATACAACAGACAACCAAGTTTAGGAAGTTCAATTATAAAAACACTGATTAAGTTGTTTTTTGTTATTTTAGTTTTTATCATTTCTATTTTCTTAATTGAAAAGATAAATTTTCCAAGTCCAAAAAAAAATTTTAATATAGATATAACGAATGAAATTAAAAAGCTTTAAGTTTTTTTTTAGCTTATCTGTAATTTTGCTTTTTGCATCTATTCTAAAGGGAGAAGAAAAAATAGATATTTGGAAAAACACAAAAGAAAAAAAGAATAATGTTAAAATAGAAACTGATCAAAACTTTTCAAAAGAAAAAAATATAAATATTCTAACTAACTCTCAAACTCCTTTAGACCAAAAAATTAAGATAGAGGAAAATTTATCTAACGACTCCGAAGAAGCAAAAGTATTTGGAATTTATGACCCATCCCAAAATGATTTTGATTTAAATATGTGGTCTCCAACCAAAGCAGAGGATGTAAGAGCAAGTCTTAAGCGAATAAAAAAAATGAGATTATCCAAAACATCAAATGAAATATTGGAAAGTATTTTAATGTCATTTTCATTTCCTCCGCAGGGTATGGACGAAAAAGAATTTGCCAATTTAAAAATAAGTTGGTTAATAGAAAATAATCGCTCTGAATTAATTGAAAGTTTTTTAAATCAAAATAAAAATTTTAATGGAAAAAAAAGGGCAGTACAATTTCTTGTTGATCAAAATATAGCACAAGCTAATTTAAAACAAGGTTGCGAAAAAATAGAGTTTATTGATACAACGATTAAAGATCCTTATCTTGAAAAGTTTAAAATATATTGTTTAGTATTTAATAAAAAAAACTCTCAAGCTCAACTTTTGCTGAACCTTCTCAGAGAGCAAAAACAATCAGATAAATTTTTTGACGATAAAATTGACTTTCTCTTAGGGATTTCTGAGAAAACATCCGATAAAATAAATGAAAAAAATTTGCTGAATTTTTATTTGTCAAGTGTCACAATAAAAAATTTTAATTATGAGACTTCAAAAAAAACTAAAAAAGAAATTTGGCAATATTTGAACGCAGCCAATCTCATTAAGATTGATGATATTAACGATAAACAAAAATTAAAAAGTTTAGAGTTAGCAGCCAATGAAGATCAAATAGATGATAATATTATCTTTGATATATATAAACAAATTTCCTTTAATTTAAGCACATTAATAAATGCAAAAAATATATATCAGACGCTAGATGAGAGTGATGCTAGATCTTTAATTTATCAGAAATATCTTTTGTCCGAAAGTACAGAGTCAAAATTAGAATATTTATTTTTGCTAGATGAGCTATTTCATAAAAACGATCTAAAGAATATTCATTCCAGCTTACTCAGTAACGCAATTCAAGAAATTGGAATAGACAATATTCCAGAAAATTATAAAGAAATTTCTCAGAGCAAAATTTTAAATGAAGAAAAGATTTTAGGTAAAATTAAATATAATGATAAAGTACTACATCAATCAAAAATAATTAAGTTTTATATTGAAGGTGAAAATGAAAAAAAAACTCAAAAAGATCTAGATAAAATTTTAAAGAAGATAAATAAAAACAAAAAATACTTTTTTTCTGCCAAGGACATTGCTTTAGTAGAGTCTCTCTCGAAAGACGGAATTAAAATTCCAGCAAATTTTAAATACAAGGAAATTGCAGAAAAGTATGATATTCCAAAAAACCTTTTGCAACTTAGTGAAAAAAAACAAAAGGCATTTTTAGCGTTGAAAATTGTCGAAATCATTGGAGAAGATGAGCCATATCAATTAGATCCAGAAACAATCTACTTCATTACCAATTTATTAAATCGAACAGATTTAATTAATATAAGAAATAAGGTTTTAATTTCAGCTCTACCCCAAAGAACTTAATTAGAATATAATTTTAAAATGCCAAAGAGAAATATTATCATAGAGCCAGATCCGATATTAAGAAAAAAAAGTAAATTAATCGAAACAGTAAACTCTGAATTAAAAATTTTAATGGACGATATGCTCGAAACAATGTATGAGGCACCAGGAATAGGTCTAGCAGCTGTACAAATCGGAATTTTAAAAAGAGTCATCGTAATTGATATTTCAAAAGAGCCTGAAAAAAAATCCCCATTATTTCTAGTGAATCCCACAATTACATATAAATCAAAAGACACTTCGATTTATGAGGAAGGCTGTCTTTCTTTACCAGGTTATTTTGCCGAAATTGAGAGACCTGCAGAGTGTCACTTAGACTATTTGGATTATCATGGGAAGAAACAAGAACTTAAAGCTAAAGGTCTTTTAGCAACATGTATTCAGCATGAATTAGATCATCTCAACGGCATATTATTTATTGATTATTTATCAAAACTTAAAAAAGATATGATAATTAAAAAACTTAAAAAACAAAAAAATAACTTAAATAAAATAGTAATTTAGTTCTAATGGCGTTAAAAATTATTTTTATGGGAACACCTGAATTTGCGGTCCCAATTTTAAAATCGATTCATAATTCAAACAATGAAATAATTGAAGTATACACTCAACCACCTAAAAAAAAAAATCGCGGTTTAAAAATAAGTGTTTCACCTATTTACAGTATAGCTAAAGAATTTAATTTAAATTTAAGATGTCCTGAAACATTGAATAATGAGATTGAGCTACAACACTTAAAAAAAATAAAACCAAATGTAGTAGTAGTTGTTGCTTATGGTAAAATTTTACCTGATGAATTTCTAAATATAAAAGGAATTACTTTTATAAATATTCATGCATCACTTCTTCCAAGGTGGAGAGGTGCAGCTCCAATACAAAGAGCAATTATGAATATGGACAAAGAAACTGGTATTTCAATAATGAAAATCTCTTCGAAATTAGATACTGGCCCAGTTATGATGAAGTCAAAAATAAGTATCGATAAAACTACAACTTTTATAAACTTAAGCAGTATTATGTCAAAGCTTAGCTCTTCAATGATCATAGAGGCATTTAAGTTGTTGAAAGATGGAACAGCAAAATTTATACCCCAGAATGAGGAAGAAGCAACTTATGCAAATAAAATTAAAAAAGAGGAAGCAAAAATAAATTGGAAAGAAGACGCAAAAAAATTGAATGCTAAAATTAATGCCTTAAATCCTAACCCAGGAACATGGTTTGAGCTCAAAAAATTTAGAGTAAAAATATTAAAAGCAAGAACAATCGAGAAAAATCATAATTGTAAACCTGGTGAAGTTTTGAATAAAAATTTTACAATAGCTTGTTCAAGAAATGCTTTACAAGTAATAGAATTACAGAAAGAGGGAAAAAAAAGTATGTCAGCTTCAGAATTTCTCAAAGGCTATAACTTGGAAGTCGGGTCAATTCTGTAAAATGTTCAATTACTTAATAAAAGTTGAATATGATGGAACTAATTTTGTTGGATGGCAATACCAAAAAAATGGAATTTCTATTCAGGAAAAAATTGAACGAGTGTTTAGGAGAATTTTAAATAAAAAAATTAAAATCGTTGGTGCTGGCAGAACTGATAAAGGTGTACATGCTCTTAACCAATGTGCTCATTTCAAGATTTCAACAGAAATAAAAGATCTTAAAAAATTTTTAAATTCAGTAAATTTCTTTTTGAAAAAATTCTTAATAACAATAATAGAAATTAAAAAAAAAAATTTAGATTTTCATGCAAGATTCTCAGCAAAAGAGAGAATTTATGAATATCTAATAATAAATAGATCTAGCCCTCTATCTTTGAGCCAAAAAAGAGCATGGCATTTAAAAAAAAAATTAGATTTTAATTTACTCAAAAAAGGAGCTAAAATTTTAGAGGGAAAGCATGATTTCTCTACTTTTAGAGCATCTTCATGCTCATCTAAATCTCCTGTAAAAAAAATGAATGCAGTAAAAGTTAAAAAAAACGGAAATAACATTTACATAACTTTTAAATCAAAATCCTTTTTACAAAATCAAGTTCGCTCAATGGTTGGATGTCTTGGATATTTAGCAACAAAAAAATGGAGTTTGTTAATTTACAAAGAAGTATTTAAGTCCAAAAACAGGCAAAGATGTGCACCTCCCGCTCCTGCAGAAGGACTATATCTAA
>CACAWF010000005.1 GCA_902536085.1 uncultured Pelagibacteraceae bacterium | reverse complement strand
CAACAGCATACGCTGCAGGGATAGCAAATAATAAGGTTATTAAAACAGTTCCAACTGATACATACGAGCTTGTAAAAATATATCTACCAAAATCATATGTTTTGAAAATGACAAAGTAAGACTTGAATATCTCAAAAATATTTTTTGAAAAATCAATACTTAGGTCAATTGGGTTGATTAATAAAGATGTTTGCGTTTTAAAGCTAGTAACAAACATTATGTAAAATGGAAACAATATAACTAATGCAAAAAATACTATTGCAAATAAAGATAAAAATTCAAACACAATTTTTTCAGATATAAAATCCTGATTTAAATACTTTAAATCATATTTTTTCAATTTATTTGTAAAAAATAAAATTAGTAAAAAAATACCTACTGAAAACCACACAGGGGAGTTTTCATTTAAAAATGTATATAAAATCGTAAATAATAAGGATAATATAAAAATTTTTAAGTTATGATTTAACTTATTTCCAATAAATACACAAGTTATAACTAATCCGAGTGATAACAATAGAGTTAAATTAAAGTTAAGATTTGTGAAACTTAAACCTTGCAAAGTTGCCAATATTTTCCATATACAAATTATTATTGTAAGAAAAATTGATGATGCAAGTAACGTTATTATTAAAGATTTAAATTTCATTTGCCTTCTTTCCAATTAATTTAAAATAAATGATCATAAAAGTTATTAATAATAATACGATTACTATTGAAACTGCTGAACCCATGCCAATATTTGATACTGCAAATCCTTGTTGATACACACTTATTGGTAATGTCAAAGTGCCCGAAGCGCCGCCAGTTAATAAAAATATATCTTCAAATTTATTGAAGTTCCAAATAAATCTAATCATGAATAAAATTGATAAAATTGCTGTAATTTGTGGAAGAGTAATATAAAAAAATTTTCTAAATGGCCCAGCACCGTCAACATCCGCAGCCTCATAAAGATCTCTAGGAATAGCTTGTAATCTAGCTAATATAAATAAAAAAGCTAAAGGAAAATATCGCCAAATCTCAAAAAATATAACTGTGGTCAAGGCTAATCTAAGTTTCAACTCAAATCCTAAAATATTAATAATCAAATACTTTTGTCCAAGTAAATTTATAGGTTTTTCAATCACTCCGTAATTAACAAGAAGAGAATTTATTGTACCGCTATTAGGATCTAAGAGTAAAGTCCAGGTATAAGCCAAAGCGACCACTGGTCCTACATAAGGAAAAAGCAATATACTTCGCATAAAAGTTCTTCCATAAAATTTTTGGTTTACAAGTTGGGCAGCAAAGATGCCTAGTAAAATAGCTCCAAGTGTTCCAAAAAAAGTAAAATAAAAAGTCGTCATTAAAAGCTCAAAAAAATTGTTATTAATGAAAACATTTTTAAAATTTTTGAGAGTAAAATTTGTTGTCAATAAGATATTATTTGATTTTCCATTCAATTTTGGTTTACTAGATTTTATATCTTTACTATTAATTTTATTATAATTTACGTCTTGTACAAAAATTTCAAAATTTTCACGATAGCCTGCCTCCCAATCTCCAAAAAAACATTTAACTTTTTGTGACTTGAATTCACATCTTTTATCTAAATTAATTGGATCAATATTTTTAGGTAATTTATCTGAAAATCTAACTTCTCTAATATCTTGGATTAGAGAACTATTTCTTAATTTATAGATAATTTTTAATTCAGAATTGCTATCTTGAATATTTTTTACAATTTTTTTTGCCCTAGGCTCGGGTATTCTTATATCTTTAAGTCCAACTTCTTTAAAACTAATCCACACGTTTGCAAAAATTGGAAATAAAATAATTGCAAAAACTAGACATACTGCGGGTAAAAGAAGTGTGTATGCAGTCCTTTTTTCTATTTTTGATAATGTGGTGCTCATTTAAAAGCGGATAATAGCTTATTATCCGCTTTTAAGAAATAAATTTGCTAGAATTTTGCTAATTCTGCGTTAATTTTTTTAACCGCTTCATCAACAGTTATCTGGTCATCAATGTATTCTCTTGTAATTCTATTCAAGAATTGAGCATTGATTATTTTAGATGCTCTAGAAAGCTCGCCTTCTTTTACACCCCATCTGTTCGCAGTATCTAACCCAGCAACAATATTATTTATTACATCGGGTGAATAAAGTTCAGTTAATGGTTTTTTTCTATCCACACCAACTGGTAATTTACTCCAAGCTTTTGTAAACGCTGCAGGATCTGAAGAATTTCCTCTTCTTACTGGAAATTTACCCTCAGGAGCAATTGCTAACGTGCTTGTGTAACCTTCATCCATAGAATACTCAACAAACTTTTTAGCTTCATCAGTATCTGCATCAGCTGTAATACCAAAATATCTTACGTCTGCCCATGCAGCACCTTTCTTGTTATTTGGTCCACTAAAATTTGTTATGAAACCAGTTTTAGAAGCAAGTTCAGGTGATGTTGGATCGCTGTTTATTGTAGGCGGAGCTGAATCTCTAAGTCCAGCTAATTCATCCATTATAAACGGTGACCAAATTATCATTGGCGTTTTACCAGCAAAGTATAACTCTCTAGATTGTTTCCAGAATAATTCTCCTGGAGGACTCGCTTTAGCTATAACTTTATAAAACTCTAAAGAGTTTTTAAGAGCTTTTCCTTGTTTTTTTGTTCCACCCTTTTTAACAAAGTTAACGCCATTTGCTAAAAGAACATGTTCAAGAACTTGGCTCATAAAGTTTTCATCAGTTTTAGTTGCAGCTACAAATCCAAACATGTCTCCACTTGAAAGAACTTTTACAGCTTTTGTAATATTTTCATAACTAGTCGGTGGTTCAAGACCTGCTTGTTTGAATAAGTCTTTTCTATAAACTACCATTTGTGTCCATCCATCAACTGGCACAGCAGCAATTTTTCCACCTTTCTTTGCCATGTTTAATGCTCCTGGAGCAAAAGTTTTCTTTCCTAAACTTTTAACAACATCATTATTAGCATTTACATCAAGTATACCTGCTTCAGCCCAAGGTAAGACATATTGAAGAGTGTGATAGATCACGTCAGGAAGATTTCCTGCGGCTGCGGCTGCGGTAGCTCTAGAACCTAAATCTTTTTCTTCTACCGGTATAACTTCAACTTTTATACCTGTCTTGGATTCAAATGATTTAGCCATTTCCATTTGTTTTTCCATTCTTGCAGGTTGAACTTCAGTAGTCCAAAAGGTTATATCTGCAAAACTATTAGACGTTAATAAAGTTAAAGCAAAAATGAATGTTAATATTTTTTTCATCTTTCCTCCTATTAATTATTTAAATAATGTTTTAAGTTTAACAAGTTGGATAAAAAATCTTCCATGATTAAAATGCATAGGAGATTTGATAAAATTAAAGAATTTAGAATTTATTAAATTATGGCCTTTTTAAAATTTGAAGATATAGATAAATCTTTTGGTGAAAACAATGTAATTAGTAAATTTAACCTAGAGGTTGAAAAAGGAAAATTTATAGTATTGTTGGGTCCATCTGGTTGTGGAAAATCTACACTACTAAGAATGATAGCTGGGTTGGAAAAAATTGATTACGGGAAAATTCTTTTAGAAAATAATCTTTTAAATAATTTATTACCTTCAAAAAGACAAATCGCAATGGTTTTCCAGTCTTACGCCTTATATCCCCATATGAATGTTTTTCAAAACATTTCTTTTGGTTTAAAATCTGAAAAAATTTCAAAAGATCAAATAAAAGAAAAAGTAATTGAGGCTGCAAAAATCTTAAAAATTGAAGACCTTTTGGATCGAAGACCAAAAGAGTTGTCTGGTGGACAAAGACAAAGAGTTGCTATTGGCAGGGCTATTACAAGAAACCCTAAATTATTTTTATTCGATGAACCGCTTTCAAATCTTGATGCAGCTCTAAGATCAGAAATGAGAGTTGAAATTTCAAAATTACACAAAAAGTTAAAAAGCAATATCGTTTATGTGACCCATGACCAAATTGAAGCTATGACTTTAGCCGATAGAATTGTAATTATGAATAATGGAAAAATTGAACAATTTGGTAGCCCTGAAGATATTTATAATAATCCAACAAATATCTTTGTTGCTGAATTTATAGGAAACCCTAAAATGAATATTTTAAAGATAAAAACTCAAGATATCATAAATAAAAGTACCTTTAAGTTGCTTAATAAAGAAATTAGAATTGAAAATTCAAATTTTGATAGAGAATTTTATATAGGTATAAGACCAGAGGACATATCATTAGAAAAAAAAAGTGAGATTGCAATCGATATAAACGTTGATCTTGTTGAAAATTTAGGCTCAGAAAAAATCATATACGGTCACCTTGATGATACAGAAATAAGAATAAAATCCAGTAAAAATATTAAAGATAAAAATATTACAATTTACTTACCAAAGAATAAGTTATATCTATTCGATAATAATAAAAATAGATTAAAAGCATGATTTCAATCATGATTTTTCTGAAAAAACGGCCACGTGGCGGAATGGTTACGCAGAGGATTGCAAATCCTTTTATCCCAGTTCGATTCTGGGCGTGGCCTCCATAAAAAATAAGTTGTCTTATATTACTAAAAAAAGTATGTTCGCTTTTATTCCTCGGTAGCTCAGTTGGTAGAGCAGTTGACTGTTAATCAATTGGTCGCAGGTTCGAGTCCTGCCCGAGGAGCCAATTTATCCAACTTTTTCAAATTTTGAGGTATTATTTAAAATTTGTAAAATCTTATCTTTTTGTGCTCTAGATAAAGAAGAAAAAGTTCTACTTAAAAAAGAGTAATTCAAATCATCGTTTGCTTGATCGACTGAACTGATATCTTTAAATTCTTTATAGTCTTCAAAAAAATAAATAATTGGTACTTTTAAAAATTGAGATAGTTGCATTAATCGATTTGAACTAACACCATTAGTACCTTTTTCGTACTTTTGAATTTGCTGAAATGTAACATTGATAGCTTGTGCAACTTTTGTTTGTGTTAGTCCTAAAGATAGTCTTCTCATTCTTAATTTTTTTCCTAAATGAATATTGAAATTTTCTTCCATAGAACTCCCTAAATTTTTAATTATAAAACCTCAAAATGAACTCTTTGGCAATACATATAATTTTTTTTTTTGGGGGGTCAAAATTGTCAAAAAATCATATATTTAGTATTGACTAAATCAAAAAAATAAAGTGGCAAATCTATATTATTTTGCTTTTTTTAACCTATACTCCCAATATCCGGTTTTATCAAAGGCAGCTTTAACCCAAAGAAAAGTGTCTTCCTCATACCAAATGTCAGTATTAAGTTTTTTATCTTTAGATAAACTTGGATCAGATGAACTAAAATTAAATTTTAAAGTTTTATAAATTTTGTCGCCTATTTTAACTTCCTCTTTACCTATAAATTCTACTTTTTGCTCAATAATTCTACCTGAAACAGCACTAATTTGAGCTTTTTTTTGAACTATTTCATGGTTCCACCAAGTCCCGATTATAATATCTTTATCTACTTTACCTTTAAAAGAGGACCCATCAATAATTAGGTTTTTATCTGTTGGGTCAATTGAAATATTAACGTATTTCTCTTTTTTATTCTGATTTGTTTTTGAATTAAAACCCGAGAAGACACCATTTTTATATTTTTCAACACCATTCGCGTAATATTTGTAAAGATCTACACCTAGCTTTGTTATTTTAAAACTAACTTCATTATCTATGATTAGATCATTTCCATCTCTTTTAAATTCATAAGTGTGGTATCCAATTAATTTATTATTTCTAAATAATTCATATTCCAAAAAATTATATTTTGCGTAGTGGTCAACATGAGCATTTATATCTAAAGATAATAAGAAAATTAAACCAATTGAAAGTATATATTTTTTCATATATTTAATGATATGGATACTAATTCTGTAATTGCACAAATTGGAAATACACCATTAGTAAGACTAAAACAAGCCTCTGAATTAACTGGTTGCAATATTTATGGAAAAGCGGAATATTTTAATCCAGGGGAGTCTGTAAAAGATCGTGCTGCATTATTTATTGTTGAAGATGCAATTAAAAGAAAATTGATTTCAAAAGGTGGTACTATTGTTGAGGGTACAGCAGGAAATACAGGTATAGGTTTAGCAGTTGTTTGTAAAGAGTACGATCTAAAGTTAAAAATCGTGATACCTAATACTCAGTCTATAGAAAAAAAAGAAACTTTAAAAAAGTTAGGGGCAGAATTGATTGAAGTAGACGCAGTTCCATATTCGAATCCTAAAAATTATATTAAACAATCTAAAAAAATAGCCGAGGATTTAAATAAAAAAAGCAAAAACGGGGTATATTGGGCTAATCAATTTGATAATATAATTAATACAGAAGCTCACATCAAAACTACTGCAGAAGAAATATGGAATCAAACTGCAGGCTCTGTTGACGGGTTTACGTGTGCAGTTGGTACCGGAGGTACATTAGCTGGTGTGTCTATAGGATTAAAAAATAAGAATAAAGATATACAGATTGCTTTATCCGATCCAATGGGTTCGTCACTATTTTCTCATATTAAGAATAATAAATTAGAAAGCTCAGGAAACTCGATAACAGAAGGTATTGGTACTGCAAGAATTACAAAAAATTTTGAAAAGGCATTGGTTGATGATGCTTTTCAAACAGACGACACCGAGGCATTAAGTATAGTGTATGATTTAATTGAAAAGCAAAAAATTATTTTAGGCGGATCCTCAGGAATTAATATAGCTGGAGCAATAAAGCTTGCAAAAAAATTGGGTCCTGGAAAAACAATCGTGACTATTCTTTGTGATCATGGAAAAAGGTATGCGAGTAAAATATTTAATAAAGAATTTCTTAAAAGTAAAAATTTACCAATACCAAAATGGCTATAATATTTGACTTAAAAACAGTTTAGTACGATCTGATTTTGGATTTTCAAAAAACTCTTTTGTTTTTGCTCTTTCTACTATTTTCCCTTCATCCATAAAAATCATATAGTCTGCAACTTCTTTGGCAAAACCCATTTCGTGGGTAACTACTATCATGGTCATTCCACCTTTAGCTAAATCGACCATAACATCCAAAACTTCTTTAATCATTTCTGGATCTAATGCAGAAGTAGGTTCGTCAAATAACATGATTTTTGGTTCCATACATAGCGCTCTAGCTATAGCTGCTCTTTGTTGTTGGCCTCCTGAAAGCTGACCGGGAAATTTTAGTGCTTGATCATCTATTTGAACTCTGGTTAAATTTTCCATTGCAACTTCTTCAGCTTCTTTTTTAGGTAACTTTTTTACCCAAATAGGCGCTAACGTGCAGTTGTCTAAAATTGAAAGATGTGGAAATAAATTAAATTGCTGAAAAACCATACCTACTTCAGCTCTTATCTTTTCAATATTTTTTGTGTTCTCAGCTAATTCCGTGCCGTCAACGATAATATTTCCTTCTTGATGTTCCTCTAATCTATTTATGCATCTAATTAAAGTTGATTTTCCTGACCCAGATGGACCACAAATAACTATTTTTTCTTGTGGAGCAACTTCAAGATTTATATCTTTTAACACCTGAAATTTATCAAACCATTTATTTACTTTTTTTAACTCTATTATTTTTCCCATAATTATCTTTCGGTACTTAATTTTTTCTCTAAATTTTGACTATATCTACTCATTGCATAACATATTATCCAGAAAACTAAACCTGCAAAAACATATCCCTCCATAGCCATTCCAAGCCATTTAGGGTTGGTTTTTGCTAAACCTATCATACCAGCTAATTCCATCAACCCTACAACAAAAATTAATGGAGTATCTTTTACAAGTGCTAAAAGAGTGTTTGCTATTCCAGGTATCACTAATTTAAGTGCTTGGGGCAATATAATAAGTGCATTCATTCTCCAATAACCCATACCTAAAGACTTAGCAGCTTCATATTGACCTTTAGGTAATGCTTGAAGTCCTCCTCTAACAACTTCCGCCATGTATGCGGCTTCAAACAATGTAATCGCTATTAAAACTCTAATTAGTTTATCAATGAAAGTTCCATCTGGTAGAAACATAGGAAACATTACGGCTGACATAAATAATACTGTAATTAGTGGAACCCCTCTCCAAAGCTCTATAAATCCTATAGAAATATACTTTATTGCTGGTAAAGAAGATCTTCTACCTAAAGCTAAAATTACTCCAATCGGAAAACAGAAAAGTATTGCAAAAGCAGAAATAATGAAAGTTAATGAAAGACCACCCCAAGCTGCACTTTCAACGTACTCAAGTCCAAAACTTCCACCTGAAATAAGTTTAATTCCTAAGAATGGAAAAACAAAAACTAAGAATAAAATAAAGTATTTTTTAAGTTTTTCGGATACGAAAAATGAAACTCCCACAACAGCAAATAAGATTAAAAAAGCTGTATTTATTCTCCATTGTTCTGCATCAGGATAAAGACCATACATAAACCTATTAAACCAAACTTTTATAAAAACCCAACAAGCCCCATCGCCTGTACAATCATCTTTTGAATTACCTACAAAATTAGCTTCTAAAATAAACCAATCCAACATTGGAGGAATTGATTTTATAATAATAAATATTGTGAAAAGTGTTAATAAAGCATTAAAATTATTGGAATTTATATTTTTATTTAAAATATCTAAGGAACGTACACCACTAAATTCAATTCTGATAAGGTAGAAACCAATAAAACCTAATATTAATGGTAAAAAATAGCTTAATTGAGAAGGTAAAAATCCCATCAGATTAAAATTGAAGAAAGCATTAACAAAAACATCTAAAAAACTTAAAGAGACAAGAGACAAGCCTATAGGAACATAAGTTTTAATATTATCTTTTGAAGGTTTTGCAATTAAATTCATTATTTTTCCTTGATAGCCATTTTTTTGTTATACCAATTCATAAACATTGAAATTGAGATACTTAAAGTCAAATAAGTAAGCATAGTGATTGAAATTATTTCAATAGCTCTTCCTGTTTGCATTAAAGCAGTCCCCGCAAAAACTAATACTATATCTGGGTAGGCAATAGCGGCTGCCAATGAAGAATTTTTTGTAAGATTTAAATACTGATTTGTAGTTGGTGGAATAATTATTCTTAATGCTTGAGGCATCACTACGAGTTTTAAAATTTGATTTTTATTTAATCCTATACTTGCTGCAGCTTCTTTTTGACCTTTGCCAACTCCCAAAATTCCAGCTCTTACATTTTCAGCAATAAATGTTGCTGTATACATTGATAAAGCTAAAGCTAATGCAATTAATTCTGGAATAATACTTACTCCACCTTCATAAGTATAAACTGTTGATGATAATTGTTTTAAAACTGGATATTCAAAAGTGAGAGAGACTCCTAGAAAAAGAAATGTAATTAAAGGTATCAATATCAATGTTGCTAAAGAGATAGATGTTGCTGGCAGCTGTTTTCCAAATTGTTCTCTTTGTTTAGTTGCGTAAGAATTAATAAAATAAATTGCAATAAACGCAGCTATAATTGATAAAAGAAAAATATTAAAATTAGTCCATATAAATTTTGGCACATACCAGCCTTTAATCGTTAAAAATGATATATCATTAAAACTTATACCGTTTTCAGGCAAAGGAAGTGCTCGTAAAGCAGCGAAATACCAGAAAAAAATTTGTAAAATCAAAGGTATATTTCTAAAGATTTCTACATACCACTCAGCTACTTTAGCTATTAAATAGTTATCAGATAATCTAGATACTCCTACTACTACTCCAATAATTGTTGCAAAAAATATTCCTATTACTGAGACTAAAATTGTATTTAATAAACCAACTAAAAACGCTCTCCCGTAAGAGTGTGAACCATCATACTCGATCATTGAAAATGTAATATCAAATGATGCTTCTTGATTTAAAAAACCAAAACCAAATGATATTCCTCTGTTGCCCATGTTAATTTGAGCATTAGTTGCAAAATAAATAATTACAGAGAGTAAAGCTAAAACAGTTATTGCTTGAGGGATTAAATCTCTTGCTTTTTTGTTTTCAATATTGAATTTTTTAAAAATCATTATTTTGAGAGTAAAAAAAAGGGCCAGATAAATCCAGCCCTTTTTAATTTTATTAGCAATTATCTTGCTGGTGGTACGTAAAGAATTCCACCTTTAGTCCATAATTGATTAGGACCTCTATTAGGTAAAATTCCAGTATCAGCTATGTGTTTTTTATAGCTTTCACCATAGTTACCAACTTGCTCGATAATTCTTAAGCTCCACTCGTTATCTAAACCGAATGCTGCACCCAATTCACCTTCAGAACCTACTAATCTTTTGATAGCTGGGTTCTCAGAGTCTTTTAGGCTAGAAGCGTTTGATGAATTAACACCGTACTCTTCTGCTTCGATCATAGTATTAAGAGACCATCTTACGATATCTTCCCATACTGCATCTCCTTGTCTTACAACAGGGCCTAATGGTTCTTTAGAAATCGTTTCAGGTAATACTTTGTGCTCATCTGGATTTGACATTTTAGTTCTTTGTGCCGCTAAACCAGATTTATCTGTAGTGTAAGTATCACATCTTCCAGCATCATAAGCTTGTACTACTTCATCCGCTTTTTCAAAAGCGATTGGTTCGTAACTTATGTTTTTAGAGTTAAAGAAGTCTCTCATGTTAAGCTCGGTAGTTGTACCTGTGTTTGTACAAGCAGAAATACCGTTTTTGAAATCATTCACAGAATTAATTCCTGAATTTTTTCTTACCATGAAACCTTGACCATCATAAAAGTTTACACCAACAAAAGTTAAACCAATGTCAGCATCTCTTGATAATGTCCAAGTAGTGTTACGTGCAAGTACATCGATTTCACCTGATGTTAATGCCGTAAATCTTTCTTTAGCACTTAATGGAGTATATTTTACTTTATCAGCATCGCCTAATACAGCCGCTGCAACAGCTCTACATACATCCACATCAATACCAGACCAGTTTCCAGATGCATCTGCATTAGAAAAACCAGGTAGACCTTGTGAAACTCCACATTTCACAAATCCAGCTTTCTTAGTATTGTCTAGTGTTTTGGATTTTTTAGAACCAGATCCGCCTCCGCCTTGGCCGCAAGCAACCAATAGCAAAGAAGCAAATCCAACTAAAATCCAAGTTTTGATAGATTTAATCATTTAAGATTTCCTTTTTTTATTGTTAACAATATTTTTGAATTTAGAATTCAAAACAGAATTAATATAATTTTATTTTATTCTTTCTTCAATTTTATGATGGTCAATATATAGATTTGCAATTATTATTTATAACTAAATATGTGTATTTACAACCAAAATTTAAGATAATTTTGATGCAGTCATTTCGTGGAGTCTACTCGTTGTTCTTTTAAAAGTTTCTGAATGTTTTTTTGAAGTTCCAATATTATTTAAATCTGTTTCCATTGAGAGAGTGAGGTTTATTTTTTTTTCATAGAGAATATCTATTAGTGTAATAAATCTTAATTGTTGATTAGAATTATATTCATTAAATACTGGCACCTTCTCGATAAAGATATGATCGCAAATCTGAGATACATTAAGGTAATCTTCAGCTCCTAAGTTTTGGTCACATAATTCTTTGAAACTAAATCTAGCCAAACCTCCATAATAATTATTTATTTTAAAAACTCTTCCTTTAGTATTAATTGTTTTTTCCTCTTTTTTGAAATTTTTTGTAAATATTCTAAATTTTTGATTAATTTTAAATAAAGTTTTTTCATTTAAAGGGTAAAAAATTCTCTGATTATTGTCTTGATTTTGAGTCCTATAATCATCGTCTAAAAACAATTCTTTTTGTACTGATTTTTTTTCGATCAGAGTGATAAAAGGGATAAATTGTTCTCTTTGTAAGCCGTCTTTATATAAATTGATTAAACTAATATTTGTAGTAATAAGAATTTTTATATTATTTAAAAAAATATTTTCAAATAATTTGCCTAGTATCATAGCATCAACTATATTTGTAACTTGAAATTCGTCTAAATATATAAAATCATATTTTTGTTTAAGTTCTTTAACAAATTCAGAAATAGTATTATCGTCTTTTTTCTGATGTCTAAAATCATGAAAATTAATCATAAATTCATTAAAATGAAATTTAGTTTTTTTAATATTTATTTGATCGTATACAAAATTAGCTATCATGGTTTTACCAACTCCAACATTTCCATAAAGATAGAAACAACTAGGATCTTCTTTTTTTGAAAAAAAATTAAATAATTTATTCCTTGGAAAAATGAATTTTTCCAGACTGATTAATATTTCTGATTGTTTTTTATTAATCTCAAATTTATTTTTATTACAATATTCACTAAATGAGTTTTGTAGACTCGGTGACATTATTGTCTTTTTTCCCAACTTATGCAGCTTTTTACTATTGTATTTAAGTTATTAAATTTTGGTTTCCATTTAATAAATTTCTTCAACTTATTATTCGCGGCAATAATTTTCACCAGATCACCTTTTCTCCTTTTTGAAACTAAAATTTCTACCTTTTTAGAAGTTTGTTTTTTAAATGCTTTTGCAACTTCGAGGACTGAAATACCTTTGTTATAACCACAATTAAGTATTTTAGAATTATTCAAACTATTTATCTTTTCCAAAACCTTGTAATGGATTTCCGCGATATCAGAAACGTGAATAAAGTCTCTTATACAAGATCCATCTTTTGTGTCATAATTACCTCCGTAAATTTTAAGAATGGGTCTTTTTTTGATAATTTCTCTTGAAAAATTTTTGAATAAATGGTCACTTTTATTTATTAATCCGATTTTTCCAGAAGGGCTTGATCCCGCAATGTTGAAATATCTGAGAATACAGTAATTAATTTTATTTCTTTTACAAAATTGTTTGATAATTTTTTCAGCTTTAATTTTTGTTTTTCCGTAAACACTTTTTGGCTTAATAACAGAATTTTCATTTACTTTATATTGACCATCTTTGTATACAGCCGCCGTTGAGGAAAAAACTAAGTTTTTTATTCCTGTATTCTTAAATGACTCTAATAAATTTTTAGTTCCTAGAACGTTGTTTTTGAAATATTTTTTTGGGTGTTTTTCACCTTCTCCAATTATTAAATTTGCAGCTAAATGTATGACAGAGTCTATTTTGTTTTTTATAATTATTTCCCTAATTTTTTTACTTTTAAGAATGTCTACCTTAAAGAATTTAGCTTTTTTATTAATAAGTCTTCTATAACCGGTAGACAAATTGTCTGTTATAAAGATTTTTTTTTTATTTTTAATCAAAACTTCTGAAACATGAGAGCCTATGTAACCAGCCCCTCCAGTAATAAGAATGTTTTTAATCATAGTATTGATTGGCGCGCCCTGAAGGATTCGAACCTACGACCCTCGGTTTAGAAAACCGATGCTCTATCCAGCTGAGCTAAGGGCGCTGAACCGTTATATTTACTTAAAAACATACTAAATGGTCAATATAAATCGGAGACTTAACACCAAATTGTTCCGATTTCTCGTGTTGATGAATATGATGAGAGTGAACAAATACTGGTAAATGCTCACCTTTTTTTGTCTTTAAAGTATAAATAAAATTTGTACCTCTAAATTTTCTATCTACTACTTCTAATTTTAGTTTACTTTGATCATCGTGTATCAAATCCTCAGGCTGTAAAAGTAATTTAACCTTTGCTCCAGATGGAAAATTATTTGATAATTTTCCTCTAATTTCTCCAAGTTCATCGTGTTTTAATCTATGTACTGCACATTCACTATCTACAACCTGAACATCGATAAAAATTCCCTTATTTAAAAAATTAGCAACATCAATTGAGTTAGGTTCATGATGCACATTATAAGGTATATCGTACTGCTTTAATTTTTGGTCTAGAATAATTCCACATTTATCAGCCATCGAAAAAGCTTCATATGAGTCATGTGTTACAATGATAGTTGTTAAATTTATTCTTTTTAAAAGTTTTTTTACTGATACTTGAATTTCCTCCTTTAAGCTTTGATCTATATTTGAGAAAGGTTCGTCCAACAATAATAGATCAGGTTTAGACACTAACGATCTAGCTAATGAAACTCGTTGAGCCTCCCCAGCGCTTATTTGATGAGGGTATTTTTCTAATATAGGCTCAATTCTTAATAATTTAATTATTTCTTTTACATCTATATTAGATACATGCCCGTTAGATCTTTTTTCTCCAAATTTTATATTGTCAATTACTTTATAATTTGGAAAAAGAGAATTATCTTGAAAAGAGAGAGCTACGTTTCTTTTTTCTGGCTCAATATGAATTTTGTCAGAGGCTAAAGTTTTATCTCTAAGTTTAATTTTACCTTCGCTAAGTTTTTGTAAACCGGCAATCGTTCTAAGTATAGTGGTTTTGCCTATTCCAGAAGGACCCAGCAAAGAAACAATCTCTCCTTGTTTTTCTATGATTAGATTTACGTTATTTACTTTATTTTTTTCACTCGCAGTAAAATTTCCATTTTGAATCTCAAAAAAATTTTTGGTCATTAAATTGATTATATTAATTTTTTTTTGAAAGTATATATCTAGATGATAGAAGTATCAAAATTGTAGACCAAAATATTAAAAAGAGAGATGGTAATGCTGCAGCTTCAAGTAAATCTTGAGATGCATATATATAAGCCTGGGTAGCAAATGTTTCAAAATTAAATGGTCTCAGAATCATCGTCATAGGTAATTCTTTAATTACCTCTAGAGAAATCAACAAAATAATCAAAATTATATTTGTGCTTAAATATGGGATATGGATTTTTAAAAATGTATTAATCTTAGAATAACCAAGAAGATAAGCGCTCTCGTCAATGGAACTATTAATTTTTTCATAACTTGATTTAATTCCATTAAAAGAAAGAGAAAAAAATCTTATAAAGTATGCTAATAAAAGTCCAAAAATAGATCCTATGAATAAACTCTTTGAACTTTTAAAATCAAAATTATTTGTAAAAAATTCACTTAAATTTGAAAAGAATGTAATAAAAGCTACTGCTAGAATAACTCCTGGTATTGCATAACCAGAAATGGAAAAAGTTGTTAGGTAATTTAGAATTTTACTTTTTGATATTCTGCTTCCATAATTAATGAATAAAGAGATAGTTACAATAAAAATGCTAGCTAATAAGACTAAAGTTAAAGTATTTAAATTTATTTTAAATATATCTATGTCTTGAATATATTTTGGAAATTTCACTGTCCAGTAAATCATTTGAGAAACTGGAAAAATAAAACTCAATAAAAAGATCAAAGAACAAATAGCGACTGGAATTATAGACTTTCTTCCAGTTAATTTGATTTTAGTAATTGGCTTAAACCCTCTGCTTGGTTGATGATACCTTGCTTCTTTTCTTGAATAAATTTCAACCGAAAAAAGTAAAAGAATAAAGATCAATAATATAAAAGATATTTGATTAGCGGTGTTTAAATCATCAAAAGACAGCCAAGAATTATAAATTCCGGTAGTCAGCGTATTAACACTAAAAAATGAAACGGTACCAAAGTCTGATAAACATTCCATTGATACTAAAGCTAACCCCGCAATGATTGCTGGTCTTGCAGATGGCAAAACTATCCTAAAAAAAGTTTCGTTGGTCGAAAGTCCCAGATTTTTTCCCACTTCGATATAGTTATTCGATTGATAATAAAATGATGCTCTCGTTAATACATAAACGTATGGAAATAAAGAAAAAGATATTGATATTATGGCTCCAAATAATCCATCTATTTTAGGTATGATTGCATTATAATTTCCTTCACCAAAAAGAAAAGTTAAGAACGAAAAAGCTGTTCCATAATTTTCAAAAAAGGCAATTATTGAGAATGCATAAATATAACCAGGAACTGCAAATGATAAAATTAACGCCCAACTAAAAAAGTTGGATAGCGGAAAATCATAAAAAGATACAAAATATGCAGAAAAAATTCCTAGAATGAATGTAAAAAATATAACGAAAAACAAGATTGTTATAGAGTTAAAAATATAATCGAATAAAAATGTATCTTTTAGCAAGTAAAAATAATCACTTGTCTCAGTAAAAAAACTAAAGAAAACTGTAACAATGGGCATAGCCACTACCGAGGCTACCATCAATGAACCAAAAAACCATATATTATACTTTGTCATTATAATAAGCTCTTGCTTTTAGTTTTTCTAAAAATTTAATACTCCATTCATAAGTACCTTCTGTATCACCATCACATTCTAAATTTTGTATAACCTTTATACATTTAAGATCATCCAATTTTTTTGAAATTGCTTTTCCAGCACCACAAAATATTTCATGAGATTTATCGCCTAAAGCAATTAACCCATATCTTAAATTTACCATTTCAACTTTTGATGATTTTAACTCGTTCCAAAAATCTATCCCCATCTCAGGCACTTCTCCGTTTCCATAAGTTGAAGTTACTATTGCAACGTTTCTTAATTGTCTAAATGTATTAATATTATGATAGTTCATTTCAACCAAATTAGCATTAAACCCTTGGTTTTTTGCTAACAGTTGAAGTTTTTTTGCTACTGTTTCTGCGTTTCCAGTCTGCGTGGCATATAAAATATCTAGTATCATAAATTTTAATTAGGTTCTCTGGCTAAAGCGGCTTGAGTGTAGATAAAATAAGCTAGCATTTTAAGCCAGAGAAATTGACGTCAAACTTTTAATCTTTTTTAAACATTGAAGAAACGATTGTTTTTACTTCCTCAATTTTAATTTCAGAAACTTTTCTATTAGAGATTTTCTGCTCCATTTTTTTAGCTTCTGAAATACAAGGCGAACAACCTGTTTTTAACTTATTTAAGTTTATTTCTTTTTTTATTGCTCGCCTCATATTATTATAACTACTTCCAACCTGCTGCTGTCATTACTTCTAAAGCATCTGCTTGTCTTTTTCCGTAATTTACAACTTTTGTTTTTAGATCTTGTTTAAAATCTAATCCCATATTTACAACAAGTGGATGTGGAGACACACCTTTTATCATTGGATACTCAAAAGTATTATTCACAATATGATTTTGAGCTTCCTCGCTTAATAAGAACTCAACTAATTTTATTGCATTAGCTTTATTCGGTGCTCCTTTTACAAGTCCTGCACCACTAATGTTCATATGAGTTCCTCTTCCATCTTGATTAGGAAAGAAAGGTTTTACTTTTTTTGCAGCTGCTTGTTGTTCTGGTCCTTTTTTTCCAGAAAGCATAAGAGCTAAGTAATAAGTGTTAGCTACTGCTATATCAGCTTCTCCTGCTGCAACAGCAAGTATCTGAGCTCTATCATTTCCCTTTGGAGATCTAGCCATATTTGAAACCATACCTTTTGACCAATCAGCTATTTTACCCTTTCCATTATTTTTAATTAATGAAGCCACAAGTGATTGATTATAAATATTGTTTGAAGCTCTTATTACTAATCTGCCTTTCCATTTTGGATCCGCTAAACTTTCGTAAGTTAAACCAGCTAATTCTGCGCCACTTACTCTCTCTGGAGCAAAATACACAATTCTGGCTCTTTTCGCGATACCAGTCCATTTTGATGTTCTAAAGTTACTTGGCACAGCAGATTTAATGGCTGCACTAGTAAGTCCCCCTTGAAGATTTGCTTCAAAAGCACCTAGTCTTCCAGCGTCCGCTGTGATGTATAGGTCTGCTTTGCTATCAGCTCCCTCTTCTATTATCCTTTTTTCTAAAGCACCTGACTTTCCTGATACAACATTTACTTTAATTCCTGTTTTAGCAGTAAACTTCTCATAAAGTTGAACATCAGAGTCATAATGTCTTGCGCTAAATATATTTACTTCGTTTGCAAATAGACTTCCTGCAAATGCAATTAAAAATAAATAGCTTATTATTAATGTTTTTTTCATTGCACCTCGTTTGTTGATAATGATTATCATTTACAGTATATTGAGAATGATTATTATTTGCATAATTGACGCACTCACAAAGGGTATAATCTGTTGATAACTTTAAAAAAATAGAGTTAATAGAGTCATGTTACAAATCAATCCAAAAAAATTTAAAAATATTGAGAACAAATCAATTCCTTCACCTTTAAGACCCAAATTCAGAAATAAAGCTGAAACAAATATTTATTTCCTCTCAAAAAGAAAGTTTCAAAGTGAAAAAAAGCAGTCAATGCTAAAGAGTATAAAGCTTATTTCAGGAATAATTATTTTGGTAGTTAGTGGCTATTTGTTGTCTAACTAATCTTAGTTTTAACAGAACCCAATTTTTCTATTGTACCTTTATAAATACCTTTACTAAGAATTGGGACAACTCCAACTGATGAACCAGTGAAAACATAAAAATCTTTATCATGTTTTATTTTATCTTTCTGAAGCTTTTTTAGGACAAATAATAAAGAATTCATAGGATTTATATAAACAGTATTGGTATTTCCATTCACAGATTGTTTAATCTTAGAATTAGAAATAATAGTTTTTAGGTTTTTAACATTATTTTTTCTAAATTTTTTTCTTGGACCAATAACAAATTTTATATTTGCGCCAAAATCAGAACATAAATCTCCAAAACTCTTTATGCCTTTTTTCTTTTGTCTATATCCAACTACTTCAATGCATGGTGCAATATAATTTATGAATTTATTTATATTATCTACTGATATTTTTTTTTTAAAATCAAAAAAACTTTTTTTAAGGAGATAACAAACTTCAAGTTCGATCCCTAGAGTATATTTGTTTATTTTTACAGATTTATTATTTTTAAGAACGTTATGCTCATATACCGATGCGTAGAAAGGTTCTTTTTCCTTAAGTTTTTTTATAACAGGTATCCCCGTTCCCCCAGCTTTAAAACCTATAATTGGTTTTTTTATTTTGCTCTCACATAGTTTTCTAAATTTATCAGCATTCGAAAGTTTTTTTGTGTATTTACTTGAAATAGGATTTATAATTTTATTTTTAAGAAATGCATTAACAAGTCTATTAGCAACTAAATTTGAATATTTATCATTCATCAAATATCATCTCCTAAATAAATCCCTAATGAGAGAGCTGTTTCAACTAAAGAGTCTTTTCTCTCAACATTTTTGTAAGTTTTAATTCCTTCATCAATAGGAACGTCTACTACTCTCCTATCTTTCCATGCTACCATTCGGTCGAATTTTTTTTGATTTAATAAATCTACAGCATAAACTCCGAAAGCACTAGCTAATATTCTATCACTTGCTGTCGGGGGAGCTCCTCTTTGAACATGGCCAAGTGATGTTACTCTACATTCAACATCCGTTTTCTTCATCAATTCCTGAGCTATATAATCTCCAATGCCGCCAAGTCTTTGCTCCCCATCCATATATTTATGAACTACTCGTGAACCATCCTCTTTTTTTACCGCCTCAGCAACTACGATTAATGAATGTTGAATATCATTTTTTTTCATAGAATTAAGTTTATTAATAATTCCATCTATTGAATAATTTAATTCCGGAATTAAGATAATGTCTGCGCCTCCTGCTATACCTGCATTAAGTGCGATATGTCCTGCATCACGGCCCATAACCTCAAGTATCATAGATCTTCTATGACTAGCTGCTGTTGATTGTAAATTATCCAATGCTTGAGTTGCAACATCCACAGCAGTATGAAAACCTATTGAGCTTTCTGTAGCACCTACATCGTTATCTATTGTCTTTGGAATTGCAACTATTTTCATATCACCATCTTTGGCTAATTTTTTTAAAATTTGCATACTACCGTCTCCTCCAATAATTATTAAACCGTCAAGTTTCATTGAGTGATATCCCTCTATAATTTCTTTTGATTTATCGACGTGTTTGCCATTACTTGTGGGAATTTTAAAAGGATTACCTTTATTAGTAGATCCTAAAAAAGTTCCACCTTGTCTTAATAGGTATCCTCCAAAAGTTTTATGAGTTAGTTGCATAACATCAACTGGACGTTTGATTAGGCCTGCAGTACCATCTCTTATTCCGTATACATCCATTTTGTATTTATTTTTTGCTCTATAAAAAATTGATCTAATTGCAGCATTAAGACCTCCACAATCCCCTCCGCTAGTTAAAATTCCTATTTTTTTATTCATTAAATTAATTTTTCTTTAATATTCTTTTTTAAGAGAAGTGGTGTTATAACATAAAAATCTCTTAATGGAAAAAAAAGCAAAAATTATAGCTACTTTAGGTCCAGCAATTTATAGCGAAAATAAGTTAAAAAAGCTTGTAGATCTCGGTGTTGATGCATTTAGAATAAATTTTAGTCATAACACAAATGGGATTAATAAAATAATTTCTCGGATAAGAAAAGTGGAGAAAAAAAATGGAAAAAAATTGTCTTTGATAGCTGACTTACAAGGTGTAAAGCTGAGAATAGGTAAAGTTAGAAATGAAAATCAAAAAATTAGTTTTAATCAAAAATTTGTATTCGATAATAAAAAATTACCTGGAGACTCACAAAGAGTAGCTTTTCCATATCCAAAAATTATAAAAAAGTTAAAAAAAGGAAATAAGATTTTAATCGATGATGGAAAGTATCTTTTCTCTGTAATCGGAAAAAAAGGAAATTCCGTAATCACAAAATGTCGAAGTCAAAATTGTTTCCTAAAAAGTAATAAAAGTTTTCATGTTCCAAATGTAGACATAACTTTCAATAAGCTTACTGGAAAAGATAAGAAAGATATTAAGACTGCAGTTAAACTTGGATGTAATTGGATTGCTCTTTCTTATTTACAAAACGAAAAGTTAATTCTTGAGACAAGAAAATTAATTAAAAAAGATATGGGCATAATATCTAAAATAGAAAATAAACATGCTTTAAAAAATATTAAAAAGATTATTCAAGCTACTGATTCAATAATGATTGCTCGGGGAGATTTGGCAATTGATATTGGCCATAGTGAAGTTCCAAAAGTTCAATTAAGTCTTATAAAAAAATGTTCTCAATTTTCTAAATCTGTAATTGTTGCCACTCAGATGTTAGAAAGTATGATTGAAAATAACACTGCAACTAGAGCAGAGATTAATGACATTGCGACTGCAATATTTCAAGGAGCTGATACTGTAATGTTATCTGCAGAAGCAGCAATAGGTAAATTTCCTACCCAAGCTGTTTCGACAATGACTCAAACTATTCTATCAACTGAAAAGTATAAAAGAGAGCACATAGAAGATTTTAAAAATTCTATCATCGCCAACAAAGATCCGGTTAAATCTATTCTTCTTTCTGTCAAAGATATGGCTTACAACCCAGATGTTAAAGCTATAATTGTTTTTTCTAACTCTGGAAAATCTGCAAAACTTGTTTCTGCTATGCGTCCTGCAGCTAAAATAGTTACTATTTCTCCAAATATTAACGTAAGTAGACAAGTGTCATTACTTTGGGGTGTTCAATCTATAAATAGTAGAGATGCAAATGGATGGAAAGATATGATGTCTATTTCTAAAGAAATTATAAAAAAACTAGGATTTATTAAGAAGAATGACTTTGTAGTTATAACTGCTGGTTTACCTTTTGGAAAAGCAGGTATGACTAACATGGTGAGACTTTTTAAAGTTGGTTCGTAATGGAAGACAATTATAGTATTGATGAGATTCTTTCAGCGGTTGATGATCTTCAAAATTTTAAAAGGAATAAAACCAAAAAGGTTTCTAACGTTTCAAATGCTAAAACTGAAGATTCTGGCATTCCAAAAAATACATTAAAGTTAATTGAAGAAGCTGAAAAATCAAATAACTAAATTAAACCGGCTATTTGTATTGAAGTATCACACATCCTGTTAGAGAAACCCCATTCATTGTCATACCACGAAAGCACTCGACTAAATTTTCCTTTAATTACTTGGGTTTGGGTAACATCAAAAATTGAACTATGAGGATTATGATTAAAATCTTTTGATACAAGAGGTTTTTGGTTTACATCTAAGATCCCCTTTAAATCTCCTTTTGCAGCCTTGATCATAGCTTGATTAATACTTTCAGGCGTTGTTTCTTTATCAGTAACTAATGTTAGATCAATTAATGAAACATTTGGTGTCGGAACTCTTATAGCTGTTCCATCTAACTTACCTTTTAAACTCGGCAGAACTAAACTCATTGCTTTGGCAGCTCCTGTTGAAGTAGGTATCATTGCTCCTTCTGTGGAACGAGCTCTTCTTAAATCTTTATGTAATGTATCTAGCAATTTTTGATCGCCTGTATAACTATGGATTGTAGTCATATAACCATAGCTTATTCCAAAAGTTTTTTCTAAAATCATTGCAACAGGAGCTAAACAGTTTGTTGTGCATGAGCCATTGGATATAATATTATGCTCTTTTTTTAACTCCTTGCTATTAACACCCTGAACGATTGTAAAATCTACCTCTTTACCAGGAGCAGAAATTATTACTTTTTTTGCACCACCTTTTATATGTTTTTCTGCTGATGGCTTGTCTAAAAAAATACCAGTGCATTCTAAAACTACATCAGCACCTACTTTTCCCCAAGGGATATTTGCTGGATCCTTTTCTGCAAAAACTTTAATTTCTTGATTACCGATTTTAAAACCGTCTTTTGAAGTCTGAATATCTTCATTTATGATACCATGAGTGCTATCGTATTTAATTAAGTGCGCATTAGTTTCTATTGATCCTAAATCATTAATTGCAACAACTTGAATTTTATTTTTATAATTTTCTAAAATAGCCCTTAAAATTAATCTACCTATTCTACCAAAACCATTAATGCCAACTTTAACCATTTAATCTCCTTTAATGAATAATATTTAGACGTATCTAAATACAACAACTGCATAGCCAATGCAAATTATTGTTGCAATCCACAATACACTTCCAACTAGAGCTAACCAAAATAAATGAATGAACGCACTGCCTAGTAATGAAATAAATAATCTATCACCTCTAGTTGTGTCTAATCCTAAAATTCCTTTTCTTGGACTGCCTCCTGGTGATTTTTTTTCCCAAATAACCATTGCTGTTAAACATAAAGCTATGAATATAAAAAATGCAGCTGTCTGCCAGGTCCAGGCCATCCAAGTGATAAATTCAAAATCGAAGAATCCCTTCTCTTTTTTTTTAGCCATGTCACCCCACGTGGCGGCATTTAAGACATTAAACATCATCATACTCGTCCTAACGCAAATCCTTTCGCAATATAGTTTCTTACAAAGTAAATTACTATTGCACCAGGTATAATTGTCAAACTACCTGCTGCTGCTAATAAGCCTAATTCATAACCAGATGTGCTCGCTGTTCGAGTCATGGTCGCAGCTATAGGCTTGGCTGCTACAGCTGTAAGTGTTTTAGCTAATAATAATTCTACCCAAGAAAACATAAAACAGAAAAACATGGTAATACCTATGCCTGCAGTAATAGTGGGTATGAATATTTTAAAGAAAAATCTCCAAAACGAATAACCATCCACATAAGCTGTTTCATCTAACTCTTTTGGAACAGCGGACATAAATCCCTCTAAAATCCATACAGCAAGTGGGATATTAAATAAACAATGTGAAAGAGCCACAGCTACATGAGTGTCAAATAAATTTACTGAAGAATAAAATTGAAAAAAAGGTAAAGCAAAGACCGCGGGAGGCGCCATTCTATTTGTCAAAAGCCAGAAAAATAAGTGTTTATCTCCTAAAAATTTATATCTTGAGAAAGCGTAAGCAGCAGGCAACGCTGCAGCTACAGATATAATTGTATTCATCACTACATAATAAATTGAGTTAAGATAGCCAGTATACCAAGTACTATCTGTAAAAATCGTTTTATAATTTTCTAAAGTGAATTCTTGCGGCCATAAAGTGTAAGTATTAATGATTTCGGTAGTTGTTTTAAATGACATATTTAATAGCCAATAAATTGGAAGCATTAAAAAAATAATATAAATTGTTGGAACTACCCACTTAGCTTTTTTCATTGATTACCTTCATTTCTCATCATTAAAGTGTAAAAAACCCAACAAACTAATAACACAATAAAGAAATATATTAATGACATAGCTGCTGCTGGGCCTAAATCAAATTGACCTAAAGCCATTTTTACAAGATCAATAGATAAAAACGCTGTAGCATTTCCTGGACCACCACCAGTTAAAACAAATGGCTCAGTGTAAATCATAAAACTATCCATAAACCTTAAGAGTATTGCAATTGTTAATACTTTTTTCATTTTAGGTAATTCTATTTTTGTAAATACAGCCCATCGACTTGCACCATCAATTTCAGCTGCTTGATAATAAGCAGGCTGAATGGATTGTAAACCAGCGTAAGATAATAATACAACTAGCGAAGTCCAATGCCAAACATCCATTAATATAGTCGTGAACCATGCATCTCCGATCTGTTGAGTGAAATTATAGTCAAATCCAAGAGCATTTAGTGAATGTCCTAAAAAACCAATATCTGGTAATGCAAAAATGTTCCACATTGCTCCGACTACATTCCATGGAATTAATAATGGCATCGACATTAATACCAAACAAACAGGAACTCCTACTCCCTGTTTTGGCATGGTAAGAGCTATTGCAATTCCTAAAGGTATTTGGATAAAAAGAATTATAAATGTAAATAAAAACTGTCTTCCTAATGACGCATGAAATCTTTCGGATAGCATGATTTGTTTAAACCATCTTGTTCCTTCCCACATAAATACATTGTTTCCAAAAGTTTCTTGGAAAGCATAATTTACGACAGTCATTAAAGGAATAATGGCGTTAAATGCCACTAAAACAAAAACTGGAATAACAAAAAACCAAGCTTTCTGATTTATAGTTTTATTCATTCTATAATCCAATCATCTCCATAGGCATAGGTATATTCTTTCTTAAAGCTTAAAAATGTAGACCCCGAAGGAATATTTTCACTAGCCTTTGCAATTATTTTAATTTTTCCGTTTTGACTTTGAGTGTCTACAATTTTATGTCTTCCAGTGTTGCTTACTGAAAGTACTTTAACTGGAATACCCTCAGAGCTAAAATTTATAAACTCTGGTCTCACACCAATTTCTCTCTTACTGAAGTTATTTGATTTCACTTTTTTATGTGTTTCTATTTTTTTACCATTGAGTATGACATCCCCTCCTTTAAATTCACATGGGAGCAAATTCATACCTGGTGAACCTATAAAATATCCAACAAATGTGTGTTTTGGTTTTTCAAAAAGATCAACTGGAGTTCCTGTTTGAACAATTTGCCCTTCATGCATTACGACAACTTGATCAGCAAATGTTAATGCTTCCGTTTGATCGTGTGTAACATAGATCATTGTTCTATTTATTTTCTGATGAAGCTCTTTAAGTTTAGATCTTAAAATCCATTTTAAATGCGGATCAATAACGGTAAGTGGCTCGTCAAACATTATAGCATTTACATCTGATCTTACTAAGCCTCTTCCCAAAGATATTTTTTGTTTGCCGTCTGCGGTGAGTCCTGAGGCTCTATTATTTAATGTTGAGGATAGTTCAAGCATCTCTGCAATTTCATGGACTTTAGCTTTAATTTTATCTTCCTCTATTTTTCTATTTTTCAATGGAAAAGCTAAATTGTCGTAAACAGTCATTGTGTCGTAAATAACTGGAAACTGAAATATTTGAGCTATATTTCGTTCAACAGGATTTAAATTTGACACCATTTTATCATCAAATAAAATATCACCTTTAGTTGGGTTAATAAGACCTGAAATAATATTTAATAGTGTTGTCTTCCCGCAGCCTGAAGGTCCTAATAAAGCATATGCTCCACCATCGTCCCATTCGATGTTTACATCTCTTACAGCCCAATCGGCATCAGAAGACTGTGTTTTCAAATAACTATGACTTAAATCTTTTAAAGTAATTTTAGCCATTAGATACCAGCCTTTCATTCTCATCAAAATAAATGAATTCATCAGCATTCATATATAAATTCATTTCTTCTCCTACATTTTTTTGAAAAACACCATTAGATAGAGAAACCCAGTTTAAGTTTCCTCTTGTAAAGTGGATTAAACTCTCAGATCCGCTCAATTCAGATATTAAAACTTTACCTTTAATTTCTAGTGAGTTATTACCGTCTTTGTAAGTTGTAATATTGTGAGGTCTTATTCCTACTTTATATTCACCATCTTTAATATTTATCCTAGTTTTCCAATTCACTGAATTATCTAAAAAAGAGCAATTTTCTCCAGACTTCTTAATTTTAGTAATATTCATCGGAGGATCGCTAAATACTTGTGCTGATACTAAAGAGTTAGGTTTATTATATACATCTAGAGTTTTACCATACTGAATAACTTTACCCTCCAATAATGTAGCTGTGTTGCCTCCTAAAAGAAGAGCCTCTGAAGGTTCGGTAGTAGCATATACAACTATACAATCTCTATCTTCAAATAATTTAGGAAGCTCTTCTCTTAACTCCTCCCGAAGTTTAAAGTCTAAATTTGCTAGAGGCTCATCTAATAATATTAAATCAGAGTCTTTCACTAAAGCTCTTGCCAAAGCTGTTCTTTGTTGTTGACCGCCCGACAGTTCATTTGGTTTTTTATTTAACATTCCAGAAAGTTTTAATAATTCAGCAACTTTGCCAACTCTCTGTTTTATTTCATCTGAGCTAATACCTGTAATTTTTAAAGGAGATGCAATATTTTCATACACTGTGAAATTAGGATAGTTAATAAATTGCTGATAAACCATTGAAACATTTCTTTTTTGAACTTTCATTCCTGTTACATTTTTATCGTTAAACCAAATCTCACCAGTTGATGGTTTATCTAGGCCAGCCATAATTTGCATTAAAGTGGTCTTACCAGATAGCGTTGGACCAAGAAGAATGTTAATTGTATTTTTTTCTAATTTTAAATCTGTTGAATATATATGAGTATCTAATCCTATTTTTTTTTCTACGTTTTTTAATTCTAGGCTCATATTTTTTGAATTCCGTTTTAAAAAAAGGGGGCCGATAAGCCCCCTTTAAATTTAGATTATACCTAAATTACTTCCAAGCTCTTTCGAATGGAACTGTTTTACCTTTAGGTTTCTCATTACGTTTTGCTTTTGGTGATCCCGGTTGTTTCAACCAATAATCAGCACCTTTCGGTTTAGCTAATCTTGGACCACATCCACCGTATGTATTGTTAGCTTTATCAGCAGCTTCCATACGAGACATAACTAAATTCATCTCTTCTGCAAGACGATCCATAGCTTGTTGTGGAGTAAACGCACCTGAGTTTACATCTCCAATTTGTTGCCACCAGATTTGTGCAAGTTTCGGATAATCCGGAACATTGATACCTGTCGGCGACCACAATACTCTGTTTTTAGATCTGTAGAATTCTACAAGTCCACCAAGTTTTGGAGCTCTCTTAGTAAAGTGTTTGTGATTAATTGTACTATCTCTAATGATAGTTAAACCAACGTCACTTTTCTTAAGATCAACAGTTTTTGATACTACAAACTGAGCGTATAACCATGCAGCTTTTCTTCTGTCAACTGGAGTAGACTTAAATAAAGTCCATGATCCAGCATCTTGATAACCAAGCTTCATACCTTCATCCCAGTAAGGACCTTTTGGTGATGGTCCCATTCTCCATAAAGGATTACCGTTATCATCAACTGTTTTGTTTCCAGAACTCTTTGGAGCAACCATTGATGCCGTGAACGCTGTATACCAGAAAATTTGCTGAGCAACATTTCCTGATGATAAAGCTGGCAGAGACTGGTAGAAGTCCATCGCTGCAGCACCTGGAGGTGCATAAGCTCTCAACCACTCGTCCCATTTTCTGATTGCATATACGGCAGCAGGACCATTTGCAGCCCCACCTCTTGCTACGTCAGCACCAACTGGATTACAAGAACCTTTTTCCATTCTTATTCCCCACTCATCTACCGGTACTCCGTTAGGTTTACCAACTGAACCTGCACCAGCCATTGATAACCACGCGTCAGTCATTCTCCATCCTAAGTCTGGAGCTCTCTTACCGTAGTCCATGTGACCGTATACTCTAACACCGTCGATATTCTTTACGTCTTTTGTAAAGTATTCAGCGATATCTTCGTAAGCAGACCAGTTTACTGGCACACCTAGATCGTATCCGTATTTGGCTTTGAAACCTTTTTTGATTTCAGGTCTGTCAAACCAATCTTTTCTAAACCAATAAAGGTTAGCAAATTGTTGGTCTGGTAATTGATATAAATCACCATCTGGACCTGTAGTAAATGATTTACCGATGAAATCATCGATATCTAATGTTGGTAAAGTTACATCTTTACCTTCACCTTTCATCCACTTTGTTAAGTTTACCGCTAACTGAAGTCTTGAATGCGTACCAATCAAATCTGAGTCATTGATATAGGCATCATACAAGTTTCTCCCAGTTTGCATCTGAGTTTGTACTGCTTGTACTACTTCTCCTTCTCCCAATAACTGGTGATTAACTTTAATTCCAGTTATCTCTTCAAAAGCTTTAGTTAAAGTTTTTGATTCATATACGTGAGTTGGAATTGTTTCTGACAATACATTTATTTCCATTCCTTTGAATGGCTTTGCAGCATCATGGAACCAATTAAGTTCTTTCTCTCTTTCTTTTGCAGAAATTGTTGAAAGACTAAACTCACCATTTGACCATTTCTTAATTGCAGCCATGTGACCATCAGCTACAGCGTTAGAAATAGTTAAAAGAGAAATTGAAACAGCAACAGCTAAAATATTCTTAAATGTTTTAAACATAGATTATTTCCCTCGTTGTTGTTTTTAGATTTCGTATTGAACCAAAATAAAACTAAAAAGTACAGCTCAGAAACTTCATTAAATTACAACTTTAAGGTGAGTATTAGTTTATTAAGGCACGCTTAACTGCTTTTTCCCAGCCGTTAATTAGAATTGCTCTAGATTTATTTTTCATTTTAGGGGAAAATTTCTTGTCTAAACTCCAATTTTTACGAATATCTTTTAGTGATTTATATATACCTATATGCAAACCAGCCATAAAAGCTGCTCCTAAAGCAGTAGTTTCTTGAACCTTGGGTCTTAAAACTTTTACGTTAACAATGTCAGATAAAAATTGTGAAAACCAATTATTCATAACCATTCCGCCGTCAACTTTTACAATTTTTGGTCTTAAACCATCATGTTTCATAGCCTCAAATAAATCATAAGTTTGATAAGCGACTGCTTCTATTGTAGCTCTTACTATTTCATTAGGGCTAGTATCTCTTGTTATGCCACTCAAAACTCCTCTTGCGTTAGCATCCCAATAGGGTGCCCCTAGTCCTGTGAAAGCTGGAACTAAATAGATATCATTATTATTTTTAAGTGATTTCACTATTTTTTCTGTTTCTGGTGCTCTCTTAAAAAATTTCATTCTGTCTCTTAACCACTGAACACCTGCACCCGCAATAAAAATAGAGCCTTCCATTGCGTAAGTTGTTTTTCCTTTAAGTCTATATGCAATAGTGGTTAACAGTCGATTTTTTGAATAAATTTTTTTAGAACCAGTATTTAATAGTACAAAAGCTCCAGTTCCGTAAGTACTTTTCAATGAACCTGGTTCAAAACAGCATTGACCAATAGTTGCTGATTGTTGATCACCTACTACTCCATTAATCGGAATTGGTTTACCAGTTACAGAAGGATGGGTTTGACCATAATCATCAGCACAATCTTTTACTTCAGGTAAAATATGTTTTTTAATTTTAAGTAAGTTTAATATTGCATCATCCCATTTATTAGATGAGATATTATAAATCATTGTTCTACTAGCATTAGTAGCATCTGTTGCGTGAACTTTACCTTTTGTAAGTCTCCATATTAAAAAACTATCAATTGTTCCAAACAATAACTGTTTTTTACTCATTAATTGTCTTGCTTTTGGCACATTATCTAGAATCCATTTGATTTTAGTTCCGGAAAAATAAGAGTCGATAAGCAGCCCAGTCTTATTAAAAATCATCGTATCCTTATTTTGCTTTCTCAGTTTTTTACAAAATTCTTCTTGTCTTCTATCTTGCCATACAATCGCTTTATATACAGGTTTGCCATTTTTTTTATCCCATAAAACTGTGGTTTCTCTTTGATTTGTAATACCTATACTTAAAATTTCTCCTTTTAACTTTTTTGCTTTTTGAATGACATCTTTCAGAGTTTTTATAGTTGTTCTCCATATTTCACCGGGATCATGTTCGACCCATCCACTTTTAGGAAAATATTGAGTAAATTCTTTTTGTGATGAAAAAATTGGTTTACCTTTTAGATCAAAAAGAATTGATCTATTTGATGTTGTTCCGGCATCAATTGAAATTATAAATTTTTTCATTACCTAAAAGCCTCCCAATTGAATTCAAGTTTTTTATCCTCAACAATAGCATTAATCATACTAAGCATTAAAGGTATTTTTTTTTCATCAAAATCCTCATTTACTTTTTTAGCAATCTCCATTGCTAAGTCTGCACCCTCAACAGTAACTTTTTCCATTTTTGTTTTTTTTGCTTCTGAAAAGGTTAAACCTTCACCGATATAAGAACCCATCTTAGCGTTTCTGCCTCCACCAGAACTAACATATAGATCACCCAAACCCGCTAAACCTTTAACTGTCTCTTTTTTACCTTTCAAGTGTTCAACAAATATTTCCATTTCATGAATTGATTGCTTAATTAAAGCTGAGGCAGTATTTAAATAATTCTTTTCTCTTATCTCATCTGAAATATTTTTACTACATAAACCTCTTGCAGTTCCAACTGCCATTGAAAAAATATTTTTAATAGCTGCAGATACTTCTACTCCGTTTAAATCATCTGAAATCGAAGTATGGTAGTAATTAGTATTTAACATATCTGCTATTTTTTTTGCAGTTTTTATATCTTTATTGGCAATAACTACGCTACTGTGAACTCTATTTGCCAATCCCGCTGCAAGACAAGGACCTCCTACTGCTGAAATATTTGTTTTTGTAATTCCTTTTTCTAACAACAACCTCTGAAGTTTATCTACTAGTAACTCATAGTTATTTTTATGAATGCTCAAACCTTTTGTAAGCATTAATAAATTAGGTATTTGTTTTCCACTATAAACCCTAACTAGTTGATCTGCTACCCATTCTATACCTTTAGAGCTTATTCCAAGCACTATTAAGTCAACGTTTGATTTAAGCACCTGATCAAATTTATCAAATTTAAAAACTTTAATTTCTTGGGGTATCTTAGTTTTTAATCCTGGATGTAAATTTTCATTAGCTTGAAAATCATCAATAAAATCGTTTTCTAAATGAGTACCGACAATACTAACATCGTGATTATTATCTAAGCATGGTAACGCAAAAGCTGAGCCCATTGCACCTGCACCAATTATTACAATTTTTGACATTTAATCCTTAAAAAATATTTTTTTGAAAATTAAAAAAAATGATATTAGCTCAATTTTTCCTATAATCATAAAAATAATTAAACTTATTTTAGATGATATTAATAGATTTGCGAAGTTTATATTTTGTAAATTATACATTTCAGAATTAACAGTGTTCGTAAGGGCTAATATAGAAAGTTTAAATGATTTTTCGAACCCTATGTTATCAAATACTAAAAAACTAGACAAAATAAATAAACTAATAAAGAAAGAAATAAAAATTAAAAAAGAAATTCCAATATTATCATCAGTAATTTTTTTATCTGAGCTGAAAATTGTTTTATTAATTATGCTATTAGGACTTATCAATTTAATTATTTCTGCAGATGTTATCTTTAATAGGATATATAATCTAGTCAATTTGATACCAGATGTATTAGAGATAAGTGAACCACCAATTATTGTAATAAATAAAAAATATAAACTTAAATTATTATCATTTTCGATTAAAGTTATACCAGAATTAGCAATACTACTTAAAACACTAAGGATGGTATTTAAACCATCAAAGTTTTTAAAATAAATTAGTAAAATTAAAACTAAAGATAATCCAATAAGATAAAAATCTTCTTTATGATAAATAACAAAATTTTTTTTATTAAAAATATTAAATATAAAATAAAAATTTAAGATAGATAAAATAAATGAAAAAATTAAAATAATTTTTTGAAAATTCGAAGAAATAATTTCACTTAAGTTATCTGATGGCAAAAAGCCACCTCCTGAAACTAAAGTCATAGATAAGTTCAAAGAGTTAAAAAGTCGTACACCAGAAAAATTAAGTAAAGAAAATAATATAAAACTTAAAACACTATAAAAAATAAATATTTTTATAATGTTATTTTTTATATTTTCTTCTGATTTAAAATTACTTTCTCCTGAATAAGTCAAGTTAGTCATTTTAAAATTAAAAGTTTTATTAGAAAATAATAAGATTAGAAAAAGTAAAAAGTATAAACCGCCTATCCATTGTGTCGATGATCTCCAGAGTATTAATGTTGGATCTAAATATTTAATATTTTTAAAAATTGAAAAACCAGTTCCTGTTAATCCAGATATTGCTTCAAATAAAGCACTTATAAACGTAACTTGAAAATTGCTTAGATAAAAAGGAATAGATATTAATAAACCAATTATAATATATACAAGTATTATTAAAATTAATTGCTCTAAAAAATTTATATTTTTTGTAGCTTTTTTTCCAAAAAAATAAAATGAAAGACCTAAAATTAGAGATAAGATTAAAGTTGTAAAATACGCCTCTATGCTTAAAAAATAATCAAAATATGATGAGTATAAAATATTTATAAATGACAATAAACTTATAGGGAAGCAAAATAGGCTCAAGAAAAAACTGATACTTCTTAAATTCATCAAATATTAAATTGATCCTACACTAAAAATGTCTTCAACAGCTTTTAGCTGTTCTCTTTTAGCCAGAAAAACAACTAAATCATCTTTTTCAAATATAAAATTAGACCTAGGTATAATGACTTTATTTTTTCTAACAATAGCACCTATTCTTATATCTTCAGGAAGATTTGAGTCTCTTATTTTTTTATTTAACAATTCTGACTTATCAAGAATTTTTGCTTCCATAAACTCATAAGCGCCATCCAAAACTGAATACACTGTACCTATAGTTCCTCTATGTACGTGTTCCATAATTCTAGAAACCGTTGTCATTCGTGGATCCACTAAATCGTCGATGTTAAGTGAGTCTTGAAGTAAATTATAATTAGATTTATTTACTATAGCGATAGTTCTTTTTTTGAGTCCGGTTTTTTCAGCTAGAACGCAAGCCATCATATTATTTTCATCGTCATTTGTTAGAGCTAATACAGTTTCCGATCCCTCTAAATTTGCTTCCTTTAAAATATCTTCATCTAGAGCGTCTCCATTAATAACGATTGAAGAGGAAAGTTCATTTGCAATTTCTTCTGCTCTTTTTTTATCTTTTTCAATAATTTTAATTCTTAAATCTTCAAAATGTTCTTCTAACATTTTAGCTAAATTTAATCCGATATTACCTCCTCCAATAATTAAAATATTTTTTGATACTTTCTCTTCATGACCAAATACTTTTAAAATTTGATTAAGTTGGTCGCTACTAACAACTACATAAACATTATCATCTTCCAACATCTGATCATTTTTTTTAAGATAGATAAATTTTTCTTTTCTTAAAGCACCTACAATATTAGCTTTAAAATCTGGAAATTTTTCAGTTAATTTTTTCAAAGGTATATTTTTAATTGGGCAATTTTTTTCAATTGAAATTTCCAACATTTTTACTTTGTTATTCCCAAATGGAACGTTATCTAATGCTCCTGGGGCTTCTAATCTTCTATATAAAGATTTTGCAACTTCAATTTCTGGAGAAATAATTACGTCTATTGGAATATTTGATTTATTAAATAATTTACCCCATTTTCCCTCTAAAAAGTCCTTAGTTCTTATTCTGGCAATTTTTTTGGAAACATTAAATAATGAACTCGCTAACTGACAAACAATCATATTTGTTTCATCATTTCTTGTGACTGCAATTATCATGTCAGCATTTTCAGTGCCTGCATTTTCTAAAACCGTTGGAAGTGAGGCTCTACCAACAATACCTTTAACATCTTGGGTGTCATTAATTTTTTTAATATCTTCGGACGATTGATCTATTACCGTTACTGAGTGTCCTTGAGAAGATAATTGTTTACTAATTGAAAAGCCGACCTTGCCAGCTCCACATATAATTATATTCATTTTAGTTTATGCCTTTAATTCCAAGTTCTTTTAGTTTTCTATGAAGCGCAGATCTTTCCATACCAATAAAATCAGCTGTTTTTGAGATGTTGCCATGATTTTTTTTAAGTTGATTAAGCAAATACTCTTTTTCAAAATGTTTTCTTGCCTCTTTTAATGGTGAAGTAAATGACTTCTCTAAAAGATCGTAACTCAAATCTTGAGAAGATGATGGATTAAGCATATCTTGAATTAATTTATTTATATCTGATTTTGACTCATTTGATGATAATATAGTAATCCTTTCTACTAAATTTCTTAATTCTCTGACATTTCCAGGCCAGTCATAGGTGTACAAATTATCATTTTTAATATCGATTTTCGGTTGTTGAACTCCATTAATTTCTGAGAGTTTCTCTTTGAAATATTCAATTAACAGAGGGATATCTTCAGTTCTTGAAATCAATGGTGTTAACTCAATAGGCATCACATTAAGCCTATGAAATAAATCTTCTCTAAATTTATCTATTTTCACTAAATTATTTAAATCTTTTGAAGTGGATGAAATTAATCTTATATTAACATTTACATCTTTTGTGCCATTTAATCTTTTAAACTTTTGATCTATCAAAACTCTTAAAACATTTGCTTGAGTTTCAAATGGTATTTCTGAAACTTCATCTATAAGAAGTGTTCCTTTGTTAGCTCTTTCTAAAGCACCGTACGAAATATTTCCATCATCGAATTCTTCACCAAAAAGTTCTTTTTCATAAGTTTTTTCTTTTAGTAGTGCTGCATTAATAATTACAAAAGGTTCTTTTGCTCTAGCAGAATTTTTATGTATCTTTCTAGCGACTAGCTCTTTACCAGTACCTGTCGGCCCAGAAATTAGTACTCTACTTTCAGATGTTGATAATTTTTCAATAATTTTTTTTACTTTCATAATAGATGAACTTTTTCCAACCAGCTCAAAAGAATGAAAAAGTTTATTTTCTATAATATCTTTTTCTTTTTTTAAACTTGCTGACTCCAAAGCTCTATTTACATAATTTAAAATTTTTTCTTTTGAGAAAGGTTTTTCAATAAATTCGTATGCACCTAGTCTTGTTGCTTCAACAGCCATTTGAACAGTAGCATGACCTGAAATCATAATAACTGGTGTAAATTTATTTTTCTTTGTAACAATTTTTAAAAGATCAATCCCATCTTTATCTGTTTTATCTAATTTAATGTCGATTATAGCTAGGTCAGGGGTTTTTTTATTTATCTCAAATACAGCTTGATCGTAGTTTGCTGCTGATCTAACTTCAAACATTTGATCTTTAAGAATGCTACTTAAAAGTGAGCGAATATCTGGATTATCATCGATTACTAGTATTTCTTTACGCATTAATTTTTGGAAGTGATATTTTTATCAAAGTGCCTTTATTCTGTTTTAAGTTTTTTATTAAAAAATTTCCCGAATGTTCATTAATTATTTTTGTTACTATAGGTAAACCCAATCCAGTACCAGTCTTTTTTGTAGTGAAGTACGGTGTCATAGCTTTTTTAGCGTCTGTAATACCTGGTCCATTATCTGTCAATCTACAAGTTATATAGTCATAATTACTGTTAATTTCTATGACTATATTACCTTTAAAATTAGGGTCTTTTTTTGATGCCTCATCTATAGCCTCCTCTGAATTCTTGATAAGATTTATGAAAACCCTATTAAGTTGATCTTCATCGCCTTTTATGAAAGCATTATTCTCAATTACATTAAGTTTTATAAAATTTTTTGAATTTAATTTTATGAAATCTAATGATTTTTTTATAATAGAGACGAGATTCACTTTCTTTAATATTGGTCTAGGCATTCTTGCAAAATTAGAAAACTCATTAACAAGTTTTTCAATATCCTTTATTTGCCTATTAATTGTTTCTAAATATTTTTCAAAGTCACGACTTTGATTGCCTAGATTTTTTTTATATTTTTCTCTTAAACTGTCTATTGATAATTGAATTGGTGTGAGCGGATTTTTAATTTCATGTGCTAATTTTCTAGCAACAGTTTCCCAAGCTTCATATCTCTCAGTAATTAAAAGTTTATCTTGTTGCTCTTTTAATCTTTCTATCATTAAATTAAAATTCTTATTTAATTGTTTAAATTCTTCATCAGTTTCTAGCTCTGGAACTTTAACATCTAAAGCACCTTTGCTTATAGAGTCAGAAGCTCCAATTAAATTAATTATTGGTTTAGTCAGTCTTGATGCAAAAGTTATAGCAATAGAAGTTGATAAAAATAATAATAAAGTAACTACAATAATATAAATTATTGCGAAAGTTACCTTTATTCCTGTCTGGCTATTTTCCACAGAATAATAAAAACTTACAGCCTCTTCTGTCTCATTTAAATATCTTATAATTTCTGGATCAATATTTCTTGAAATATAAAGATAGGTATCAACTAATGTGTTTAATTTAGTCATTACAGTAGTTTTATTTTCTAAACTTTGAGAAACAAATACTGGTTTACCTTCGATTGCTTCATCATAATTTTCATCTGAGGGTACTACAAATTCCTCGGTAATATCTCTTACATCAGAAATTAAAATATTTCCTAAACTATCTATTAAATAAACATCATCAATTCTTCTCAAGATTTTTTCTGACATTATAATATTTTTAAATCTTGTTGGGTTTGAATAGTATAAACCTGATGCTCTATTCAGACCAACGCTCATTAATATAACATCAGACAAAACATTTTCTTTATTTTCCTCCAGATAATTCTTGGCTACATCGTATGAATTATTTACAGCTTTAGTAATTTGTTTATCAAAGTAATTTTGAATACCAAAATTAAATATAAATAATGAAAATATAGCTACAAGTAATGATGGAATAACAGTAAATAAAGAAAATAAAGAAATATACTTTAAATTTGTTTGAGACCCTTTTTTATTCTTCTTTCCAGTATAGTAAAATCTGTAAAAATTCCTAAATATTAAACCAAAAAAAATTAATAATAAAAAAATATCTATGATTAATAAAGTTTGCAGATTTTTATCTGTCAAAGGTACGAAACCTTCATTAATAAAAGTTAAAAAAGTGACAATCCCCATAAAAATACATAAAAATGAGGATAAAATTATCCAATTGAAATTTTTAATAATCTTAAACATCTTAAATAACCATTAAATATCTATATAAATATAATATAAGTTAATACCATGAGTTTTTGTTTAATTATTCTTGCTGGAGGTAATAGCCATAGATTTAGGTCTAAAATTGGCAAACCATATCAAAAAATAGGCGGCAAATCATTAATTGAAATTAACCTCCTCAAAGCTCGTAAATTCAAAGCGATTAAAAAGATAATTCTAGTTTACAACAAAAAAGACTCTAAAAAAGTCAAATCGCTAAAACTTAAAAATGTGAAATTAATAGTTGGGGGAAAAAATAGACAAAAATCTACTTCAAATGCTTTAAGGTATTTAATTAGTCAAAATGGTATAACCAAAGTTTTAATTCACGATGTGGCAAGACCAAATTTCACAATAAAACTCTTAAGCTCTATATTGCGAAATATGAAAAATGCTAGAGCGGTCGTACCAAAAATAAAAATACAGGATGCAGTAAAACAAATTATAGACTCTAGTAATGAAGAGTACGTTGTGGGAAGAAAAAGAGATAATTTATTTTTGACACAAACGCCTCAGGCTTTCAATTTAAAAGAAATATACCATTTACATAAAACTGTCTCTGGTAAATATAAAGATGATGATATCTCCTTATATATGGATCTAAATAAAGTTAAGTTTATTGATGGAGAAAAGAGTAATTTAAAAATTACAGATCAATCAGATTTTGAAAATCTAAAAAACATTTTTAAATCTAAGCAAAGTGTTGGAATAGGTTTCGATGTTCACAGATTAGTTCCTAAGAGAAAACTTTACTTGGCAGGTTTAAAGATTAAATCTAAGCTAGGAACATTAGGTCATTCTGATGGAGATCCTGTTCTCCACTCAATAACAGATGCAATTTTAGGGGCTTGCAATTTGGGAGATATTGGTCAAATGTTTTCAGATAAAAGTAAAAGATTTAAAAATATTAGATCTACGATTTTACTTAAACAAGTAGTAGAAAAAATTAAATCTAGAGGCTTTTTTATAAATAATATTGATCTAAATGTTATTACCCAAACTCCAAAAATTAAAAATTTAAAAAATAAAATGATAGATAATATTGCTAAGCTCTGTGATGTTTCTAAAAATCAAATTAATATTAAAGGAAAAACAACTGAAAAATTAGGTATTATAGGAAAAGAAAAAGCAATAGCGTGCGAAGTAATATGTTCAGTCATTAAATATGATTAAAACCATAAATTATTTATTTGTTACATGTTTTGGCATTGGATCTTTTAGATTTGCTCCAGGAACTATAACTTCTTTAGTTACAACAATTTTTTTATATAGCCTATTTCATATAGTTAATCTATCTAGCAGTTTTATATTACTAATTTTGTTTTTAGTTTTTATATATTCATTTTATGCAGTATCCGAATATATAAAATATAATGAAAACAAAGACCCTAAAGAAGTTGTTGTAGATGAGTTTATTGGTCAATCCATTCCAATTTATCTTTATGAAATCGCACACGGAACTACGAAAGCCCCGCAGGAGTCAATTCTTTTTTATTTATATATTTTTATTTTATTTAGATTTTTTGACATAAAAAAACCATTTCCGGTTAGTTTTTTTGATAAAAGATTTAAGAATAGTTTTGGGGTAATAATAGACGATGTAGTTGCAGGTTTTTACGTGGTTCTTACATTGATAATATTTATGGTAATTAAATCAAAGTTTTTCTGATGAGTTTAAATAAAAAAATAATCTCATTAATTAAAAGAAAAAAGATGAAACTTGCAATTTCGGAATCTTGTACTGGAGGAATGTTGTCTAGTGCTATTACCTCTGTGAGCGGATCATCTAAAGTATTTACTATGGGATTAGTCACTTACTCAAATCAAGCCAAAACAAGTATATTAAAAGTTCCTCAAAAAATAATAAAAAAATATGGTGCTGTAAGTGTTCAATGTTGTTTGGCTATGGTAAATAACCTACG
This sequence comes from uncultured Pelagibacteraceae bacterium, assembly GCA_902536085.1. GTDB lineage: Bacteria > Pseudomonadota > Alphaproteobacteria > Pelagibacterales > Pelagibacteraceae > Pelagilacustribacter. The sequence continues at coordinate 23,710 of CACAWF010000005.1, read as the reverse complement.
TAAAATTAGTAAATCAAAAGTCTGTGTTTCAATAACGGGAATTGCTGGTCCTAAAGGAGGATCTAAGCAAAAACCAGTTGGCTTGGTTTATATTGGAATAAGCGTCGGAAAAAAGGTTGTTGTAAATAAATGTAATTTTAAAAATAAAGGAAGAATTTTTATTCAAAAACAAACTGTGAAAAAAACTCTAAATTTATTAGTAAAATTAATTAAACAGGATAGCTAAACTCTGGGTTAACAATTACATCTAAAAGATGTGCTGTAAAACTGTTAAGCAACAAAAAGATACCAAAAGCAATTAAATAGAGTATAAAAACTAAAAAATTTCTAGCCCTTTTTTTTTGCAATAATTGTTTGTCCTCGGGTATCCATTCTTTATTTTTAGACTTAAAATCATAGGAAAACATCCAATAAGTCAGGTCAGTTTCGTTAGGATCACCTGTTCTAATTGTTTTGATATATGAAGATAATAATTTGAAAGTTAAAATGAATAAAATTAATAAAGATGATATTGTAAACATTATTTATATAATTTAATTGCTCTTTCTTCAAAAGCCTTGGCAATTTTATTCAAACCAAGCTCAAAAGATTTTTTCATTATCCCATTCAAAATTGGATTTTTCAATTCAAAATCAATAAAAAACTCTAGCTGTGTCGAATTGTTTACTTCCTTAAATTTCCACTCATTTTTCAAATGTTTTAATGGTCCATCAAGATTAGTTACTATAATTGTATCTTTTTCTTTATAATAAGACACATGACTTGAGAAAGTTTCATTCAGAATGCTCTTGCCTACTTTTAAATCTCCATTAAATGTAATGAGATCTGCACTTTCATTTCTATCAAAAACTTTACCTTCAATACACCAAGGAACAAATTCTGGATATTTTTCAATATCAAGAACCATTTCTACTAATTGTTCTTTTTTACAAGGAATAATTTTTTTTATTGATGCGGAAGACATTCAAGCTGTTTATTTCTTGCATCTTGTAATTTTCTAAAATCTTCATCTGCGTGATAAGAAGATCTTGTAAGAGGTGATGAAGAAACAAGTAAAAACCCTTTTGTTTTTGCTATTTGCTCGAACTCTTTAAATTCATTGGGATGGTAGTAACGATTTAGTGGATGATGTTTTGGAGAAGGTTGCAAGTATTGGCCTATTGTAATAAAATCAACTTCAGCAGTTCTTAGATCGTCCATAACTTGGATTACTTCTTCTTTATTTTCACCTAAGCCAACCATAATTCCAGATTTGGTAAAAACTTTTTTGTTAAATTTTTTTGCATTTTTTAAAAGTTCTAATGAGGCAAAATAACGTGCTCCTGGTCTAACAGTTGTGTAAAGTCTTGGTACTGTCTCTATATTATGATTAAAAACATCGAGGTCAGCCTCTAAAACTTTTTTATAGGCCTCACCTTTTCTTAAAAAATCAGGAGTTAAAACTTCTATAGACGTTTCTGGATTTTTTTCTCTTGTGGCTTTTACTACTTTGTAAAAATGATCAGATCCACCATCTTCTAGGTCATCTCTATCTACAGAAGTAATTACTACATGTTTTAGATTTAGACTTTTAACAGCTTTAGCAATTTTAGCTGGCTCAAAAATATCCAGATCACCTGGCTTACCGGTTTTAACATCACAAAACGCACAAGCTCTTGTACAAGTATCCCCCATAATCATAAATGTTGCATGTTTTTTACTCCAACACTCGGTGATATTAGGACAGTTTGCTTCCTGACAAACTGTAACTAAATTATTTTGATTAACAACTTTTTTGGTGTGAAAGAAAATTTGAGAGTCTAATATTTTTGATCTAATCCATTCAGGCTTTTTTTTGATTGGATTAATGGGCTTGTTTACTTTTTCAGGATGTCTTGGTTTTTGACTCATCTTAATTTTATAATAATCTCGTCTTTTGTGCCATATCTAAATTTTTCTCTATAAAGCATATCTAAATAATCAAGGTCATTATTTATAACTAATGATATTTTATGTTCTAAATCTTTTAACTCGCTAGTTATCACTTTATCTTTAATCTCAAGCTCTTCGTAAATTCTTTTTTTGTCAAAATAAGAGATTAAACCTCTTTCACCTCCAATCAAATTTATACCGATATAAAGCATAAAAAAGATATTAAATAATATAAATTTTTTTCTCTTTAAACTTTCAATAAGTCGCATAAGTTAGATTCTAGCCATTTTGGCCTGATTTCCAAGTTCTTCTTCTATGCGTAATAACCTGTTATATTTAGCTACTCTTTCAGACCTCGCCAAAGATCCAGTTTTAATTTGAGAAGACATAGTTGCGGACGCCAAATCAGCAATAAAAGTATCTTCAGTATCCCCTGATCTATGAGAAATGATAGTATTGAAATCTGCGGCTTTTGCCATTGAAATTACTTCTAAAGTTTCAGTCAAGGTGCCTATTTGATTTGGTTTTACTAAAATACAATTTGCTGACTTTTCTTTTATTCCTTTACTTAAACGTTTTGCATTCGTAACAAATAAATCATCTCCAACAATTTGAATATTTGTACCTATTTCGTTTGTAATTTTTTTCCACGACTCCCAGTCTTCTTCTGCAAAAGGGTCCTCTATTGATTTTATTGGATAGTTAGATGTAAGTTTTTTATAATAATTAATATTATCTTCAACCGATGTGTAATTTTTAGATTGAATTGAATACTCCCCTTTTTTATTAATTAGTTCATTAGCAGCTACGTCTAGACAAATAACTATATCTTTCCCCGGCTTTAAATTTGACTTTTCAATTGAATTTACAATTAACTCCAAAGCTTGTTCATTTGTATTAATTGATGGAGCAAATCCACCTTCATCTCCTACATTTGTTAGCATTTTGTTAGATTTTAATAATTTCTTCAAGTTTTGAATAACAACATAACATTTTTCTATAGCATCCATAAAGTTTTTAGCTGAGTCAGGTCTAATCATAAATTCTTGGATATTTAAGTCATTGTCGGCATGTGCTCCACCATTTATAATATTCATTAAAGGTATGGGCAAAGAAAAAGTATCTCCTAGATATTTAAATAACGATTTTTTATTTGATAAAGCCGAACACTTTGAATTAGCAAGTGAAACTGCAAGAGTAGCATTAGCTCCCATATTTGTTTTATTTTCACTTCCATCTAAATCTAATAAAGCTTTATCAATTTTTTTTTGGTCGTCTGAATCGAAACCTTTAAGTTTATTCGAAATTTTATTATTTATATTTTCAACTGCTATATTTACACTTTTACCTAAAAATTTATTCTTGTTCTGATCTCTTAATTCGTGTGCTTCAAATGCACCGGTTGATGCACCTGATGGAGAAATTGCAGTAGCAGAAATATTATTTTCTAAAAAAACTTCTGCTTCAACTGTTGGATTGCCTCTGCTGTCAAAGACTTGTCTGCCTTTTATACTTTTAATTTTTGCCATTTTTATTTTACTATCTTATCGATCTCGGTAAGTTTTTTTAATAAAGCTTTTATTTCATTTAATGGAACCATGTTTGGACCATCTGATGGAGCGTTATCTGGATCTTCGTGTGTTTCTATGAAGATTGCTCCTACACCAACAGCGATAGCCGCGCGAGCTAAATGAGGAACGAACTCTCTTTGTCCGCCACTTTTTTCTCCCATGCCACCTGGTTGTTGTACTGAATGAGTTGCGTCAAAAACAATTGGAAATCCATATTTAGACATTATAGGTAAGGCTCTCATATCTGAAACAAGAGTATTATAACCAAAACTCGCCCCTCTTTCTGTAATTAAAATATTTTTATTCCCAGAGTCTTCAATTTTTTTTATTACATTAGATATATCCCACGGAGCTAAAAATTGTCCTTTTTTAACATTAATTATTTTTCCAGTTTTTGCTGCAGCAATTAATAAATCAGTTTGTCTGCATAAGAATGCCGGAATTTGAAGGACATCTACATGATTAGATACTACAGTGCATTGTTCTGCATTATGAACGTCGGTTAAAACTGGGACGCCAACTTCTTTTCTAATTTTATCGAAAATTGGAAGTGATTTTTCTAAACCCAAACCTCTTTTTCCTTTTAAGCTTGTTCTATTAGCTTTATCAAAGGAAGTTTTGTAAATTAGATTTATACCTAGTTCGCTTGTAATTTTTTTAAGTTCATTTGAAATCTTTAAAGCGTGCTCTTCGCTCTCAAGCTGACAAGGGCCAGCAATTAGTGTAAATGGTCTATTGTTGGCGATTTCAAAATTAGAGCATTTTACTTTATGATTATTCATTTTCTAGTATTGATTTTTGCGGCCTTTATAAATGATGAGAATAAAGGATGTGGTGATAAAGGTCTAGATTTAAATTCAGGATGAAACTGAACGCCAATAAACCAAGGATGGTTTTCCAATTCTATAATTTCTGGTAATTTGTTGTCTGGAGATAAACCTGAAAAAATCATACCTTTATTTTCAAAATCTTTTTTATAATTGATATTAACTTCATATCTATGACGATGTCTTTCGTTTATCTTCACTGAATTATAAATTTTACTTATTTTTGTGTCTTTTTTAAGTCTTGCTTCATAACTACCTAAACGCATTGTTCCTCCCAAATCTTTGTCAGTGCCTTTCATTAATTTTCCATCCTTTGTCCATTCACTCATAAGTCCAACGACAGACGCTTTAGATGGTCCAAATTCGCTAGATGTTGCTTTTTTTATATTTAATTTATTTCTAGCAAATTCAATTACTGCCATTTGCATACCAAAACAGATGCCGAGGAAAGGAATTTTGTTTAATCTTGCATAATTAATAGCTGCTATTTTTCCTTCTGTACCTCTTTTACCAAATCCTCCTGGTATCAAAATTCCAGATACTCCTTTAAGTTTGTTTTTTATTTCACTTGGTTTTAAAAAGTCAGACTCAATTCTTACTAAATTCACTTTTAAATTATTTGCTATTCCGCCATGTGTTAAAGCCTCGTCTAAAGATTTATATGCATCCTTAAGTTCAACGTATTTGCCAATTATTGCTATGTTAACTTTGTTTTTTGTGTTCAAAACTAAATGAGTAATTTTTTTCCAAGGAGAAAGGTTTACTTTTTTCTTAGATTTAATTCTAAAAAATCTTAAAACTCTTTCATCTAGTTTCTCTTTATTAAAACTTATAGGAGCTTCATAAATTGTTTTTACGTCCACAGTTTCTATCACATCTTCAATTGCAACGTTGCAAAATAATGAAATTTTCCTCCTTTGATCTAAAGGTATAGATCTTTCAGATCTGCAAATAATAATATCTGGTTGAATACCTATGCTCCTTAATTCTTTAACTGAATGTTGGGTTGGTTTTGTTTTTATCTCATCAGAGGCCCTCATGTAAGGAACTAAAGTTAGGTGAATGAATAATGTATTTTTTTTACCTATTTCATTTGAAAATTGTCTTATAGCTTCTAAAAAAGGTAGACTTTCGATATCACCGACGGTGCCTCCTATTTCGCAAATAACAAAATCCTCTTTAACAACATCATTTTTAATAAATTCTTTAATTCTATTTGTTATATGAGGAATTACTTGAACAGTTTTTCCTAAATATTTTCCCTGTCGTTCCCTTTTTAAAACATCACTATAAATTTTGCCTGTGGTGATATTATCTGACTTTTTTGCTGATATTCCTGAAAATCTCTCATAGTGTCCTAGGTCCAAATCTGTTTCGGCACCATCATCAGTTACAAAAACTTCACCATGTTGAAATGGGCTCATAGTTCCAGGATCTACATTTAAATAAGGATCAAGTTTTCTAATTCTTACTTTATAACCTCTTGACTGTAATAAGTAGGCTAGCGATGCAGATGATAATCCTTTGCCTAAAGATGAAACCACGCCGCCAGTTACAAAAATGTATCGCGCCATGGAAGTATGTTATACTTCATAATTAAATAATTACAAAGTGTTTATTACTTTGATTGAGGTATTTGTGGAAGATTTGTGTTTTCTTCTTCCTCTTTCTCTAAAACTGATTGGGTTTCACGCAACTCGTCTCTTGAAATTGCTACTAATGCAATACTACAAATTATAAACAAAGTAGCAATAATAGAGGTAAACTTTGTTAAAAAGGTTCCTACTGACCTTGTTGACGTGAAATTATCCTGTGAAACACCCAATCCTAAAGCCCCACCTTCTGATCTTTGCAATAAAATTACAACGATCAGTATTATTGCTAAGATAATATTAATTAAAATTAGTAAACTTTCCATGAGGACTATCTATAGTAATTCTTTATTATATCAATAAATTTTTTAGAAGATTTTGAAGCTCCACCAATCAAAAATCCATCGATCTCTTTAATTTCTTTAAAAATTTTGATATTTGTTTCGTCAACTGACCCACCATAAAGAACTGGAGGGCTTTTTTTCTTAAATATATTTTTTAAAACTTTTTTGATATATATGATTGTTTTTGTAAGTTCAGTTAAAGTTGGTATTTTACCAGTTCCAATTGACCAAATTGGTTCATAGGCAATAATAATATCATTTCTATTAAATTTTTTTTCTAGAACTTTTCTAATTTGATTTTTTAAAACAATTAAAGTCCTATTATTCTTTTTTTCCGATTTATTTTCCCCAATACAAAAAACAATTTTTAAATTATTCTTTAATGCAAACTGTACTTTATTTTTTAACATTGAATTAGTATCACCTTCGCTTCGATTATCAGAGTGCCCTATTAAAGTGTATTTTGCTCCTACGCTTTTGATCATAAAAGGACTTATGGCTGCGGTATCTGATGAAAACTGTTCTTTTTGATAACAATTTTGAGATCCAATTAAAATTTTTTTTTTCTTAAAATTATTCGAAAACGTCTCTATAAGTGTGTATGGAGGAGTAATAATTACTCTATATTTTTTACGATTTTTATCTTTTGAATGAAAAGAATTTATTTTATTCAGTATATTTATGGATTTTGGAACGCCAAACATTTTCCAGTTTCCGATAAAATATCTCATTATTTGCCTTACTATTAAATTTAATTTATAGGTGTATAATTTAAAAAACTTAATAAGGTATAATAATGTTAACTTCAATAGGAAAATATTCTAAATCTTTTATTTTAAAACTCTTTGTTGGAATAATAATTCTTCCATTTGTTTTTTGGGGTATGGGAGACGTGTTTAGAGGAGGAAATCAAAATGTTATTGCAACTATAGACTCTGAAAAAGTGAGTACTCAGGAATTCGTTGATTATTTAAGGAGACTTAATTTAAATGAGAAACAAGTAAAGGAACTACCAAAAACAGATTTAATTGAAAAAATTCTTTCTGAATATATTGGTAAAAGGGTAATGGCACTGGAAATAAAAAAGCTTGGTATTTCTATTAATGATAATTCATTAAGGAAAATAATAAAAAGCGATAAATCATTTTTTAAAGAAGGTAAATTTTCAAGAACTGAATATGAAAAATTTCTTCTAAAGAGTGGGATTACAGCTCCTTTATTTGAAGCAAATGTTGTCGAACAAGAAAAAAGAAGACAATTTTTGAGCTCCTTATCGGGTGGATTAGTGATTCCTGAAATCTTGGTCGAGAAAGAGTATAGAAAAATTAATCAATCAAAAAAAATAAAGTATATTGATTTAGAAAAATATCATTCAAAAAATAAACCAAAAGAAGAAGACATAAAAAATCTTTATGAGAGAAATAAAAGTATTTTTTTTACAGAGTTTAAAAGTATTCGTTATGCTGAGATTGCTCCTGAAAAAATTAGTGGAAGCAAAGAATATGATGAGACTTTTTTTAAGCAATTAGACTCTATAGAGAATAATGTTCTCGATGGACAATCTTTTGATGAAACTGCACAAAATTCTAATTTGGAAATTATTTCAATAGATAAAATAAATATAAATAAAGAAGATAAAAATAAGAATAAAATCAAGAGCCTCTCAGACAATTTATTTAAAAAAATCTATAATTTAAGTTCAGAGAATTCGCCAGAAATAGTTAATTTAAATAATAAATATTACTTAATTGAAGTAACTAAGATTGAAAAAAAAAATAGACCAATTGACGATCCAGAAGTGCAAGAAGCTTTAAATGCTCAATTAAATTTTAAGATAAAAATAGAAAATAATACCTCGATTATTAAAGACATAAGTATGGGTGCATTCAGTGAAGAAAAGTTTACTAAATTTGCGTCAGATAACGGATTAGAAATAAATAATTATGTAATTAATAATATAAAGCAAAATGAGGTTTTTTCAGAAGGAATTATTAAAAGAATATTTCTCACCAAAGATAATGAGATTGATTTAATAACCAATAATACTCTTACAAAAAGCTTTTTAGTGTTAGCAGTTAACACTAAGTACAAAGATCTTAAAAAAGATAGTAATGATTACGAGAAATATGAAGCAAAAGCTCGATTAAATTTAATAAATAAAATTTATCAATCTCATGATAATAATCTTAATGAAAAATATAAAGTAGAATTAAATCAAAGAACAATTGAGCGAGTCAAAAATTCATTTTAATGCAAGTTAATATAACTTTCACCAATTTTAAAAAAAATCATTTAAGAAAAAAAAATCAAGTTTTATTTAGATCTTTAGATTGTAAGGATTATTATAGAGTTGAAAACCTTTATAAATTTCTTTTAGCTGAAAAAAATAGTTTCATTTTCGAGTCTGTTGAAAAAGGATCGATCAGAGGAAGATATACTATTATAGGTTTAAATCCTGATAAAATTTGGGATATCTATAACAAAACGGTTAAATTAAATAATAACGGAAAAAAAACTATAATTAAAACCAATCCACTCAAATATCTTAACAAGCTTATTAAAGAATTTAAGATAGAAATGCCTGGCCAACTACCTTCCATGGCGTCAATGTTAGTTGGGTATTTTTCTTATGATATAATTCGTTATATCGAGAAAATTCCAAATAAATGTAAAGATGATCTAAAAATTCCTGACGTAAGACTTTCTAGGCCTAAAAATTTGGTGATTTATGACAATTTAAAAAAAAAGATTCATTACATAGAAAATGTTTATGCAGATACGAAAATTAAAAATTACCAGGAAACATATGAAGCAATACAAAAAAAATTTGAGCTTTATGAAAGCTTTGAAAATATAAAACTTCCTGAGCAATTTACGTTTAAATCTAATAAAAATTTGATCAAATCTAATACTTCAAAAAATAAATTTAAATCAATCATTAAAAAAGCTAAATCTTACATTAAAAAAGGAGATATCTTTCAAGTAGTACTTAGTCAAAGATTCGAAAGAAAAATAAAAAAAACGCCAATTGAAATTTATAATCACCTAAGAAAATCGAATCCTTCACCTTTTATGTTTTATTTCAATTATAAAGATTTTAATATGTTAGGAAGTAGTCCAGAAATCCTTGTAAGGCTAAGAAAAGGACAAATTACTATTAGACCAATAGCAGGAACGAGGCCGAGAGGTAGAAATGCTAAAGAAGATAAAAAATATACATTAGATTTGCTCAAAGATAAAAAAGAATTAGCTGAGCATCTCATGCTTCTAGATCTTGGTAGAAACGATGTAGGAAAAGTTGCAAAAATCAATACTGTTAAAGTAACAGAAAAATTTAAGGTAGAAAAATATTCTCACGTAATGCATATTGTTTCAAATGTTATTGGAAAATTTCATAATCAAAGCTCAATTTTTGAGACACTTTTATCAGGATTTCCTGCTGGAACTGTAAGTGGTGCTCCTAAAATAAGAGCAATGGAAATAATCGATGAACTTGAAAAAAATAAAAGAAAATTGTATGCAGGTGGTATTGGTTACTTCACACCTAATAATGAATTTGACACCTGTATTGCCCTAAGAACAGCTTTAATAAAAAAAGATAAGTTTTATGTTCAAGCTGGAGCAGGCATTGTAGCCGACAGCAGACCTGAAAAAGAATACATAGAAACAGTAAATAAAGCTAAAGCTCTAATGAAAGCAGTTGATTAAATGAAAATTTTATTAATAGATAATTATGATAGTTTTACTTATAACCTATTTCATTATATTTCAAAAATTAAGAAAAATGTTGATGTAATTAGAAATGATAAGATTGACGGAAAAACAGTTTTAAGAAAAAAATATGATAAAATTGTAATATCCCCAGGACCTGGAAATCCTAATCAAGCGGGAAATTGTCTTAAAATCGTTAAAGAAGTTTATAAAAAAATTCCAATTCTTGGAGTTTGTTTAGGTCATCAAATAATAGGTCAAGTTTTTGGTGGAAAGATTATCCATGCTAATAATTTAATGCATGGAAAAATAAGTAAAATTAGACATGTTAAAAAGGGTTTATTTAAAAATATTAAAAATAACTTTGAAGCGACCAGATATCATAGTTTAGTAGTCGATCGTAAAAAATTCCCAAAAAAACTATTAATTACGGCTGAAACTAAAAATAAGACAATAATGGGAATAATGCATAAAGAATATGATATTCATGGGTTTCAATTTCATCCTGAGAGTATAAGTACTAAAGTGGGAATGAAATTAATAAAAAACTTTATAAGTAATTAAATGTCTAATTTTGTTGAAAGATTAAAAAAAGGCCAAAACCTTTCTTTTGAAGAAAGCAAAACTCTATTTAACGAACTTATGGAGGGAAAGTATGATGAAATTTCGATTATAGAAATTTTGGAGTCTCTTCTAAAAAAAGGTGAGACTAAAGAAGAGTTAGCCGGAGGAATTTTTGTTTTGAGAGAAAAAGCTACTAAAGTCAAAGCTGATCAAAATACTATAGATACATGTGGAACAGGAGGAGATAGGCAAAACTCTTTAAATATTTCTACTGCAGCAGCTATAGTTTTAGCAAGTATGGGTGTAAAAGTTGCCAAGCATGGCAATAAAGCTGTTTCTTCAAATTGTGGATCCGCAGACGTATTAGAAGCTTTAAAGATAAATATTAATTTAAAACCAAATGAAGCTGAAGAAAGTATAAAAAACTTTAATTTCGCTTTTATGTTTGCACCTAATTATCATTCAGCAATGAAACACGTGGGAACTGCTAGAAAAAAAATGGGAAAGAAAACAATCTTTAACTTAATTGGCCCTTTAAGTAGTCCCGCACAAGTAAAAAGACAGGTAATAGGAGTATTTGACAAAAAATGGATGAAACCCTTCGCTGAGGCTCTTAAAGATAACGGAGTTGATCACGCATTTATCGTTCATAGTGAAGATGGCATGGATGAGATATCTCCATTTGCAAAAACAAATGTGGTAGAGCTTAAAGATTCAATGATTAAAGAATTTATAATTGATCCAAAAACTTTAGGAATTGAATCCGCTAATAAGGAAAATTTAAAAGGAAAAAACGCAGAATATAATTCTGAAAAAATTATTGAAATATTTAAAGGTAAAAATAATGAATTCTCTCAATCTGTTGCTCTTAATGTAGCTGCAGGTTTAATAGTTTCTGGTAAGGAAAGTGATTTTAAGATATCATACGAAAAGGCTACGAAACACTTAAATTCAGGCCAGGTATTTCACCATTTGGTGAAAATTCAATCAAATTAATGACAAATATTTTAAAAAAAATTATCGAGGAAAAAAAATACTCTTTGGATCTGATTAAAAAAGAAAAATCTTTAGATATTTTAGAAAGAAACATCAAAGAGCAAAGTTTTTTTAATTTTAAAGAAGCAATCCAAAAAAATCGGAGTGTTTCTCTAATAACCGAAATTAAAAAAGCCAGCCCATCTGCTGGCGTTCTTGTAAATAATTTTAATCATTGTGATATTGCAAATATGTATGTAAATAATGGTGCTACTTGCCTATCGGTTTTAACAGAGGAAAAGCATTTTTTTGGAAAATTAGATTATATTCGAGACATAAAAAAACAATTTAAAATACCAATTCTAGCTAAAGATTTTTTTATAGACCCTTATCAAATCGCTTTATCTAAAAGCTATGGTTGTGATTGTATTTTGATAATAATTGCAGCACTTAATGGAACCCAAGCAGATGAGATTTACTCTGAGGCATTAAAGCATAATCTATCAATCATAGTAGAAGTACATGATAAAAAAGAAGCTGAAATGGCCTTAAAATTTGATCAAGCATTAATTGGAATAAATAATAGGAATTTGAAAACACTTGAGGTGTCTTTAAATAATACTATTTCAATTTTTGAAGTAATTAAAACACACAAAGGCCCTATTATTTCTGAAAGCGGAATTAAAACTGCAAATGACGCTAAATATATTTACGAAAAAACCGGAATAAAAAATTTTCTTATTGGAGAATCACTTTTAAAATCCAACAATCCTGGTGAATTAATGAAAAAATTAATTCAAATTACTCAATAAATTAGCCATTTATTTGAAGTTGTAATTTAAAAAGAACTTTTATAGAACATAGATGTACAAGGTTTGTTCTATGCTTACAAAAAAACAAAAAAACTTATTAATATTTATCAATAAGAAGATTAGATCTTCAGGTATATCTCCGTCTTACGAAGAAATGAAAAATTCACTCAACTTAAAGTCGAAATCGGGAATACATAGATTAATTTCTGCATTAGAAGAAAGAGGTTTTGTTAAGCGACTAGCACATAAAGCTAGAGCATTAGAGGTAGTAAAATTGCCAGAGAACGCTAGCGCTAATGATATATTTAATACTTTCACTCCAAGCGTTATCAAAGGAGGATTAGATAAAAACGATAGTAAATCTACTGATGTTTCGGTATTAGGAAGTATTGCAGCTGGCACACCAATTGAAGCTATTCAACAAGAAGTTGATAGAGTTGCTTTACCAGAAGATCTTCAAAATAATGGTGAGCACTATGGTCTTAAAGTAAAAGGTGACTCAATGATTGAAGCAGGAATTTCTGACGGTGATACTGTTATTATAAAAAAAGTTTCTAATGTAGATAATGGTCAAATTGCAGTAGTCTTAATAGATGATCAGGAAGCTACTTTAAAAAGAGTAAGAAAAAAAGGAAACACTATCGCTCTTGAAGCAGCAAATCGAAACTATGGAACTAAAATTTACGCTGCAAAAAGAATAAAAATTCAAGGTAAACTTGTTTCTTTATATAGAAACTTTCATTAAAATAGTCTAATTAATATTAATGTCTTTTAATTGTAGGTTTGCGCCCTCTCCTACTGGGCCTCTTCATATTGGTGGAGTTCGAACAGCCTTATTTAATTGGCTTTTAGCTAAAAAAAATAAGGGTAAATATTATCTTAGGATAGAGGATACTGATAAAGAAAGATCAAAAGATGAATATAAAAAACAAATTATTACATCTTTAGCTTGGCTTGGTATTGAACATGATGGAGATGAATATATTCAATCTAAAAATATATCTAAACACGTTGCAGTTGTAGAGGAATTATTAAAAAAAGGTTTTGCCTATAAATGTTATTGCTCTGAGGAAGAAATTAATGAGCAAAAAGAAAAATGCAAAAAACAAGGTATACCATATGTTTATAATAGAAAATGGAGAGATGCCAAAGATTTAAAAATTCCAGAGGGAGTAAAACCGGTAATTAGATTTAAAAGTAAAATATCAGGGAACACTATTATAAAAGATTTAGTTCAAGGTGATAGAAATATTTCAAATTCTACTATTGAAGATTTTGTAATTCTAAGAAAAGATAATACTCCAACATACCAGCTATCAGCCACGGTTGATGATCATGAAATGAATATAACTCATGTTATAAGAGGAGATGATCATATGATTAACTCTTTTAAACAGAGACAAATTTACGAAGCAATGGGTTGGGAAGTTCCAAACTTTGCACACATTCCTTTAATTCATAGTGAGCAAGGAAAGAAATTATCAAAAAGAGATAATGCTTCAACTCTTGAAGATTATATTAAAATAGGGATTATATCAGACGCTTTAAGGAATTATTTATTAAGATTGGGATGGTCTTACAAAGATAAAGAAATTTTTACGAAGCAGGAAAGTATTGATTTATTTGATCTAAATGGTGTTGGTAAATCTCCTTCAAAATTAGATATGAATAGGATTTATTCAATAAATGAGACATATATAAAGAGTATCGACCAGAAAGATCTTTTTAATTTTTTTAAAGAATATGTTTCAAAATACAAAAAACCTTTAAATAAATCAAAAGAGAGTACTCTTTTAAAATCTATAGTTTTTTTAAAAAATAAGGCAAAAACTCTAGAGGATATTTGGAATAATGCTCAGTATATTATTAATGATAAAATCGAGATAAGCGCAGATGATAAAAAATTGATTGATGATTTATCAAAAAAAATAATAAATGAATTTATTAATGAGTATGAAAAACTTTCCTCATTATCTAGAGAAACTTTAGAACCTTTAATAAAGTCTCTAATTGACAAACATAAAACTAATTTTAAAGGTGTAGGACAACCTTTAAGGATAGCGCTAGTTGGCTCAAGATTTGGGCCTGGTCTTTATGATGTTATTCTCTCATTAGATAAGGCTGAAGTACTAAAAAGACTAAAACAAATTTAATGAAAGACGCGGTATCTTTCAGAACAAGAAAAACTTCTATTTACGATAAAAAATCTAATACTCCTTTTAAAATTAGTAGGTCTAAATTTTTCAACTTTATGAGCTGTAAAAGGTGCTTTTATTTAGATCGTGTAAAAGGACTAAAAGAACCCTCAATGCCTGGATGGGCTCTGAACGTTGCTGTAGATGAGTTATTAAAGAAAGAATTTGATCAGTATAGAAAAGAACAGAAACCCCATCCAATTATGGTTAAGCATAATTTAAACTTTGTACCTTATCAAAACAAAGACTTAGATAATTGGAGAAATTCTTTGAAGGGTGGAATTTCATATTTAGATGAAAAAACTAATCTTATAATTCACGGAGGTATTGATGATATTTGGTTTGATTTAAATGAAAAAAAATTAGTTGTTGTAGATTATAAAGCCCAATCGTCAACTTATCCAGTAACAGTTTCTTCTTATCTCGATGCTGAATGGCATCTTAGTTATAAATTACAGATGGATATTTATGTTCATATCTTAAGAAAAATGAATTTTAAAGTTTCAGACCGAACTTTTTTTTATGTTTGTAATGGGGAGAAAACTAATAATAAATTTGATAATAAGATAGATTTTAAGACGACACTAATCCCATACCGAGTAAATACTAATTGGATAGAGAAAAAAATAATTGAAATGAAAGATGTTCTAAACTTAGATGAACCACCTAAAATTGAAAAAACTTGCGAAAAGTGTGCTTATCTTGAAGGTGGAAAGAAATTTTAATTTATCTGTTATTATTTTCATCATCATTATTAGATGATTGATCTGTGTTAGATGATTGGTCTGTATTTTCTGATTGAGGTTCTTCTTGAGTAGTTTCTGTTGGCGTTTCCTCTTGAACTGGCTGTTCAGGTTCTGGCTGCGGTTCAGGTGTTGGTTCCTGTGATTGAGCTCTTGCAATATCTGCTGCGCTTTGTGGAGATGGCTCTCTTCTCATAAAGAAATATATTCCAGCAGCAATAACTGCGATAGCACCTAGAATGTACAACATGATATTTACAATACTTAATCCCTCTTTTTCTTCTTCAATTGGTGTTTCTTCTGTAACTGGTTTCACTTCCTCTTCTTCAGGTTTAGCGTCTTGTTCTTGGTTGGCTTCAGCGTTAACTTGTTCTTTTGGCTCTTCAGTTTGAGGAGCTGGCTCAGGTTCTGGTTCCGGCTCTGGTTCTGGCTCAGGTTCTTTAGCTGGTTCTGGCTCAGGTTCAGGTTCTGGCTCTGGTTCTGGTTCTGGTTCTGGTTCTGGTTCTTTTTTAGGCTCAGGAGCAGGTGTTGAAACTTCGGTTTTAGGTGCTTGAGCAACGTCTTCTTTATTTTTGATTATAGGATCTAATGTCCCTGTTACCACAAGGATTATACCAGCAGCTATAACTATAATCGGATCCATGAGTCGGACTCTAAACTTTTGGTTTATTAAATCACCTTTATATGTGAACGATTTGGGTGCTGTGTGAATAAAAAAATACGAAAATATTGAGATTTTAACAATTAAATTTACTCAAAATTTGATAATATCAATTAATGAATTCAATTTTTCTATTTTTTTTGACGGCATATATTATTTATTATCTCTTTAGGCCTGTGACAAAAAAAGAAATAGAGAAATTTGAAAATCCGGATAACTGGTCAAATATGGGACTCTAACCCTTTAAGGTGCTCAATAATACTTTCAGATAAAGCTTGTAAATCATAACCGCCTTCCAGAAAAGAAATTACTCTTCCTTTTGAATGAATATTAGCAATCTCAATTATTTTTTTTGTTATCGTAAAAAAATCACTAGATTCTAAGTTTATATTTGCTAGTGGGTCTCTTTTATGGGCATCAAAACCAGCGGAAATTAAAATAACTTCTGGCTTGAACTTTTCTACAGGAGTTAAAACTTTTTTTTCAAAAGTATCGATAAATTCTTTACTTCTTATGCCAGCTTTTAAAGTAGCGTTATAAATATTACCTACACCTGTTTCATTTTCAGCTCCCGTGCCAGGAAATAATGGAAATTCATGAGAAGATCCATAAGCAACAGACTTGTCTTTAAAAAAGATTTCTTGGGTTCCGTTACCATGATGAACATCAAAATCAATAATAGCTACTTTTCCTATATCATATTTTTTTTGTAAATATCGTGCCGCAACTGCTACATTATTTATGAAACAAAAACCGTTAGCACGAACAGTTTCTGCATGATGTCCTGGAGGTCTAACTGCACAAAAAACTCGCTCGTTATTCTTAATTAAATCATCACAAGCGGCAATACCTGAACCACAAGATCTTAAAATTGCATTTTCACTATCAGGACATAACATTGTATCTGCGTAAGGTTCTTTCTCGACACCAACAATCCCTTCTTTTGGAATATTAGCAAATATCTGTTCAATATGTTTCTTAGGGTGTACTAATGAAACTATTTCTAAATCAACCTTAGGAGCCTCTTTAAACTCTACTTTTAAATCAGATGATTTGATAGATTTTAGAATACTATCTAATCTTTCTTTTCTCTCTGGATGACCTTGTCCATTAAATTTTAGTAAACAATCTGGATGACTGTATACAATCATCTTAAATTTTTAATTTTTCCGCCGTCTATTGAAAAGTTTTTAAAATTTGAATTTTTATCTTTAATCAATTTATAAACTAAATTTGCGACTTCTTGAGGTTGTGTAGGTCTTTTTATTTTCTCAATTTTGCACCTTTGTTTTAAAATTTGTTTAACGCTTCTTTTAAATATTTTTGCGTCTGTTTGTAGAAGTTTTTCTAGTCTACTTGTTAAAGTCATACCTGGATGAATTATCGATACAGAAACTTTATCAATCTTACCTTGTATAGCTAAAGCTTTTGAAAAATTATTTAATGCTGAATTAACAGCGCCGCCTATCATAAATGTGTTTGAAGGATTTCTAGCGGCCCCTCCTCCAATATTAATAACTTTTCCTTTGCTTTTTTTGAGAGCAGGCCAAAAAGCTCTGCTTAATCTTACTGCAGCTTTAAATTTTAAATTAAATCCATCTTCCCAGATATTGTCATTCAAATTTAAAAATTTTCCTCCCTTTGTTGCTCCTGCTACATTTATGAGGTAATCCAATTTTTTAATTTTTTTAGCAATTGAATTACATGCAGATAATGATCTCAAGTCTTTAGAAATGATTAAAGAATTTTTAGGAAATTTTAAATTCTTTTGAAAAGTTTTTAATTTACTTTTTGATCTTGAAACTAAAATAACTTTAATTTTTTTAACATTAAGCTTATCAGCTATTGCTGCTCCGATGCCTTGGCTAGCTCCTGTGATTAATGCTGTTTTCATAAGATCTTAATATTAATATCTCTTAAATTTTCGTAAGTCACAATAATTTTATCTTTCATATTAATTTTGTATGGTTGAGTCAAAGAACCGCAAAGTAGATAATCTCCTTTTTTAAAGCTTATATTTTTATCTTTAAACTCATCAACAAAAGCCTTTAATGAGTCTCTAGGATCTATTCTCTTTGTACCAGTGAAATAGGGTTCAGTAACTTTGTCGTTGATTTTTAATCTAATTTTAATTTTATTAATATCTGTAGTTTGCCAATTCCTTATCTCTTCTCCTATAATAATCTTACCACCATTTCCATGGTCAGAAATTCCAAGATACATTTGAACTAGTTTATCAAATTTATTTTTTGAACTTTGTAAATATCTAGAAGATGTAATATCAATAGCTGTATATAATCTAAAATTATTTATCTTATTAAGTAATTCGCCATCAATTTTAACATCTTGATCAATTTCAAATGCATATTCACATTCCAAGTTGGAGTAAGGGATTTCTGAATATTTTATCGAGCAACTAGAAGGTAAAATAGTTTCTTTAAAAATTTTACCTGGAACTGGTCCATCAAAGCCTTCCTCTTTTTGAACTTCTTTTGCGACTGCCCCTATTTTCCAACCTACTGTTTTTTTATCCAATTCTTCATAAAATAAATTTAAAGCTTTGTATGCTTCATCTCGATTTTTTGGAATTTCATTTTCGCTGAACCCATTTAGATCAACTAAAGTTTTCTTCATCCATGCATTAGCTAGTTCTGTGCTCAACTTGTTCATAATAAAAATTATATTTAATTGATAAACTTCTTTAAATGATATTAATAGATTATGGAATTAACAATCGAAAAAGCCAAGTTTCATCAAATTTCCTTAAAACAAGTAAGAGAAGCTTTAAAAAAAGGTTTGTCAAAAAACTATATTGAAGTTGATGTTTCAATTGTTGAATGTCCTGATCTAAGAAAGTGGGATTGCCCTGCTGAAGGTATAAGTGGAAACCAAAGAATTATAGATGTTGGAGGTGAACCATACATGCACGATAAAAGGTTCATAGGTACTGAATTTGATTATGAAGAAATAGCAAAAAGAATAGGCTCAGAAAAATCATATGCTTTAGGTGCGGGATCAGGAGCTATGTCGTGCTTAGAGGGTCACTGTGGAGAGCTTATCATTAATGAAAATTTAATAACGAACGTGTCAAAATCTGTAATTGCTCAAGTAGATAAAAATAATAAATGTAAATCAACTCCTTACAATCACCGAAAACATGGCGGACTAGGAAATATCTATTACTCTGAGGGGAAAAAAGGAGATGTTATAAAAATTAAAATTAAAGGAAGGTCAGGTGAGCAAGGATCTTTACCTCAATCTATGAGAACTGCACTAATTGAAAATTTACAAACAAACTTTAGTGTTGCGCTGGGTGGTGTGTTTAGGATCTTGAATGGTAAGATAAAATCCCATGTCCAACCAGATTATGCAGATATAAAACACGAATATTATGATCCAAAACAAATGAAATGTGTTAAGGATTTTTTACAATTTTACGAACCTATAGGGCCACATTTTCAATGCTATTCAGTTTTATGGACTAATGATCCCTCTGGAGGAAAACTAGATTTAAGGGAGTCAGGCGAACATACACATTTTCACTCTTATAAAGGAACTCAGGATGCAGGTCATTATCATTTCGATGTAACCCCTAATGAAATTGAATATGAATGCTATTTCAATACCGCCGAAGAAGTTCATAGAGTAAACAATATTTATAAGGAATTGAAAAATACTTAAAAGAAAGAAACTTTAGTCTTTTTTAATAGGTATGGTTGGGTGTCTCGCTGTTGAAGTAACAATATTTTTCTTTAATTTAACTTCTCTTAAAACAATGTATACACCTGCAGCAATTATTATTAAGTTTCCTATATAATTATTAATTGTAGGTATTTCGTCAAAAACAACATAACCCAAGATTACACCTGCAAAAATTTGAGTATATAAAATTGATCCAAATATCGCTCCAGGCAAGTGTCTAGCGGCATTGATGACAAATATCATGGCTGTTCCCCTAGAAATTCCAGAAATAGCGTTCAACACTAAATCATTAAAAGTCATCTCTTTGAAAACAAAGAATACAAATATCCCAGAGAACAATATCATAAAAATTTTTCCGAATATTAAAAATGAGAACAAACTCTCTTCATATCCATATTTTCTTACTATTAAATAACTTGCAGACGCAAAAATTGGGCACAGCAAAGCTATAAATACGTAACTGTTAATTTCGGCTCCAAAAGGATTAATAGAAATAAGTGTTCCAATAAAACCAATTACTATAGCAGTAAATCTTTTCCATCTAACAACTTCACCTAAAAATAAAACCGATCCGATGGTTATTAATAACGGTATTAAAAATACAATACTGTACATAGTAACCATTGGTAATAAATAGAATCCTGTGTAGGCAAAAAAAACGGCTAATACCATCGTTAAAGTTCTAAAAAAATGAATTTTTAAATTAGCACCCTTTAGTTCTTTCCAGCCATCGAGGGTTTGGGTATACAAAATAATAGGTATAAGAGCAAACAAGGAGTTAACGAAAATTATCTGTATTATGTCGTAATCTTCAGCAATATATTTTACTATTGCGTCTTGAGTTACAAATAAAAAATACCCGAGGCAAGCTAGAAAGAATTCGGGAAGATAATTCTTCTCCGATAATTTTGAATTCATTAAATAATATTAGGTAAATCTCTTTTAGATCCTTTGAAAGTAGGAAGGGGATATTTATAAGACCATTTTCTTGGAATGCATTTTACTTTAGCTTCTTCCCATAAAGCAATCCATTGCTTATAGTTTTGTATTTTAATTTTATCTTTATTTTTGCTTCTAATAATAAAATTAGGTAATGGGTCTCTTCCTGAAGGTTGACCAGCTTTGTTAAACCTTAAATCCATACTTATTCTAAAATTTTTAGATTTGTTTGGAAGCGAACAATGGAGTAGATATTTATTTAATAATATTATATCTCCAACATCTGCTTCAAGAGCAACTGTTGGCAATTTATCAATAATCTCTTTACCTTTTATTTCTACCTGCCCTTTGCTGCCTGTAACATGATTAACTAATCCATATTTGTGACTTTCTTTTACAGCAAGCATACAGCCATTTTCAATTCTTGTTTTAGTAAAAGGAATCCAACATGTTACTAATTCAGTGCCTTTCTGTCCTTTTTTATTCATTACGCCGGCATCTTGATGCCATGGAGTTCTGCCAACTAAACCATCATGAATATTTTTACTTAAAATTCTTTTTTCAGGTTGTTTTATTCTTGAATTCTGGCAAGGATTAGAAGATATCTCGGGTCCTAGAATTTTTTCAATCTTATCTAAAATCTTTTTATTTTTAATTAAATTCCATATTGATTGACTTGCAAAAAAATCACTGTTGGCATTTATATTGTTCTGAGCAAGTCTTATATTAAAATATTGATCTAATTCAGAAATTCTTAACCCTACTAAGTAAGAATATTTTCTTTTAAAATTATATTTTAAAACTTTAACTTTATCTTTCTTTGGTACAAATCTATGGACAAGTCTGTCCATAATAAATGCCATATCATTTAAAACTGGTTCTAAATCTTCTTTATAATCTAATACGCCTTTAAGTCTTATAAAGCCTTGTTTGTTAAAGATTTTTTTTATATTTTGGACCATTGAATTGATCAATAATTAAACTTTACCAAATTCGATTTAAACTGCAAGGGCCTTTCTCATTTCTTCATCGTCCATTTTTTTACCTAAATATGCTTCGATTACAGCATTATCATCTTTAACTTGAGCTGGAGTGCCCTCCGCAATTTTCTGGCCATGGTCAAAAACAGTTACTGAATTACATGTATCCATTACGACTTTTAAAATATGCTCTATAATAATAAGAGTAAGGCCATATTTTTCTTTCAGCTGCATAATAATTTTCATTAGATTATCTACATTGACTGGAGATAAACCTGCGGCTGGTTCGTCTAACATTAATAATTTTGGTTTCATGGCGATTGCTCTTGCTAAAACTAATAATCTTCTCTGACCTCCAGAAAGTTCACTAGCATTTAGCTCTGCATAGTCTGCTAATCCTACAAAAGAAAGGAGTTCCATCATTTCCTCTTTGATAGCTCTTTCTTGATCCCAGATTTTTTTTCTTCCTATAACTGCATCGAAAAACTTGTAAGGAACTCTAGTATGATATCCCGACATAACATTGTCTATAACTGTCATATCTTGATAAAGTCTTAATAATTGGAACGTTCTTGATAAACCATAACTAGCAATCTCATGTGGAGGTGTAAAAGTAATATCATGACCATCAAACTCAATATAGCTTCCAGGATCGCTATCATAGATTCCTGAAACTAAATTAAAAAATGTACTTTTGCCTGAGCCATTGGGTCCAATTATTCCTCTAATTTCATTTTTTGGAAGTTCAAAATCAACTTTATTAATAGCTTTCAAACCACCAAATGATTTAGATAATTGTTTAGTTTTTAAAATCATGTTGTTTTTTCTGTTCCGGTTTTCTTTTTAAATCTCTTTTCTAAGAAATATCTGTCAATAAAACCGCCTAAACCCTTAGGCATAAATAAAATAGTTAATACAATTGTTAAACCAAATATTAAAAGCTGATATTTATATAATGGTCTAGTTAAGTCATAAACAATTGTAATGACTATAGCGCCAATAATTCCACCCCAAATATGACCGAGACCTCCTAGGACAACCATAGCTAAGAAGGTTACCATTTCTATAACTGTGTAATTATTAGGATGAATGTATCCTGGGGGCATATGAGCATAAACTGCACCTGCCGCACCAGCAAACATAGCGCTAAGAATAAAAGCTAAGATCTTATATTTTTTTACATTAATTCCAGCGGCTGCAGCACAAATTGGATCCTCTCTGATAGACATAAACGCTCTTCCAACTCCAGATCTTAAAATACTGAATGAGAAGTAAACCGCTATAATCATTATTGTCATTGAGATGAAATAATATCTATCTGGGGAGTCGAAGTTGTAGCCCATTAAAGAAGGTGTTGGAATATCAGAAATACCAAATGTAGATCTAAAAAAGTTTCCGTTTTCAATAAATAATCTTATTGCCTCACCTCCACCTAATGTCGCTAAGGCTAAATAAGGACCTTCCAATCTAAAAGATGGAATTCCCATTGCTACTCCAAAAAATGCAGTAACTATTATAGCTATAGGTAAAGTTGCCCAAAAACCAAGTCCTAAATATAAAAACAATGTTCCAGCGGTATAAGAACCTACTGCAAATAAACCAACGTGTCCTACTGTAACTTGACCGCAATAACCCTTAACAATGTTTAATCCTGCGGCAACCACAATATTCACAAATATTAAAGTAGCTAAATGTGACTGATAAACATCCGTGAAAACTACTGACGGTACAAAAGCTAAGATGACGAAAGCTATAATAAAAGCAATAAAAGGATAATCTCTGATAATCGATTTAAATTTTTCCATTATCCAGCTTCTCTCATTAAATAATCTGAGTCATGTGAAGATGTGAGCATTCTTTTGTTTGTTTTCTTAATTTTGGGTAAATAGCTAACGTTTTTATATCTCCATACAACAGGTTTACTTAAAGCATAACTTCCATAAATGAAAAATCTTTTCTTGCCTTTGATTTCTCTAAATAAAGATACACCATGGTAAGAGTTAGGTGTAGATTGGAAAAAAATTACACTCCCTTTAGACGGAGTAAATTCTTTAACTTTTGCTAATTCAGAAATACCAGGAAATCTTTTAAAACTTTTTCTATATTTCATATCAGTTTTCTTTTTAAAAATTGATAAAGCTCCGCCATTTTTTTTTGGTATATCGTTTAAATAAATAAGAAAA
>CACAWF010000004.1 GCA_902536085.1 uncultured Pelagibacteraceae bacterium | reverse complement strand
ATTAATAGTCGATCTAATTTATGAGGGAGGTATAGCAAATATGAATTATTCTATTTCTAATACCGCAGAGTATGGTGAATATGTTTCTGGAAAAAGAGTTGTTGATGAAAAGACTAAGGAAAAAATGAAGGAAGTTTTAAAAGATATACAATCTGGTAAATTTACTAAACAGTGGATGGATGAGCATAAGTCAGGTCAGAAAAATTTCCTAAAAATGAGGCAAGATCTGGCTAAACACCCTATTGAAAAGGTAGGTAAAGAACTTCGAGCCATGATGCCATGGATTGGTAAAAATAAACTAGTCGATAAAGATAAAAATTAACCCAATCTGAGTCCAAATTACTTAATTGAACCACATAATTATTTGCAAATTCTAGCTTTGATTGTAATATGAAATGCTTTAAATTTATAAAAATTATTGAGCTATGGCAGATAAAAACAGAATTATAATTTTTGACACAACGATGCGTGATGGAGAACAGTCTCCAGGTGCATCAATGAGTTTAGAAGAAAAATTACAAATCTCTAGAGTTTTTGATGAGCTAGGAGTAGATATCATAGAGGCAGGTTTTCCAATAGCTTCGCCTGGTGACTTTGAAGCTGTGACTGAAATAAGTAAAACTCTTAAGCGGTCAGTGCCAGCAGGATTAGCTAGAGCTACTAAAAAAGATATTGACGCATGTCATCAAGCTTTAAAGCATGCAAAAAATTTTAGAATTCACACTTTTATATCTACAAGTCCGCTTCATATGAAGCATAAATTAAATAAATCACCGGAAGAAGTTTTAGAGTCTATAAAAGAAAGTGTAACTTACGCTAGAAAATTTACTGACGATGTTGAATGGTCTTGTGAAGACGGAACACGAACTGATATGGATTATATGTGCAAGACAGTTGAACTTGCAATAAAATCAGGAGCAAAAACAATTAATATACCTGACACTGTTGGCTACACTGTTCCCTCAGAGTTTAAAAAGATTATTGAAACTTTAATAAATAAAGTTCCAAATATTGATAAAGCAATTCTTTCTACACATTGTCATAATGATTTAGGACTAGCGGTAGCTAATTCATTAGCGGGAGTAATGGCCGGTGCAAGACAAATTGAATGCACAATTAATGGCATAGGAGAAAGAGCTGGTAATGCAGCATTGGAAGAAGTGGTAATGGCTATGAGAACAAGACATGACTTAATGCCTTACACTACAAATATAAATACAAAACTTTTGAGTAAAGCATCAAAAGTAGTTTCAAATGCTACAGGTTTTCCAGTGCAATTTAATAAAGCGATCGTTGGAAAAAATGCTTTTGCACATGAGTCAGGTATTCACCAAGATGGAATGTTAAAAAATAGAAATACTTATGAAATAATGACACCAGAAAGTGTTGGAGTGAAAAAAACTTCATTGGTAATGGGTAAACACTCAGGCCGACATGCTTTTAGAGACAAATTATCAGACATGGGTTATGTGAATGTAACTGATGATATTATCAATACAGCCTTTGGTAAATTCAAAATTTTAGCAGATAAGAAAAAACATATTTACGATGAAGATATCGCAGCGCTTGTAGACGACAGTTTAGTAACTGAAGACAATGTAATTAAATTAAAGTCTTTAAAAGTTTACGCAGGAACAGGCGAACCTCAAAAAGCCGAAATGACATTAGAAGTTTTCGGAAAAGTTAAAACAGCTTCTGAAACAGGAGATGGACCAGTGGACGCTATTTTTAAATGTATAAAAAAACTTTATGCCCATGATGTAAAGCTTTTGTTATACAATGTACACGCTGTAACTGAAGGCACTGATGCCCAAGCCACAGTAAGTGTAAGAATTGAGGAAAAAGGTAAAACTACAGTGGGGCAAGCTGCTGATACTGATACGCTGGTAGCCTCAGCAAATGCATATTTAAATGCATTAAATAAATTAATCATTAAAAGAAAAAAGACAGCACCAGATGATGAAAATCTGAGCGTGCAAGTATAGAAAGGAAAATATGTTTAAAGGTTTAACAGGATTAACATCATTATGGTCACAAGATATGGCAATTGATCTAGGAACAGCCAACACTTTAGTTGTTCTAAAAGATCAAGGTGTTGTATTAAATGAGCCTTCAGTAGTTGCGGTTATTGAAGATGCTGGAAAAAAATCAGTTTTAGCAGTTGGAGACGAAGCAAAAACGATGTTAGGAAGAACGCCCGGAAACATTTCAGCTATTAGACCACTTAAAGACGGAGTTATTGCTGATTTCGTAGTGACTGAAGAAATGATTAAACACTTCATAAAAAAAGTTCATAAAAAAAATGCATTTGCAAATCCAAGAATTTTAATTTGCGTGCCTACTGGATCTACACCAGTAGAAAGAAAAGCCATTCAAGACTCTGCTTTAGCAGCAGGTGCTAGAAAAGTTCAATTAATCGAGGAGCCTATAGCTGCAGCGATTGGCGCAGGTTTACCTATTTCTGAGGCAACTGGATCTATGGTAGTGGATATTGGTGGTGGAACAACTGAAATAGCAGTTATGTCACTTGGCGGAGTTGTTTATTCAAAATCCTTAAGAGTTGCTGGAGATGCACTTGACCAATCGATTATAGCTTATATGAGAAAAAAGATGAATTTAATGATAGGAGACTCCACTGCTGAGAAAATTAAAAAAGAAATTGGTACAGCTATTCCATCAACAAATAATACTTTTTTGATGAAAGGTAGAGATATTAGATCTGGAACTCCAAAAGAAATCGAGCTTACAGAAAAAGATGCTTGTGAAGCATTAATGCCAATTTTAAATCAAATTTTAGGTGGTATTAAAGAAGCTTTAGAAAATACACCTCCTGAATTATCAGCTGACTTAATTGATATGGGATTGGTTCTAACAGGTGGTGGAGCTTTATTAAAAAATATTGATAAATTAATTTCTCAGGATACTGGTTTACCCGTGACTATAGCTGACGACCCTTTATCATGTGTTGCTATTGGAACAGGAAGAGCTTTAGAAAACGAAGAGCTGTTTTCTACTATGTTGTCTGAGTACTAATTTATATTAAATGAATAAATGTCAGTTAGTAGAGATGATTTTAGTATAGCTTTTCGTTCAGCACTCCTTCAAAGAGGAGGAGCTCAAAAATTTTCTGTTTTATCTTTGATCTTCCTTGCTTTAATAATTTTCTTTTTAGATGTTTACGGAGCAAAATTTACAAAACCTATAAGGGGATTTATTAATGATGTAGTCTATAGAGTTACTTTTTTAGCATCTACACCTTCCAGATTCTTTCCGCAAGTTAGCAATGATATCTCAAGCTTCCTAAATGTCAGAGAAGAAAATAAGAAACTAAAAGCAGAAATAGAAAAATATAAATCTCTAGAATTAAACGTTGAATTTTTAACTGACGAAAATAAAAATCTTCAAAAAATTTTAGAAACAGAATATTTCAATAAGAACTTAAGTAATATTATACTTGCAAAGGTTTTAGTTGATAAAAATAGTCCTTTTTTAAAATCAATAATAATTAATAAGGGTACTCAAATAGGTATTCTTAAAGGTATGCCGGTAACTAAGGATAATTATCTAGTTGGTAGAGTTGTAGAAACAAACTATTTGTCTTCAAGAGTCTTATTGCTCAATGATTTAAACAGCAGAATTCCAGTGACGCTAGACGAGGGAGCTCAAGCAATTTTATCTGGAAGTGGATCAAATAATCCGATTCTAGAATATTTACCTGAAGATTATAAAGTTATTGAGGATATAAGTGTATTTGCTTCTGGGAAGGATGGAATATTCTCACCGGGAACACCTATTGGTAAAACAAACGAAAATGGAGAAGTAGATTTGTTTGTAGATCCAAATCAATTATCCTTCGTGACGGTGAATTTAAACGTACAATCTAAGGGGGACTTATAATGGCCAAAACCTCAATCATTAATAAAATTTATAATGCTGGACCAGTTATTCTTTTATATTATTTATGCATAAGCGAGGTAGACACTAACTTAGAAAAAACTTTTGAAATATTTACTTTAAATTTTCAAATTATTTTAATTTACTTTTGGGTTTTAAAAAGACCAGAGATAATGGCAAATGGACATATTTTTTTAGCAGGTTTGATTAATGATGTAGTTATGGGTTTTCCTCTAGGAATAAGTTCTCTCTCATACCTAATAATAATTTTTGTTGGCACTTACGTAAGAAATAAAAGTGTTAACACAACGATCGCATCTGATTGGTTTACATTTTTTATGGCAATGATTTTTTCAAACTTGTTATTTTTTTCATTATTAAATAATTTTTCAGATTTATCTTTTCCAATTTCTAAAATAGGATACAATATGTTTTTTACCGTATTTATGTTCCCGATATTCTGGCTTTTATTTAATCTTTATCAGGCCACATTTGTAGGTGGTAGAGATGCTTAGTCCTAGCTCAGGGAATACAGTCATAAAATCTAAATTAATAAGCAGAAGAATGTTTTTGTTAACTGCAGCTAAGGCAGTTGTTACTTTTGGTATTATTGGTCGTTTGGTTTCTTTGCAAATAAATGAAAGAACAAAATATAAGACTTTATCTGATAAAAATAGATTCAGAGAGTGGAAATTAGCTCCTGAAAGGGGCGTAATTAAAGATTTCTTTGATAAAGAAATAGCTTCAAATGAACAAGTTTACCAAGTTCATTTGATTCCAGAGAACTCAAAAGATATTGAAAAATTATTTGTAAGATTGAAAACAATTTTAAATATAAGTGACAAAAAATTATTTTATTTAAAAAAAATTATAGCTAAACAAAAACCTTGGGAGCCTATAATAGTTTCAGATAATATAACTTGGTCAGAATTTTCAAGATTAAATCTATTTCTTCATGAATTAGACGGTGTTAAGCCTGTAGTATCTGTGGCAAGAATGTATCCAGATAACTCTTCCGCTCACGTGTTAGGCTATGTCTCTCAAGTTAGCGCTAAAGATCTTCAAACCAAAAAGTATTTAAAAGATTTACATGTCCCAGGCATGAGCATAGGAAAAACTGGACTCGAAAGAAAACTAGACGAACAAATAATTGGAAAAATAGGTTTCCAAAGATATGAAGTGAACGCTTTTGGAAAAAGAATAAAACAAATTCAAATAAACCAAGGTCAGGCTGGAAAAAGTTTTAAAACAACATTAGATTTTGAGGTTCAAAAATTTACCAATGAACTACTGAAAGATAAAGCTGCAGCTGTATGTGTGATGGATGTTTATAATGGAGACATCGTTTCCTTAGTTTCTTCACCAACTTTTGAACCAAATGAATTTGTTCATGGTTTAGATAAAAAATATTGGAATAGTCTCATAAAAAATGAAAAGAGGCCTCTCACAAATAAAACTATCGCTGGTCTATATCCTCCAGGCTCGACTATAAAGACTTTAGTGGCATTAAGTGCACTAGAAAATGGAATTATTAAGCCTCTAGATACTTTTAGATGTAAAGGAAAAATCGAACTTTACGGAGAGAAATTTCATTGTTGGGAAAAAGATGGCCATGGAATAGTAAATCTCAGAAAAGGTATTCAGCGATCATGTGATGTTTATTTCTATGAGGTTGCAAGAAAATTGGGTGTCGATAGATTGTCTGAGACTGCAAAAAAATTCGGTTTAGGAAAAAAAGTTCTAAATGGTTTTATCGAGGAGAGAGCTGGTGTAGTTCCTAACACAAAATGGAAGAAAAAATTTATTGGTCAAAATTGGTATTTAGGAGAAACTTTACACTCAGGTATCGGACAAGGTTACTTTCAAAGTACTCCATTACAATTATGTTTAATGACTGCACAATTAGCAAACGGTGGATTTGAAATAAAACCAAGAATTATTTACGATGAAAAAAATAATAATTTAAAAAGTTATATCGAGTATAAAAATAAAAATCCAAATGACCCATTGCCCACAGACCTTTTAGTATCTAATTTTGAATTAAAACCACTGTTTAAAAATCAGGAGCATATTAATTTGATTAAAGATGCTATGTTTTCCTCTTCAAATGAACCAGGTGGAACCTCATATAGGCACAGATGGGAAAATAAAAAATTTACTTTTGCAGGAAAGACAGGTTCATCCCAGATTAAAAGATTTACTGAAGCACAACGAGAGGCAGAGGTTAAACAGGAAAGTTTACCTTATAAAGATAGAGACCATGCATTGTTCGTTGCTTTTGCACCTTATGAAGACCCAAAATACGCAATAAGTGTTTTAGTTGAACACGGCGGCTCTGGTGGTAAAGCTGCAGCTCCAATAGCTAAGAAAATAATTAGAAAAGTTTTAGAACGTCATGAGTTACGACAAAGAGTAAATAATCTTCTAGGAGAAACTGTATAATGTTTAGAGCTAGATCTATCCAGTCTTCATTGAGTTTCAAGGATAAAATTTTATCAATTGATTATGTATTAGTAATTTCTATATTTATTCTTGGTTTAGTCAGTATACTAGCTATGTATTCAACTGATGGAGGGGAATTTAAGTACCATACTAACAGCCACATTCTTCGTTTTTTTGTTTTCTTCGGAATGTTTATAGTACTTTCTTTTATTCAAATTAGATTCTGGCATAGCCAAAGTTATTTAATTTATTTGACCTTTTTCATATTATTATTAGGTGTAAAATATTTTGGTTTGACCTCTTCTGGTTCAAAACGATGGTTAGATTTATATTTTATGAACCTTCAACCATCTGAATTGATGAAAATTGGTTTAATTTTGTTTTTAGCAAAATATTACCATCGAACCTCAATTGAAAACATTAATAGAGTAAGATATTTATTTTTGCCAATAGTTGTATTAGTTGCTCCAGTAATTTTGGTTGCAACTCAACCTGACCTTGGAACTTCAATTTTAATCGCTGCAGGAGGTCTAACAGTTGCTTGGTTGGCGGGCGTAAGAGTAAAATTTTTCACGTTTTCAGCACTAGCTTTTTTAGCATTATTACCTATAGCTATTTCTTTCCTTAAACCTTATCAAAAATCAAGGATCTTAACCTTTTTAAATCCTGAAAGAGATCCGCTGGGCGCAGGTTACCAAATTATTCAATCAAAAATAGCTATTGGTTCAGGAGGATTATTTGGAAAAGGATTTTTACAAGGATCTCAAAGTTATCTAGATTATTTACCCGAAAAACATACAGATTTTATATTTACATTATTCTCAGAGGAATTTGGGTTTTTTGGTTCTTTATTTATATTATTATTATATGCAGTAATAGTTTGGAGAATAGTTAGAATTGGAAATATTACGAGAAGTAATTTTGGAAAGTTATATTGCTATAGTTTTGCGACAGCATTCTTCATATATGTGGTAGTAAATATGATGATGGTGTTAGGTTTGCTACCTATTGTTGGCTCACCATTACCAATTATGTCTTATGGGGGCTCCTCTATGATGGCTATAATGCTCGGTTTAGGGATTGCGATGTCTTGTAAGCTTTATAAAGATACTCCAGTAAATTAATTAATTTAACCTATTTTGGTCAAATTTGATTTTATAAAATACTTGTATAATATAGAAATAGGTGGTTAATTTATGAATAAATATATGTTTGGTGACAAAAAAAATAAACTAACAGATTCCGAAAGATCACTAATTAGTGAAACAGTGAGTATTGAAGGGACAATTAATAGCTCAGGAGCGATTGATGTTGCTGGTTTAATTAAAGGTCCAGTTTATTCAAAAGAAATTATTATAAGAGAAACAGGTTCAATTACAGGTTCAGTCGAAGGTGACCATATAGAAATCCACGGTCACTTGGATGGAAAGGTTTCCGGTCAAGATGTTGTTATTGGAAGCACAGGAACAGTTAAAGGCGATATAGAATTTGGGAACAATCTTAAGACTGAAAATGGCGCTGATATTGATGGTTACATTAAAAAGACTAACAAATCTAAATCTACATTGACAGGTGATTTCTTATTTAAAAAGAAAGAAAAAAAAGAAACTACAGACACAGAAGAGAGACCAGAAGTGGTCAACAAAGAAGTTTTAGCATAATCTACCGCATCTCTATTAATAATAATATTGATATAATTTCCGTATGGAAAGTATTAAGTGTAAATCAGTTGGAATAATAGGTTCAGGAATTCAAGGTGTATGCACAGGCCTTCAACTTATTAAAAAAGGGATCCCCGTTACAATTTTTGATCGTCAAGATCCTTTGTCTAAAGACTTTAAGCCGGCTTCATACGGAAATGCTGGACACTTTTCACCTTACGCTGTTTTACAACTTAATCGTCCAGACATTTTATTCGATGTTCCTAAGATGCTCTTCAGTTCTTATGGACCCCTAGCTTTAAAATGGAACTATGTGCCTAAAATGTTTAAATGGTTTTTTTACTATTTTAAAAACTGCAATAAAAAATCAATGATGCATACTGCTAAAAGCATGCATCAAATTTTGAGTTTATCTAATGATGCATATGAAGAAATTTTTCAAGAAATAGATACAAATGGATTAGTTGAAAAAAAAGGTATTATTTATGTTTGGACAAATAAAAACCTAAAAAGTAGAAATTTAGAAATAAAAATTCGTGATGAACTTGGAATAAAGCAAAAACTTTTATCACGAGAAGAAGTTTTGGAGTTAGAGCCTAATTTAAACCCAGTTTTCGATGCTGGTATTATTTATGAGTCTGCTATGCATGCTAGAGATCCACATGGAATATTAAAACAAATTTTTAAATTGTTCTTAAATAAAGGTGGAAAATTTGTTCAGACGAATATCAAAAGTATCGAACAGTCTAAAACTGATGAAACTGTAATTAAATCAGAGAGTGAAGAATATAGATTTGAAAAATCTGTAGTAGCCTCTGGAGCGTTTTCGAAACAATTTACAGATCAGTTAGGAGAAAAAATTCCTTTGGATACTGAAAGGGGTTATCATGTACATTTTAAAGGACAAGAAAAATTGATATCAAGACCAGTAATCTTCCTAGATAGAGGTTTTGGAATGACACCGATGAACCAAGGGCTTAGAGCAGTTGGTACTGTAGAGCTAGGCGGAACCAAAAATCCTTTATCAAAAAAAAGAATTGAATATGTTATTAGATGTGCAAAGGAGCTTTTACCACAATTAGGAGCTCACGAAGATGAATGGTTGGGATTCAGGCCCACACTTCCAGATTTTTTACCAATACTTGGCCCATCATTAAAAAATAAAAATATAATTTATGCTTTTGGTCATCAACATTTAGGGTGGACTTTAGGAGCTATAACAGGCAAAATTGTATCAGGAATTGTTGCTGGAGAAAAAACTAATTTAGATTTATCTCCATACAGTTCAAAAAGATTCACTTAGAAAACTCTTGTCAAAAAATTATATAG
Organism: uncultured Pelagibacteraceae bacterium; assembly: GCA_902536085.1. Classification (GTDB taxonomy): domain Bacteria; phylum Pseudomonadota; class Alphaproteobacteria; order Pelagibacterales; family Pelagibacteraceae; genus Pelagilacustribacter. The sequence continues at coordinate 56,224 of CACAWF010000004.1, read as the reverse complement.
CTTATACTTTTCTTACATTTGCGGCTTTATTCTGGTCAGGAAATTTTATAATTGGAAAATTCGCAACCCTATTTGAAGTTCCACCACTTACTCTTAACTTTTTAAGATGGGTTATGGTATGGTTTATTTTAATTCCTTTCACAATAAAAGAGATTGTAGCGAAGAAAAACTATATTAAAAAACACTTTTTTGTCATCGGTATAATGGGAATATTATCAATTAGCACCTTTAATTCTGTAGTGTACTTTGCTTTAAATTTTACTCAAGTTATTAATGCAGTTTTAATGTTAGCTGCTATTCCACCAATGATAATAATTTTTTCATCACTCATGAAAATCGAAAAAACGAACGTATATCAATTATCTGGATTGTTCCTGTCAATATTTGGAGTTGCAACAATTATTTCAAATGCAAATATTCAAAAAATAATTACTTTAAGTTTCAATAAAGGAGATATATGGATGCTAGTTTGTGTTTTAAGTTGGTCATTATACTCAACTTTGCTTAAAAAAAATAAATTTCAATTATCTCAGTTTTCCTTAATTCAAATTATGGTAACTGTTGGATTAATATTTTTAGTTCCACAATTTTTATATGAACAATCAATTGGATTGGATATTAAAATTAATAAAGCTTTTTTCTTAATTCTTATTTATGTAGTTTTCTTTCCTGCAATTGCAGCTTATTATTGTTGGCAAAAAGCTATAGAATTAATAGGGCCTAACAGATCGTCAATGTTTATTCAGTTAATGCCACTTTTCAGCGCGTTAATGGCAATTATAATTTTCAAAGAAAAATTTCAATTATTCCATTTTATTGGAGCATCTTTTATTATATCTGGTATTTATCTATCAAATAGGAAAACTCAATGATTAAAGTTGCAGTTTTGGATGATTATCAAAATGCTTTTGAAGAGATTATTGATATAAAGAAACTAAAGAATAAATTTGATTTTAAAATTTTCAATGAAGCTTTCAATGATGAAAATGTAGCTATTGAAGCCTTGGAGGAATTTGAAGCGTTATTTATAATGCGAGAAAGAACACCTATCACAAAAAATTTATTAGAAAATTTACCAAATCTTAAGTTCATAATGACTTCAGGTATGCGTAATAATTCTATCAATCTAGAAGAAACAAAAAAAAGAGGCATTTTGGTGTGTGGTACTGAAATCAATTCAAATCCTGCTGCTGAGATCACTTGGACTTTGATTTTAGGTCTTTTAAGAAACGTTAAACAAGAAATTGATAATATGTTCCAAGGATATTGGCAGACTACAATTGGCTCAGAATTAAAAGGTAAAATGCTTGGAGTAATTGGCTTGGGAAAAATTGGAACACAAGTTGCAAAGGTAGGCAAAGCTTTTGGAATGGAAGTTTGCGCTTGGAGTGAAAATTTAAATTTATCTCATGCAAATGAACTTGGTGTATTACCCATGAATAAAGAAGATCTACTAAAAAATTCAGATATAATTTCTATTCATTTAGTTTTAGGTGAAAGATATAAAAACTTAATTACAAGAAAAGAGATAGAAATGATGAAAAAAACAAGTTTTCTAATTAACACTTCAAGAGGTCCAATCATTAATGAAAATGATTTAGTCGAAGCTTTAAAAGATGAAAAAATAGCAGGTGCTGGTTTAGATGTTTATGATAAAGAACCTCTTCCGCAAGACCATAAACTTAGATTTCTTCCTAATGCTCTGTTATTGCCCCATATTGGTTACGTTACTGCTGAAAATTATTCAAAATTTTATTTGCAAATGATCGAAAATTTAGAAAGTTGCTTAAAAAACAAGCCTTTAAGAATAATATCTTAGAAAAGTATTTCTATCACAGGTTGTATTAGATAAACTCAATTTGAGTGATTCGTTTGTTTTATAGCAAATAAATCTCTGCTTAAAATAGATTAAATATAAAAAGGGAGTATGAAAAAAATTTTGGGTTTATTGCTTGGACTTATTTTCCTAACAGGATGCGCAGAGTCTTTAGCATTATTAGGACCTACTTCTACTACCGCAGTAACCGGTGGAAACATTGCCCAGTCAGCTCTTTCTTCAGCACTAAATTATGGAGTAAAAAAACAAACTGGGAAAAGCCCAATGGAACATGCAATAACATATGCAGAGGAAATGAATCCGAGCAAAAAGAAAGAGCCTTGCTTATCATTTGCAGAAAAAACTAATTCAGAAATTTGCGCTATTGTGAAAAAGCAATTGAAAATAACTAAATCGAAGATCTTAAAGAAATCAAAGGAAAGTTCTATCAAAGATCTTACTTCATCTTTGCAGCCTAATATAAATAAAAAATATAAAATTAAGTTTTTAGATTAAATAATTCTAAATAAATCAGCATTTGTAATTTAAGATCTTAACCACCATGAGTTGTGTTAATAAAAATTAATTCACTCACAATATACTTTTATTTAAAAGTGAAGCAGATATACGAGACCAATTAAACCATGTTAGTCATGAGAAAAATATTACTTATATTGTTAACTATTTTCTTGCTGAACGGTTGTGCTGAATCGCTAGCATTACTAGGACCAGGTGCTTCAAACGGAAGACTTGTTCAATCCAGTTTAAATTCAGCAATAAGTTATGGGGTCAAAAAACAAACAGGAAAAACCCCTTTGGAACATGCCATAGCTTATGCAGAGGAAAAAAATCCTGAGAGAAAAAAAGAAACCTGCATTTCTTCAATTGAAATAACAAGATCTGAATTTTGCGCAATTGTAAAAAAAGAAATTAATTTAAAAAGCACTAATATGATGGAAAAGACTACAGAAATTGTGAACGAATACCCAAAAAAAATAATTAAAGAAATATCTAAGATTGAAAAGATAGCAAAGAAATCAATTATTTATAATAGAAGGTAATTCCAATCTTATTAGATGATGGTCCCAATAGAATTGGGACCACCTAATTAATATTTAAGCAGCTAAAGCTTGCTTGATATCTGCAACAATATCGTCTGGATGTTCTATACCAATCGATAATCTGACGTAACCTGGCGTAACACCTGCAGCTAACATTTCTTGCTCAGTTAATTGACTGTGAGTTGTTGTAGCTGGATGAATTGCTAAACTTCTAGCATCACCAATATTTGCTACGTGGTAGAGCATTTTTAAGTTGTCAATAAACTTAGCTCCTGCTTCTTTTGTTCCTAGATCCATACCTATTAAAGATCCGTAACCACCTTGCATATATTTTTTAGCTCTATCTCTAATTTCACCTTGATAATTAGTTGGATAGATAACTTTTTTAACTTTTTTGTGACCGTCTAAGAAATTCACAACTTTCTCTGCATTACTACAGTGTTGTTTCATTCTTAAAGCTACAGTTTCCAAACCTTGAATGATTTGAAAAGCATTGAATGGACTTAAAGGAGCACCTAAGTCTCTCAATAAAACCACTCTTGCTCTGATGACAAATGGGATATTAGCACCAGTTAATTGTGGAACTGCATCTGCCCATACTGCACCGTGATAACTTTGATCTGGTTCATTTAATAGAGGTTGTCTTTTTCTATCTTTAATCCAGTCAAAATTTCCTCCATCTACAATTATTCCTCCAATTGAAGTACCGTGGCCACCAATATATTTCGTCAAAGAGTGCATTACAATCGCAGCTCCATGAGCTAAAGGTTTACATATTACTGGTGAAGCTGTGTTATCGATAATTAAAGGAATACCTTTTTTCCTACCGATATCAGAAACTTCTTTAATTGGAAAAACACGAAGATAAGGATTTGGAAGAGTCTCACCATAGTAAGCTCTTGTTTTATCATCAGTCACTTTTTCGAAGTTTTTTGGATCTGCAGGATCTGCAAATCTAACCTCAATACCTTGTTGCCTTAAAGTATTTTTGAATAAGTTAACTGTACCTCCGTATAAATCAGTTGAAGCAACAATGTTATCTCCAGCTTGTGCTAAGTTTTGAATACACATTGCTGAGGCTGCTTGGCCTGATCCCACCGCGCATGCTGCTACACCGCCTTCAAGCGCTGCAACTCTTTTTTCTAGCACATCTACAGTTGGGTTCATTATACGTGTGTAAATGTTACCAAACTCTTTTAGACCAAATAAATTTGCAGCATGTTCTGCGTTTTTAAATTGGTAAGAAGTTGTTTGATAAATCGGAACTGCTACAGCTGTTGTAGTAGGATCAGCTCTATAATCACTACCATGTAAGCCAATAGTTTCCGGATGTTTAAAATCAGTCATTGATTTTCCCCCTTATTGTTTCTCTTGTCGTTTCGCTCATTTTTTCTCCGTCTTTCTTGAGAAGAATGAACGAGGTTTAATTCTGTTCATCTTCTCCTTTTTAGTACTTCGGCATATGCCAGGTGTACAATATGGTTCAAATACCCGGTTTAATTTTAGATTATCCCAAAAAAAAACCACCGGCTAAAGCGGTGGTCTGAAGACTTATGCGCTTTAGCTGGATTTATTAAGCGCCCGCAAGTTGCCTTAACTCAGCGCTAAACGAAATATAGCAAGAATTTGAGGAATTTGTCAACTATGAATTAAATATTATTCCAGAACAATTTAGCAAGATTTATTCCAGACAAATCTTTATATGCAGCTAGCCCGGTAGGGCTGGTAACATTAATATCGCCAATTAATTTCTCTTGCACGAAATCTACCCCTGCAAAATATATATTATTTTTCAGTAACATTTTACCAATAGCTTTACTAGCTTTAACTTCTTTACTTGTGAGCTTCGTTAATTTTGCTTTAGCCCCTTTACTCATATTAGATAAAATACTTCCTTTTTTAGGTATCCTAGAAATAGCACCTACAATCTTTCCTTTAATGATAAAAACCCTTTTATCACCTTTGGAAACTCCAGGTAAAAATTTTTGAAAAAATAAATGATTATTAGTTTTTATTAATTTTTTAATTTTGCTTGAGTTAAATATTTTCATTAAAATAACGTTATTACCACTAAAACCATTAATAGGTTTAACCACAACCGCTTTGTGTTTTCTAAAAAAACTTTTTATTTCTGAAAGGTTTTCACTAATTAAAGTTGGAGGCATATACCTCATCAAATTTATGGAAAATAGTTTTTCAGAAATATTTCTTACAGCAAAAGGGTGATTTATAATCTTGACCTTATTAGAGATATAGTTCAGTAAGAATGTTGTATATAAATAACGATTATCAAAAGGTGGATCATTTCTGATTAATATAGCTTTAGATTTTTCTAAATTGAATTTAACAGTTTTTAGTAACGAGTAGAATTTCTTTTTATTTTCATTGATCTTTATATGTTTACAAAAGGCTAAAACCTTTCCATTCAAAAAACTTAGATTTTCAGGTTCAAAATAATATATTTTGTAACCTCTTTTTTGTGCCTCAGATGCCAAAAGAATAGTTGTATCAGTTTTGATATTTACTTTTTTAAGGTCAGAACCCTGAATAGCTAAAATTTTCGTCATGATTTATTAAGAAATCTAATTTTTTTGTTTTATTATATTGCTCAATCAGCATTTCCGCTCTAGTTTTTTTATTACTAATTATTTCTTCTATATGTTTTAAGTAAATTGTCTCGTTTTTTCTGCCCTTATTCAGTTCATTTCTTTTTACTAATCCTTTTTTGGACAAATCTAAAAATATTTTTGCCCAATCAATTAATCTTTTATCTTGGAGTAATGTATTTAATCCTTCCTTAGGAGCGTTTAAATATGCCTCCATAACTTCCTTTTTTTTCCAATTTTTTATTATTTCATAAGTCTCCTCTAAAGATCCATAAATTAAACCAGTAAAAAAAGAGGGTCCATTGCAAATACATCCAAAGTTACAAGTATCTAATGATCTAAATTCAATAACTTGTTTTAATCTAATCTCAGTAAAAATAGTACCTAAATGATTTTCAAAATCCTCTAAAGTTGGTTTTTCCCCTTTTAAAAATTTTAAATTACCATTTAAAAAATCCTTAAAAGTTTGACCGTTTGGCGAGTAGTATTTTTCATTTTTTTTAAGAAATAAAATTGGGTAATTTAATGCATGATCAATATATTTTTCAAAATTTACATTTTCAAAAGTAATTGGCATTATCCCACCTCTATTAGTTTCTTGCCAAACTTTCCCTCTATAGGACAAAAAACCTGATGGTTTTTTTTCATAAAAAGGAGAGTTTGCGAATAAGGCAATTGTTAGAGGTGCTAAGTAATTCCCAATCTTAAATTTTTTTTCAAAATCTTCTTCAGAAGTATAGTCATAATTAATTTGAATACCTGCAGTTTTGTACATCATATCCAAACTTAACTTACCTCCTCTTGGCATTTCAGCTGTCATAATTTTGTAGCGCTCTTTTGGACTTTTAGGGATATCAATTAATTTATTAAATGGATCATATGCAATTGATGAAGTAGTTATATTTGTCGACTTAAAAACTTCTTTTAGTTCATTAAAATGAGAACTATTTTCTGAACAAACTGAATGTATATTTTTAAACGGCGCACCTGATAATTCATATTGAAATCCAGGTTCTGTCGTAATTTTTTGATTTTGTCTTTTTAACCCGATTAATTTATCTTTCTCTAATTGAGGTTCCCAACCTTTTTCTTTTAAAATTTCAAATATTTTCTTAATTTGATCATAATTAACTCTTTTTAAATCTGTTTTATTAAAAAGAAATTTTTCATGCTCAACACCAATTCTAAGATCAGTGTCTTTTTTTATCCCATCATTAAAATATTGGACTAGCTGAGTTTTATTTTCAATGAATGAATTTGATTTATTAGTCAAACGTTTTTAACTCTAATACATTTCCGTTTGGATCTTCAATAAAAAATGTATTTTGCTCAAAATCAGTACCTTCAAATCTAGTGTAAGGTTTGTCGATGTAGTTAATCTTATTAGCCTCAATATTAGCTTTAATTTTATTAAAAACATCTTTTTTTAAATGAACTCCAAAATGCGGGACTGGAACTTGACCCATATCTACGTCATGTCTTTCTCTAGGAAGTTTCATCGATGTTTGATGCAAGGTAAGTTCATTGCCCCAAAAATCTATGTCGACCCATTTACCGTCTTCACGATTTCCAGTTTTACATCCTAAAATATTGGTATAAAAAGCCTCAGCTTTTTTTAAGTCCCCTGCAGGGATTGCTAAATGGAATGAACTACTCATGCGCATTTATATATATTCTTCTTTAAATTTATCAAGTAGTCATTATATACATCTTATGAACGATTATTTAGAATCTATAAAAAAAAGAGATCCTGCGGCAAAATCTATACTGAGTATCATTCTTACGTACCCAGGGGTTAAGGCAGTTTTCTTTCATCAAATATCTAATTTCTTTTATAAGGCTGGATTTGATTTAATAGCTAGAATTATTTCGCAAACAATAAGATTTTTTACAGGAATTGAAATTCATCCTGGAGCTACGATAGGTAAAAATTTATTTATTGATCATGGTATGGGTGTAGTAATTGGTGAAACATCTGAAATTGGAGACAACGTTACTATTTATCAAAATGTTACTTTGGGCGGGAGTTCTCCTAGTATAGATAGCGAAAGACAACGACATGAAAAAAGACATCCTAAGATTGGAAATGATGTTGTGATCGGTTCAGGTGCTCAAATAATTGGGCCAATTAAAGTTGGTAACAATGCGAGGATAGCAGCTAACGCAGTTGTTGTAAAAAACGTTCCAGAAAACGCAACGATGGTTGGCATCCCTGCAAGAGCAGTTAAGTTGGAAAACAAAGGTAGCTTCAGACCTTATGGTGTAGACGATAAAGTCAAAGATGAGTAAAGATTGGGATCCAAATTTAACTCCAGAACAAAATTATGTTTTAAAACAAGAGGGAACAGAGTCTCCAGGTAGTAGTCCTTTAAATCAAGAAAAAAGAGAGGGTTCTTATCACTGTGTTGGGTGTGGGACAAAATTGTTTGAGTCTTCAACTAAATATGAGAGTGGTTCAGGATGGCCTTCATTTTTCGAGTCTATTCCAGGGGTATTTGAAGAAAAAAAAGATATGCACATTGGTTATCCAAGAACTGAGTATCATTGTAAAAAATGTGGAGGTCATCACGGTCATGTTTTTGATGATGGTCCAAAACCTACTGGAAAACGATATTGTAACAATGGTATATGTTTAGTCTTTAAACCAAAAGGCGAGTAGTTATTAACAAACCAATTAAGTGTTTTAATACAACTTATCAAAAAATTATAATCTGATTTGTCATGTCCTCTAGACCAAGGCGACACAAATTTGTAAGATTATCATTTCATCCACCATGAAGAAGCAAATTATTTCCCTACTTACAATTATATTCTCATTTATTTCATTTCATACTCACGCATCAGATTTAAATTGGAAACCAGCTCAGGATGGAGATAAAATTATTTTAATTAGACATGCCAAAGCCCCTGGGGGCGGAGACCCAGAAGGATTTATAATTGAAGATTGTAAAACTCAAAGAAATCTAGACATAATGGGCATTAATCAAGCAAAAAAAATTGGTAAACTTTTTAGAGAAAAAAAAGTTAAAATTGATAAAGTTTTATCAAGCCAGTGGTGTAGATGCAAAGATACTGCAAAATATGCTTTTGGCAATTTCAAAGAATTTTCCGCGTTAAATTCTACTTATACTCCGCCATACGACCAAAATGAAAAACAGCAGATTAAGGACTTAAAAAAATATGTAAATAATTGGAATGGTAAAGGGGGAAACCTAGTTTTAGTTACGCATTATGTAATTATCTTGGCGATAACCGGAGAAACAACACGATCTGGTGAACTAGTTATCACTGATAAAAATTTTAAAGTTTTATCTAGAATAAATACTTTTTAAAAAAATATAAAATATCCAACTGTTATTAAAATTAAATATTCAATAAATGTTTTAATTTTTAAAAGTGTGTTTTTATCCTGAAATTTGTTATTGATGAATAAAGTTAATCGAGAAAAAGCCAAGTGGACCAAAATAATACTTAAAGCTATACCAAGTAAAGCATGGTAAAAGCTAAAATTTTTAAGGCCATAAAAGCAAGCTGCGATAAAAGTGAACCAGGATATATTGGTTACAAATAAAGTAATTAAAATACCTGATCCTTTTTTAAAAATACTTTGAGACTTAATGAAAGTATATGACCACAAAAGAGTGAATAAAAAACCTACGTATTTAATTATCATGAGCCAATATTGTAATTGCGGTAAAGTTCAAAGGCAAATATAAACGTAATATGATCATTAAATTTGTGTTTGCATTTGGGGCTGGATTTATAAGTTTTCTCACCCCTTGCGTACTTCCAATTATTCCAGGTTATATTTCATATATTACTGGAAAAGATTTAGGGGAAATAGACAAAGACAAATCAATAGTTTTGACTAAAACTATTCTTTTTTCACTTGGTTTCTCATTTGTTTTTATAACACTTGGAGCGGCTGCCTCTGCAATAGGAAACGTACTTCTTTTCTTTTCGAGTGAGTTAAGAATAGTCGCAGGATTAATAATTATTATTTTTTCATTACAAATGTTAGGTTTTTTAAATTTTTCTTTTTTAAATACAGAAAAAAGAATTCAGACTAATTCAAATTACAAAGACAATTATGCATTTCCGTTTATAGTTGGTGCAGCTTTTGCATTTGGCTGGACACCATGTATTGGTCCAGTTTTAGGATCTATAATTGCTTTATCTGCTACAGAAGCTACAATTAGCAAAGGAATTTTATTATTATCATTTTATTCTTTAGGTTTAGCTATCCCATTTATATTATCCGGGTATTACATGAGTAGATTTTTAAATTCTAAAAAAGGATTTGGAAAATATTATGGGACTATTACAAAATCTGGCGGAGCTATTCTTTTAATTACTGGCATCTTGATTACTACAAATTATATTCAAGTTATAAGTTATTATATTTTGACGACCTTTCCAATTCTCGCTAAAGTTGGTTAATGAGCGAAATTACAGTCTTAGGAATTTTTGTTGCTGACATAAGTTTTTCAGGACCTAAAATCCCATCAATAGGTGAAACTATTTTGGGAAAAAAATATAATGTGGGTCCAGGCGGAAAAGGTTGCAATCAAGCCATAGCAATTGCAAGACTTGGCGGAAATACAAACTTTATAAGTAAAATTGGTAAAGACGCATACGGAGAGTTAGCTCTTAAAACTCTTGAAAAAAATAAAATTTCTACAAAAAATATAATTCAAGATGGCAATCAACAAACTGGCGTAGCAGGAATTTTGGTAGATCAAAATACTGGAAAAAACGCAATCAATGTAATTGTAGGTGCCCCAAGCTCTTTGCGAATAAGTGAAATTGAAAAACAAATTAATTTAATAAAAAGATCAAAAATTTTTTTAACTCAATTAGAGGTTCCTAAAGACGTAACCTTACATTGTTTGAAAACTGCTAAAGAAAATGGATGCATTACTATTTTAAATCCTGCACCAGCATCTGAAATTTCAAAAGAGTTTTTTAATAATATCGATTTTTTTACGCCTAATGAAACCGAGGCCGAATTTTATACTGGAATAAAGATTACTAGCGAGAAAGAGGCAAAGGAGGCAGCAGATAAACTTTTAAATTTAGGAATTAAAAAAATAATAATTACGCTTGGAGAAAAAGGGCTCTTTTATTCTGATGGAAAAGAAGAAATTTATTTAAAAGCAAGTGTAGCAAAAGCTATTGATACTACTGGCGCAGGAGATGCTTTTAATGGGGGCTTAGCTTTTGGGTTATCTAAAGAAAAACCAATAAAGGAGTGTTTAGAATTAGCAAATAAAGTCGCTGGAATATCTACAACTAAACTTGGAGCAGGGGATGCGATGCCTTTTATCCAAGATATTAAATAATTTTACTCAGGCCTGAAAATTAAACAAAGACCATTATTACAAAATCTTTTACCACTTTTAGTTGGTCCATCATTAAAGACATGTCCATGATGTGCACCGCATTTAGCGCAATGATATTCTGTTCTTTTCATTCCAAATTTGTAATCTATCTTAGTTTTAAATGCTCCAGGTAAAGCCTCTGAAAATGATGGCCAACCAGTACCGCTGTCGAACTTACTAGTAGAAGCAAAAAGTTTATTTCCACAATTAGCGCAATGATAAAAACCCTTTCTACTTTCTCTTAGTAAATCACTAGAAAAGGGTCTTTCAGTGCCCTCGTTAAACATTATTTCTTTTTGTTTTTTTGTAAGGTTTTTATTGATAATTTTTTTTGTATTAGCAAATAGTGAGTTTAATGGAAAAATAAAAGATGAAAAAATTGTTAAGCTTAAATATTTTAAAAAATTTCTCCTCATTCTCCTTTTAAAATTTTATCTAATTCACCATTTCTGTTCGCTTCCTGAAGTTTATCATTACCACCAATGTAATGATCCCCAATAAAAATTTGAGGAATAGTTCTTACGCCATTGGTTCTTTGTAACATTTCTTTTGCGTTAGCTGGATCTGCCCAAATGTCTATTTCCTCTATCTCAACATTTTTTGTTTTTAATAACGCTTTAGCTGCTGCACAAAATGAGCAAGGATTGCCAGTATACATTGTGACTTTTTTCATAATTAATATATATCAGTTAATTTAATTTTTTCTCTAAGTTTTTTTCTACCTAACTGAAACTTTTTCCTGTGTTTAATGCTAGTATTGTGTACTCTTTTCCTCCATAAGCGGAAGGAGCCTGGTTTTAAATTTTTTCGCATTATTTTAATGACTTGTGACTCATTCTTTCCAGTTTTTTCTTTTATCTCTTCAAAAGTAATTCTATCTGCCCAAGCAGCCCAAATAATCCAATTATCATCCTTTTTTTTAGGCTCAGGGTTTTTAACTCTTGTTTGAGGGATAAAACTTTTTTTCTTCATAAATTTATATATAGTGACTTATCAAATGTTTCCAACAGACTATATAATATTTTTACAAATCATTTTATTTTTATTTATTTCTCCCGGTCCGCCCAGAGTTGTAATTGTTTCACACACGTTAAACTATGGATTAAATAGATCTGTTTGGACTGCTTTAGGAGATATATCTGCAAATACTATTCAAGCTATTTTAGTAGTTTTTTTAATTGGTTCTTTTTTAAGCGATAACCCGCAAGTCCTTTACTATTTAAAATGGGCAGGGATATTTTATATAATTTATTTAGCCTATGACACCTTTAATTCAAAAATTCGAAGTTTTAATTCTAAAAATCAAAATTTAAAATCACCACTATCATTTTATAAAGATGGATTATTAGTTGCAGGTTTAAGCCCAAAGGCACTTTTATTCTTTGGAACAATTTTTCCTACCTTTATTAATTTTGGATCAAATATCATTTCGCAGTTTTTAATATTATTAATCACATATGTAGTTTTAGATTTTTTAACGTTAATGATTTACGGATTAGCAGCTGAAAAAATTTCAGTATGGCTAAGAAGCAAACCAAAGCTATTAAATACAATTTCTGCGTGTGTTCTTCTAATTTTAGCAGTTTACATTGCTGCGACACAGAATTTTTAATCACTTCTTACTGTTGTCAAAATCTCAATTTCTTGTTTTAATTAATTATTAATTAATTAATTAACAAGAAGGGAAATAATGAATAAAATAGCAAAACTATTTGTTACATTTATTTCAGCTATAACTTTAGCACTTGTATCTTTCACTTCCTCTTTTGCAAAAGTAGAAGGTGAATACATTGTGTTAGGTTCTGCAATATCTCTTACAGGTAAATACTCTTCAAATGGAGTTCATACTCAAAATGGTTATAACATGGCCGTTGACAGAATTAACAAAATGGGTGGAGTAGAAGTACAAGGTAAGAAATATAAGTTTGAGATCATTTACTATGATGATGAGTCAAACCCAAAAAGAGCCGCTCAATTAGCTGAAAGACTAATTAAACAAGATGGCGTTCATTACATGCTTGGACCATACAGTTCAGGTTTAACGAAAGCCATTGCACCAGTAACCGAGAAATATAAAATTCCTATGGTTGAAGCGAATGGTGCATCTAGATCTTTATTTACTAAAGGATACAAATATTTGTTCGCGGTGTTATCACCAGCTAACCAATACCTTGAAGTAGCTATTGATTTAGCGGTAGAAAAAAACGGTGGTAAAGGAGTAAAAATTGCTCAAGCATTTGAACAAGATGCTTTCTCACAAGACGTGAGACTTGGTATTTTAGATGCAGCAAAAAGAACTGGATCTGAGATCATCATCGATGACAAACTACCAAAAGAACTTAACGATATGGCAGCTACATTGGCTAAAGTAAAAGCTGTTAAGCCAGATGTGCTTGTTGTATCAGGTCACACAAAAGGTGCATTAACTGCAATCAGACAAATTTCTGAAATGAAAGTTGATGTTCCTATGTTAGCGATGACACACTGTGATGCTGCAAAACTTTCTAAACAACATGGAAAGAAATCAGAATTCGCATTGTGTGCTTCTCAGTGGCACAAAAATTTATCTTACAAAGATAAATTCTTTGGCTCTGGTAAGAAATACGCTAAAGACTTCCAAAAAGAATTTGGATATGACCCGCCATATCAATCAGCAGAGTCTTCTGCAGCATTGTTAGTGTTTAAAGATGCGTTCGAAAGAGCAAATTCTTTTGACAGAGATGCAGTTAGAGATGCGCTAGTTGATACAGAAATGCAAACTTTCTATGGAAACATTAAATTTGGACCTGGTGGCCAAAACGTTGCTAAGCCAATGATCTTGTTCCAAGTAAGATGTAAAGGCGATGATTGTGAGAATAGAGTAGTAGCTCCAACAAAATGGGCTTCTGATAAGTTCTATCATCCAATCCCGAAATGGTCTGAAAGAAGCTAATAACTTCTGATTAATTTGAAAAGCCCCTAGTTTTCTAGGGGCTTTTCTTTTATAAGTTTTAAAATTTTATGGACTTTCTTATTTTTAAAGCTCCAATGTTAATGGTCCAGGCATCACTGGATGGTATTCTTTTAGGTATATTATTTGCATTAATAGCATACGGCATGGCACTTCAATGGGGTGTAATGAATATAATTAACATTGCGCAAGGAGACTTAGTTATTCTTGGAGGTTACATTGCATACACTATTTATCTTTGGGGAATTCATCCTGCTTGGGGAGTTATTATTTCTCCAATTATAATGTTTTTTGTTGGATGGGGACTTTATAAACTTGTAATTAATAAAGTTGTGGACCGAGATTTATTTATTTCTATTTTAGCCACTTTTGGTATTGCTATCGTATTCCAACAACTAATGAATTTTATTTTTGGTGCAGACGTAGTTGTGGCACAGTCTGAATACGGAACAACAATGTTATTTGATAATTCAGTAACTTTACCAAATTCAAAAATATTCTCAGCTTTTATAAGTGTTTTATATGCAGTAGCTTTGGTTATTTACATGAAAAAATCCAGACTTGGACGAGCTATAAGAGCTACAGCACAAAATGCTAGAGCTGCAAAAATTTTAGGTGTAGATACAGAAAAAGTTTATGCTGCAACATTTGGTATTAACGCTGCGCTATGTGGAATTGCAGGAGCTTTAATTTCAATAACTTTAACACTTCACCCTTACGTAGGACTTCCTTATACAGTAAGATCCTTCATGATAGTTATTGTTGCAGGTCTTGGAAATTTACCTGCGGTAGCAGTCTCAGGAATGGGGCTAGGTCTTTTTGAGGAATTCGCCGATTATATTTTAGGAACAGAATTTAGAATTGGCGCAGTATTTTTACTCCTAGTCTTAATCTTAGTTTACAGAAGATTTAAACTTTCGAAAAAAAGGGAATATTTAAAATGAGAAAAATTATTTTATTTCTAGCTTTGTTGATGGTTTCATCTGCGTTTGCTGATGAAAAACCAGGCAGATTTTTTAAAGATCAGCCAGATGTAACAAATGATCCACAAGTTCATTTCATATACTTGTTAAATAAAGATAGCAAAGACAGGGAGTGGGATATTAATGGTAAAATGGAATCTGAACTCATGAAAGTAAATGAAAAATTTTTTGAAATGACAAAGGGAAAACAAAAATTTAGATATGATATGAGAAAAGATGGAAAACTAGATATCTCGTTTGTTCGTTTTGATAAAAAATACAAAGGAAATTATGGAATGAACTATCCAGATGCTTTTCTTACAAAAAATGGATTTAATGATCCAAATAAACTTTATTTTTCATGGGTTGATGTTGGTCATCGAGATGGTGGTCAAGGATCCGTTCATCATGGATACATATTTTTAAAAAGTAAATATATTGGTAATAAAGCAAAAAGAAGTATTATGACACTGCATGAATTAGCTCACGTGGCTGGTTTTGCCTGGATGTGTAACAAAGGAAATTATGGAGGCAGTCATATTAGAAATACAATCGTTGGAGGACCCGAGAGTGGTGATAAATACAGATTAGGTAGTATATATGATCACGGAGATCCTGCCTGCCCAGATATGAAAGACTTAGTTTTTTTAACACCAACCTCAGATAAACCTTTCAATCCAGTGGAATTAAAATGTGCTATGGCCGCAGAAGTTGGAAGAGGTATCGCGCCTAACCCTGATTATAAATGGAGAGATAGATATTCTCATAAAAAATTACAAAAAGTATCCAAGAAAAGAACTTGGTGCACTTATAACCGTTATAAAAACTTTAAAGAGGGTCAACATTAAAAATGAAACAAAAAGATTTAATTTTATACTCTAGTTTAATTATTTTAGGTTTAGCGGCACCTTATTTGTTTTCTGCTTTTAAAGTTCAGCTTACATATCTTTGTGTTTTGATTGTTCTAGCAATGACTTGGAATCTACAAGGCGGAGAGATGGGCTACAATACTTTTGGAAATATACTTTTCTATGGGTTAGGAATGTATCTTACTGCCTCAGTTCAAGTAGGAATGTTTTTCCCGTTAGCTGAGTGGACTGAAAGCGGCGGTGAAAAAACTTTTGTTCATACCACTGCACAATATTTTCAAGGAATAGGTGTCGGATTATTAGTTTCAGCTATTGTACCTGCAATTATAGCAGGCGCTATTGGTTACGCTATTTTAGGTTTAAGAGGCCACTACTTTGCTATTTGTACTTTAGGACTTGGAATTGCAGCTGGTGAAATTGCTGGAGGAATAGAAATTATTGGAGCTGGTCAAGGTTTTACCACACCACCTTTTCCTGCTGAAATAGTTGACACTGAAGCTAGAGGAAAATTTTTCTACTTTTTAAGTTTCGCATTATTAATTGGAACATTTATTTTTGTTAAATACATTTACGGATCTAGATTTAGATTGATTTTAAATGCAATAAGAGACAATGAAGATAAAGCGGAAGCTATGGGTATCCAAACTATGAAATATAAAATTGTAGGTTGGATGTGTTCAGCCTTCTTCTGTGGTCTTGCAGGTGGAATTATGGGTGGACTAATTGGATATATAGACTCAACCGATGTTGCATTCGACGGAAGAGAGATGGGAGTATTTATGGTTCTTATGGCAATTCTTGGCGGTAAAGGAACTTTGTGGGGCCCAGTGATTGGTGCAACTTTATTCCATTTCTTCAAAGAAGGTCTTTGGACATTAATTTTAGGCTGGCAGTATGTTGCGCTAGGAGTTTTAATTGTTGTAATCGTAGTTTATTTCCCAGAAGGATTAATGGGATGGTTGAGAGAAAAATATCCTGAGAGATTTGGTGAAGTCATAGATGAAAAAGATCGAAAAGCACAGGTAGAATTAAAATGAGTATTTTACAAGTAAAAAACGTAAGTAAATCTTTTGGCGGAGTGCAAGCTAACGTAGATATTTCTGTTTCCGTAGAGCAGGGATCTATTGTTGGTTTAATTGGCCCCAATGGTTCAGGTAAAACTACTTTATTTAATTCTATTGTTGGTACTCATCCGATTGATAAAGGTTCTATTGTTTTTAATAACACAGAAGTCTCCGAAATGCCTGTACCAGCAGTAGCTAAACTTGGATTGTTAAGAACCTTTCAACAAACAAGAATTTACTCAAAACTAAATTGTGTAGAGAATATGCTAATAAGTCACAAAGCTAGTGACTCAGGATTTATTTTTGCAAAAGTACCAACTGAACTTACTGAGAAGGCAGAAAATATTTTAAACTTTGTTGGTCTTTATCAAAAAAGAAATTTGAGAGCAGGTGATTTATCATTTGGACAACAAAAATTACTAGAATTAGCAATGGCTTTGATGAATGAGCCTAAAATGCTTTTATTAGACGAGCCTACAGCTGGAATAAATCCAACTTTAATTAATGGAATTATAGATAGATTAATTAAAATAAATAAAGATTATGGAATTACTTTATTAGTCATAGAACACAATATGAAAGTAATTATGAGTTTAGCACAAAAAATTTTCTGTTTAGCGCACGGTCAAATGCTAGCAGAAGGTTCTCCAGATCAAATTAAGAATGATAAGCGAGTTGTTGATGCTTACTTAGGAGCGCAGTAATGGCAAATCAATACGATGTCTTAGGTAAAGCACCTGGTTTAGAAGATTTAAATAAATTATCGCCTCACGACGTACATCTAACCATAAGAGGCTTAAATGCTGGCTACGGAAAAATGGAGATACTACATAATTTTGACTTAACTGTCAGTAAGGCTCAATCGTTATGTTTAATAGGTCCTAACGGAGCAGGAAAGTCCACAATACTTCATTCTATTTATGGTTTCACAAATATTTTTGATGGAAAAATTGAATTAGAAGGAAATGAAATTACAAAATTAACTCCTGCTCAGAAACTTAGTAAAGTGGGCATAGCTTATATATTACAAGATAATTCAGTATTTCCTGATATGACAGTTGAGGAAAATCTTTTAATGGGTGGATATATTAAAGATAAACAGGACGAAGCTTATGAGGAAGCTGAGAGAATTTTTCAAAAATATGAGAGATTAAGAAATAGAAGAAATCAACCTGCAAAAGTTTTATCAGGTGGTGAAAGAAGATTATTAGAAATTTCAAGAGCATTAGTCATGAAACCATCAGTTTTGTTAGTAGATGAACCATCAATTGGTTTAGAACCAAAATATATAAATATGGTTTTTGAAATTTTAGAAGATCTTCAAAAAGCAGAGAAGAAAACAATAATACTTGTAGAACAAAATGCAAAAAAAGGTTTAGAGTTTGCGGATATAGGTTACGTTTTAGTTTCTGGTCAAACTGCTATTGCAGGCAAAGGGGATGATCTTTTAAAAAATCCAGATGTAGGAAGATTATTCCTTGGTGGATGATTAACTCAAAAGCTTTCTTTACAGGTTTAAAATCTTTAAAAGGTGCTAGAAGTCCGGCGTTACCTTTAGCGGCATGTTTTGTTGCTTTAGGAGCTTTACTTAAAGATGCTGGATTTAACATTCAACAAAGTGCAGCCTCAAGTTTTTTTACATACGCATTGCCCGGACAATTAGTAATGGCGGAGTCGTTATTATTAGGCGCATCTATCGTAAATATTTTTTTAGCAGTTTGGTTAGTTAATTTTAGACTTTATCCAATGACAGTTTCCTTATTTCCTTTACTTGAGCACAAATCCCAACCTAAGTGGAAATATTATTTGTCTTGCCACTTTCTTGCAGTTTCATCATGGTTGATTGCTAAAGATACCTATAAAAAGATTAATGCAAAATATAGAATAGATTTTTGGATAGGTATCGGCACCGGGACTTGGTTAACAGCTGTTCTTATGACAGTTATTGGATACCTAGCAGCAGATCTTTTAAATAAAGAAATGTTAATTGGATTAGCGATTGTAAATCCAATTTATTTTTTTTGCATGATGATAGGCGCTATGAAAAATATTGCGATAGCTATTTCGGTAATTTTAGGAACAACTTTAGGACCAGTAATTTATTTATTTTCAACTGAGTGGTCATTATTATTTGCTGGATTGATAGCTGGGACTATTGCTTATTTATTTGGAGAAAAAGATGGCAAGTAGTCAAATTATAATTTTTGCCATTATAGCAACTTCAATTGCTACATATATATCAAGATTCATGGGAGCACTAACCTCAGAAAAAGTTAGTGTGAAATCAAAAATTTTTAAATGGTTTAATTGTGTTGCCTATTCAACTTTGGCTGCATTACTTGGCAGAATGATAATATTTCCTGCTGGAGTTTTGTCAGAATCAGATCTTATGATGAGGCTAATAGTATTCTTTACTTGCATTGCAATATTTATAATATCTAAAAAAAATTTAGTAATACCTACGGTTACTTCTGCAATTTTACTAAGTTTTTTGACTAACATTTAATTTATGATAAAATTTCAAAATGGAACCAATACTAGCAATTTTTATTGTTCTGTGGATCATAGGCATTATTGAATAAATGAGCTTTTCATTATCACATCATAATAATTCGAAAAGAGTTCGAGTAATTAAGTTAAACGAAAGTGATCTTGATAAGTTGATCTTTCCTTTTAAAAAACATTCAATTTTATCTTTAGAATACAAACCATTTTCGAGATTTAGCCTTGCCAAAAGCTTAGATGAAGTATTTCAAAACAAATTAAGTAAAACTTTAAATGATATTCTTAATGACCGTGATACAGGAACAGCGGTAGTTGAACCCGACATAAAGAATAAAAAATTTGATAAAGATTTTTTAGTCAAGCTTTCAACAGGTCTTGCTTATCTAGTCGGCAATCCAAACTTTGACTCTATGACAGGAAAATATTACGCAAGATTTCATGTAAAACACCAAGACAGCAGCGACTCTTATCTTAGAAAAGCTTACACAAATTTAGATCTTCACACCGACGGAACTTACGTTAAAGAGAAAACTGATTGGATTATAATGACGAAAATGGAAGAACAGAATGTCGCTGGAGGAGAAAGTGTAATTTTACATTTAGATGATTGGGAACACTTGGAAGATTTGAGTAATGATCCTGTGGGTCAAGAAGATTTTGTATGGGGATCACCAAAAAGCAAGAATGTTGATTATAAAGTTGAACATCCAGTATTTTCAAAAGATAAAAATGGCAAGCCAGTTATTTCATATATTGATCAATTTCCTGAACCAAAAAACATGAAACAAGGTTTATTTTTGCAAAAATTATCAGATGCTTTAGAACAAAGTAAAAATAAAATTAGTTTTCCTTTGCCTGTTGGATCGACAATTTTCTCTAATAACTATTTTTGGTTGCATGGTAGAAAAGCTTTTAAAGAGCATTCTGGGTTATCAAGAGAATTACTTAGAATTAGAGGAACTTTTTTTCATTAATACTCAGTTGACTCTAGATTAGTTATTTATTTAAATATGAATAATTAATAAACACAGGGGGAAATAATGTTCAATAAGTTCAAAAAACTTATCAGCCTAGTTTTCGCAACTGTTCTTTTAACTTCAGTTTCAAACACATCTTTCGCTGCAGACAAATTACACTTTGTAATTGGTGGTGGTGCTGGTGGTGGTTGGGATGGAACTGCTAGAGGAACTGGTGAAGCTTTAACTAAAGCTGGTTTTTTAAATAGTGCATCATTTGAAAATATGTCAGGTGGTGGTGGAGGTAAAGCTTTATCATACATGATAAATACTAAACCTTCAGATACGATTTTAGTTCAATCTACTCCATTAGTTCTTAGATCAATAACTAGACACTCTGGTTATGTAGATAAGAAGAACGCAGCTAAGGTTACATCTTATAAAGATGTTGTGCCAATAGCTGGCGTTATTGGTGATTATGGTGCAATCGTTGCTGCAAAAAATTCACCTTATAATTCTTGGAAAGATGTAGTTGCTGCTTATAAAGCAAATCCTAAGTCAGTAAAAATGGCTGGTGGATCGGTTAGAGGAAGCATGGACCATTTAATTGGTGCTTTAGCATTTAAAGAAGCTGGCGCTAATCCAAATGATGTCGTTTACATTCCTTACGATGCAGGTGGAAAAGCATTAGCAGGACTTTTATCGGGTGAAACTCAAATTCTTTCAACTGGTCTGGGAGAAGTAATGGGTGCTAGAGATCAAGTAAAAATTCTTGGTATTACAGCTCCAAAAAGAGTTGCCGATGCGCCAGATGTTCCTACATTGAAAGAGCAAGGAACAAATGCAATCTTCGTTAATTGGAGAGGTTTCTTTGGCCCTCCAGGTATGAGCGATGGCGAGAGAAAGAAAATTGCTAAAATGTTGGGTGATGTTCAGAAAACACCTGAATGGGAAGCAGTAAGAAAAAGAAATGCTTGGGTAAATATTTATAACCCAGATAAAAAATTCGTTAAATTTTTAGAAAAACAAACAGTTGAAATGACTGGGTTGTTAAAAAATTTAGGCGTAATTAAATAAATAGTTAAGAGAAGAGCAGTGAAAATTAGTCCTTCAAAGATTATTTCACTGCTCTTTTTTATTTTTTCAGGATTTTATCTTCATACAGCGCATCAAATTCAAGTTTTTACTTTTGATGAAAATGCGGCATTCAACGCAAAAACTTTTCCAATTTATTTAGGCTATGCAGGTTTAATATTTTCAGCGCTTTATATTATTTTACCAGAGACAAGACCTTCAAATGTAAATTTAAAAGTTCTGGATTATAAAAAAACTATAACATTAGTAATTCTTATGGTTTTATATGGATTAACAATTTTAAGAGTAGGATATTTTTTATCAACTTCAATTTTTTTAGTTTTATCTTATGTTGTTTTAGGTGAGAGAAAATGGTTATGGATATTCCTATTATCGTTTCCTTTTGTAGCAATATTTATGTATCTTCTTCACGGACTACTAAATATTTATCTTCGTGATCCATTTTTACAATATATTGGAGTCATGGGATGATTGAAGGAATACTCATTGGTTTAGAAACAGCTTTTTCGTTAAAAAATTTAATAATGGTAATGATTGGTTGTTTCGCTGGAACAATAATTGGTATGCTGCCAGGTTTAGGCCCAATGACAGCGATAGCACTTATGATCCCAATTACATACGGGTTCGAACCTTCAACTGGTTTAATTTTGATGGCTGGAGTTTATTACGGAGCAGTTTTTGGTGGATCAACTTCTTCAATTTTAATTAATGCACCAGGAATTCCAGGAACTGTTGCGACATCTTTTGATGGTTATCCAATGGCTCAACAAGGTAAAGCAGGAAAAGCTTTAGCAATAGCCGCATACAGTTCTTTTGCGGGAGGAACTATCGCTGCAATATTTCTTTTGATCGCAGCTCCGAGTTTATCAAAAGTAAGTTTAGCTTTTAGATCACCAGACTATTTCGGATTAATGATTTTAGGCTTAACTGCTGTATCAGCCTTTTCAGCTAAGGGACATTTTTTGAAAGCTATGATGATGGTAGTATTGGGGTTAATGCTAGCGAGTGTGGGACAAGATACCTTATCAGATATCCCAAGATTTACATTTCAAAATATGAATTTATCTGATGGAATTAGCTTCGTTTTAGTTGTTATGGCTACTTTTGCAATGAGTGAGGCTTTAACAATTATTTTTAAAGCTAATGACCCAACTAGAATTGCTAAACAAATTTCACTATCTCAATTAGGTTCCATCAAATTAGATAAACTAGAAACAAAAAAAATGATAACTACTATCCCTCGTTCATCTGTTTTAGGTTTTATCATTGGAGTTTTGCCTGGAGCAGGTTCTACAATTGCTTCATTTCTAGCTTATGGAATGGAAAGAAATTTCGTTAATGATGAGGAAAAACAAAAATTTGGCAAAGGAAGCGTTAATGGTTTAGCTGCACCTGAAACTGCAAATAACGCTGCATGCTCTGGATCGTTTGTTCCTCTTCTTACATTAGGTATTCCGGGTAGCGGAACTACGGCGGTTATGCTTGGTGCTTTACTTGGTTTTGGTATTCAACCAGGACCAAGACTTTATCAGACTAATCCTGAAATTTTTTGGTCAGTTATTATGTCAATGTATATAGGTATGGTAATTTTATTAATACTTAATTTACCATTAATACCTTATATCGCCAGAGTCCTAGCCACACCTAGAACTTTTCTAATACCTTTAATCTTATTTTTTTCAGTTACTGGAATTTATTTAATGTCATTTAATAATTTCGATATTTATATGATGATTGGTATAGCGGTAGTAGCAACAATACTTCGTTTATACGACTTCCCAATGCCACCATTAATTTTAGCGTTTGTTTTAGGAGGCTTAATGGAAGAAAACTTAAGAAGATCATTATTAATTAGCGATGGTTCTTGGAATTTTCTTTGGGACAGACCGCTAACCTTAACGATTATGTGTATAATCGCCATAATTGTATTTTGGCAAATTTTTAAAAGTTTCAAACATAAAATTAATTAAATGTTGCAAAAAATCATCACTAAAATCGTGAAAATTAGCTGTTTTTACATATTTATGTAAAATATTTGAATTTGACGTTTCAGCAGTAAAACGCTAAATACCTATTGTTAATTAAATAAGGTATAATATGAATAAAAAATTTATAGCAGTTTTAAGCAGTGCGATAATGGCTTTATCGTTCTCAAGCTTAAAAGCTCAAGACATAAACTTCGGTTTTTCACTAATGGCTGGTCAAACAGATGTTTCGGGTTCTGAGAAAGAAAACGGTGCAGCATCTGATAAAAACTCTGCATCTAGAGAAGAATCCTTTTATGGCGGATCTTTATTTGTGGAATTTGTAGCTGACAATGGTTATGCCATTGGACTTGATTACATACCATTAGATATTGAAGTTGGTAGCGGAAAGAGAACTGATACCTCTACAGGAGCTGATGCAGCATCTGAAGCAGACACTGGCACAAGAAGCGCTAGTGCCTCATTAGAAGATCTTATGACTCTTTATGCGAATGTTCCATTTGGAAATGATTACTATGGTCTAGTAGGTTATCACATGGTGACCGTGACTACTGACGAGTCACTTCCAAGCTCAAGTTACGGAAGTGATGACATCACTGGCTATCAAGTTGGTTTAGGAAAACGAGGTGACGGCTTTAAAATAGAAGTTTTCTACTCAGATTTCGATGATATTTCCCTGACAGCTACTGGAGGAAAAGGATCTCACAAGATCGATGCCGATGCAGATGCTATGGGCGTAAAATTATCTTTTCATTACTAAAGATAAAATATAACGAAATTTAAAAAAACCCGCTGTACATTTTACAGCGGGTTTTTTTTAAAGTCTGACATATTTTTTTTCTTTATCAACTGCCCAGTCTTTTGTTCCGTTAACAACAATAAACAAAAAACCTCCTGCTAAACCAATATTTTTTAGAAACGAAATAAATTGTGTTTGACTTGAAAAATCGAAGTGAAAAAGAAATGCAGTCGCTAAACAAAAGATTGCGAGAATGCCTGCTGCAATTCTAGCTTGATAGCCTACAATTACAAGAATAGGTAAAATTATTTCAATAGCAATTGCAGGAAAAATTAGGAAACCAGGTACTCCAAAACTTTCCATCCAACCCATTGAACCATCTAAATTAAAAATTTTATTAAAGGCTGATATTAAAAATAGAGCCGAAATTAAAATTCTTCCAATCAAATCAAAAACATTTGCCATCTCAAAAAATTAGGATGATTAAGTATTAAAGTCAAAAAAAAGATAGTTTAATTCAGGTTTTTTTTAAAAAACCTAATATTATTGGCACTATAAATAATATCATCAATAAGCGAATTATATGATGAAAAGATACAAACTCAGGATCAAGATCAAAGAAAATTGCTATAACTGCAACTTCATAAATTCCCCCAGGGCAATATGATAACAATAAAGTAAAGAAGTTTTTATCAATTACTAGTCCCGCAATAAAGGCTGCTGCAATACCTAATATTACTAATAGAAAAGTCGCTACAATACTATGCAAAGCATTTCTTCCTATTTCATTGAATGTTTTATCAGCAAATCTACAACCAACTGAGGCACCTAAAATTAATAAACAATAATCGATTATGTCAGGAGATATTTGATAACTTGCAACCTCTGTGATTTGTAGAATGCCACTTGCTAATAAAGTTCCTGTTAGTAAAGCAGCTGGAACTTTCATCTTTTCAAAGAATAAAATAAAAATTACTGACGAGATAATTAAAATTATTAAGTGATATAAATTTTGATTAGTAATTGTTTTTTCAGAAATATTCAGACTTTCTACATCATAAAAACTGTTCACAACAAATGGAAACACTGTAATTATAATAATTAATCTTATAAGATGAGACGTAGCTACTTGGCTTAGATCAGTTTTTGCATCTTCAGCTAATATCATCAGTGGACCTAATGCGCCAGGTGCAGCAGAAAAGATAGAAGTTTTTTTCTCATATTTAGAAAACTTTTCTAAATATTTTGAAACAATTAAAACACTTAAAATTATGTAAATTAACATAATAAAAGAAGTCCAGAGCCAATCTTGCATTTGACTAAACAAATCTTTGTCTATGTAATTACCAATATAAAGACCAAGAATTATTAATATCGAGGATAATACCAACCTCGGCATTTTAGTTTTAAGACCCATTAATGAGGCCAAAGAAGTTATTAGCATTGGCCCCAAGAACCAGGCTAAAGGAATATTAAAGTATTCAGCTATAATAGCACTTGGTATTGATATTATGATGACAGATATAAAGGGTATTGAAAATATCTGTTTAAAATTTTCTTTATTAAAAGGTATAGCTTGGTTATTCTGCATCATTCATGATTTTAGGATTTATAGGAACTGGTAAAATTTCATCATCAATCATTTTTGGTATTTTTAAATCAAAGCTTAAAACTAAGAGAATTTATATATCTTCAAGAAATAGAAACATAGCTAAAAAACTATCTAGAAGTTATGGAAAAATAAAAATATGTAATAATAATCAAGAAATAATAGATAAATCCTCAGTAATATTCTTAGGCGTTACACCTAATGTTGGTAATAAAATATTACCTAAATTGAAATTTTCAAAAAACAAAAAAATAATTAGTCTTATTTCGACAATCAATTTAGACAAACTTAAAAAAATTACAAAGAATAAGAATATCACAAGAGCTATACCTTTGCCTCCAATTGAAATCAAAAAGGGACCAGTTATCGTTTGTCCGCCAAGTAAATTTGCCAAGAATATTTTTAAACATTTAGGGCAAGTTCTAGAGATTAGAAATGAAAAACTAAGCTATAAGTTTTGGGCTACCGCTTCTTTAATGGCATCATACTATGAGATATTAAATACGAGTTCTAAATGGTTAAGTAAAAAGGGTATTAACAAAAAACTAGCTGAAACTTATGTGGCTGAATTATTTTTAGCCTTAAGTCAGGATGCTTTAAATAAATCATCCCAAGGATTTAAAAAACTCGTAGCGGACTCACAGACCCCAAAAGGCCTTAATATGCAGGTTCTTAATGAATTGAAAAAAGGAAAATTCTTTACTAAATTCACCAAAGCTCTTGATAACGTAAATAAGAGAGTGAGTAAGTAAATCATGGAATATTTTATACAACAATTAGTTAACGGGATTACTTTAGGTTCGATTTATGGTCTTATCGCAATTGGTTACACAATGGTCTATGGAATTATTGGAATGATTAACTTTGCCCATGGAGATATCTTTATGATCGGAGCTTTTGTTGCTTTAATTTCATTTATAATTTTTGGTTTAACTGGAGTAGCGTTACCAATTATATTACTTTTAGTTTTATTGATAGCTATGCTTTTTACAGCTTGTTATGGATGGACAGTTGAAAAATTAGCTTACAAACCGTTAAGAGGATCTTTTAGATTAGCTCCGCTTATTTCTGCTTTAGGTATGTCAATTGTGCTACAAAACTATGTCCAAGTTGCTCAAGGAGCTAGAGTAAAACCTATGCAGCCGTTGATTAGCGGTGGTTTAGAATTTTTTAAGAACTCTGAATTTATTGTTACAGTAAGTTATCTTCAAATTTTCATTGTTATCTTAACAATAATTTTAATGGGTATTTTTACTTATCTTATAACAAAAACAGATTTAGGTAGAGCTCAGAGAGCTTGTGAACAAGACAGAACAATGACTGCATTATTAGGAATTAATGTAGATAGAACAATTTCAATTACATTTATAATTGGTTCTTCATTAGCTTCAGTAGCTGGAATGATGTTTGTTCTTTATTACGGTGTAATCGATTTTTACATTGGGTTCTTAGCAGGCATTAAAGCTTTTACGGCTGCAGTGCTTGGCGGAA
This sequence comes from uncultured Pelagibacteraceae bacterium, assembly GCA_902536085.1. Classification (GTDB taxonomy): domain Bacteria; phylum Pseudomonadota; class Alphaproteobacteria; order Pelagibacterales; family Pelagibacteraceae; genus Pelagilacustribacter. The sequence continues at coordinate 29,135 of CACAWF010000004.1, read as the reverse complement.
TTGGTTCTTTACCTGGAGCAATGTTAGGTGGCTTGTTAATCGGGCTCATAGAAACCTTCTGGGCTGGATATGTTTCACTTGAATATAAAGATGTTGCAGCTTTTAGTGTATTAATTGTAGTTTTAATTTTCTTTCCAACTGGATTTCTTGGAAAACCTGATATCGAGAAAGTTTAATGGAAATAAAAGATATCATTCAGTCATTTAAAGATAGTTTATTTACAGGCTTAATTGCCTTAGCTCTATTCGGCCCTATAGTTGGTCTTAGAACTGCATCTAAAGGAGAAGGTTTATTTATCACTCCTCAATGGGGAGTAGTTTTTTTATTAGTTGGACTTTGTATTTTAGGACGATTTTTAATTAATTTAAATTCTGCTAGAAAAACTGAAATTACTTTTTTTTCAAAGTTCACATCTAAGTTTTCAGTGATAACTGAAGATAAAGCAAAACACTTTGCAATTACGGCAATTTTATTTGCTGTCGTGTTCCCATTTTTACCTTTTACCGACAGATATTTTATGGATGTAGCGATAATGATTTTAACTTACATCATGCTTGGCTGGGGTTTAAATATCGTAGTTGGTTTAGCAGGCCTTCTCGATTTAGGTTATGTAGCCTTCTATGCAGTTGGTGCATATTCATATGCATTAATCGCAACTACTTTTGGTTGGTCTTTTTGGATTTGTTTACCTTTAGCAGGATTATTTGCAGCTTTTTTTGGAATTTTACTTGGCTTTCCTGTTTTAAGATTAAGAGGAGATTATCTTGCAATTGTTACTTTAGGATTTGGAGAAATTATAAGAATTATTTTAATTAATTGGTATGAAGTAACCAATGGACCTGACGGGATCACTGGAATACCACGACCATCATTTTTTGGATTACCTTTTAAAAGATCTCCAGATGAAGGGGAAACAAGTTTTCATTTGTTTTTTAACCTTGATTATTCAACAATGCACCGAATAATATTTTTATACTATTTAATTCTAGTCTTAGCCTTAATTACAAATTATTTTACACTGAAGATAAGAAAACTTCCTGTTGGTAGAGCCTGGGAGGCTTTAAGAGAAGATGAAATTGCTTGTAAATCCTTAGGAGTTAATCCTACAAATACAAAATTAACTGCTTTTGCAATCGGTGCTATGTTTGGCGGTTTCGCTGGCTCATTCTTTGCAACACGACAGGCTTTTATTAGTCCAGAAAGTTTTACTTTTATTGAGTCTGCAATCATTGTTGCTATAGTCGTATTAGGTGGGATGGGTTCACAAACTGGAGTCGTTCTTGCATCAATTTTCTTAATTGGAATAACAGAAATGTTTAGAGATTTAGAACAATACAGAATGATAGCCTTTGGCGGAGCAATGGTATTAATTATGGTGTTTAAGCCAAAAGGAATCTTAGCAAATAGAAAACCAACTATTCTTATGCACGGAGAAAAAAAATGAGTAATCTATTATCTGTAGAAAATTTAACAATGAAGTTCGGTGGTTTAACTGCAATCGATGATTTAAGTTTTGATGCTAAAAATAATAAAATAACCTCCATTATTGGACCTAACGGTGCAGGTAAAACAACCGTTTTTAATTGTCTTACAGGGTTTTATAAACCTACCAATGGTCAAATGTTTTTACATAAAGAGGAAAGTAAAATTTCTTTAAGAAAGTATACTGATTTTAAAATTGCATATGTTGCAAAGGTAGCCAGAACTTTTCAAAATATAAGGTTATTCCCCGCAATGTCAGTATTGGAGAACTTATTAGTGGCTCAACATAATGAATTAATGGTTGCCTCTGGCTATTCTTTGTTTGGCTTACTGAATCTAAAATCTTACAGAGACAAAGAACAGTTGGCTGTCGATAAAGCAAAATATTGGCTAGATATAATCGGCTTAACTCACCGGGCAGACGATAATGCTGGTGATTTACCATATGGAGATCAAAGAAAATTAGAAATAGTTCGGGCTATGTGCATTGAGCCGAGGTTATTGTGTCTAGACGAACCAGCCGCTGGATTGAATCCAAAAGAGTCAGCTGAATTAAACAAATTATTAAAATTTATCAAAACAGAAAAACAAACAGGAATTTTATTAATTGAACATGATATGAGTGTAGTAATGGGGATCTCTGATCATGTTGTAGTTTTGAATTATGGTAAAAAGATATTTGAAGGAACAGCTGATCAAACCAAAAAAAGCAAAGAAGTTATCGAAGCCTACTTAGGAGTAGATGAATAATGCTTAAAATTTCTAATGTTGAAACATTTTACGGTAAGATCCAAGCCTTAAGAGGTGTTGATCTTGATGTGAATGACGGTGAAATTGTTTCTCTAATCGGCTCTAATGGAGCGGGCAAATCAACTTTACTTATGACGATTAGTGGAGTGAATAAAGCCAAAAGAGGAAATATAGTTTTCAATGGCAAAAATATTGAAAACCAAGCACCTCACAAAATTGTTGATATGGGTATTTGCCAAGTACCAGAAGGAAGAAGAATTTTTTCAAGACTAACAGTAGAAGAAAATTTAAGATTAGGATCTCATGCCAACGAAAAAGGTAAGTATTTTGAAAATGATATAAAGGAAGTTTATGATTTATTTCCTGTATTAAGCGATAGAAAAACTCAAAGAGGTGGGACACTATCTGGAGGTGAACAACAAATGTTAGCCATTGGAAGAGCACTAATGAGTAAACCCAAAGTACTTTTATTGGATGAACCCTCGCTTGGAATAGCTCCTAAATTAGTTAACCAAATTTTTGTTTCAATAAAAAATATTAATAAAGAAAAAAATGTTACTATTTTTTTAGTTGAGCAAAATGCCAAAAAAGCTCTGGAGCTAGCAGACAGAGCATATGTTCTTGTAAACGGGAAGGTGACCATAAAGGGTCCTGGTCAAGAGTTGCTTAAAAATAAAGACATACGAGCCGCTTATCTCGAAGGCGGGGCAAAAAATTAACTTTTTTTCATATTTACAAGATTGTAATTAAGGTGTTCAATATCAATAATTAATTAATTAATAACAAAGGGAAATAATATGTTAAGAACGTTCAATAAACTTCTTTCATTAATTGCCGGAACATTAATGCTTGCAACAGTTTCAGCTAAAGCTGACGTTGTTGTTGCTTCTGCTGGACCTATGTCTGGTCAGTACGCTTCATTTGGTGCTCAGTTAAAAGCTGGTGCTGAAATGTGGTTAAAGCACGTTAATAAAAAAGGTGGAATTAATGGCGAGAAAGTTAAATTAGAAATCGGAGATGATGCTTGCGATCCTAAACAAGCTGTTGCTGTAGCCAACAAATTTGCTGGTCAAGGCGTAGCTTATGTTGCAGGTCACTTCTGCTCTGGTTCTTCAATTCCAGCTTCTGCGGTTTACAATGAAGAGGGAATTATTCAAGTTTCACCAGCTTCAACAAATCCAGCGTTAACGGATAAAGGTGGTAAATATACTTTTAGAGTTTGTGGTCGAGATGACCAGCAAGGTGAAGTTGCTGGTAAATTCTTAGCTGAAAATTACAAAGGTAAAAAAGTAGCTATCCTTCATGATAAAACTGCTTACGGAAAAGGTTTAGCAGACGCGACTAGAAAAAATATGAAGAAAGCTGGCCTTAAAGACGCTATGTATGAGGCTTATACAGCAGGTGAAAAAGACTATTCTGCTTTAGTTTCAAAACTAAAATCAAATAATATTGATGCAGTTTATCTTGGTGGTTATCACACAGAAGGTGGTTTGATTGTAAGACAAATGAGAGACCAAGGTATGAAAACTAAATTAATCAGCGGTGATGCATTAGTTACAGCTGAGTATTGGGATATCACAGGAAATGCAGGTGAAGGTACTTTAATGACTTTTTCTCCAGATCCAAGAAATAACCCTGCTGCTGCAGATGTTGTAAAAGAATTTAAAGCTGCTGGTATTGAGCCAGAAGGTTATGTTCTTTATTCATACGCTGCGTTACAAGTATTCGAACAAGCTGCTAATCAAGCTGGAACAAATGATCCTGCTAAAGTTCTTAAAGTAATGAGAAAAGGTAAGTTTGATACTGTAATCGGTTCACTAAGCTTTGACAAAAAAGGCGATGTGAGCTTACCAGGTTATGTATTTTATGAGTGGAGCAAAGGTAAATACAAAGAACTGTAAACCAATTGCTTAGCTAATTTAAAAGGGGGCTTAGGCCCCCTTTTTTATTTATAGAAAGGAATTTATGGAAATAACTTATGATGATTTTAAAAAGGTACAAATTAAAGTTGGTACTGTTTTAGATGTAAAAGTAAATGAAAAAGCAAGAAAACCTTCATTAGTAGTTAAGGTAGATTTTGGAAAAGAGATAGGCATTAAGCAATCTTCAGCTCAAATTACTCACTATTACAATCCTGAAAATTTAGTTGGTAAACAAGTTATTGGAGTTTGTAATTTCCCAACAAAAAATATAGCTGGCATTGTATCAGAAGTTTTAGTGCTTGGAGCTATTGAAAAAGATGGAAAAGTTGTCCTAGTGCACCCATCTCAGAAAACTGATAATGGTTTAGATATTGCATAATGAGTTCTGAAACATTTAATTGGAGCTGTAAAAACACTTGGTCTAGAAGTGCAATAAATACATTTTGGTGTTTACTTGGATGTTCTATTGGTGATTTTGGAACTATTTTATTTTTTCAAATAACTAAAATTCCCTTTCCTGTTTTAGCAATTATGGTTCTAGCGATAATCAACGGGATTATTACAAGTATAATTTTAGAAACCATCATCTTATTAAGACAAAATTTCTCTTTAAAGTTAGCTTTTAAAACAGCTGTGGGTATGAGCTTAATTTCAATGGTGAGCATGGAAATTGCAATGAATGCTACTGATTATTTTCTTACAGGGGGAGCTATTTTAACTTGGTGGGTCGTACCAATAATGTTGGCCGTTGGTTTTGTTACACCTTGGCCGTACAATTATTGGAGACTAAAGAAATTTAACGAAGCTTGCCACTAAGTAATCTTTTTTAATATTTTTTCTTTAAAAATAAAATGATGAACAATTACAGCAAAGATATGTAAGGTTACTAGCGCTAATAATAAGTAGTTTGCATAAATATGCACTTGGTAATAAGCATCAGCTAAAACAAAATTGTCTTTTTCAAATCCATATTTAAAAAATATAAAGTTAAGTATCTCACCCATGTAAAGTTTTTTTAAAATACCTGAAATGGTAATAGCAAAAATAGCAACGTATAATAAAAAATGGTTTATTTTTGCTATTAAAACTTGGCCTTTGAAAAAAGTTCTCCATCCTTTTGGACTAGGATTTAAAAATTTCCAAATGAGTCTTGCTAAAACGATATAAAAAATTGATATACCAATTAAAATATGAAAATTTTCAAGCTCAATTCTTTGATCAGAGAACTCCAAGCCAACTAAATAAAATCCAAAAGGAACCTGTACTATTAAAGCAATAAAAGTGATCCAATGAAACAATTTAGCTAGTAGACCATATTTGTTAAAACTGTTAAATAATTGCATATTTAAATATTAGTTATATATGTATAAAATCAAAACGATAGTTGTCGCAACATTTATCTTAATTTCTCAGCAATTATTTGCTGCACAATCTGTGGAAGAAATTATAAAAGGAAGAAAAGCAATGTTTAGCGAAAACTATCAAAACGCTAAAAAAATATCTATATTATTAAAATCAAAAAAAATCGAAGAGGCAAAACCCTTAATGAAAAAAATTTCTGATAATTATAAAAAGCTATTAGATTATTTTCCTGAAAATACAAAAGAGGGTTTTAAAACTGAAGCTTTACCGACTATTTGGGAAAATAAAGATGAATTTAATGCTCTAATGAAAAAAGCATCAGATGATATGATAAAACTTGCAAAAGCTATTGAAACTGCAGAAGATCTTAGAGCAGCGCAGAAAGAGCTGATGTGGAGCAATTGTTCAGCCTGTCATAGTAGATTTAGAGCACCTCATTAAATTAGAATGCAACTTTTTCCACTAATTTTGTTCGGTATTGCAACCGCGTTTTCTCCTGGTCCAAATAATATTATGACATCTTATACAGCTTTTAATTTTGGGTTTAGAAAAGCCATTCCCACCATGCTTGGAGTAATTATCGGATGGACGCTTTTAATTATTATTTTACAACTAACTTCTGGAGCTATTTTTCAAAAGTATGCATTTATTCAAACTACAATAAAAATATTAGGATCAATCTACTTATTATATATGGCATACAAATTATCTTTTGCAGGACAAACAAAAGATAAAAAAATTGATCCAAAGCCAGTAACTTTTTTAAATACTTTTTGGTTCCAATTCGTAAATCCCAAAAGTATTATTGTTGGATTAACTTCAATTTCTTTATTTATTGACACACAAAATAACTATTTAAGAGACTCGATTGTTTTAACATTTGTATGGTTTTTGATGGCTGTTGGAAGCCAAGCAGCATGGTGTTTAATGGGTAAATACATGAGAAAATTCGCCACAAGTGATAAATTTATTAAGAATTTTAATTATACAATGTCTTTTTTGCTTATCGTTTGTGTGATTTTGTTCTATGTATAGCGCATGAAATTTAATAGTAAAAATTCCTTTAAATCATTAGATAATATTTCATCATCAGGTAAAGAATATAAAATTTTCAATTTAAAAATAGCCGAAAAGAATGGTTTAGACGGAATTTCAAAACTACCAAAATCTCTCAAAGTTTTATTAGAAAATTTACTTAGATATGAAGATGATATAACCGTAGATAAAAAACAGATTTTAGCAATCAAAGAATGGTTGAAAAATAAAAAATCTAATACTGAAATAGCTTACAGACCAGCTAGAGTTTTAATGCAGGACTACACAGGAATCCCAGCGGTAGCGGATTTAGCTGCTATGAGAGATGCTGTAAAAGATAAAAATAAAGATCCAGAAAAAATAAACCCCTTATCAACTGTAGACCTAGTAATCGATCATTCAGTAATGGTTGACGAATATGCTTCAGGAAAATCGTTTGATAAAAATGTTGAAAGAGAATTTTCTAGAAACGGAGAGCGTTATTCTTTCTTAAAATGGGGACAACAAGCTTTTGATAATTTCAGAGTAGTGCCACCAGGAACAGGTATTTGCCATCAAGTAAACTTGGAATATTTATCTAAAGTTGTTTGGTCATCTAAAAGCGGGAATGATTTATATGCTTATCCAGATACTTTAGTTGGAACGGACAGCCACACTACAATGGTTAACGGGTTATCCGTATTAGGTTGGGGAGTTGGTGGTATAGAAGCTGAAGCAGCTATGTTAGGACAGCCAATTTCAATGTTAATTCCTGAAGTGGTTGGCGTTGAAATAAAAGGTAAACTTAAAGAGGGTACAACTGCAACTGATTTAGTCTTAACTATAGTGGAAATGTTAAGAAAAAAAGGTGTTGTGGGAAAATTTGTAGAATTTTATGGAGAGGGACTAAAAAATTTAACTTTAGCTGATAGAGCAACTATTGCTAACATGGCTCCGGAATATGGAGCGACATGTGGCTTCTTCCCTGTTGATGATGAGTCACTTAAATATTTAAAATTATCTGGACGGGATAGTGCAACAATTGCTTTAGTAGAAAAATATTCTAAAGAACAAGGGCTATGGGCAAGTAATGATGTGGAGTTTACTGATACAGTATCTCTAGATGTAAGCACAGTTGTAACAAGTATCTCTGGACCTAAAAGACCTCAAGATAAAGTTTTACTAACTGAGGCAGCAAGTTCGTTCGCTAAAGTTTATAAAGAAAACGCTAAAAGATCTAAAGTTGTAGAGTCTGATGTTGCAGGAGCAGATTTTAAATTAAAAGATGGAGATATTGTTATCGCAGCAATTACTTCATGTACTAATACATCAAATCCAAGCGTTTTAATTGGAGCTGGACTTCTTGCTAAAAAAGCTTATGAGAAAGGATTGAAAGTAAAACCGTGGGTCAAAACTTCTTTAGCGCCAGGGTCTCAAGTTGTTACAGACTACCTAGAAAAAGCTAACTTAAATAAATATTTAGATGAATTAGGTTTTAATCTTGTAGGATATGGCTGCACTACATGTATTGGAAATTCAGGGCCACTAAATAAAAATATATCAGATGCAATTAACGAAAAAGATTTATATGCGGTTTCAGTTTTATCTGGAAACAGAAACTTTGAAGGCAGAATAAATCCTGATGTAAAAGCAAATTATCTAGCATCACCCCCTTTAGTTGTTGCTTATGCTTTAGCTGGGAATATGAATTTTGATTTATACAAATCTTCTCTAGGAAAAGATAAAGCTGGCAAAGATGTTTTCTTAAAAGATATTTGGCCGAGCAATAAAGAAATTGAAGAGATTATGCTTACCTCCTTAAATGCTGATATGTTTAAAAAAAGATATTCTAATGTTTCAGAAGGACCAAAAGAATGGAGAGAGATTAATACAGTTGATAGTGATATTTATAACTGGGAACAAAACTCAACATATGTAAAAAGACCACCTTTTTTTGATAATCTTCCTGATAAACCTGAAGGCTTCAAGGCAATTAATGATGCAAGAATACTTCTGCTATTAGGAGACACAGTGACTACAGATCATATTTCACCAGCAGGAAGCATCAAGAAAGATAGTCCAACTGGCGATTATTTTATGGAGCATCAAATCCAACAAAAAGACTTCAATTCTTATGGAGCGAGAAGAGGAAATCACGAAGTAATGATGAGAGGAACTTTTGGAAATATCAAAATTAGAAATGAAATGGCTCCTGGAACAGAGGGTGGATTTACTACTTTACAGCCTGATGGCAAGGTTATGAGTGTTTATGAAGCTGCAATGGAATATAAAAAAAGAAACAATGATTTAGTTGTCATTGCTGGTAAAGAATATGGAACAGGTTCTTCGAGAGACTGGGCAGCTAAAGGAACAAAGCTATTAGGCATTAAAGCTGTGCTAGCTGAAAGTTTTGAAAGAATTCATAGATCAAATTTAGTAGGTATGGGTGTTTTGCCATTACAATTTAAAGAGGGTTTCGATAGAAAAAAATTAAAAATAACAGGAGCTGAACTCATTACCATAATTGATATTGAAAAAGGAATTAAACCAAGAGCAGAGGTAGCTTGTGAAATAAAATATAAAGATGGTACAATTAAAAAGATACAAGCTTTGAGTAGAATAGATACTGAAAATGAAATAGAATATTATAAAAATGGAGGAATTCTTCAGTATGTTTTACGTAACATGCTCAATTAATGAGAAATATCACAGTAAAAGTTCATCCATCTAAAGCGAATTTAAAAAAGAAGGACCAACTAGCATGGAAGATTGCAGAAATTTCATCTGACAAATCGAAATTAAATAAAGATGCTATTGAAATGGTCATTAATAGAATTATTGATAATGCATCGGTTGCAATAGCGTCTTACAATAGAAAGCCCGTAGATTCTGCAAGACAAATGGCTTTAGCGCACCCCAGAAAGAATGGAGCAAATGTTTTTGGATTAAGTCCTAAAGTAAAAGTCGATTGCGAATGGGCAGCTTGGGCAAATGGAACTGCAGTGAGAGAACTTGATTATCATGATACTTTTTTAGCTGCAGATTACAGCCATCCTGGAGATAATATACCTGCAATTTTAGCAGTTGCTCAACAAAAAGGATGTAATGGATTAGATCTTATTAGAGGAATTTTAACTGGTTATGAGGTTCAAGTTAATTTAGTCAAAGGGATTTGTTTACATGAACATAAAATAGATCATATAGCACATCTAGGCCCTAGTGTTGCAGCAGGTTTAGGAAGTTTATTAAAATTAAATACAGAAACAATCTATCAGTCAGTTCAGCAAGCTTTGCATACAACTATTTCAACTAGACAATCAAGAAAAGGAGAAATTTCTAGTTGGAAAGCTTTCGCTCCTGCACATGCCGGTAAGTTAGCAGTCGAAGCAGTTGATAGATGTATGAGAGGTGAGGGTGCACCTAGTCCAATATATGAGGGTGAAGATAGTGTTATAGCTTATGTTCTATCAGGCCCTGGAAAAAATTATATTGTTCCTTTACCAAAGGTTAATGAGCCAAAAAAAGCAATATTAGAAACTTACACTAAAGAGCATTCTGCTGAGTATCAGTCACAAGCATTAATTGATTTAGCAAGAAGTTTAAATAAAAAAATTAAAAATTTAAATAACATAAAAAAAATTACAATCGAAACTAGTCATCATACTCATTATGTAATTGGAACTGGTGCTAATGATCCCCAAAAAATGGATCCTTATGCAAGTAGAGAAACTTTAGATCACTCTATAATGTATATTTTTGCAGTAGCTCTGGAGGATGGAGCTTGGCATCACATAAAATCTTACACACCACAAAGAGCTAGAAGAAAAAGCACAGTTCAACTTTGGCGAAAAATAGTAACTAAAGAGAATAAGAAATGGACAAAAAAATATCATAACAGAGACCCTAAAAAGAAATGTTTTGGCGGAAAAGTTATTGTCAAAATGAAAAATGGTTTTACAATATCAGAAGAGATCAATGTTGCAGATGCTCATCCAGCTGGAAAACGACCATTCGGAAGAAAAGAATACATTAATAAATTTAAAGTTCTAACAGATAACTTTATTTCCAAAAAAGAGTCACAAAGATTTTTAAAATGCGTTCAAAATTTGAGAAAATTAAAACCTAAAGATCTTCAAGGACTTAATGTTGAAATTTTACCTAAAATGAGAAAAAGAATTAAATACGGTAAAAGTATTTTTTAACTATTTTATTTTTTTCACCAAGTCATTAGCACTTAACCAAGCGTTTTCAACTTTAGGACCGATAAACCAATCAGAACATAATCCTAACCTTAATTTTTTATTCCAATAACTCTTAAAAGGTGAACCTTTAAAATTATAAGAATATTTCCATCCATGTGTTTTCTTAAAAATAATCTTATTTTTTTTGTAGCCAGTAAAGTTCAAAAATCTTTGTATTAGAGTATTTTCTGCTTTTTTATTTTTTTTGTAATTATTTATATTCTTTTTTGCCCAACCAATTGATGACTGCAATGTCCAAAGTGAATTTGAAGAATTAAATCTATTTTTACTATTTTCAAATGCTGCCCATGTTAAAATGTCATCATTAAATTTGATACTACTCACAGGAACAGTTCTTTGATTTTTAAAAACTAACATTGTTGTAATATTAGGCTCCATATTTATTTTTAAATTTGATATTTTTTTTTCTAAATATTTACCTGCAATCTTTTTTGTTTGGGGGAAGGGACAAGTTAATATTATCGATTTAGCTTGAATATATTCACCATTATCTAGTTTTATTTCCCAGAAGTATTTATTATTTAAAATTGATTTGACTGAAGATTGAAAACTTTTTTTTATTTTTTTGGTATAAAATTTAGAAATAAAATTGTTGCCTTTCATACCAATAAATTTTTCTGAAATTTCTTTTTTTTCAAATGTAAAATCTAAATGATTTCCAGTCCAAATTTTTGCTTCTTTTTTTTTACAAAGAGTTTTTATAAACTTTAAAAATTCTTTTGATTTTGGAGAAATATATTGAACCCCATGGTCAAAGCTCAAATTTTGTTTAAATCTTTTATTAGATGCCCGCCCGCCCGGACCTCTTGCTTTATCAAGAATATGTACCGAGTACTTTTTTGAAAGGTGGTGAGCTATTGTAGAGCCAGATACACCTGACCCTATAATACAAAAATCTAACATTATAAGAATAAAAATTTGTATTTTTCGTTAATTGAGAGAACTTCATAACTAACAAGTCCTCCAATTATTAATTGGATTGAAATTACTAAAATTACAAACAAGCCTAAATATCCGAGCCACATATGTTTTTTAATATATTCAGCAAAATAACTAGCAAGAGTGGCAATCAAAAACACTGATAATAACAAACCTATTACCATCAAATGAAAATTTCCTTTTGAGGCAGCTACTACTGCAATAGTATTGTCAAAACTTAAAGTAAGGTCAGCAATTAACACTTGATAAACACCCATGCTAAAACTTTTTGTTTCACCAGACTTAAGCTGTGGTGTTTTAATTTTATTTTTACCAAAAAAGTCTTGTCTTAAATTATTTATCACCCACAAGAGCAATACCCCTCCCAATATTTTTATCCACGCAAATTCAAATAAATAGTTGGCTCCAGAAGCAAAAACAATTCTAAAGAGGAAGGCGGCGGCAACACCCCATGCAATGATTTTTCGTCTGTTATCTGTAGCAAATCCAGCAGCGATTAAACCTATTATGATCGCGTTGTCCGCAGCCATAACTATATCTATGAGGATAATTTGTACTGAGATAATTACTTGCTCTAACATTCGAGAATCAATGTATATAAGGTTATTAAGATATATTAAAGAATAAAATGGAATTATTCAAAAGCTCATCAAAATTTTCAAAAAAACAAATAATTTTGTTGTCCATACCGGTTTTTTTTTCAAACATGGCCATTCCATTAGTAGGAATGGTTGATACAGGCTTGATGGGAAATCTAAGTGAGACCAAGTATTTAGCTGCAACAAGTATAGCTACATCAGTTATGACAATGATTGTTTGGAGTTTTGGTTTTTTAAGAATGGGCACCGTTGGAATAGTTGCACAGGCTTATGGAAGAAGTGATTATAGAGAGATAGTAAAAACGATTTTAAGAAATATAGCCCTTGCTCTAATTGCAGCATTTATAATAATTATTTTTTTCCCAGCTTTAAAAATTGGAATAAGTTTTTTTTTCTCACCCTCTGATGAAACAGAGGTATTAATAAAAACTTATTTAAATGTAAGAATTTTTTCAATTCCTGCAGAATTAATTATTTATGTTTTCGTGGGTTTTTATCTAGGTATACAAAAAACTAAAATTTCGAGTTTCTTAATAATTCTTCTATCAAGTTTAAATATTATTTTTAGTTCTTTACTAGTTTTAACATATAATTTACAAATTTTTGGTGTAGCTCTAGGAACATTAATTTCAAGTTATATTACCTTAATAATTTTCACAATTTTTACCTATAATTATATTATTCAAAAATTCAAAATAATTCCTAAATTTGAAAATTTAGTAGTAAGGTCTAAATTACTAAAACTTTTAAATATAAATTTAGATATTTTTATAAGAACTTTATTTCTCACATTTGCTTTTCTGTGGGTCACTTATCTTGGTTCAAAAATTGGAGAAGATTATTTAGCAGCTAATACAATATTAATGCAATTTATTATTTTATCGTCATTCTTCTTAGATGCTTATGCATTTTCGACTGAAGGAATTATTGGTTTTGCTGTAGGTAGAAGAAATCGAAAATCTTTTTTTGAGGTTGTTAAAAATTCTATTCAGGTAAGTTTTATCACTGCTATCATTATCTCAATAATCTATTTAATATTTTTTAAAGAAATGATTTATATAATTACTGATATAGAGATTTTAAGATTTATCTCTTTTCAACATATTTTATGGGTAATTATAATTCCACCAATCGCGTGTTTTTGTTATCAATTAGATGGAATATTTATTGGAGCGTCCCAAACAAAAGAAATTAGAAATGCAATGATTATATCTGTTTTAGGTTATATTGGAGTATCAATCCTCTTAACAAAATATCTAGACAATCATGGTATTTGGCTTTCTCTTTTATTATTTATGATATTTAGGTCTTTGACTTTACAATATTTTTTTAAAAATATTTTGAAAAAATTCTAAATGCAATTTTTATATAAAATACCGGGTTATATTTTACTATTATTTGGTGGATTTTGTTTAAGCTGGGGAGGATTTATAATTAGATCTTTTGAAGAGGCAAGTATCTGGCAAATATTATTTCTAAGATCTTTTTTTTTCCTTTTAGCTCTAATAGCTTTTCTTTTTGTAACTTATAAAAAAAATACCTTTAATATTATTAAAGAGTCTGGCCTTCCAGGTTTATTAGGAGGTTTTGTTTTATCATTTAGCTTTGTTGCTTTTGTAGTTGCAATGAGCAATACAACAGTAGCAAATGTTGTTTTTATTATAAGTACCCAGACTATGTTCCTGGCAATATTTGGTTACTTTTATTTAAAAGAAAAAGTTTCTTTAATCGGTTTGATTTCAATCTTTCTGGCCATGAGCGGTATTATTATAATGGTTGGAGACTCTATTTCAAGCGGATCATTATTTGGAAATATAGTTGCATTAGCAATCCCAATCAATTTTGCTATTTTGGTAATGATAATAAGGAAAAATACTAAAGTTGATATGGTTCCAGCAATTTTTTATTCTGGGATATTCAGTTTGGTTTACGGTTTTTTCTTAGCAGAGTCATTTGAATTCACTAAACATGATCTTTGGATGGGTTTTCTTCTTGGAGTCCCACAATTAGCAGTGAGCTTTATTTGTATAACAATAGGATCAAGAACAGTAGATTCAGCAACAGTTGGGTTATTAATGTTAATGGAAACTTTGTGTGCACCCCTTTGGGTATGGTTATTTTTAAATGAGATACCCCCCTTAAGTGTATTTCTTGGTGGAGTCATTATAATTTTTGCAATCATTTTAAAAAGTTTTGATAAAAATAAATTAAAAGCGTAAGCTTAGTTGTGTCACTAAAAAAACTATTCCTTAAAAGAAATTTTACTTATAAGCTATATCTTTATTATAATTTATATATACGTCACAAATGTTTTATTAACAGATCTCAATATTCTCAATGGGGAGAAGATCTCTCAATTTTAAAATTTTTCAAAGATAAGAAAAATGGAATATATTTTGATGTAGGGTGCTTTCATCCGTTGATGTACAGCAATACTTGTTTGCTTTTTAAGAATGGATGGAGAGGAATAAACATTGATATAAACCCTACATCGATAGATTTATTTAAAATACTTAGACCTTCAGATTTAAATATTTGTACTGCTTTAAATGAATATGAAAAAGAATTTAAGGTTTATTTTGACCATCCATTTAGCCCTGTAAATACTTTAGATAAAAGTTTTTTTGATTCTAATAAATCAAATTTTTTTAAAGATGTTTCATTTAAAATTATAAAATCAAAATCTATTGATGAAATTTTAAATTTAAGCAAGTACAAGGAAATCGATTTTTTAAATATTGATGTAGAAGGTTTAGACCTACAAGTGTTAGTCCAACTAGTTCCCAATAAATTAAAACCTTCTCTTATTTCAATTGAAACACATAATGTTGACGGCTCGAAATCTAAAGATTGTGACAAAATTAACGATTATTTGAAAAATTGTAAATTTTATGCTTATAAAAGGGTTGGTCCATCAACACTTTATTCAAACTGATAAAATTTATAGTTTTAAAGGCAATTATTTTAGATTGACATTTTTACTCATTTATACCAAAGTCCAGTTTGTAACGGGAGAGACCATTTTGGCGCCGAAGGAGCAACCACCCCGGAAACTCTCAGGCAAAAGGACCGTTACCGTAATAACTCTGGAAAGCAGGCAAAAGCCTCACCGAAGGATTAAATCTCTCAGGTACATAGACAGATGGGGTTAGATAAGAGTTATTATGGAAGTACAAAAAACAGCTTTATATAATTATCATAAAAACTTAGGGGCAAAATTTGTTCCATTTGCTGGCTATGAAATGCCTATCCAATATAAAGATGGTATTGTTAAGGAACATATTTCTACTAGATCTCACGCTGGATTTTTTGACGTGTCACACATGGGACAATTTTTTTTAGAAGGGGATGAAACATTAATAGAGTCTTTAGAAAAAATTATTCCAGCAGATTTAAAAAATTTGAAAGTTAACCATTCGAAATATTCTTTTTTACTAAATAACGAAGGTGGAATAATTGATGATTTAATTATTACAAGAACAGAAAAAGGTTTTTGTATAATCTTAAATGCAGCCTGTAAGGAAAATGATATTAAACAAATTTCACAATTTTTAAAAAAAAATCATAAACATCTTTTAAACAATGACTTATCTTTAATAGCGTTACAAGGACCCAAATCTGTTGAGATTTTAGAAAAATTAATTCCGGGTGTTGCTAATTTAAAATTTATGACAGGAAGTAATTTTGAGTATGAAGGTGAAAATCTTTATGTAACAAGATCTGGATATACAGGTGAAGATGGTTTTGAAATCTCAATTTCAAACACAAAAGTTGAAAAGCTCATCGATTACTTAATTTCAAATGAAGTTAAACCGATAGGTTTAGGAGCTAGAGACACATTAAGATTAGAGGCGGGTCTATGTTTATATGGTCATGATTTAAATGAAAAAATAAACCCAGTAGAGGCTAATTTAAAATGGGCTATAGCAAAAAAAAGAAGAGAAGTTGGCGGTTTTAATGGATGGGAAAAAATAAAAAATTTATTAGCAAACGGAAGTGAAAAAATTAGAGTTGGTATAAAACCAGATGGAAAAGTTATTGCTAGAGAAAATACGAAAATCTTTTCGCCTGATAATAATGAAATAGGATTCGTTACAAGTGGCACTTTTGGCCCGAGTGTGAACGCTCCAGTTGCAATGGGGTATGTGAAATCTGAATTTTCTGAAATCGGTACATCTATTCAGCTTGAAGTTAGAGGAAAAAAATATGGGGGTAAAATTTCTGAACTTCCATTTTATAAAAAAAGTTATGTTAAATAAGGTAAACAAATATGAGTGAAAAAAAATTTTCTAAAAAACATGAATGGGTTTCATTAGACGGTGACATGGCTACAGTTGGAATAACTAAACACGCAACTGAGATGCTCGGTGATATTGTTTTTGTGGAGGTGCCTGATGCAGGTAAAGCCGTAGAAAAAGAGGGTCAAGCAGCTGTTGTAGAGTCTACTAAAGCTGCGAGTGATGTTTACTCTCCTATTTCTGGGGAAATTACTGAGGGAAATAAAGCTATTGCAGATGATCCAGGTAGCGTTAATACAGATCCTGAAGGAGCTAGCTGGTTTTTTAAGTTAAAGATAAAGGATAAAAGTGAGTATGACTCACTTATGTCAAAAGACGAATATGATAAATTTTGTAAGGAGAACCCAAGTTAAATGATTGACGACAATTCAAAAGAATTTATTAAAAGACACATTGGCCCTTCTGACGAAGATCAATCCAAAATGTTGAAATACGTTGGGTACAAATCATTAGAGGATCTAATGAGCAATACTGTGCCAGAAAAAATCTTATTAAAAGATGATCTTAAAATTGATCAGCCTATGTCAGAAAATGACGCTTTAAAAAAATTAAAATCTATATCTAAAAAAAATAAAATCTTTAAAAATTTTATTGGAATGGGATACTATAATTCTATTACACCTAATGTAATTCTTAGAAATATTTTAGAAAATCCAGGATGGTATACATCTTATACACCTTACCAACCTGAAGTGGCGCAAGGTCGTCTTGAAATGCTTTTAAATTTTCAACAATCAATAATTGACTTAACGGGCATGGATATAGCTAATGCTTCTTTGTTAGATGAAGCAACAGCAACAGCAGAAGCAGTAGGTTTAAGCCAGAGATTAGATAAGACTAATTCAAAAAAAATATTTATTTCAAGCAATTGTAATCCTCAGACAATTGATCTGATAAAGACTAGAACAAATCCTTTTGGTTTAGAATTGATCATTGGTGATGAAAAAAAAGAACTTTCGAAAATTAATGAAGATATAATCTGCGGTGTTTTATCTTATCCGGGAACTTTAGGTGAGATAAACGATCCTAGTGAAAGCATCAGTCAAATTCACAAAAAAAACGGAAAAGCTATTTTGGTTTGCGACTTATTGGCTTTAGCTAGATTAAAAACTCCTGCTGAACTTGGAGCTGACATTGCTGTCGGTAGTGCTCAAAGATTTGGTATTCCAATGGGTTACGGCGGGCCTCATGCTGCATTTTTTGCTACAAAAGAGGAATTTAAAAGATCAATGCCAGGAAGAATAATAGGCGTTTCAAAAGATAGACACGGAAAAAAAGCTTACAGGCTTTCTTTACAAACTAGGGAGCAACACATTCGAAGAGATAAAGCAACAAGCAATATTTGCACTGCCCAAGCTTTATTGGCTATCATTTCTGCTGCATTTGCAATTTATCATGGACCTGAAGGAATACTTAAAATTGCGAATAGAACTTCTAAATTAGCAAAAATCTTTGCTGATAATATTAAAGCAAGCGGTTATCATATTCTATCAGATCATTTCTTCGATACCGTTACGATTAAAACCAATGAAAAAACAAATCCTATTTTTGAGGCTGCACTAAAAGAGAATATAAACCTTAGAAAAGTTGATAAAGATCATTTATCTGTTGCGTTTGATGAAGCAAAAAAACTTGACGATGTAAACTTATTGTTAAAAATATTTAAAATAACTAAAGTAATTAAACAAGACGTTAAGGTTGAACTAGATAATCTTCCAAAAAATCTTTTAAGAACTTCAAAATACTTAACTCATCCAGTTTTTAACAAATACCATTCTGAAACTGAGATGCTAAGATATCTAAAGAAACTAGAAGATTGTGATATTGCACTTAATAGATCAATGATTGCTTTAGGATCTTGTACAATGAAGCTTAATGCAACAGCAGAATTAATTCCTATTACTTGGAAAGAGTTTTCACTTCCACATCCTTTTGTTCCTACAAATCAAATGGAGGGTTATAAGATTCTTTTTAATGATCTGATAAACGATCTGAAAGAAATTACTGGATATGACGCAGTTTCTTTACAGCCTAACTCTGGAGCCCAAGGAGAATATGCAGGTCTAATGACTATAAGAAAATTCCATAAAAATAATAAACAAGAAAATCGTAACGTTTGTCTAATACCGGACTCAGCTCATGGAACTAATCCAGCAAGTGCCCAAATGTGTGGGATGAAAGTGGTTGTAGTCAATTGTGATGAAGATGGAAACGTGGATATAGACGACCTTAAAAATAAAGCTGAAAAACACTCAAAAGACTTAGCTGCTTTAATGGTTACTTACCCTTCTACTCATGGAGTATTTGAAGAAAAAATTATGGATATTTGTGAAGTAATTCATAAGCATGGTGGACAAGTTTATATGGATGGAGCAAATCTAAATGCACTTGTGGGTGTTGCAAAACCAGGGAAATTTGGACCGGATGTTTGTCATATTAATTTACATAAAACATTTTGCATACCTCACGGTGGAGGTGGACCAGGAATGGGTCCAATTGCTTGCGCTAAACATTTAGCAGATTTTTTACCAACACACGAAATTATTAAAGAAGCTGGCCCTAAGAATGGAATGGGTGCTGTATCAGCTGCTCCTTGGGGTAGTTCAAGTATACTTCCAATATCTTGGATGTATATAAAAATGATGGGTGCTGAAGGATTGAAAAAAGCCTCACAAGTTTCAATTTTAAATGCAAATTATATTTCAAAAAAATTATCCAAAGATTACAAAGTTCTTTATACTGGTAAAAATGGAAATGTTGCACATGAATGCATAATTGATATCCGACCAATCAAAGCAAGCTCAGGTATCTCTGAGGAGGATTTAGCAAAAAGACTAATTGACTTCGGCTACCATGCTCCAACAATGTCATGGCCTGTTGCCGGTACAATTATGATTGAACCAACTGAAAGTGAAAATTTAGAGGAGATTGATAAATTTTGTAATGCACTTATAAAAATTAAAAAAGAAATTAATTTAGTGGAGTCATCAAAATTTGACAAAATAGATAACCCGTTAAAAAATGCACCTCATACTTATGTCGAATTAGCTTCAAGTGAGTGGAAGCACGCTTACTCAAGAGAGGAAGCAGCTTTTCCCACTGAGTATGTAAAAAATAATAAATATTGGGCACCAGTTGCTAGAGTAGATAACGTTTTTGGAGATAGAAATTTAGTATGTTCATGTCCTTCAATGGATGAATATAAAGATGAAGCTGCTTAACCTTTTTTAATGAAAATTGCTGTTATCGGCTCAGGCATCTCAGGATTATCTTCCGCATATTTTCTCTCAAAAAAATATAAAGTTGATCTATACGAAAAAGACGATCACTTCGGAGGTCATTCTTTTACTTACGAGATAAAAGAAGATGACAAGATTGTTCCAGTTGATTTAGGCTTTATTGTTTTTAATGAAGTTACTTATCCAAATTTAGTAAATTTTTTTAATGAATTAAAAGTTCCTTATGAAAAAAGCGACATGTCATTTTCTGTATCAATTAAGAATAGTAATGTTGAATATAGTGGAAGTGGTTTAGGAGGTATTTTTGCTAATAAATCAAATTTTCTTAATTTAAAATTTTTAAATATGATTAGAGAGATAATTTCATTTTATAAAACTGCTCCAAAATTACTTAAAAGTGAAATTAAAGAAGAGACACTAGGAAATTTTCTCAATAAAAAAAAGTTATCAAAATACTTCATCGAGTATCACTTAA
The DNA here is from genome assembly GCA_902536085.1 of uncultured Pelagibacteraceae bacterium. GTDB lineage: Bacteria > Pseudomonadota > Alphaproteobacteria > Pelagibacterales > Pelagibacteraceae > Pelagilacustribacter. Next base: position 8,793 of record CACAWF010000004.1, on the reverse strand, counting down.
TTCCCATGGTTGCTGCTATCTGGTCAATGCCATTTAATAAAGCAAAGGAAATGCCATTAAAATTTTTTTTAAATTTTTTTACTAATCATGGTTTGTTTAAATTTAAAAATAGACCACAATGGTATACAGTTTCAAATAGAAGTAGAGCTTATGTAAAAAAAGTAACAGATAAAATTAGTGGAGAAATTTTTAAAAATTATAAAGTGGATAAGTTAATTAGAAGCGATGACAATATCAGGGTAATTATTGGTAATGAATATGTTGACTATGATCAAGTAGTTCTAGCTTCCCATGCAGACCAAAGTTTAAGAATGATAGAAAAACCAACAGAACTAGAAAAAAATATATTGGAAAAATTTAATTACGTGAATAATGAAGCTTATTTACATACTGATAAGAGATTAATGCCTAACAAAAAAAGAGCCTGGTCTAGTTGGAATTCTGTTTCAGATGGAGAAAAGACATGTATTACCTATTGGTTAAATAAACTACAAAACTTAGATACATCTAAAGACTATTTTTTAACTTTAAACCCTATTTCTAAAATTATTGAAAATTCTATTATAAAAAAAGTTAATTTTACACACCCATATTTGAATTCAAAGAATACTGAGCTTCAAAAAGATCTAACATTAATACAAGGAAAAAAAAGAACTTGGTTTTGTGGAAGTTATTTTGGTTACGGATTTCATGAAGATGGATTAAAATCATCTATAGATTTGATAAATAACTTTAAAATTTGATGAACTCCTGCATTTACAACGGTGAAGTAACTCATACAAGATTTAAACCTGTAAGACATTTTTTAAAATACAAAACTTTTTCATTATTAATTGATTTAGATGAAATCAATCAATTAGACAGTACAATAAATATTTTCTCTCATAATAAGTTTAACATTTTCAGCTTTTACGACAAAGATCATGGAGAACGCGACGGAAGTGATTTAAAAGAGTGGGTTCTTAAAAACATTAGAAAGTTCAATATAAAAGGTGAAATTAATAAAGTTAAAATACTTTGTTATCCAAGAATTTTTGGTTATGTATTCAACCCTTTAAGTATTTTTTACTGTTATGAGCATAATAAATTGAGGGCAATTTTTTACGAAGTAAAAAATACTTTTAATGAGCAGCACACATATATTTTTAAAATTAATGATAATGAAGAAATAGCTCAAAAATGTAAAAAAAAGTTTTATGTTTCACCATTTATGGATATGGAAACTTACTATAATTTTAAATTACTTAACCCTAGTAATAGACTCTCCGTCTTCATAAAACAAACAGACTCGATAGGATTAGTTTTAACAGCCACCCAAACAGGAGAGAGAAAAGAATTCAGCTCAAAACAACTCATGATTAACTTTTTAAAGTATCCCTTAATGACAATTAAAATTATTAGTTCGATACATTTTGAAGCATTACTTTTATGGAAAAAAGGGGCAATATTCAGAAGGAGAAATACTAAATTAAAAAATAATTTAAGTTACGAGGAATATTAATGAGTTTAATAAAGATTTCAGAGAAATTCGTCTTAAATAAATTGAAAAAAATTTCACAAGGAAATCTTAAGCTTATAAATTACGATGGAAAAGTTTTTCATTTTGGTGACTTAGAGAGCAAATTATCCTCAGATATCAAAATTAATAAACCCAATTTTTACCTAAATGTTATTTTGGGTGGAAGCTCAGCTTTAGGAGAAGCTCACATGAAAAAAGATTTTTATTCCTCAAATTTAACAAATTTAATTGAACTTACAGCGAGAAATATCAATACAATCTATTCTTTTTCAGGAAGTTTAAAATTACAAAAAATAAAAAATTTTCTAAAAAAAATATTTGCATCAAATACAAAATCTAAAAGTAAAAAATATATTTCAAAACATTATGATTTAGGGAATGAATTTTTTTCGTCATGGCTTGATAAATCTCTTACTTATTCCAGCGCAGTCTATAAAAACGAGAAAGATAATTTAGAAATCGCTCAAAGAAATAAATTTCAAGAGCTTATAAATTTAATGAATATAAAAGATGGAAACAAGGTTTTAGAGATAGGGTGTGGTTGGGGTGGATTTGCTGAATTCTTAGCTAAAAATTATGATGTGAGTGTAGACTGTATCACAATTTCTAAAAATCAATATGAGTTTACTAAAAAGAAGATTTTCAACTCAGGACTTAATAATAAAGTTAATGTTAAATTTTTAGATTACAGAGATCTCAAGGAAAAATATGATCACGTAGCTTCAATAGAAATGATAGAAGCAGTTGGTGAAAAATATATGGACCAATATTTTGGTACAATAAAAAATGTTCTTAACTACGGGGGAACTGCTGCAATTCAAGGAATCGTGATAAAAGATGATTTATTTGAAAGATATAGAGCAAATGAGGATTTTATTCAAAAATATATATTTCCAGGCGGGTTTTTACCTTCAATTCAATTTATGGAAAATCTAATTCAAAAGAATGACCTAAAACTAGAAAAAATTAATACCTACTCCGATGATTATGCCAGAACTTTAGCAACTTGGAGAAAAAATTTTTTAGGTGCTTGGGAAAAAATTAGCCCACTTGGTTTTGACGAATATTTCAAGCGTATGTGGGAATTTTACTTATCTTATTGTGAAGGCGGTTTTAAGTCTAGAAACATTAACTTGATTCAATTCTCTATGTCTAATAGATATTCGTCATGAAAAAATTTATAGTATTATTTTTACTAATTTTAACAACAGGATGTGCAAATAAAATGAAACCGACAGATTTTAAAGATCAAAAACCAAGATTAGTCATCGAAGATTATTTATCTGGTAATGTCAAAGCTTGGGGAGTATTACAAAATAGATCTGGAAAAGTTACGAGACAATTTAAAGCTGATTTAAACGGAAAATGGGATGGTTCTCAATTAATTTTAGACGAAGTTTTTGATTGGAATGATGGGGAAAGACAAACTCGTCAATGGACTATAAAAAAAATTGATGAACATAACTATGAAGGAACAGCCTCTGATGTAGTTGGAACAGCTAAAGGATATTCATATGGTCCAGCTTTTAAATTTGAATATGTATTACTGGTGCCGGTTAAAGGAAAAAATATTAAAATTACTTTTGACGATTGGATTTTCATGCAGGATGATCGCGTGGCAATAAACAGAGCGACAATGACTAAATTTGGAATTAAAGTAGCAGAATTAACCGTAATGTTTGTTAAAGATTGATATGTTTGAACTTCCTAAATTAGATTACAGTAATTCAGCTCTTTCTCCAATAATGTCAGAGCAAACTTTGGATTTACATCATGGCAAACATCATCAAACATATATTACAAATCTAAATAACTTTATAAAAGGTTCTGATTATGAAAAATTATCTTTGGAAGATATAATTAAAAAATCATCAAATGAAAAAAAAGCAGGAATTTTCAACAATGCAAGCCAACATTGGAATCACAATCTTTTTTGGAAGTGTATGAAACCTAATGGCGGAGGAAAAGTTCCATCCAAGCTTGAAAATAAGATTAAAGAAGATTTTGGAGGCTTTGAAAAATTTAGGGAGGAATTTATAAATGCTGGAGTTACTCAGTTTGGATCTGGATGGTGTTGGTTGTCTTTAAAAGAAAATAAGCTTGTAGTGACTAAATCACCGAATGCTGAAAACCCAATAATTCACAATATGAAACCTATATTAGGTTGTGATGTGTGGGAGCACTCATATTATTTAGATTATAGAAATAAAAGACCAGCTTATTTAGAAAATTTTTTTGATAAATTAATCAATTGGGAATACGTTGACTCTCTTCTTTAATTATCGTTTAACAAGTTTATCTACTAAAAATAAATAAAGTCTATAAGGTAATATTCTTAAAAATTTTAAAGTTAAAGTTAAACCTTTTGGGAAATGAATTTCAAAAGCATTTCCTTTCACCAAGCCATTATAAATTTTATCTGCAGCATATTCAGGAGTTTTTAAAAATGGCATAGGAAACTCATTTTTATCGGTCAAAGGAGTTTTGATGAAACCTGGTGATACAACTGAGACTCTCACTCCAAATTTTTTAAAATCAAAGTAAATACTTTCGCTAAAATTAGTTAGAGCGGCTTTTGAAGGACCATAACCGCTTGAATTTGGTAGACCTCTGTAACCAGCAATCGAGGAAACTATCGAAATGTGTCCAGATTTCTTATTTTTAAAATAATCTTCAACAACTTTTACGCAATCAATAACTCCTAAAAAATTAACATTAATTACATTTTTAATTTTATCTGGATCTATATTTTGCTCATCTTTTGGTTCGTAAGTTCCACTGGAGAATAAACAAATGTCAATATCACCAAAAGTATTTAAAACATCTTTAAAAACATTATTTATTTGGGATTGGTTGGTTACATCCAGGGGAAATGAACTTATATTGTTATGTTTAGCTAACTCATCTAAAAGTTCTTTTCTTCTTGCAGATACAGCAACTTTCCATCCCTCGTTGGCGAATTTTTCAGCCACTGCTTTTCCAATTCCGCTACTCGCACCTGTGATCCATATTTTTTTCTGATTTTCGGACATAAATTAGTTATACCTTAATTTATGACTAAGAATAAATATTTATCTCTTACATTCATTCTTTTAATAACGTTTTTGGCATCTGGAATTGGCGGATTTACTACTTCGACTTTTAAAGAGCCTTGGTATTCTCAGATAATTCTTCCAAGTTTTAATCCTCCGAGCTGGGTGTTTGGGCCTGTATGGACAATTTTGTATATCTTAATGTCAGTAGCAATTTGGCGTATATGGATAAATTATTATGATAAAAAAATTTTAAACTTATATTTTTTACACCTTTTTTTTAATATGATTTGGAGCATTATCTTTTTTGGTTTTCATCAAATAGGACTAGCTTTGTTAGATTTAATTATAATTATCATATTTATTGTGCTCTTAATGAAAATTTATTATTTGAAGGATAAGATTAGTTTTTCTCTAATGGTTCCTTACTTTTTATGGAGCACATACGCTTTAATTTTAAATTTTAATATTTTTATTTTAAATTAAATTAAGCTATATACACGCATGAACTACAAAAAAACTTTTAATTTTTTAAGATCTTTACCCGCAAAATTAAATTTATTTTATAAAAAAAAATCGAAATCTGGAATTAAAGTAAATAATAAATCAAAAAATAAGAAAGATTTTGATCCAGTAACTAATTTTGATAAATCATTTGAAAAATATATAAGATCATTAATTTTAAAAAAATTCCCTAAAGATTCTATTATTGGAGAAGAGTTTGACGATAAAAGATCTGATAATCATTTTCAATGGTCAATCGACCCGATAGACGGTACAAGAGCTTTTGTTATTGGAGCTCCTACTTGGTCTAACTTAATAGGCCTATCTTTTAACGAAAAATCAAAAATTGGCTTAGCCAATTTTCCAGAATTAAATAAATTTTACATAAATGATCAAAAAAAATCCTATATTTTTAAAAATAATAAAAAAAAAATTATTAAATCATCTAATAATAATAATTTAAAAACAGTAAAAATTATTGGAAACTTTCATGGGACCTTAAGCTATGAAAGACAAAGAAAAGTTATAAAGAAATTCGGATGGTCATTTAGGTTAGCCGGATTTGATGCTTTAAATTATTGTTTATTAGCAGAAGGAACAGTAGATGCTGTAATAGAAGCTAACTTAAAGCCTTATGATATTCTACCTTTAATACCTATCATCAAAAATTCAGGCGCAATAGTAACTGACTGGAAAAATGAACCCGCAGAAATAGGGGGCAATATTATTGCTTCATCTAATAAAGCTTTACATAGCAAGATTCTGAGATTATTAAAACCTTTTACAAAAAAATGATTAATATATTCATAAATAGAGTTTTTAGAGCTATCAAAATAGATATAGATCTTTACGAAGAAGTTGAGAAAGACAAAAAAGCAACTTTTCAAGCTGGAATAGTTGTTGTTTTGTCGAGCTTAGCTGCAGGAGTTGGGTCGATACACCTTGGGGCTTCAAATTTTCTTGTAGCTCCAGCTTTATCTTTGTTGAGCTGGTATGTTTGGGCTTATGTTATTTACTTTGTAGGTGTGAAATTATTTAGAGACCCAAATACAAAAAGCGATCATGGAGAACTTTTAAGAACGATAGGTTTTTCAAGTGCACCTGGTTTAATAAGAGTTTTTGGTGTTACTCCTGAATTAATGACTGTGACTTTTATAGGATCTGCATTTTGGATGCTTGCATGTATGGTTGTAGCGGTAAAATCTGCTCTTGATTACGAAAGTCTTTGGAAAGCTTTTGGAGTTGTTGTTGTATCCTGGTTATTTCAAGCTTTCTTCTTATTTTTAATAATTGTTTTATTCAAGGGATTTTAAATAGGAAAAATAGTTTTAGCTAAATTACAGCTACTACAAATTTTATAGCTATGCATAATTAGGTTTTGCTTAACACTTTCATCTTCTTTTTTACATTCTTCGCAAATATTATTTAGCTCAATATCTTTATTTATCACCCAAGCTCTATGATAAAAATTATCGATATTTTTTTGAATTAGTCCTTTAGCTACTTTTTCTGCCTCTTTTTTATTATAAGGACCATGAATAATTTTAGTTTGTTCGTCTAAAGTGTTTATATTATTAGGATTTTTGTGAATTCCCTCTATGACAATAAATCCGTCGTTTTCCATTATTTTTGTATATATCATTTAATAAATGAAAAAAATTTTACTTTTTGTCACCTTATTCACCCTAAATTTTAATCTACACGCTGTGGAAAAAAAGGCTTATTTTGCTGGTGGTTGTTTTTGGTGTATGGAAGAGTCATTTGACCAAGTTGAGGGAGTTCTTTCATCGATTTCCGGATATTCAGGGGGTCATTTAAAAAATCCTTCTTACCAAGATGTAATTTATAAAGATACTGGACATGTAGAGGCGATAGAAATTACATATGACTCAAATATTGTAAGTTATGAAAGTCTTTTGAATATTTTCTGGAGAAATATAGATCCTTTCGACTCGGAGGGTCAGTTTTGCGACAAAGGTAAAAGCTATAGATCAGTAATTTTTTTTCAGAATCAACTAGAAAAAGAATTTATTGATAAATCTTTTAAAAATTTAGAAAGCAAATTTAATAGAGAAATAGTCACTTTAGTCTGGAAATTTAAGAAATTTTATCCAGCAGAAGATTATCACCAAGATTATTATGAGAAAAATTTTATTCGTTATCTAATGTATAAAAATGGGTGTAAAAGAGAAGATACCTTGAGAAGAATATGGAATTGAAAAAATTAATTTTAGCAATTTTTTTTCTGGGTTTTATTAATTCAGCAAATGCAGAAATGATAAAACCAGCCGAAAATTTATCTGCCTACGATGTTATAAAAATACAATTAGATGCTCTCAAAAATAATGATGACAAAGATAACGGCATTAAACAAACATGGATATTTGCTCATCCTGATAATAAAAAGATGACAGGGCCATACCCTAGATTTAGAATTATGCTTTACGATGTTCATTATAGAATACTTTTAAACCATTTTTCACATAAGATAGATTTAATTATGAATACTGAAAATAAATTTGTTTATGGAGTAAAAATATTAAGTGATGAGAAGCAACAATTTTTTTATGAATGGCATGTAAGTAAAGGTAATGAGGAAAACTGTGTTAATTGCTGGTTCACGACTGCAGTTTCAATGCCACTTGATCAAGGAAATTCAATTTGAAAAGACCACCCTTCGCAATACGATACTTAATTATTGGTGCAATATTAGTTATGCCGCCAATACTAAGCACTCACTATGGATCTATATATTTAGGTAAGCATAATGGAGTACTTTTAGGTTTTTGCGTCGGAATTGTTTGCGTGTCTTTTGCATGCTGGAAGCTTTTTATCGATGGGTGGAGGGATGACGAAGACTGATGAAATTCGAAATCTCAAGGGATGGAGCTTTAAAACAGCTTGATAATTTTATTAATAATAATTTGGCAAACTATAGCTTCAAAAGAAATTTTGATTTAGGGCCAGATAACAAATCAAATGTATCTTGTTTATCACCTTACATTTCACATAGATTAATCACTGAATATGAAGTTGCAAAGATAGTTTTATCAAAGTTTCCATATCAAAAAGTTGAAAAATATATTCAAGAAATATTTTGGAGAGTTTATTGGAAAGGTTGGTTAGAACTTAGACCTCAAGTTTGGACTGACTTTATAGAGGATTTAAAAGGATTAAATGAAGATGACAAATATAAAAAGGCAATCAATGGCGAAACTCAAATTGAATGTTTTAATGATTGGGTAAAAGAGCTTAAAGAAAATAATTATTTACATAATCACACAAGAATGTGGTTTGCTAGCATTTGGATATTTACTTTAAATCTACCTTGGCAAAAAGGAGCAGAATTCTTTATGAAACATTTATTTGATGGTGATGCTGCTTCAAATACATTAAGTTGGAGATGGGTTGCTGGACTTCAAACTAAAGGAAAGCACTACGTTGCTCAATCATGGAATATAAGCAAGTTTACTAATAATAAGTATAAGAATGTTAAATTAAATGAGAACGCTTTACCTGTAATAGATAAAAGAGAATATAAATTAAACCCACTTGATTTTATTACAGAAGATAATTCAAATGAAAATTTATTAGCTTTTGAGAACGAATTAAGTTTAGAAAATAAAAATCTTAAAAAATACAAAAATATTTTCTTAGTTTTATTAAGTAATAAGGCTCGAAAGATAAATCTCGAACAAAAGGTATTAGAATATAAGTCAAAAATAATTGATGACCAAA
>CACAWF010000003.1 GCA_902536085.1 uncultured Pelagibacteraceae bacterium | reverse complement strand
AGCTTTGCAAAGATCTAAAGAAGAAATTTCACCAGAATGAAGTTTTTGCGATAAATCGTAAGCACTTAAAGTTGTGACGTCTATCATTTAAATTGTTAATTAGCGAATAATGTATCTGGCAACCAAAGAGCTATTCCAGGAAATAGATACATTAAAAACATGGCAAATATAACAATACCTAGGAAGGGCATAATACCTCTAAATATTTCCATTAACTCTACATTTTTAGATTGGACACCTTTTAAATAGTATGCGGACATTGCCATCGGCGGTGTTAAAAATGAAGTTTGTAAATTCAAAGCGATAAGCATTGCGAAAAAATAAGGATTTACCTCGAAGAAAGCTACTAAAGGTAAAAATATTGGAACAAATATAATTAAAATTTCCGTCCACTCCAGTGGCCAACCTAATAAGAAAATAATTATTTGTGTGATTACTAAGAATTGCCATGGTTGTAAATTCATTGATTTAAAGAAATGCTCAAAAACTTCATGGCCACCTAAGTAAGAAAAAACAGATGCGAAAGTCCAAGAGCCAATAAATAACCACATTATCATTGCAGTTGTCTTTGCTGTTAGAAATACAGACTCTTTAAAATTTTTCCATTTTAAAGTCTTGTAAAAATAAGAAAGCACTAATGCACCAAAGGCTCCTACTGCTGCAGCCTCTGCAGGTGTAGCAAGTCCTCCTAAAATAGTTCCTAATACTAATATTATTAATGAGAAAAGTGGTAAGAACGAAACCATAACCTCTTTTAAAATTTCAGATCTTGGCGGAATATCCTCTTTTGGAGGTTTAGGCGCTATTGATGGGTTAAAATAAGCAAGTGTAACTGCGTACATTATATAAAGACCAGCTAATAATAATCCTGGGAAAATTGCTGCTGCAAACAATCTTAAAGGTGAAAGCTGAGCAATAACTGAGTAAACAATTAACATGATACTTGGAGGAATCAAAATTCCTAAACATCCACCAGAACAAATTACTCCTGAAGCAAATTTTTTATCATATCCTGCCCTTATCATTGCAGGCCATGCAAGTAATCCCATTAGTGTAACAACAGCACCAATAATTCCTGTCGCTGTTGAAAATAAAGCACAAGTTACAAGCGCGGCAACAGCCATAGAGGCTGGTAATCTATGAGATGCTAGTCTGATCGCAAAAAACAATCTAGAAACTATTCCGGCTCTCTCAACTAAGTAGCCCATAAACAAAAAGAGTGGGACGGCGGTTAAAACAGTATTATCCATCACTGTATAGGTGTTCTGGACAAATAATTGGAAAATCCTATTATCAAAAAGATGTTCCATTCTAGTGGGATCAAAATAAGCGTAGTAACCAAAACCAACTCCCATTGCCATTAATGTAAATGCAATTGGAAAACCAAGTAGAACTGCAAATAGGAATATGCTCATCATCAGAATTGCGATTTCAGGATTGGTTAAACTAAATAACATCTTTTTGATCCTCGTCTTGTGAAGTTCTCATTAACATTTTTTCTGTTTCCTCTGCCACAACCATTCTTGCAGGCCAGTGACCGGTTTGAATACAAATAATTGCTCTACAAACTTCGCTAATACCTTGAATAATTAATAAAATTCCAGCAGCTGGTATCAAAGATTTAGCCATATAAATTTGGATTTGTGCTGGACTGTTCCAGCTTGTTTCTTTTATCTTCCATGCAAGCGAAGCATATTCATAACCGTAAAACGCAAGCGCGAGTACACCTGGGAAGAAAAATATAAAATATAAAACTAAATCGATATAACCTTGTGTTCTTGGTTTAAAAAGTCTGTAAATTACGTCACCTCTAACGTGAGCTTCTGTAGATAAAGTGTATGCGCCTGCCATCATAAAAATTGCGCCATACATTTGTAAACTGAAATCGAAATTCCACAAAGTAGGAGCATTGAAAGCATATGCCATAACGACTTCATAACAGGTTCCTCCCATTAAGATTACGATGCACCAAGAAAATGCCTTCCCTACGGAAGTACTTAGAGTATCTGCAAAATGAATAAATCCTCTCATGAAATTTTAAACTATTCTAATTTTTTTGTAATTTCCATAAAAAAAGGGGGCGCAAATACGCCCCCTTTTATGTTTAAAATATAATTAAATTTTAACTTTTGCTATTGAACCGAACTCATTCTCGTAAGCCAACTTGTAATTAGGTTGGTTCATGAGTAAGTATTTCATAACTCTCTTCGCATAAGCTTTTTGTGAGTCTACAATCTTTTTAAAGAATGGATCTTTCTTATTGAAATCACCGATTACTTTATCCCAACCTTTTAATTGTTGAGCTAAGATCGCATCTGACGTTTGATACACGTTTACTTTATGCTGGTTCATCAATTTAGATAAGTCAGCTGAGTATCTTACTAATGCTTTAAAGTAGTTATCACTGTTCGCAGCATAAGCAGCATTTTTTAGGATAGCCTGATGTTTAGGCGATAATCCATTAAATGTCTTCTTATTTACTGGGATTTCAAACATCTCTTGTGATTGGTGGAAGCTTCCTAAGTGATAATGCTTAGAAACGTCTTGCATACCAAACTGAGAGTCTGATGTTGGGTTGTTAAACTCAGCAGCTTCAATCAAACCTGTTTTCATTGCAGGCTGAATTTCACCACCTGGTAATTGTCTCACAACCATTCCCATTGCTGTTAATACGTTAGTAGCTAATCCTACTGTTCTGTACTTCATACCTTTTACATCAGATACTTTTGTTACGTTCTTTTTGAACCATCCAAAAGGCTGTGCAGGCATTGGCATATGGAAGAAACCAATATAATCGAAACCAACTTTTGCAAGTGTTTCATCATAAAGTTTTCTACCGCCACCATACTCTATCCATCCCATAATTTCTTGAGATGACATTCCGTATGACGGACCAGTACCGAATAGAGAAGCTGCTGGATTTTTTCCATACCAGTAAGCTGTTACCCAGTGTCCCATATCAAGCACACCTGAACTTACCGCTTGTCCAATTTCCGAAGTCTTAACTACAGCTCCAACTGGCTGAAGATCAATCTTTAATTCACCTCCAGACATGTCGCCTACCATTTTTGCGTAGTCGCCAGCCATTTCAAAGAAAATGTTAGCGCCTGACGGCCAAGCCGCTTGCATCTTTAAAGTTTGCGGAGCACCAAATGCAATGTTAGGCATTGCAACTGTTGCTGCTGCTGCAGCACCCGTAGCTGCTGCTGCTTTAAAGAACTTACGTCTTGATGGAGTTTTTACTCCTTTTTTTATTTTTGACATATGTCCTCCGTTAGTTAATTAACGGAAATATTTAAGCACAATCTCAAATCAGAGTCTCGATTTATTTTAGAATAATTTAAAAGTAAAATAATAGATTCAATCTATAGGTGTGCTAATTAACTTGATCTTGTGGTTTCTTTCCAGAGAAGAAGTCTTCTAAATTTTTCGTAGCTCTAAACGCCATGTCCCACCTAGTTCTTTTTGTTGCGCTTCCTAAATGTGGAAGTAAGAAAATATTTTTTAATTTTAAATATTCTGGATGAATTTTTGGCTCACCATTGTAAACATCTAAACCGTAAGCAAATAATTTTCCGCTTTTCAATGCTTCGATCATAGCATCATCGTCAACTATATCTCCTCTTGCTGCGTTACCTACAACAGTATTTTCTTCTAGATAGCTTAGCGTTTCTTTATTCACAAGTTTTGTTGTTTCTGGAGTTGCAGGACAATTAATTGATAAAAATTCACTTTGTTTAAAAAGGCTTTTTAAATCTTTATGATAAATTGCACCATCTTCCAATTCTGGTGAAAGTTTAGATCTATTGTGATAATGAATTTCCATATTAAAAGCCTTAGCTCTTTTAGCAACTGCCCTTCCTATTCTGCCCATTCCTAATATTCCTAGTTTTTTATTAGACATTTGTTTTCCTAACAAGAAATCCCATGACCATTTCCAATTTTGAGTTTCAGCTGCTAGACGTCCCTCATAAGCTTTTCTAGAAGCACCTAGTAAAAGTAAAATCTGAATATCTGCTGTAGCATCTGTAAGTACGTCGGGTGTATTCGTTACAGTAATTCCTTTTTCTTTTGCAGCTTTTATATCTATATTTCCAAAACCAACTGCGCCATTAGCAATAATTTTTATGGAACTCGAAAGTTTAGAGATGGTATCAGCGCTGATAGGATCAGATACAGAACTTAATATCCCGTCAAAATTTTTGGAGCCATCTATTATTTCTTGAGGTTTATAAATCTTATCGTCTTTATTTAAAGTAACTTCAAATAATTCTTTAAGTTTCTCCTCATTTTCTTTGAGAAGTCTTCTTGTAACGAAAATCTTTTTTTTCATTTTAAAAATTATTTAGTTTATACGGCTTGGGTCCTCCAGTAAACCAATCAAGTAACTCTACGGTATGGATAATTGGTATTCGAGTACCAGCTGAAATTTGTGTCATACAACCAATATTACCTGTTGAAATAAAATCAGGTGAAATTTTTTCTATATTATTTACCTTATTCTTTAAAAGTGATTTAGCCATCTTTTGATGTAAAATATTGTAAGTACCAGCAGATCCACAGCACAAATGTCCCTCAGGAATATCCAATACCTCGTTACCAGTTTTTAAAATTAAATCTTTTGGTTGATCATGAACTTTCTGCCCATGTTGCATTGAGCATGCTGAATGGTACGCTATCCTGTATTTTTTTTCAGAATTTAAATTTATGTTTAGCTTTAAGTTTTCATCAAGATACTCAGTAATATCTTTAGTTAGTTCTGAGATTTTTTTAGCTTTCTTTTTTAGGTCTTTATCATTTTTAAAAATATGACCATAATCTTTTAATGTTGTACCGCATCCAGATGTATTACTTATTATCGCATCTAATCCATTTTGTAGATACTCGTCGTGCCAACTTTCAATATTATTTTTAAATGAGTCGTGTGCTAATTTTTGTTTACCCAAATGATGATTTAAAGACCCACAACAATTAATATCTGGCATCACAACAACTTCAACATTGTGTCTATTTAGAAGTCTTATAGTAGCTTCGTTTATTTCAGGAGAAATAACTCTTTGAACACAACCAGTCAATAAAGCGACCCTTGAAACCTTCTTACCTTTTTTAACTTTGTAAACTTTCTGCTCTTTCAATTTTTTTCCAGGGATCTTATCTGGCATTAAATTTAATGCGTTTCTAATAAATTTTGGAAATAAAAAACTAAATGGTTTTATTAATTTAGAAGATAATGCCATTAACAAAAAGACTTTTGGTCTTGGCAAAACAAACGAAAGTATATTTCTAAATACTCTATCCAAAAAAGGTCTCTTGTAAGTTTCCTCAACGTAATTTCTGCCATGGTCAATTAAATGCATATAGTTCACCCCTGAAGGGCAAGTCGTCATACAAGAGTAACAGGATAAACAGCTATCAATGTGTTTTGCTATTTCTTTTGTGGCTGGTTTTTTATTCTCTAACATATCTTTAATAAGATATATTCTCCCTCTTGGTCCTTCTAACTCCTCTCCATTTACTTGATAAGTAGGGCAAGTAGCATTACACATTCCGCAGTGAACACATTTCCTTATAATTGTTTCACTCGTTTTATTATCTTTGTCTTGAAGTTGTTTATCTGTAAATGATGTTTGCATTTAAATTCCTGTGTACATTTTCCCTGGATTAAAAATTCTTTTAGGGTCAAAACTCCTTTTAATTTTTTCACTTATTTTATACTTAATTGGATCTATTGTAAAAATATCAGCAGAGGCTTTTAGATCCTCTTCAACTTTAATTAAAGTAATATATCCTTGATGTTTTTTTACTGTATCCTTGATTTCACTAAGAATTTTTGTGTTCAATCGATCAAATGAGGCCCAGATTAGACCCCCTCCCCAATCAATAAAATATTTAATCTCAAAATTTTTAAGTTTTTGGATAACCTGTAAAGTTTCGCTCATTGGCAAAACTATTCTTAATAAATTACTTTTTAAACTTTTAAAAACCTCTAAATTTTTTGTCCTACTCCAAAAAATATTACTTTGCTCACTATCTAAAATAGAAAGCTCTTGATCCAAAAGACCTAATTCTTTAGACAATCTGTTTACTCTTTGATCCACAGAATTTGTTGGACCTTCAATTCTTATAGCAGTTAAGCCTCCGTCGTGTGTAAGATCATTCAGAACAAAATCTTTTCCAAAATAGTCTGGATAAAAAACTCCACCGGATGGATCTGTAGAAGATGACAATGCTTTTCCAAGAAAGTCTAGTGCTTTTTTAAGATGAGGATTCTTTATAATTAAAGTTTTACTTGTTTCTGGTTTTGGTAAAACTTTTATTGAAAGCTCAGTTAATATCGTGAGTGTTCCAAAAGATCCTGATACTAATTTACTTAAATCATAACCGGTAACATTCTTAACTACTGTTCCCCCTGATTTAATAGTTTCACCTTTTCCGTTAATCCCTTGAAATCCAAGTATATGATCTCGAACACTTCCAACTTTAAATCTTCGTGATCCTGCAAAATTACATGAAACCACTCCACCAATCGAACCGCTGTTACTTTGCCCAGAAAATAAGTAACCAAAATCATTCGGTTCAAAAGCCAATTGCTGATTGTTTTTGTCTAACTCCCCTATTATTTCTTTCAACGGTGTACCAGCTTTAACTTTGATATAGAGCTCTTCAGGTTTGTAATCAATTATACCTTTGTAATCAGAGAGATCTAAAGTTTTTTCAGATTGAAAATTTCTTCCAATTTTATTTTTTGATTTTAATCCATTGATTTCTAGAGGTATATTTTTCCTATAACAAGTTTTAACTATCTCAACTATTTCCTCTCTTGAAGTAGGTTTGAAAATATTTTGATTAAAATCTAGGGATGTCTGGGAATTTTGTTTTTCCTCCATGGACATGAACTCTCCCTTCCTCAGCACATTTTCTAAGTATTGGATAAACTTTGCCTGGATTTAATAATGAGTTTGGATCTAAAGCAACTTTAATTGTTAATTGTTGTTGTATATCTTTATCATTGAATGCTTCACACATTAATTCTCTTTTCTCTATACCAACTCCGTGTTCACCAGTTAGAGCTCCGCCGACTTTTACACAATACTTTAAAATATCAGCTCCAAACTCCTCACATTTCCTTAAAGACTCTTTGTCATTTGCATCAAACATGATTAGAGGATGGAGGTTTCCATCTCCTGCATGAAATGCATTGGCAACTGGCAAATTATATTTTTTAGAAAGTCTTGAAATTTCATTTAAAACCTCAGCAAGTTTTCCTCTAGGTATTGAACCATCCATACACATGTAATCAGGCGCTAAAACTCCACAAGCCGGAAAAGCTGCTTTCCTACCGGCCCAAAATTTTAATCTCTCTTCATTTGATTTACTGATTTTTAAACTTGATGAATTATTTTTTTCAGCAATTTCTTTTGTCTTTTGAATGTAAGCTTCAACTTCATGTTCTGTTCCATCGAATTCTACAATCATCATCGCCTCTGCATCAGTTGGGTAACCTGCTTTAGAATAATCATTAGTTGCTTTCGTCAGAGCTTTATCCATTATTTCCATCCCAGCCGGTATACATCCCTCAGCAATTATTTCAGCAACACAGTTTCCCGCATCCTCAATTGATGGAAACCCAACTAAAGCGGCTTTAACAACTTCAGGCGACTTTAAAATTTTTACAGTAACCTCTGTGATAACACCAAGTAAACCCTCTGAACCTGTCATCAAGCCTAAGAAATCGTATCCCTCCGCGTCCATAGCTTTACCACCAAATTTAGTAACAGTTCCATCCATTAAAACTACTTGAATACCCAAGAGATTATTTGTAGTTGCACCGTATTTAAGAGAATGAACTCCGCCAGAATTTTCAGCCACGTTTCCACCTATGGAACATGCGATTTGACTTGATGGATCCGGAGCATAATAAAAACCTTTGTCTTGAACAGCATGAGTGATTGCTAGATTTGTTACACAAGGTTGCGTAACCACACATCTATTTTCATAATCAATCTCAATTATTTTATTAAATTTTCCCATTGCCATTAAAACACAATCTTCTAAAGGCATCGAACCACCAGATAAACCTGTACCTGCTCCTCTTGGGACTACTTTAACTTTGTTCTCATTACAATATTTTAAAATTTGACTAACTTCCTCAACTGTCTCAGGCATAACTACTAAAAGAGGCATTTGTCTATAAGCCGTCAAGCCGTCAGTTTCGAAAGGTCTTAGTTCATCAGGATTCGAAAGAACATTTTTAGAATTGATAATTCCACGAAGATCCGATGCAATTTTATCTTTTTTAGACATAATTGCGTTATCAATTTTTGGCATTTGTAAACTGCTCATAATCAATCCTACTTAAGCATTTTTGATATTTTATCTAGTGCTTTTTGAATGTTATCCCTTGATGCGGCGAAGCTAAAACGTACATAATCTACTGATGTTTTGCCAAATGCTGTTCCTGGAACAATTGCCACACCTGCTTCGTGCATACATTTCTTTGAAAATTCACTTCCACTCATACCTGTTCCCTTTACATTTGGAAAAGCGTAAAACGCTCCACCAGGCATACTGCATTCAACACCAGGTAAATCATTTAAACCTTTGTGAATTAATTTTCTTCTTTGATCAAACTTTTCCATCATATGATGTATAGAGTCGTCGGGTCCATCTAATGCCGCTATTCCAGCAAATTGTGAAGGCGCATTTACACAAGAAAAACTATTTATAGCTAATTTAGTTACATGAGGAATTAAATTTTCTGGCCACACGCTCCAGCCCATTCTCCAGCCAGTCATAGAGTAAGCTTTGCTCCATCCATCTAAAACTATCAACCTGTCTTGTAAATCTGGGTAATTGAAAAAAGTTGGCATCTCTTTTCCATCGAAAATTTGTCTGCTATAAATTTCATCACTAAGAATAGTAACGTGTGGATGTTTCTTTAAACCTTCAGCAAGAAAATCAATTGCAGGTTTTTCAACAAAACTTCCTGTTGGATTATTGGGATTAATGAGTATCACAAGACGAGTTTTGTCTGTTATCAAAGATAAAATTTTTTCAGGATCAAATTTTAAATCTTTTTCTTTTGTTAAATCATATGGAACTGCTTTGGCACCAGTATAATTGATCATAGACTCATAAATTGGAAAACCAGGTGTTGGATGAACTATTTCTGCACCAGGCTCACCGATCATTTGAATAGCAAAGTACATTGTAGGTTTTCCACCAGGCATAATCATAATCCGCTCGGGACTAACTTCTTTTTTATATAAACTTTTTATTTTTCTTGAAACTGCTTGCCGGCATTCAGCAATTCCGTTAGCTAAAACATATCCATGATGTCCGTCATCAATAGCTTTTTTTGCTGCGTCCATAATATGTTTAGGAGTCATAAAATCTGGCTGACCTAAACCTAAGTGAATCATTTCTTTGCCCTGAGCTTCAAGCTTCTTAGCTTCAGCTAAGACACTAAAAGCAGTTTCTGTTCCAAGTCTCTCTAAATTTTTTGCTAATTTCATAATCTAAACCTAGTATTTATTTACACTTTTGAAAACCAGTTTTTTTGCATCACCTATATACAATTTTTGTTTTATTTAGCTCTTTTATGCTTTTACATCCCAATAAAATCATGTCTCTTCTGATCTCGTCCCTCATTCTCTTTAAAATTTGCTCAACTCCTTTTTGGCCGCCAGCCCCTAATGCAAATAAAAATCCTTTTCCGAAACTACAAGCTGTTGCTCCTAAAGATAGTGCTTTCAGAACGTGAGTGCCTCTTCTTACTCCTCCATCTAAAATGATTTCTATTTTACCCCCAACTGCATCAGCTATTGCGGGCAACTGATCAAAAGGCGATCTAGACCCATCAAGTTGTCTACCTCCATGATTTGAAAGCATTATTGCCGAAGCTCCAATTTCAACTGCTCTCTTTGCGTCTTCTACTGACATTACTCCTTTTAAAGCAAAAGGTCCTCCCCATCTCTTTACAACATATTCAGCGTCTTTCCAGCTCATTGCCGGATCGTATTGTTCGTTGATGTATTCCATTACCCCTTTTGCAATGCTTGAACCTTTTTTAGTCCAGTGAGAAACGTTTGCGAGTTGAAATTTTTCATGTGTTAAATAATTAAATGCCCATTTAGGATGCGATGCAAAACTCATCAAACTTTTTAAAGTAAGCTTTGGCGGCGTAGTAAATCCCCATCTATGGTCTCTTTCTCGATTACCTGCAACCACAGTATCGACAGTTAAACACATCGCTTTAAATCCAGAACTTTTACACCTATCAATTAGGTTGTCTGTGAGACCTTGGTCTTTATGAATGTAAAGTTGAAAAAGTTTTGGACCCCCTGAAATGTTAGCTACTTCCTCAATTGAAGAAGTTGCCATAGTGGACATGCTGTAAAATGTTCCGAATTTTTCAGCGGCTCTTGCAGAAGCTTTATCTCCATCATGATGATAAAGTCTTTGCATAGCTGTTGGTGATAAAAAAAGCGGCATATCGATTTTTTGACCAAAAACATTTGTTGAAAGATCCGGTTCACCAACGCTTGTGAGAATATTAGGGACTAGATCACATTTTAAAAAAGACTCAGTATTTCTTCTAAGTGTAGTTTCATCGTCAGCACCGCCATCTATGTAATGAAATATTGGTCCAGGTAAATTTTTTTTTGCTAATTTTCTAAAATCATCAAAGTTATAACAATCGTTTAAATTCATTGTTATTAAAAGTTTTTAGAAAATGTAATTTGTTGATTATCTGTTCCAGGATTAGTATCACCCCAATCATTATTCGATAAATGGCTATAACTGTAACTTAGTTTTGAATTTTCAAAAATATCTAGGCCAACTTTAATTTCACTTTTGAACTCAAGAACGCTTCCTAAATCTTTGCCGTCTCCTTTTTCATAATACCCAGGTGAAAAACTTGGTAAGATTTTTAATGGTCCAATTCCGTATTGACCTTCTACACCAGTGTATAAATAAATAGAGCTGTTTCCAGTTATGAAAGCTCCAGAGATAGGTTTAAATTTTCCTAGAAGGGTATCTCTAAACAAATTAGGATTTTTATGTTCTATACCAAATAATGTAGTTTGATCATCGCCTTCCTCATCTATGACATCAAAAGTTCCTGTATAAAAAGATAAGTCAGAACTACCTTCATCAGCGTGTATTGATGAAACTAAAAATAGAAAAGAAAATAAAAACGCTAGTAAACGAAATTTCATTAGGAAAAAATACAACTAAATATCTAAGATGTACAGTTTGGATTTTAAGTTTTTTTTGACTGTTTTCTTATTAAAAAAACAATAATTACGCCTCCAAAGACCAATACTAAATAAGGAAGACCCCACAGTAAAAGATTACCAGTGTTTAGCTTAGGATTATATAAGATCCAGTCTCCATATTTTTCTGAGAGAAAATCATAAATTTCATCCTCTGATTTGCCGTCCTTCATCAAGTCTTTAACAACCATTTTAAGCGTTATAGCAAAATCAGAATTTGAGTCAGCTATTGATTGACCTTGGCAAACTAAGCATCTTAGATTTTTATGTATTTTACTTTCATTAATTGGCTCATTTGAACCAAGATTTAAATTAAAGCTAATAAAAAAAATGGTCAGAAAAATTTTTATCTTCATAAATTATTTATTACTTCTATTATATTATTTAGGTCTTGTTTTGTAAGGGGTCCGACAAATTTTTTTATTATCGTTAATTTATTATCTATTAAAATGCTTTCAGGGATACCATATATTCCAAAATTGACCGACTGTTTCCCATTGCTGTCTCTGGTTAGATATTCATAAGGATCACCCAAATCTTTTAAAAATTTTAAAGCATTAATTTTTTTATCTTTAAAATTTACTCCTAATATTTTTATATTATTTTCTTTTGACAATTCCATTAACTGTGGGTGTTCTATTCTACATGGAGCACACCAAGATGCCCAAAAATTGATTAAAGTAAAACTATTCTTTTTAAAATCATCGTTTGTAAAAATACTATCATCTTCAAAACTTACTAATTCTATTTCACTTAGTTTATTTCCAACTAAAGATTCTGTATTATAATTTGAACTTTTGTTTAACGATAAAAAAAATATTCCAAGAATAAAAATTAAAAGAAATATTATTGTAATTTTAATTATTTTTTGCATTTCTTATGAAGCTTAAAAATCCACCAAATGATAGCATAACAACTGAAATCCAGATCCAAATCATAAGTGGTTTTTCTTGAAATTTGATATTGTAATAATCTGAACGATCTATGTTGCTCATTGTTAAGTAATAATCTCTAAAAAAATTTGTTTTAATTGAAGCTTCGTAAGTTAAAGTTTGAGGATTATCATAAATTCTAATTTCTGGATTTAAGGTCCTTTTTTTGTTGGTAGATAAATCATTTATTTGAATTTTGCCTATAACAGCTTTATAATTGTCATATTGTTGTAATTTTAAATCTTTAAGTTCAAAATTATAATTATCAATTTTTTTTGTTTCACCTAATTTTAAATTAAAATCTTTTTCGATTGAAAAATTATGATTTAATCCTATAAAAAAAATTAAAAAACCGAAGGAAAAATGGGAAATGATTCTCGCAAAATTGATCTTTGGTTTTTTAATTGCATCCGAGATAGTTGAAATAATCAAAAATACTGATGATATAATGATTAAATTTGAAATTAGACTGTAACTTTTAAAAAAATAAGTGATAATAAAATTTACAGCTATTGCCCCAACAATTATTTTTAATAAATCTTTAAAATTTAAAAATTTATTTTTTATCCATCTCACTTTTGGGCCGATAGCCATAAAAAATAAAAAGATAATTACAACAGGTATTATCACCGAATTATAAAAAGGAGGACCGACCGAAATTTTATTGTTTGAAATTGCGTCAGTAAAAATTGGATATAAAGTACCTAATAAAACAGTAATTAAGTAAAACATCATAAACCAGTTATTTATCAAGATGAATGTTTCTTTGCTATTGGAGTTGATTTGATCATTTGTTGGTTTGTATTTAGTAAATAAAATATAAACCGATGCAAATATCATTAAGCTTAGAAATAATAAAATATAAATTCCTCTAGAGGGATCATTGGCAAATGTATGAACAGAATTAAGTATTCCGGATCTTACTAAAAAGGTTCCTGTTACACTTAAAGTAAATGTTAACAAACAAAGTATAATCGACCAAAAATAAAGTATATTTCTTTTTTCTAAAACTAATAGTGAATGCAATAATGCAGTCATAGCAAACCAGGGAAGTAAAGATGCATTTTCAACAGGATCCCAAAACCAAAATCCACCCCAACCTAACTCGTAATAAGCCCAAATAGATCCAACTAGTATTCCAAGTGTTTGAAAAGACCAAGAAATGATTACCCAACTTTTAATTGATTGTGCAAAAAATTTACCAGAATAATTTGTAATTACAGAAGCCATAGCTGCAGAAAAATATATAGAAGATCCAACAAAACCCACATAAAGTAATGGAGGGTGAATAGCTAAAGCTGGATCTTGTAAAATAGGATTTAATCCAAGCCCTTCTTTGGGAATAGGGCTTATAGAGCTAAAAGGATTTGAATTAAATAAAATAAAAAATAAAAAACCTAAAATTAAAATATTTTGAATTATTAAAGTATTTATTCTGTAATTTTTTGGATGATTTTTATTTGTAATAAGAAACAAAAATGAAAAAATTGTCAAAATAATTACCCAAAGCAATAAACTACCCTCATGATTTCCCCAAGTGCCAGAAATTTTATAGAAAATTGGTTTTAGTGTATGAGAGTTTTGGTAAACATTTATCAAAGAAAAATCAGAAACCATAAAAGCTCCAACTAATGTGAAAAAACAAATTAAAATAGTTGTGCTTTGCAGCAAACTAATTTTATAAATACTTTTGAATATCATATCGTTGGTTTTTTTTAGACATGCAAACGATTGGTAGATAATAAAAGAAGTAAATAAAATACTTAAAATTAATAAAAAATTTCCTGTATTACTCAGCATTTTCTTTCATTATATTTTTTAACTCTGGGGGCATATAATTTTCGTCATGTTTAGCAAGAATTCTTTCTGCAATAAAAAATTTTTTATCTTGTAATTTCCCCTCTGCTACAACTCCTTTTCCTTCAGCAAACAAGTTTGGTATTGTGCCTTTAAAACTTACCTCTACCTCATTTTTAAAATCAGTAATTATAAATCTAATTTCCTGATCATTAATATTGAGAGTATTTTTTTTTACCATTCCGCCAACTCTCATTTTTTTATTATAATTAATATCTTGGCTAATTTTTATATCTGTAGGTGAATTAAAGTATAATATATTTTTGTTAAGAGCATTTAAAATCAAAAAAACTCCAATTACAGATAATAATAAAAATATTGTTAAAAGAGAGGCTCTTTTTTTTACTTTTTTAGGAAGCATTAAATGCTTTAGATAGTTTTATTATAAGAAGATAAGATTTTTGATGCAATTTTAGAATTTTCGAGAACTATTTTTTTCTGCTCAACTGAAAGTTCGTTAATTTCTTTAGCGAATTCCTTTTCATACTTTTTTAAAGTTTTACGAGTTTTATAATAAAAAATCCCACAAACTAAAAAAGTAAAAATAAAAGATGACCACACAAAAATTCCGTAACCGTCCATTAAAATTAAATCATTAATCATAATCTTTTTAAGTTTTTTTTCTTGATTCTAATGATTTCTGTCTTGTATTTCATTAGAAAAATTAACGCACAATACATTATTAATACAAAAAACATAAGTAATAGTGGCATTAACATTGAAGAATGTATGCTGCTTGATCCTGTTATTTTTATGCTTGCAGGTTGATGAAGAGTACTCCACCATTCAACAGAGTATTTTATTATTGGTATATTTATTAAACCAAATGCAGCAACAATACTTGAAATTTTATTAGCTCTGTCTTCATCTGAAACTAATTTATGGATAAAAATGAAAGCTAGATAGAAAAGTGCCAATATAAGCATAGAAGAAATTCTTGCATCCCAAGCCCAAAAAGTTCCCCAAGTAGGCCTTCCCCAAATAGATCCAGTAACTATTGCAATACAAGTAAACATCAAACCAATAGGTGCAATACTTTTAGTAATTAATGTGAGGTGTTTAATTTTAAAAATAAAATTAAAAATTGATAAAAGTGCTATACATGAAAAAGAAGCTAAACTTATCCAAGCGGCGGGTACATGTACATACATGATTCTAACACTGTCTCCTTGCAAATAATCTGGTGGAGAAAAAACCAGCGCAAATGATAAACCGGCTATCAGTAATGCAAAAAAGATAGAATTAATAAAATTCGTTAATTTTTCTATCCAAGTAAAAATGTTGCTATTGTAAAAATAATTTAACATCTGCCTTAACTACTATAATATTTTTTTTTTGTGAAGTTCTATTATAAGCCCAACTGAGAGTTGGAGGGAGTAATATAAGAAGTTTATTCCCAATTGGGCTAAAACATCAATTATATACCTGATCTCTGTGTCACAGATTTGAATAAATGGTGTTTTATTTTAGGCGATGACTAATTAATTTGAAATTTTGAAGTAACTTGACCCTTTTTTTCCCGAAAAAATTTCTTCTATAAGTGGATGTTTAACAGGTTCTTTGGATTTATCTAATAATAAATTCTGCTCAGAAACATAAGCCTCGTATGTAACGTCATTACTTTCAGCTAGCAGATGATAAAAGGGTTGGTCTTTTCTTGGTCGAACTTCTTTAGGAATTGATTGGTACCATTCCTCTGAATTATTAAATTCAAAGTCCACATCGTATATAACGCCTCTAAAATCAAAATGGCGATGCTTAACAACTTCACCGATTGAAAATTTTGCATTATTACTTGTTGCCATACCTCATAGTTAGTAATTTTTTTATTAAAATCAATATCTAATTTGTTTAAACTAAATAATATGTTACTCTTTATATGTTGTGAATAAGTCATTTTTGAAATTTATTACTGACTTTGGACCTTTATTAATTTTTTTCACAATATACTACAAAAGTGGGAATAATCTTATAGTAGCTATACCTCCATTAATCATAGCAACGATTATAGCGGTTGCTATAGTGTATTTTATTGAAAAAAAAATTCCCTATGTTCCTTTAATAGGTGGTGTGATCATAACACTTTTTGGGGGTCTTACTTTGTATTTTAATAATCCAGTGTTTATCTACATGAAACCAACAATAGTGAATGTAATCTTTGCTGGCATATTAATAATAAGTAAATTATTTTTTCAAAAAAACTTTCTTAAATTATTTTTACAAACTGCATTCCAATTAAATGAGATTGGTTGGGATAAATTAAATTTTAGATGGGCTTATTTTTTTTTATTTTTAGCTGTTTTGAATGAGATAGTTTGGAGAACTCAACCGGAAACAACTTGGGTAAATTTTAAAGTGTGGGGAATTTTACCAATTACTTTTATATTCACGGTTTTTCAAGTGCCATTAATTAATAAGTATAAAATATGAAAAAAATTAGATTAATTATTAATAACGATATTAAAAAAAGTGAAAAAGAGAGATTTTTTATTAAGAAAGAGCTTCAATGTATTTTAAATCTTTATGCGAAAATGGTTTCAAACGGATCATGGAAAGATTATTCTTTTTCAACTGGAACAAAAGAAGTTTCATTTGATGTCTTTCAAAGAGCATCTGATAAACCCGTGTTAAGAATTACAAAAAACTTAAAACCAAATTATTTTAATGAAAAATATTTAATCAAAGATAAAGACGGGAAAGTTATTAAAAAGTCAGAAAATTTAAATTCTCTAATAGATAGAACTAGCTGGAATAGATTAAAAATTATAAAATAATTATCTTCTTTGACCGAAAAGTCTTAGAAGCATGATGAAAAGATTTATGAAATCAAGGTAAAGTGTTAAAGCGCCCATAACAGCTTTCTTGCCCATCAGCTCACCACTATCGCTTACTAAATACATATTTTTGATTTTTTGTGTATCATAAGCTGTTAAACCTACAAACACTAGAACGCCTATAATTGAAATAACAAAATACATCATTGAAGACTTCATAAAAATATTTACTAATGATGCAATTATTATTCCGAATAAACCCATCATTAAAAATGAGCCTAGTTTAGTTAAATCTCTTTTAGTAGTGTAACCGTAAATGCTCATCGCTCCAAAAGTACCTGCAGTTATAAAGAAAACTCTTGTTATGCTTGCACCTGTGTAAATTAAAAAAATTGATGAAAGCGAGGCGCCCATTAAAGCTGCGAAAACCCAAAAAGTTGTTTGCGCTTTTGCTGCTGACATTTTAGCTATTCCAAAACTCATATAAAAAACTACAGCTAGTGGAGCTAGCATTATCACCCATTTTAAACCTGAAGCATAAATTGTATTACCAAAATTAGTTAATCCAATTATTTGGCCTTCAGCTGAAGTGACTACTGCCATTTTAAAAAACATCAATGCAACGAAGCCAGTTAGTAATACACCGGAAGCCATGTAATTGTAGACCTTAAGCATATATGATCTGAGGCCCTGATCTATAATTGCTTCAGATGCTGAAGAACGAACTGTTGATCTTTGTTTATTAATTTCCATACTTAACTATATAAGTTTTTTTAAGTACTTTTCAATAGGCAAAAATTGACCTAAAAAACTGTTATAATTATTACAATTTTATGAAATTTAAAAAATTAGGCACAACAGATTTAGATGTAAGTTTAATTTGTCTTGGAACGATGACTTGGGGTACACAAAATACTGAGAAAGATGCTTTTGAACAAATGGATTACTCCTTAAGTGAAGGGGTTAACTTTTTTGACACTGCAGAACTTTACTCGGTGCCGCCTAACTCGGACTCTTATGGCAAAACCGAAGTTATGATTGGAAATTGGTTTGAAAAAAGAAAAAATAGAAAAAAAATAATTTTAGCTTCAAAAGTTGCAGGTCCAGGATGTAATTGGATTAGAGGTGGGGGAAATAATTTTGATGAAAAAACAATTGGAAAAGCAATCGATGGGAGTTTAAAAAGATTAAAAACAGATTATATAGATTTATACCAACTGCATTGGCCCGAAAGATCAACCAATTACTTCGGCAAAAGAGATTATACTATTGATAGTGATGAAGGAGAGTGGAATAGCTTTGAAAGCATTCTAGAGGCTCTAGAAAAATTTATTCAGAGCGGAAAGATTAGATACATTGGCATGTCAAATGAAACTCCATACGGTCTATCGAAATATATTGAGTTATCTAAAAATAAAAAATTACCTAGGATGATGTCAGTACAAAACCCTTACAATTTAGTTAATAGAACTTATGAAATCGGAATGTCTGAAATTTCAATAAGAGAAAGATGTGGACTTCTAGTTTATTACCCTCTTGCTACAGGTGCGCTATCTGGAAAATATAGAAATGGTCAAATGCCAAAAAATTCTAGGCAAGCTTTGTTCAAAGGTTGGGAAAGACATCTTAATCCTTTAGCTATGAAAGCGTACGAGGAATATTATAAATTAGCTAAAGAAAATGACATGACAATGGCTCAGTTAGCACAGGCTTTTGTAAACACCAGACCTTTTGTTACGAGTAATATAATCGGGGCAACAACAATGGAGCAATTAAAGGAAAATATAGATAGTGTAAATATTGAACTGTCTGATGAAATTTTAAATAAGATTGATGATATCCATAATAATAACCCAAATCCATCTCCTTAATACAAAGCATTGAAATAGATAATTTTTAGTATAAAAATAAAATATGTCAGTTAAAAAAATTTTTATAATACTAATCCTATGTTTATTTTCTGTTAATACTTTTGCTGTTACGCCAAGATCAACTGGAAAATATAAAAACTGGGAAAGCTTTATAGCGGAAACTGATAAAGGAAAAATTTGCTTTGCTCAAACTGTTCCGACGAAAAGAGCGCCAGCTGCCGTAAAAAGAAATAAATCAAAGTTATTTGTAACTTTCAGGCCATCTGAGGAAATCAAAGATGAAGTGAGTTTAACAAGTGGCCATGATTATAAAACATCAAGTGTAACCGCTAGCTCTGGGAAAAGAAGATATTCTTTTTTTTCACAAAAAGATTTTGCTTGGTTGTTAGATGATCAGGAAGAGAAAAAATTCATTCAATTAATGAAAAGAGCAACTGACATAATAGTAAAAGCAAGAACCACAAAAGGAGCTGAGACCACTGATCACTATTCTATGATGGGATTCACAAAAGCATATAACACAGCAAAAAAAACTTGCACCTAAATGAAAAAAATTGTTTTAGCCTACTCAGGCGGTTTGGATACATCTATAATTTTGAGATGGTTACAAGAAAATTATAAAGCTGAAGTAATTGCTTACACCTCTGATATTGGGCAGGTTTTAGATAAAAAAAAAATTATAAAAAATGCTAAAAGATTAGGTGTTAAAAAAATAATTATCGAAAATTTAAAAAATATCTTTGTAAAAGATTATATTTTTCCAATGATAAGAGCTCATGCAGTTTATGAAGGAGTATATTTATTAGGCACATCTATTGCTAGGCCGTTGATTGCAAAAAGACAAGTTGAAATTGCAAAAAAATTTAAGGCTTTTGCAGTTTCGCATGGCGCGACTGGAAAAGGCAACGATCAAGTTAGATTCGAGTTAGGTTACTCATATTTTGGTAAAAATAAGATTAAAACGATAGCGCCTTGGAGAGAATGGAAATTACAATCAAGAGCAGATTTAATTAAATACGCTAAAAAAAATAGTATACCAATTCCTAAAGATAAAAAAGGAGCACCGCCATTTTCTGTAGATGATAATATTTTTCATACATCAACTGAAGGCAAGGTTTTAGAGGACCCAAAAAACTCTGCTCCTGAATTTATTTATCAGAGAACAGTTTCACCTCAAAAAGCTCCTAACACACCTACAAAAGTAAAAATTACTTTTAAAAACAGTGACCCAATTGCAGTGAATGGAAAAAAATTAAGTCCTGAAAAACTTTTAAATAAATTGAATATTATGGCTGGAAAAAATGGAATAGGAAGAGTAGATCTGGTTGAAAATAGATTTATTGGAATTAAATCTAGAGGTGTTTACGAAACTCCTGGTGGTACTTTGTTGTATACTGCACATAGAGCTATAGAGTCTGTAACTCTTGATAAAGAAACCGCTCATAAAAAAGAGAGAATAATGCCAGAATATGCTGAGCTAGTATATAACGGCTATTGGTTTTCAAAAAAAAGACTTAAATTACAAAAATTAATTGATCAAAAAAGAAACAAAGTATCTGGTGATATAATTCTAAGTTTGTTCAAGGGGAACATAACAGTTCTATCAAGAAGAACCAAAAATAAAGCTTATTCAATGAAAAAAGTTTCTTTTGAGGAGAATAAAACCTTTAATAAAAGAAAAGTTGAAAATTTCATAAAATTTCACTCTAAACAGTTAAATAAAGCCTAAATTTTTGATAGATTAATAAATGATGAACAGTTCGATTCGAAATATTCAATTAGTTGCAGTTATAGTTGTTCTTGTATCAACTATTATTGCCTTCTTTTTAGAAATGAAAGAAATGTACGAAAACAAAGATATCACATTAGCTGATTTGCTTTTAATGTTCATTTATATCGAGGTAATTGGTTTAGTGAGATCTTATTGGGAAACCCAATCTGTAAGAATAACATATCCTTTAATCATAGCTATTACAGCGCTAGCTCGGTTCATAATATTACAAGATAAAGAGAGTGACCCTGCAAACTTAATTTATATTTCTTTAGCTATTTTAATAGTTGCGATTGCTACAGTTATTATAAGATTTAGAAATAGCAAGTACTTGAAAATTGAAAAGTCTAGGTCAAGCGAGCTTTAAAACACGTTAAAGTATTTTTTAATAAACATGCAATTGTCATTGGTCCTACGCCTCCCGGAACTGGAGTTATTGCTTTAACATTATCTTTTAATTCATCAAAATTAACATCTCCTACTATATTTTCTCCTACTTTATTAATGCCAACATCTATAACAATTGCATTTTTTTTTACCCAATCTTTTTTGATTAAATTTGGAACCCCAACAGCTGCTACTAAAATATCTGCTTTGAGGCACTCATTTTTTAAATTATTTGTTTTTGAGTGAACTATAGTTACTGAGCAATTTTCCTTTAATAATAATTGAGCCATTGGTTTACCATTTAAATTAGATCTTCCTATTATAACAGCGTGTTTGCCTGCTAAATTTGATTCTATTTTTTTAATCAATAAAAGACATCCCAAAGGTGTACAAGGAACGATTGAGTCATAACCTGATGAGAGATTGCCAACATTTATTGGATTAAAACCGTCTACGTCTTTGGATGGGTTAATTGCATTTATAATTTTCTCCTTACTAATCTGGCTGGGCAAAGGAAGCTGAACTAAGATGCCAGAAATTTCATCATTTTTATTCAGTACTTCAATTTTTTCTAAAATATCTTTCTCACTCACATTTTTTGGGTATCTAATTATTTCAGAGTTAATGCCAACTTCTCTAGCACTTTTTTCTTTATTCTTTACGTATATCAAACTGGGCGCAAAATCTCCGATCAAGATAACTGTAAGACTGGGTGTTTTACCGCTTTTTTTCTTTAAATCTGAAATCTCTTTTTTAATTTCATTTCTAATAATCTCTGCTTCTTTTTTTCCATCAATAATCATCTTAAAAATAATCCTGGCGCAAACATTTCAAAAACTAAATTTCTAAAAAACATTAATCCTAAAATAAGTATCACTGGAGAGATATCTATAGATCCTAGGTTAGGTAAAAATCTTCTGATAAAATTAAGAGGTGGAGCTGTCAATTTGTAAGAGATGTCCAAAACAGAATAAACAAAACGATTGCTTGTATTTAAAACGTTAAAAGCAACCAGCCAACTAAATATTACATGGATAATTAATATCCAGATGTAAAGGCTAACTATATTGTCGAAAAGAATTAATACCGACTTCATTAATTTTTCTCCACATAAACTGATGTACTTGGAAAAGCAAAAGACGCATTATTTTTTTCTACTATATTTTTTATTTCAAGGGCTAAAAGATCTTTTACCTTCATCCACTCTAAGTATTTTGTGGTTTTAGTAAAACATATTAGTTTAATATCTATTGAACTTGCAGCAAATTGATCGATTTTCACTGATAGCATTGTATTTTCTGATTTTGAAAATAATTCACTATTTTTTATATAATTTTCTATCTGTTGTTTGATGTCAATTAATTGTTTGCTTGTTGTCCTGTATTCAAGTCCTATAATCCAATTGATTCTTCTATTAGTAATTAAAGAATTGTTTATTACTGCTTTTTCTGCAAACTGAAAATTAGGGATTGTTGCCAGAGATTTGTCAAATCTTCTAACAACTGTAGATCTAAAACCTATTGACTCAACTGTGCCTTCAATAACATCTTCAACGTATATCCAATCTCCAACTTTAAATCTTTTTTCGACTAAAACTAATATACCTGAAATTAAATTTTTAAATAAGTCTTGTGCTCCAAGTGCAACGGCAACACCAAATAGTCCTAGTCCGGCTATAATTGGTCCAATTTTAATTCCCCAAAGCTCCAAAACAGCCGCTAAACCTAAAATTATTATTAAGACTTTTAGAGCTTTGATAATCCAATTAACTAAATCCCTTGAAAGTAAATCACTGACTGATTTTACAACAGTTGAAAAGGGTCCAATGATTTGGTGAAAGGTCCAAAATATAAGAATTGTAATTAAAGAACGATTAATAGTTTCTAAAAAATTTGCAGCTTGAGTTTCTATAGTTAGATAACTAGTAGCTACAAAAAAACCCAATACAATCGGAAAAAACTTAGCTGGCCCTTCCATGGACTTTACAAGGGTATTATCAAAGTTGTTTGAGGTTTTTGATACGTATTTCTCCAATCTTTTAATAACGAATTTTGAAAAAATTCCTCTTAAAAAAAGAAAAAATAAAAAAATTATTAAAGCAATAATAATTTCGGAAATATTAACTCCTGAAATACCTTTATTCCAAACATCTAAAAATAATATCTTAAAATTTTGCAATACTTCCATCTAATTACCAATTTTTATAAGTTCATCTCCAGCTTCGAAGGTTTCTAAATTTTTCCATCCAGCTTCTTTGAAAACATTTATAACTTTTTCACTTATACACATAACTTTTGAGCCTGTCATCAGTCCATTGAGTGAATACTTTTTTGCTAAATCAATAAAGCTTTCTGCGCTCCTTTTTGAGTAAACAAAAATTATGTCGGGAGGATGATTTTTGATTAAATTATTAGTATCTTCATTTAATTCTTTAATTTTTTCTGAAGTATAATTGATAATTTTATCTATTTGAAAACCTTCCTTTTGTAGCTCTAAATCCAAGTCTGATGTAATATTATCTCCACATATATAAGCCAAGACTTTTTTTTTATCTAAGTCACCTGAATTAACAATAATATTCTTTAAAGCATTTATCGTCCCTCCAGCTGAAATAGTATTATTATAACCTTGCTGCCTTACAATCTTTTCGGTGATTGCTCCAACACAGAAACAAAGTTTATTTCTATCTGGTTTTAATAGTTTAAGACTCCTTATTGAATTAGCACTTGTAAATATAAATGCATTGTATTTCTCGGAGTCAATAGGATCAAGTTCTGCTTTAGAGATCTTTAAAGTGGGTACATGAATAATTTTATGGCCTAAAGAAAGTAATTTGCCCATTAAATCTTCAGAGTCAATTAAAGGTCTTGTTATTATAATATTCATTTTTTTTTAAATTTTTCTCCAGCTAGATTTAATATTTTTTCCCCAACACTTTTTCCTATAAAAGAAGCGTCAACCTCTCTGCCTGTGAGTTCATATTCAAAACTCTCTTGACCGCTATCTGAAAAAAGCTGAGCTTTAAGTTTTAAATTATGGTTTTCAATTTCGGCTAACCCACCTATTGCAGTATCGCAATCACCTCCAATGGTTTGAAGCATTTTTCTTTCAGCGATAGCACAAAGATTAGTTGTATTATCGTTAATTCTTTTTATTAAATTTTTAATTTTATCTTCCTTTCTGCATTGTACTGCAATTATTCCTTGCCCCACCGCTGGTAAAATTTGCTCACAATTAAAAGTGAAGCTAATTTTTTTATCGAGTTTAAGTGATTTAACTCCAGCAGCTGCTAGAATGACCCCATCTAATTTGTTCTCATTAATTTTATTAATTCTAGTATCAATATTTCCCCGAATATTGATTACAGAAATATTACTATTTATTTTTTTTAATTGAAGTTCTCTCCTCTTTGAACTTGAGCCGATTTTTACGCCATTTCTTAAATCAGAAATATTTTTAATTTTTTCACTAATTATTACATCTCGGTAATCGTTTCTTTTTAAATATGCTCCTATCAATAGACTCTTGTTTTCATTAGCCTCCATATCTTTTAAAGAATGAACAGCAATGTCTATTTCTTTTTTTAATAAACTTTCTTCAATTTCTTTACAAAATAAATTTTTTCCACCTATTTCTGAGATGTTCTTATTAAGATTTAAATCACCTGATGTTTTTATAGCTTTAAAATTAATATTTTCCTCTTTAAGATCATTATTGTTTTTCAGTAATAGCTCTTTAACTTTAGCTACATAAGTTAATGAAAGTTTACTGCCTCGAGCTCCAATTGTAATTTTTGTCATTAATTGATTATATATTTGATAGAAGTATTTTATACTATTTTAATTTTTTAAAGAGATGACAAAAAAGATTACATTTTTAGGAATTGAAACCAGCTGCGATGAAACTGCTGCATCTGTAATTAGGGAAAATGATAAGGGCACCGCAGACGTTTTATCAAATATCGTTTCAAGTCAGATTTCAGAGCATAAAAAATTTGGAGGAGTTGTACCTGAATTGGCTGCTAGAGCGCATATCGAAAATATTGAATATATAATCAAAGCTGCTTTAGAGGAGAGTAAAATTTCTTTAAATGAAATAGATGGAATTGCAGCTACTGCAGGTCCAGGTTTAATTGTATGTTTAACAGTTGGGCTTAACATAGGTAAATCAATTGCTGCATTTACAAATAAACCGTTCGTTGCAGTTAATCATTTAGAAGGCCATGCCTTAAGTCCAGGAATAGAAAATAATATTCAATTCCCTTATTTACTTTTATTAATTTCTGGAGGTCACTCTCAATTTTTAATTGTGAAAGATGTAAATGAATACGAACAATTAGGTACCACAATCGATGATGCTTTAGGTGAAGCTTTTGATAAAACTGCAAAAATGCTTGACCTAGGTTATCCAGGTGGGCCTAGCGTTGAAAAAGCTTCAAAACTGGGAGATAAAAATTTTTTCGCGCTTCCTGAACCAATAATAAATAAAGCGGGATGTAATTTATCATTTGCTGGTCTTAAAACTGCAGTTTTAAGAGAGTCAAAAAAAATAAATGGAAATGATAAATTAAAATTTAATCTCGCAGCATCTTTTCAAAATACCATTAATAAAATTCTTTATAAAAAAACAAAGATTGCAATTGAAATGTTTAAAAAAAAAATTAATACCCCAAATATTAATTTAGTTGTAGCTGGAGGTGTGGCTGCTAATATTTCGATAAGAGAAAATTTAAAAAAACTTTCAAGAGAAATAGGATTTAAAACTGTTTATCCTGATTTAAAATTTTGTGGTGATAATGCTGCTATGATTGCCTGGGCAGGTATAAAAAGATTTAAAAAAAATTTATTAAATAATATAGATGTACAAGCTAAATCTAGATGGCCTTTGGATGAAAATGCTCCCTACATGAAGGGTCCAGGTTTAAAGTTATAATGAAATATTGGTTACTTAAATCTGAGCCTGATGTTTGGTCAATTGAACAGCAAATAAAAGCTGGCATAAAAGGTGCTGCCTGGGATGGAGTTAGAAATTACCAAGCTGCAAACAATTTGAGAAAAATGAAAAATGGTGACTTATGTTTTTTTTACCATTCAAATATTGGAAAAGAAATTGTTGGTATAGTTAAAGTAATTAAATCAGCGTTTATCGATAAAACTGATAAGAAAAAGAGGTTTGTAGCCGTTCAAGTTAGGTTTGTAAGTAAATTTAAAAGGGCAATTTCTTTAGAAAAAATTAAAAAAAACACGAAAATTTCTCATTTACCGTTGATAAAACAAAGCAGGTTGTCAGTAATGCCAATAGATTATAAAAGCTGGAAAATTATTTGTAACATGGGTAAAGTATAAAAAATTTAGGGGTATTTGTGGCTAAAAAGAAAAAAAAGAAAAAATCAAAAGTAAAAAAGTCTAGGAAAAAATCTAGAAAAGTAAAAAAGTTTAGAAAAATTAGCAAGCCTAGAAAGAAAAGTAAAAAATCCAAAAAAAGAAAAACATCAAGAACAAAAGCAAGAAAAGGAAGACGAATTAATTTTAAAGCTCCTACATTGTCAAAAGATAGTGACGGAAATTCAGTTATAAAAGTCTCAGATAGTTGGGCAAATCATGCATACGTAAACGAGTCTAAGTATAAAAAGAAATATAAGATGTCCATTAAAGAAAACGATAAATTTTGGGCTAAAGAGGGAAAAAGAATTACTTGGATGAAAAAATATACAAAAATCAAAGATGTAAAGTACAGCAAAGACGAAGTTAAGATAAAGTGGTATTATGATGGAACTTTAAATGCTTCAGCTAATTGTATAGATAGACATTTAAAGAAAAATCCTAGCAAAACAGCAATCATTTGGGTTGGAGATGATCCCGCTGACACAAAGAAAATTTCTTACAAAGAATTGCACCAGAATGTATGCAAAGCTGCAAACGGTTTAAAAAGTTTAGGTATACAAAAAGGAGATAGAGTTACAATTTATCTGACAATGATCCCCGAATTAGCTTACATTATGTTAGCTTGTGCAAGAATTGGTGCTGTTCACTCAATTATTTT
This sequence comes from uncultured Pelagibacteraceae bacterium, assembly GCA_902536085.1. GTDB lineage: Bacteria > Pseudomonadota > Alphaproteobacteria > Pelagibacterales > Pelagibacteraceae > Pelagilacustribacter. The sequence continues at coordinate 38,994 of CACAWF010000003.1, read as the reverse complement.
TGGTGGTTTTTCACCTGACTCCATAGCTACGAGAATTACTGACTGTGAGTCTGAATATTTAATAACCGCAGATGAAGGAGTAAGAGGTGGAAAAATAATACCGCTAAAAAAAATCGCTGACGAGGCTTTAGATCAATGCCCTGGAGTTAAAAAATGTGTAGTAGTTGAAAGGACTGGTAATCAGGTTGATTGGAATAATGAAAGAGACGTTTCTTATAAAGAATTAATTTCATCCGTACCTGCTAAATGTGAGCCTGAAGAAATGAATGCAGAAGATCCACTATTTATTCTTTATACATCCGGTTCTACTGGTAAACCAAAAGGTGTTCTTCATACAACAGGTGGTTATATGGTTTATGCATCAATGACTCACCAATATATTTTCGACTACAAGGCAAATGATATTTATTGGTGTACTGCAGACATTGGGTGGGTTACAGGGCACAGTTATATTATTTATGGCCCGCTTTCAAACGGGGCAACTACTATAATGTTTGAAGGAGTTCCAAATTATCCCGACAGTTCAAGATGGTGGCAAATCGTAGACAAACACAAGGTGAATATTTTTTATACCGCGCCAACAGCAATAAGAGCTTTAATGAGAGAGGGAGACAAACCTGTAAAAAAAACTAGTAGAAAAACGCTTAAATTATTAGGAACTGTTGGAGAGCCTATAAATCCAGAGGCTTGGATGTGGTATTACAAAACGGTTGGGGACTCTAGATGTCCAATTGTTGATACTTGGTGGCAAACAGAAACTGGAGGAATTTTAATTGCACCTCAACCTGGTGCCATTGATTTAAAGCCGGGCTCAGCAACTAAACCTTTTTACGGAATCAAACCAGTTTTAGTTGATAAAGATGGTAAAACTGTAAAAGGAGAAGGAAAGGGAAGACTTTGCATGGCTTCTTCTTGGCCAGGCCAAATGCGAACAGTTTATGGAGATCATCAAAGATTTATAGATACTTATTTTTCACAATTTGATGGAAAATATTTTACTGGGGACGGATGCAGAAGAGATAAAGATGGATATTATTGGATTACTGGAAGAGTAGATGATGTAATTATTGTATCAGGCCATAACCTTGGAACAGCTGAAATTGAAAGTGCATTTGTAGCGCATCCAAAAGTAGCTGAGGCTGCTGTGGTTGGATTTCCGCATAGCATAAAAGGCAACGGGTTATATTGTTATGTTACTTTAAACGCTGGTGAAAACCCAACAGGAGATTTAGAGAGAGATCTAAAACTTTGGGTTAGAAAACAAATCGGTCCAATTGCTACACCAGATGTAATTCAATTTGCACCTGGATTACCAAAAACAAGATCTGGAAAAATTATGAGAAGAATTTTAAGAAAAATAGCTGCCAATGAGCCAGATAATTTAGGAGACACTACTACTCTTGCCGACCCAAGCGTTGTTACATCTTTAGTAGAAAACAGGCAAAATAAAGGTTAATTAAATTTTAAATCTTTTGTTAATTTTTTGAACTCGTCTTTCATCAACCCCCATTTTAAATGAATAGAGTTCAAGACTATTTTTTTATCAAGTGATTTTAACTCATCTGCAATAGGAGACCAGTAGTATAATGCTTGACCGCTCTCTTTAAATGGATCATTTAAATGATAATTTGAAAAGTTTACTTTATTTATCCTTTCTAAGAAATTTTTTTTACCTCTGTCAAATATTTCGTCACTTAAACCATTTTTCTTTTCATTCTCTAAAATATTTAGAAAGATTTCTTTACAATCATTCTCTTTTAAATTTTTTTCTGAAATAAGATAAGAGAAAACGTAAAAAGCACAGTCTGCTAATGCAACCACATAAATATTCCATTTTGCAATATTGATAGATTTTAGAAAAACTTCATCCTCCATCATAGCAATATACTTAACTCCGATTCTTGTTTTTAAGTAACCGTATAGAGTTGTTTGTGAAACATGGGCAGATCTTTCTTGAATGAAGTTTTCTAAATCTTTTTTGGATTTTATTCTTTTAAAAAGACCAGATATTTTCCAAATTGGAATTACATACTCCCAAATGTCAATTAGAGTGGTTCTAAGAGTGTTTCGCAATTTATCTAGATTCAATTTCACGTTGTATTTAAAAAACCCTTTATTTACTTGTCTTATAGCATTTCAAATTGGTTTTGGGGTCCTTTTTTCTCTTTTAATTCAACTCATAATCAGTATGCTCCCCAGCAATAAGAGTACTTTTTACGTAAAAGTTAAAAAATAAATAGGGGGAAATATGTCAAATAAAGACGCATATTGGAATAAGACCAAAAACCATATGATCGTAACATTGGTTCTTTGGGCTTTCTTCTCATTAGTGATCTTCATGTTTGGTTCTGAACTGAACACGATGTCTTTTCTTGGCTATCCACTAGCATATTATATGACTGCGCAAGGTTCACTTCTTGCCTTTGTAATAATTTTGTTTTGGACTGCAAATAAACAAGAAAAAATCGACGAAGAACATGGTTTCTCAGAAAGAGAGGATGACTAATGTTTAAAGGAGATTTTATACAAAACCTTCCTAAAATATATGGTACCTACACTGGTGGCTTTATAGTGTTCATCATTTTGATGGCATTAGCAGAGCAAGCAGGTGTGTCAGCTAAAAACATCGGAGTGATGTTCGTAGCTTTCACGGTATTGATTTATGCCTTAATCGGTTATTTATCAAGAACCATACAAGTAGATGCCTACTATGTTGCAGGAAGACAAGTGCCTACCGTATTTAACGGGATGGCAACAGCAGCTGACTGGATGTCAGGTGCATCATTCGTAGCTTTAGCGGGTGGAGTTTACTTTGGTGGTTATACTTATATGGCCTTCTTAGTAGGTTGGACAGGAGGATACGTACTTGTTGCAACTCTAATGGCTCCGTACCTAAGAAAGTTTGGATGTTACACAGTTCCTGATTTTATCGGAACACGATACGGTGGTAATGCAGTAAGAGCTGCAGCTGTATTCGTGCTTTTCATAGCATCATTTACTTACGTAACAGCCCAAATTAATGCTACGGGAACAATTGCTTCTAGAGCTCTTGGAATTCCGTTTGAAGCAGGTGTATGGGTAGGATTAATAAGTATCCTTATCTGTTCAATGCTTGGTGGAATGAGAGCCGTAACTTGGACACAGGTTGCTCAGTACATTGTATTAATCATCGCATACTTAATACCAGTATTCTGGATTAGTTCTAACGTTGGTGGAGGAATTTTCCCTCACTTAATGTTAGGTGATGAAGTTGCAAGACTTGGTGAACTTGAACAACAATTTGGACTAGTTAAAAACAGCGCCGCAGATATGAAAGCAGCTGGGGTACCAGGAGGATTGAAATACATCTCTGGAACTCACTCTGGAGTACCTGAAGGTGGAATGGCTGTCTGGAAATACTTATCGTTAGCGATTTGTATGATGGTGGGAACTGCATCGTTACCTCATATCTTAATGAGATACTTTACAACTCCTACAGTAAGAGCAGCAAGAAAATCAGTAGCTTGGTCGCTATTCTTTATTTTCTTACTTTACTCTTCAGCGCCTATGTTAGCGACATTGTCTAAATTAGCATTGATGGATCCAAATCTACCAACTGGAATTATCGGAAAATCTATTTCTGAAGTTCAGTCGATAGAGTGGGTACAAAGATGGTCTGAAGTTAAACAAGTATTTATCGCAGACTTTAATGGTGACGGAGTACTTCAGTTGAACGAATGGTTCATGAGAGGTGACGTTGTAGTATTAGCTACTCCAGAAGTAGCGGGTCTACCGTTCGTAATCTCAGGACTAGTGTTTGCTGGTGGTATGGCTGCTGCCATGTCAACTGCCGATGGATTAGTTCTTGCGATCTCAAATGCGTTATCACACGACATTTACTACAAGATCATAAATCCAAAAGCGGAGACTTCAAAAAGACTGTTAGTTGCTCGTGTACTTCTAGTAATAATCGGAGCTGCTGGTGCTTACATAGCCTCTTTCAGGCTAACAAGTATCTTAGGTTCGGTTGCTTGGGCATTCGACTTTGCAATGTCAGGTTTATTCTTCCCACTTGTACTTGGTGTATGGTGGAAGAGAGCTACTAGAGAAGGTGCAATCGCCGGTATCATTGCAGGAATTGTGTCAGGAACAGTTTACTTAACGTGGGTGTTCCCTAAATTCTCAGTTCCTTTATGGGGCGGTGTGAATACTCCTTTCTTAGGTATTGACCACTTAAGATTTGGTTTAATTGGAGCACCAATTTGTTTAGTTGTAATGGTGGTAGTCAGTTTAATGACTAAAGAGCCAAGTCCAGCTACACAAAAATTAGTAGACGATACAAGAATACCAACAGGTAAGGCTATTCTTGGTAAGCAACACTAATTAACAATTATTTAAAATTAAAAGGGGCGATTTATTCGCCCCTTTTTTTTTACCTAAATCATGATAATTTAGAAATATGATACCAACTTGGGCAATAGTTTTAGATTATACACTTGGGACAATAATGTGGACTTTAATTGGTCGTGCATTCATGAATATTTTTCAAAAAGAGGATTCTACTTTTTTTTTCATGAGAATATTTGTAAAAACTACAAACCCTATAATTAATTTATTTAAATTCATTACTCCAAGTTTCTTATTTGGACCTTTCATAGCCTTATACGTTGCATGGTTTTTTTATTTATTCAGATTCTACGCCATGCCTTATATCCTTGGTTATGATGTTTGGGGAATGCTAGCATTTCCTTTAGAGAGCGATTTTTCAAGACAATTATATCAACTGTTTAATTAATCTTATTTTTTTGACAAAATTTAAGATTAAAATATAAATGTAGAATGAGCAGTCTAATCAAAATTTCACCGTCTATTTTATCAGCTGATTTTAGCAAGTTGGGAGCAGAAGTTATCTCTTTAGAAAAAGCAGGTGCTGATTACATACACATAGATGTAATGGATGGACATTTTGTGCCAAATCTCACAATTGGTCCTGAAGTAATTAAAAAACTGAGGCCTCTAACAAAAAAAGTATTCGATGTTCATTTAATGATTTCTCCAGTAGATAATTTTATTAAAGACTACGCCAGTGCAGGGGCGGATATAATTACCTTTCACCCTGAGGCTACTAAAGACACTTCTAAAACTATAGAGCTAATAAAAAAAGAAAACAAAAAAGTTGGAATTTCTCTTAAACCAAAATCAAGTATTGATTTGATAAAAGATCATTTAGGTGAGATCGATCTAGTTTTAATAATGAGTGTTGAACCAGGATTTGGAGGACAAAAGTTTATGCCAGAAGTGTTGGAAAAAACAAAACAACTGAAACAAATAATAAAGTCAAAAAGCTTTAATGTAGACATTGAAATAGATGGGGGGGATTAATTTTGAAAATTGCTCTTTAGCAAAACAAGCTGGAGCAAATATTCTTGTTTCAGGATCAACTATCTTCAAAGAAAATAAAGGTGATCTAAAAAAAAATATAGAAATTTTAAGAAAAAATTAATAAATGTTTGGCTTAAAAGGTGCCTATTTTTATCTAGTAGCTTTGCAAATAAGTTTTATTAAGTTTATTAAAAAGATATATTTTTCATCCAAAAGTTACAACAAATCTTTAAAGTCTAAAATACCAACTCAAGTATACTTTAACCCTAATCCTTTTTTATTGTCAATCATATCTCAGTACAGAAAAAGATTATTCAAGATTAATGATGTAAACCCAAATGATTTTTGGTTAGAAATCAAAAATAAAAATATTTTAGAACATCATAACTTTTTATGGCTCAATTTAATTGATAGAAAAATCGATAGGAAAAATATCCAAAAAATAATTTATATTTGGATGTTAAAGTATTCGAATTTTAAAAAACAAATTTGGGAAACCTCTACGTTAAGTAAAAGAGTAATTAGCTGGATGCTTAATATAGATATAATAATTAATAATGGAACATTCGAATTTAAAAAGAATTTATTTCAAAATATAATATCTCAATGTAATCATCTTAAAAAGAATCTAAGATTTGAAAAAGAGCCTCTTAAAAGAATCGAGATATTTTGTGCGTTAATTTTATCCGGAATAGTTTTTAGAGAGTATGAGGAAAATTACAATATTGGAATAAAAGAACTCGAAAGATTTACAAAATACCATTTTGATAAAGATGGTTTCCCTTTATCAAGAAGCCCAAATGATCTTATATCTTTTACTAAGTATTTAATTTTGTGTCACGAAACCATCAAAGACGCTCAGCTTTATATGCCGGAATTCTTGGACGATATAATCAAAAAAAATTTAACGTGTATAAAGTTTCTTAAAACTCCTAATAATCAAGTTCCACTTTTTAATGGTGGTTCTGAAAACGATTTAAAGAGTTTTGATAAATACTTAGAGAACTTAAAAGTAAGTAAAAAAGATAAAAAAATCGTTATTGGTGGCATATTTTATGCAAAATCTAAAAGTCAAGCGATTTACTTCGATGTCGGAGGTCCTCCAAATAAAAATTTCTCGAAAAATTATCAATCGGGTCCTCTCTCTTTTGAGTATTTTTTAGACGGGCATAAAATCATCACTAATTGTGGCTTTGGAAATAAAATTTCGGCTAAAGCAGAACTTATCAGCAGACTAACAGCCAGTCAGACAACACTTACTATAAACGATACAAGTATCACTAAGTTTGAGAGGAATAAACTAATTAATAGAATATTTGGGAACGCAATAAAAAATACTTTTAAAACTAGTAATCTAAAATTTGAGAACAGCAATTTTTTAAATGGATCTTCTGTGTCTCACAACGGATATGAGAAAGATTTTGGTTGCATCCATAAAAGAGAAATTTATCTAGATCAGGAAAAAAATAAGCTTCGAGGCATAGATCATATTTTAAAAAAAAGTGACGGTATTCCAATACGATATGTATTTAGGTTTCACTTAGATCCCTCATTAAATGCGATTAAAACTATGAGCGGAAATGGGGCTTTAATACAGATATCAAAGAACAAGTCCTTACTTTTCACCGTGAAAGATGAAAATATTGAAATTGAGAAAGGAATATACTTAGGAGGTAAAAAAATATTAGATAATACTTGTATTACAATTTCTGGTAATTTAGTTAATAAAGATAAATCTTTTAATTGGGAAATTAAGAAAAATATTTAATTATGAACTTAAAAATTAAAAATGCCTTAGTTTCTGTTTCAAATAAAGAGAATATTATACCTTTATTAAAAATTTTAAAAAAGTTTAATATTAAAATAATAAGTTCTGGTGGGACATACAATTTTATAAAAAAACTTGGTTATAATTGTATTGAGCTTTCGAAATATACTGGTTTCAATGAGATGCTTGACGGTCGCGTCAAAACTCTTCACCCTAAGATACATGCTGGAATTCTTCACGACAGACAAAATAAATCTCATAAAAATGAAATGTTAAAACAAAATTTTCCATCTATTGATTTAATCGTAGTTAATTTTTACCCTTTCCAAAAAGTTGTTAAAGAAACCAAAAATTTCAAAAAAATAATTGAAAATATTGACATTGGTGGGCCAACAATGGTTAGATCTGCAGCAAAAAACTATAAGAATGTCACAATTATTACTAATAAAAACGATTACACATCTCTCATAAAAGAATTAGAGAAATACAAGGGTAAAACAAGTTTAAAGTTTAGACAGCTGATGTCGTCAAAAGCTTTTGGCTTAACCGCTTATTACGACTCAATGATAGCTAATTGGTTTAATAATAAGTTAAATATTCAGTTCCCAGAACGTAAAACTATTTTCGGAAGGAAATTAAAAAGACTTAGATATGGAGAAAATCCGCACCAAAATAGTTCAATTTATGTAAATGATTACAACGATACAGAACTGAGTTTTTCCCAATTGCATGGTAAGGAATTAAGTTATAATAATTATAACGATATATTTGCTGCCTTGGATACGCTAGACTCTTTAAAAAAAGGAGCTGGCACAGTTATTATTAAACATGCAAATCCATGTGGCGTTTCTGAAAATAGAGATACAATGGAGTCGTTCAGAAATGCTTTAAATTGTGATCCGTTAAGCGCATTTGGCGGTGTTATAGCTTGCAATTACAGAATTAGTGAAAAGATAGCCTCAGAAATTTCTAAAAATTTTATCGAAGTGATATTGGCTAAAGGGTTTGATTCAAAGTCATTGAAAGTTTTAAAGAAAAAGAAGAACTTAAGAATAATAGATATATCAAAATACAAGCCAAAAAATATAACCTCAATAAAAACATTTGATGGATCTTTTCTTATTCAAAACAAAAATAAAATGATACTTGATAGTAAAAAATTAAAATGTGTCACAAAATTAAAACCTAATAAAAAAGAATTATCTGAAATTAAATTTGCTTTTAATATTAGTAAGTATGTAAAATCTAATGCAATAGTTTTATGTAAAAATTTTTCAACAATAGGTATCGGAGCTGGTCAACCAAGTAGATTAGATAGTTGCAAGATTGCTATACAAAAAGCAAAAAAATTTCTTCCAAAGAAAATTAAAAACTCAATAGCAGCTTCTGACGCCTTCTTTCCCTTTTCGGATGGCTTGAAAATCCTTATTAAAGCAGGAGTAAAAATAATAGTTCAGCCTGGAGGTTCTATAAGAGATCAAGAAATCATAAATGCAGCAGATAAAGCGAAAATTAAAATGTTATTTACTAGTGTGAGACACTTTAATCACTAATTAAATTTTATCAATTTTAGCAGCTAAAATAAAATCGCTCTCAGCTAAACCTTTAATTGCATGTGTAAAAATTTTAACTTTGCAATACCCCCAGCCAAAAGAAATATCTGGATGATGATTTTCTTCTTCTGCTATTTGTCCAACACTATTTACAAAATTTTGGCTTTCCTTAAAATTTTCAAATGAAAATTCCTTGGTTAAGAAAAAACTTTTGTCTTGGTTGCTGTTAACGTCCCACCCATCAACTTTTTTAAGATATTTATGAATTTCATCTTTATCAAATGGAGGTATGTTGCCTTCACAAGGGACACATTTTTTATTAGCTAAATCACTCATAGTTTTATTGGAGCGGGCAAAGGGACTTGAACCCTCGACCTTCTCGTTGGCAACGAGACGCTCTACCACTGAGCTATGCCCGCAAATTAAAAAGAACTATATTATATGGACTCCTGAGTGGTCAACATAAATAAAATGTCGCTATCAGTAATTTAAAAATTTTTATATAATATTTTTATGAAAAATTTTCCAAGTATAATCCCAATCTTTCCCTTGAATGGAGTGATTTATTTTCCAAAAACAAACCTACCACTTAATATTTTCGAGCAGAGATATTTAGATCTTGTGAATGACACATATAGAAAAGACAAATTGATGGGTATGGTGCAATCTCAAAAAAGTGGTAGCGAGGTTTATAGAATTGGGTGCTTGGGTAAAATTAGTGACTTACAAAAAAGTAAAGACGGTAGAATTTTGATTAATTTAACAGGTCTAATTAGATTTAAAATATTAGAGGAAATAAAAAATGATAAATTGTACAGAGAATTTAAAGTTGATTATAAAAATTTTGAGATAGATCTAAAAAATATCTCAGAAGAAAAAAGCACTGAAGAGTTAATGGATAAGGCAAAAATTTTTTTTAGAAAGAATGGATTGCTGTTGAATTGGAGAGAATTTGAAAAATTAGATAAAATGCAAAAAATAAATACTTTATCAATGATATCTCCCGTAACTAATGAGGAAAAACAAAAGCTTTTGGAAGCCTTGACGGCAAAAGATAAAATTGAAACTTTAGAAAATATTATTAGTTTTTACTTGCATGACGTGAATTATAATAATCAAACTATTCAATAATTTTTTTATTAGTTTGCAGATTTGTTCATAGAGTCAAAGAAATCTGAGTTATTTTTTGTATTTTTTAATTTAGAGATGAGAAACTCGATACCATCCATAGTTCCCATAGGGCTTATAATTCTTCTCAAAACATTCATTTTGGATAATTCGTCTTTTGCAAATAAAAGTTCCTCTCTTCTTGTGCCTGATCTAGTAATGTCTAAAGCTGGATAAATTCTTTTGTCTGCAACTTTTCTATCAAGAATTAATTCTGAATTACCTGTTCCTTTGAATTCTTCGAAAATTACTTCATCCATCCTACTTCCGGTATCAATTAATGCCGTAGAGATAATTGTTAATGAACCGCCTTCCTCCACATTTCTAGCTGCTCCAAAAAACCTTTTTGGTCTTTGAAGGGCATTTGCATCAACTCCTCCGGTCAAGACTTTTCCTGAACTTGGTATTACTGCATTATAAGCTCTTCCAAGTCTAGTTATGGAGTCCAATAAAATAACAACATCTTTTTTGTGCTCAACCAACCTTTTAGCCTTTTCTATTACCATCTCAGCCACAGCAACGTGTCTTGATGCTGGCTCATCAAAGGTTGAAGCAACGACTTCACCTTTGACTGATCTTTGCATATCCGTAACTTCTTCTGGTCTCTCATCAATTAGCAAAACCATTAAATAGCACTCAGGATGATTAGCTGTAATGGATTGAGCAATATTTTGTAATATGATAGTTTTACCAGCCCTCGGTGGAGATACTATTAAAGATCTTTGCCCTTTTCCGATAGGGCTTACAAGATCGATTAATCTAGCTGTGTTGTCAGGTTTTTTTTCAATCTTCGCGGTTTCGACTTCTAGCTTTATTCTTTCGTTAGGATATAGCGGTGTTAAGTTGTCAAAGGCAATTTTATTTTTTCCTTTATCTGGATCATCAAAGTTGATTTTATTAACTTTAAGAAGAGCAAAATATCTTTCTGCATCTTTAGGTCCCCTTATTTCACCTTCAACAGAGTCCCCGGTTCTCAAACCGAACTTTCTTATTTGGCTTGGACTCACATATATGTCGTCTGGCCCGGGTAAATAATTAGACTCAATTGCACGCAAAAAACCAAACCCGTCTTGTAAAACTTCCAGAACTCCAGTAGCTGTTATTTGCTCATTTTTTTCAGCAAGCTTTTTTAGAATAGCAAATAATATTTCTTGCTTCCTCAGTGTGCTAGGATTTTCAATACCTAATTTTTCAGCTTCATTAATAAGCTCTGCAGGATTTTTTTGCTTTAATTCTTGTAAGTTCATGAGATTATTTTTTTGATCTAAGAGATGTAATAAAAATATATGTCTTTTTTAAAAAAATTCAACCCCTAATTATAAGGGTTTAAATACAACAGCAAATACTGCCACGATTAGCATAATTGTTGGTATTTCATTATATATTCTGAAGAAACGAGAAGTTTTTTGGTTATTATCTAAAGCAAACTCTCTTAAATATTTTCCTAAACTAAAATGATAAAAAGTTAAAATTACAACAGCTAAAGATTTTATCTGCATCCATAGTTCAGAAAAAATTGAAAAACCAAGACTATGGATCAGCAAAATACCAAAAAACCATGACAAAAGCATTGCTGGCATCATGATGTAATTATACAGTTTTTTTTCCATAGTTTTAAATACCCTTTTTTGTGACTCATGTTCTGCCTCTGAATGATAAACAAAAATTCTAGGCAAATATAATAGGCCGGCCATCCAAGAGATGACTGCTATTAAATGAAGTGATTTAAATAATAGGTATAAATTCATTTTATAAGTATTTGCTAACGAGTTTTTGAAATAATCGAATGTGGTCGGAACTATCGTTCAAGCAAGGGACTAAATCAAAATTTTCTCCGCCGTTTTCTAAAAAGCTCTTCCTTCCTTGAATATTAATCTCCTCTAATGTTTCAACACAGTCTGATGCAAATCCTGGACATATAACTAATAAATTCTTAGTTCCTTTTTTAGGTAAATCCTCCAAAGTCTTGTCAGTATATGGTGTAAGCCATTCTTGTGGTCCAAACCTTGATTGAAAAGTAGTTTGAATTTCTATTTTGTCAAATTTCTCTCTTACCAACCTAGTAGTTTTATGGCAATAACAATGATATGGATCACCCTTACTAAAATATGATTTTGGAATACCGTGGTATGAAGCAATTATTAAATCTGGTTTCCAACTAATTTCTTTTAATTTTTTATCTATACTTTTAATTAACGCCTCTACATAAAGGGGGTCACTTTCATAATGTGGAATAATTTGTAAACTTGGTTGCCATCTCATCTTCATTAAAGATCTATATACCTCGTCACATACTGTTGCAGTAGTGGCTGCAGCATACTGAGGATACAAAGGAAGTACGACAATATTCTCACAGCCCTCCTCTTTTAAAAAATGTAGTCTGGAATTGATACTTGGATTTCCATACCTCATCGCAAAATCAACTATTACTTTTTCATTAGCAATTTTCTTTCTTAATTCAGTAGCCTGTTTTCTGGTGAAATATAAAAGTGGTGATTCATTTGTTTCCTTTCTCCAAATTTGTTTATATGCATGTGAAGTTTTAGATGGTCTAAATGATAAAATAAATAAATTTAGTATTATGCTCCAAATGATCGGGTTAACTTCGATTACCCTTCTATCAGAAAGAAATTCTTTAAGGTATTTTCTTATATCCCACCAATTAGTTGAGTCCGGGGTGCCAAGATTGACTATTAAAATTCCCGTTTTACCAAATTTAACTTTTGGGTGATCTTTCTCCATTAATATTCCCTATAAAACTTAATTAATTTTTTTACCTTATCAGGATCTGTTTCAGGAAGTAAACCGTGTCCTAGATTAAAAACATAGGGAAAATCTTTAAATGTCTTAATGTATTTCGTCGCTGCTTTAATCATTTCATCTTCTGATTTAAGCAACACCTCTGGATTTAAGCCACCTTGTATTACTACATTAATTAGCTCTCTCTTTGCCCATTCCGGCTCTACCTCATAATCAATATTAATTCCGTCAGGTTTAACAAATTCATTAAAATCTTTAAATTTTTTTTTTAACCCTTTCGGAAAACAAATATTTGGTATTTGATTCTTTCTACAGAATTTTACTATCTCAGCATTAGGTTCGATGCAAAATTCCTTAATTTTAAAATCTGGAATTAAACCAGCCCATGAATCAAATATTTGAACAACATCAGCACCAGCGTTAACTTGATTTTTAATGTGAACACATAAATATCTAATTAATTCTCTAAGAATACTTTTAAACTTATTATCACTTTCTTTAAAATTATTTAGCTCTATTTCTTTTTTATTCTTTTGAAGACCAAACATATAGATTAGTAAAGTCCAAGGTGCTCCAATGAAAGAAATGAGTGATTTCCTTTTATCCAATTTTTTTCTTGTAATCGCTATTGCTTTATAAATCGGAGAAAGTTTTTTTGAAAATTTCTCTTCTGTGTTATTGAAAAATAGTTTTAGGTCAAACTTGCTTAACTCAGGACCTTTATTTTTAATGAAATTTACGTCTTGGCCCATTGCAAAAGGTACCATTAATATATCCGAGAAAATTATAGCTGAGTCTATATCAAATCTTTTAATAGGTTGAAGAGTTATTTCAGAGCTTAATTCACTATTCAGACAAAGCTTAATAAAGTTTGGATTTTCTGATCTGATTTTTTGGAACTCAGGTAAGTATCTACCTGCTTGTCTCATAAACCACAATGATTTGCTAGATTGTTTTTTTAATAAAATTTCTTTAAGTGAACTCATATTATAATTTAGTTTGTAAAAATGTAGTATTTAATCTAGGTCCTGTTTAATGGTCATATAACTTTTTATACATGTTTTATACATACATAATTTAGTAAGTTTTAAAAAAAAATCCCTAATTTGATTACTTTATTAATCTTATAAACATTAGTAAAACAACATTATTAACATCGAACAAAATGTTAAAATCATGTTAATTAATGTTAATTTATTTTGTCCATTTATTAAAAAGGGTGGAAAAGAGTTATTTATTATTTATTTATTAACAAATTTATGAACGAAAAATACAATGTATATCTTGTGTCTGACTCGACCGGCGAGACGTTAGATAGAATATTTTTGTCCCTAAAATCTCAATTCGCTAATTTTGAGTATGAAAAAAAAGAATTTGCTTTCGTTAGGACAGAGCAACAAATAGATAAAATAATCAAAGAATGCATTAAATTTAATAATTCGCTTATTTTATATACAATTGTCGAAACAAAGCTAGCAAAATATATTTCCAATCAAAGTGAGAAAAACAATGTGCCTTGTTTTGGAATTTTAGGCAATTTGATACTAAGTTTTTCAAAATTACTTAACCAAAAGGCAATTCATAAGCCAAGCGCGCAACATGTTTTAGATGAAGACTATTACAGGCGAATTGAAGCTATACAATTTACCATGATACATGATGATGGGAAAAAAATTGATGATATTGATAGTGCAGATGTTGTTTTGCTTGGGGTAAGCAGAACTAGCAAGACTCCCACATCAATTTATTTGGCCAACAGGGGTTTTAAAACAGTTAATATACCTCTAGTTTTAGATCAAAAAATTCCAAGTACTCTTACGACAAATAAAAAAATATGTATTGTTGGATTAGTAGCAGATCCAGAGAGTTTAGTCGACATAAGAAGGAATAGGGTTGCGATAATGAAAGATCATAAATTAAAAGAATATACAGACCTAGATTTTATTAAAAAAGAATTAGCCGACTCGAAAATTCTATTTAAAAAAAATAATTGGCCAGTAATTGATGTAACCAGACGTTCTGTTGAGGAAACAGCAGCATCAATTCTAAAGATAATAGAAATTAAAAAGCATAAATGAAAATAATTTTGGCATCAAAAAGCGGAGTAAGAAAAAAAATTCTTGATACTTATAAAATTGACAATGAAGTTATAGCTTCAAATGTTGATGAAGATGAAATTAAACAATCTTTGTTAGCTGAAGGCGCAGACCCATTGATGATATCTAAAAATTTAGCGGAGATTAAATCAATTAAAGTAAGTAAAAAAAATCCCGATCGAATGGTTCTGGGTGCTGATAGTGTTATTTCTCTTAACAACGAATTAATAAACAAACCCAAATCTAGAGATGAGGCTTTAAAAATTTTAAAAAAATTGAATAATTCTAAACATTTTCTAATAAGTTCAGTCTGTATATCCATAAATGGATCTATGATCTGGAATCATACCGACTCATCCGAGTTAAAAATGAAGAATTTGCAAGAAAATCAAATTTCAGAATATTTAAGTAAAATTCCCACTGATACACTGCTGGCATATGGCGTATATCAAGTGGAGGCTGATGGATTAGACTTATTTGAACATATCAAGGGTGATAGATATTCAATTATGGGTTTGCCTATCAAAGATATTATCAATTATATTGATCAATATAAAAAATGACAAAAAAATTTGGTATAATAGGAAGTCCAATTAAACACTCACTTTCACCAGTTCTTCATAATTATTGGTTTAAAAAATATAATATAGATGCGAGTTATTCGATCATCGATGTTAAAAATAATGATCTGACAGAAATTATAAAACAAATTAAAAATAAAGAATTGTCTGGCATTAACGTAACCTTACCATATAAACAAACAATTGTTCCGCATTTGGACTTACTTGTTAATGATGCTGGGATTACTAATTCTGTTAATACAATTTTTCTTGATGATAAAGGAGTGTTAATTGGAGAAAATACAGATGTTTTTGGACTGCAAGCAGCGTATTTAAAGGAAGTTGATAATGCCAAACAAAAGAAAACACTCGTTATAGGCGCTGGAGGTGTTTCTCCATCAGTGATTTTATCTTTGCAAAAGTCTGGTGTTATAGACATTTCTATAGCGAATAGAACAAAAGAAAAATGTTTTTTCTTAAAAAAAAAGTTTCCTAGTTTAGCAATAATTGAATGGTCAGATCTTAAAAATAAACTTGTAGATTATGACATCATTTTAAATGCAACAAGCCTTGGATTAAAAAATGGACAGGATTTTAACTTTGATTTTTATCCCATAAAAAGTGAATTAGTATATATTGATACAATTTATAATCCTTTAGAAACAAAAACTCTTATATATTTAAAAGATAAAAATATTAAAGTTTTTAACGGGTTAGATATGTTTATTTACCAAGGGCAGAAATCTTTTTATTTATGGAACAAAGTGAATCCCGAAATAGACCAGAAATTAATTGAACTCTTAAAATCGAGTCTTCAATGAAAAAAATTGGTATAACTGGTTCTTTATCTTCTGGAAAAACCACGGCAAGTAAAATTTTGTCTTATAGGAAAGGACCGCTCTTTAGTGCAGATAATGAGGTTAAAAAAATTTATAAAAAAAATAATTTAAAAAAAATCATTTCTAAAAAACTAAATCTCAAAAATTATAAAAATCTTAAAACAGTTTTGAGAAATAAAATTATAAATGGTGACTTAAATATTAAAAAAGTAGAAAGTATAATTCATCCTATTATAAGAAAAGAAATGAACGATTTTTCGAAAAAAAATAAGAAAAAAAGAACCCTTTTCTTTGAAATTCCGTTATTAATAGAAAGTAAATTAATGAAAAAATTCGATCTAATTATTTTTATCAAAGCTAGAAAAAGCATTAGATTAAAAAGATTTAAACTTAAAGGCGGAAGTCAAAAGCTTTTCAATATCCTCGACAAAAAACAACTTAATGACACAAAAAAAATTAAATATTGCGATCATATAGTTGTTAATGAAAATAATTTAAAGATTTTAAAAAAAAATCTATCTAATATAATCATTTAATGGCTGAAGTATTTTTAGATACAGAAACCACAGGACTATCGTTTAAAGACGGACATAAGATTGTAGAAATTGCCTGCATAGAAACTGAGGATTTGATCCCTACCGGGAAAGTATTTCATAAGTTGATAAATCCAGAAAGAAGTGTGCCTTCCGATGCTTTCAAAGTTCACGGTTTTTCTGAAGAGTTTTTGAAAGATAAGGATATCTTTGAAAAAGTGTCCGAAGAATTTTTGAATTTTATTAAAGGAAAAAAAATAATTATTCATAATGCTTCTTTCGATTTAAGTTTTTTAAATGGTGAACTTGAAATAATAAAAAAGGAAACTATTGACAAAAAATTTGTTATTGACTCATTGGAGTTAGCAAGAAATAAGTTTCCTGGTTTGTCCAATTCCTTAGATGCTTTATGTAAGAGGTTTAATATTGACCTTTCAAAAAGAACAAAACATAACGCTTTGTTAGATTGTGAGCTATTGAGAGAAGTTTATATAAATCTTAAAGATGCAAAAGAACCAAAATTTAATCTTTCACCTGTTTTAGAGCAGAATCTATCAATTGATAAAAGCTATAACAAACAAATAGTAAATATTTCGGTCGAAGAAGTTACAAAACATAAAGATTTTTTAAAGAAAGAGATAAAGAAAAACTTTTATTGAGTACGTCGCCTATTATACAATAGTTGAAAATCAATTTTTTCATTTATCTTTATATCTTTAAATCCTGAGCTCTCGAATAAATTTATAAATGTTTTTCTAAGATCTTCATAAATTATAGATGGGATTTCTATGAGGACAATTTTTTCTAAATCTTCTTTTTTCATTTTATTATTAAGCAATTCAACAACAGTCGCATAAATAATTTTTGTATTTACATTCTCAATATTTTCTCTTGTCGGTGATAAACTTAAAGTAGTAAAAACTTCAATTATATTTTTTTCAATTCTGTCACTTTTTATATCAATATTAATCTTATAATTTTCAATATCTTTTGAGAGTAAAAAAAAGGTCTTAGCGTTAGGTATGCTAAAATAAAGATCTTTAATATATTTCCCAATTATCTTATAAGTCATCTTTATCTTTTTTAACTATCTCTCCATCAATAGTGTTATTTTCTTTTGCTTTATTAATAACAATTTTTTTTTTGAGAAAAATTTTAAGTAAAATATTTCGTGTAAAGGGTATTAAAAGAAGAAAACCAATTAAGTCTGTAAAAAATCCTGGGATAATTAATAATAAAGCTGCTAGAGCTATTGACGTACCAGAAATAATTTCATTAATCGGAACTTTATTTTGATACATGTTCACGATTCCTGACTTTAGAATTTGAATACCCTGCAACCTTGCGTAAAATAAGCCAACTATTGCTGTGAGGAAAATTAATGCTATTGTATTAAAAGCTCCTATTTCTCCGCCAATTTTGATCATTAAAAATATCTCTAATGCTGGCAATCCTACAAAAATTAAGAAAAATGTGTTCATTTGTCTGATACAAAATTATATTATTCATGTATATTTATCAAATAATGAGCAGTAGTTTTGGATATTTAGATATAATTTTACTTGGAATGATCGCAGGATTCATAATTTTGCGTCTTAGAAGTATATTGGGCAGGAAAACAGGACACGAATCTAAAGTTTCACCAAGTTTTGCAGAAAAAAAATTTAGTATACCCACACAAGATATAGAACCGGTAAAACAAAACTTAGAAGTTTTAGAAGGAAAAGAAAAGAAAGAATTTTTAAGAGGAGCTGAGATAGCTTATGAAAGTATTTTAACCTCTTTTGCTAACGGTGATTTGATTAAATTAAAAGCTTTACTATCACCAAATATGTTTTCAAATTTCTCAGAAGCGATCAAGTTGAGAAATAAAGAAAATATTAAATCAGAATTTACTTTCATTGGTGTAAAAGAGTCATCAGTAGAAAAATATGAAAAAATAAAAGATAACTTGTTCGCTACAGTTAAATTTGTAGCTGAAGTAATTTCTGTAAAGAGAGACAAAGAAAATAAAATAATTGAGGGAAATCCTGATAAAATAAAATTTGTCACTGATAGTTGGAAATTTTCAAAAAATATTAATAACAAAAGTCCTAATTGGTATTTGTCTGAAATTACTAGCTAGTGATCAAAAAAAAAGATCTAGACCAAGATGACAAAAAAGCTTGGGAAGAATATATAAAAAATCCATCCGATATTTTCGATAAAGATAAAAATTATTCTAATAAAAATCAAAGAAAAGAAAGATTTAAATACGATCTTCACGGGTATACGTTAGAAGATGCCAACAGAAAGGTGAAAGAGATCATATTTTTGTGTAAAGAAAATAAATATAAAGAAATATTATTAATTACTGGAAAAGGATTACATTCAACTAATGATAAAGATATTTACATCTCAAAAAATCTTGGAACTTTGAGATATTCAGTTCCTGAATTTATAAAATCTAGTGAGGAATTAAGCAGTTTAATAATTTCTATCGCACAAGCCGATATTAAAGATGGTGGTGAAGGCGCTATATTGATTAAATTAAAAAATTTATAATATAAATTTTGATAAATCAGTATCTTTTACTAAATTTCCTAAATTGTCTTGAACAAATTTTTTATCAACTGTAATAGTTTCACCAGCTTTATCAGTAGCGTTAAAACTTATATCATCTAAAACTTTTTCAATAATTGTGTGAAGTCTTCTCGCACCGATATTTTCTACAGATGAATTAACCTCCGCAGAAATTTTAGCCAACATATCAATACCATCCTCTGAAAATTCAAGATTAACTTCTTCTGTTTTTAATAAAGCTTTATATTGTTTTATTAAACTGTTATCAGGTTCCTTAAGAATTCTTTTAAAATCCTCCTCATTAAGAGCTTTTAATTCGACTCTTATAGGTAACCTACCTTGTAGTTCAGGTAATAAGTCAGATGGCTTTGCTAATTGGAAAGCCCCTGATGCTATAAACAAGATATGGTCAGTTTTAATTGGTCCGTGTTTAGTACTTACTGTTGTTCCTTCAATCAAAGGCAATAGATCTCTTTGAACACCTTCTCTAGATACGTCTCCTCCAACTCTATCGCTTCTTGCAGAAACTTTGTCAATTTCATCTAGAAATACTATTCCGTTTTCCTCAGTAGCCTTTTTAGCTTCTTTAATAATTTTATCTTCTTCAATCATTTTATCCGACTCTTGAGCTACTAAAATCCCGTGAGACTCTTTAACAGTCATTTTTTTCTTTTTACCTTTTTTGTTCCCCATAGATTTTCCAAGGATATCTCCGAGATTAACCATACCAACATTTCCTCCAGGCATGCCGGGTATTTCAAAACTTTGTAATCCAGAGGATACATCCTGAACTTCTATTTCGATTTCGTTATTGTCTAAGTCTCCATCTCTTAGTCTTTTTCTAAAACTTTCTCTTGTAGCTACACTTGCTTTATTCCCAACCAAAGCATCTAAAACCTTTTCCTCTGCTTTTAATTCAGCTTTAGCTTTAACTTCTTTTCTTTTTCTCTCTCTTTCCATTGCTATGGCAATTTCTATTAAATCTCTAACGATTTGCTCAACATCTCTACCTACATACCCTACTTCAGTAAATCTAGTTGCCTCAACTTTTATGAAAGGTGCCTCAGCTAACTTAGAGAGTCTTCTTGATATTTCAGTTTTACCTACCCCTGTCGGACCTATCATAAGTATATTTTTTGGTAACACTTCGTCTCTCATTTCATCAGTAAGAGCTTGTCTTCTCCACCTATTTCTTAATGCAACAGCAACAGCTTTTTTTGCTTCTTTTTGACCGATTACATATCTATCTAACTCTGAAACTATTTCTCTAGGAGAAAGCGCGCTGACCTTTGAACTGTCAGCTTTAGATCCTTTTACTAGTTTTAAATTTGTTTCTTTTTTTGATTTAGACATTTAAATTTTTTCCATTGTTACGTTATTGTTTGTAAACACACAGATGTCTGATGCTACTTTTAAAGATTTTCTCGCTATCTCCTCTGCTTTCATATCAGTCTCTATTAATACTTTTGCAGCTGCAAGAGCATAGTTTCCTCCGGACCCAATTCCAATTATTCCATCTTCTGGCTCTAATACATCACCAGTTCCAGAAATAATAAAGCTGTGGTTCTTATCTGCCACTGCCATTAACGCTTCTAATCTTCTTAAGAATTTATCACTTCTCCAATCTTTAGCTAACTCAACAGCTGCCCTTTGTAAGTTGCCAGCATGTTTTTCTAATTTTGCTTCAAGTCTCTCAAATAAAGTAAGAGCGTCTGCAGTTGAGCCAGCAAATCCAGCGATTACTCCTCTGCTATCGATTTTTCTAACTTTCTTAGCCTTGCTTTTTAAAACTGTATTACCAAGACTAACTTGACCATCGCCTGCTACAACGGTTTCTCCACCCTTTCTCAAAAGGACAATTGTAGTACCGTGCCATTTTTCAGCTGTATTCATGAAGTTATATGTGGAGATTAATTTGCAATCTTCAATAGTGATTTATTGATAAAATGACCAATTAAATATATATCAAAGATAAATCAGGCATACTTTATGAGTAGAAAAGCAAGAATAACTAGGAAAACAAAAGAAACAAGTATTTCTGTCGCGGTCAATCTAGACGGAAAAGGTAAGTATAAAATTAAAACTGGAATAGGCTTTTTAGACCACATGTTGGAGCAATTATCAAAACACTCTCTTATAGACTTGGAAGTTAAAGCAAAAGGTGACACACACATAGATTTACACCACACTACTGAAGATACAGGTATAGCAATTGGAGAGGCTATTAAAAAGGCAGCAGGTAATCGAAAAGGAATTACAAGATATGCTTCAACAATGATTCCTATGGATGAAACTCTAAGCCGAGTTTCAATAGATGTGTCGAATAGACCTTATTTAATCTGGAAAGTAAATCTGCCGGTTGAGAAACTTGGTGAGATGGACACAGAATTATTTAAAGAGTGGTTCCAAGCTTTTTCACAATCTGCTGGAGTTACATTACACATAGAAAATATTTACGGTGAAAATAGTCACCACAAGATTGAGTCATGTTACAAAGGTTTAGCTAGATCACTAAAAGATGCTTTAGCGATTGATAAAAGAATTAAAAACTCAATACCTTCGACAAAAGGCTCTATTTAAAATTGATGAACGTCACAATTGTTGACTACCAATCGGGCAATATTAGCTCTGTCATAAATTCTTTTACAGAGGTAGCTAAAGGTAAAGTTAATCTAGAGGTAACTTCAGACATTAATAAAATTAAGTCTTGTGACAAGATTGTTTTGCCAGGGCAAGGTTCTTTTAAAAGTTGTGTTGACTCTCTAAATAGTATTTCTGGATTAGTAGACACGCTTAAAGATTTTGCAATTATAAATAAGAAACCCTTATTAGGAATTTGTGTAGGCTTACAAATGTTCGCAGATATTGGATATGAAGAAGAAGAAACAAGGGGGTTAGGTTGGATTTCTGGCAAAGTTTCCAAAATTGATAATCAAAAGGGAAAATTTAAACTTCCACATATTGGTTGGAATGAAATTGAAATTCAAAAAGAGAGTAAGATATTTAAAGATATAAAAAATAAATCTCATATGTATTTTGTTCATAGTTATGAGTTTATTCCTGAAGATAAATCAGTTATTTCAGCAACAACAGACTATTCTTCAAAAATTGTCTGCTCTGTTGAAAGAGATAATTTGTTTGGAACACAGTTTCACCCTGAGAAAAGTGATAAAACAGGATTAAAAATAATTGATAACTTTTTAAAATTATAATGAAAATATTTCCTGCTATAGATATTAAGGATAAGAAATGCGTAAGATTAATTAAAGGAAATTTTGAAAACAAAACTGAGTATGAAACTTCACCTATCGATCAAGCCGGTAAATACAAAGATCATGGTTTTAAAAATTTACACATTGTTGATTTAGACGGGGCCTTAACTGGAAAGACTGTAAACTTGGATATTATTAAGAAGATAGTCAGCAAGTATGATTTAAAGATTGAAATAGGTGGAGGTGTAAGAAATTTAGATAGTGTTAATCAATACATTGATGCAGGAGTTGAAAAAGTAATTTTAGGAAGTGGAGCAATAAAAAATAAAGAATTTTTAAAAAAAGCTTGTGAAAATTTTAAAAATCAAATTGCGTTGGGATTAGACGCAAAAGATGGAAACCTTTCTGTATCAGGATGGAAAGAGAATTTAGAAATTAAAACCACAGATTTTTTAAAAGAAGTAAATGATTTTGGCGTAAGCAGGATTATTTTTACAGACATAAATAGAGATGGAATGAAAACTAGCCCTAACTATGAAGAGACAGTTAAAATTGCAGAGCTTTCTAATTGTCCTGTTGTGATTTCAGGAGGCGTTTCTTCAATAAGAGATATTAAGAAAGCTAAAGAGTTAAATAATAAAAAAATTGAGGGCATCATTGTTGGTAAAGCTATTTACGATGGTGATATTAAACTTGATGAGTTAGCAAAGGAGATAAATGCTTAAAAATAGAATTATACCTTGTCTTGATGTTAAGAATGGAAGAGTTGTCAAAGGCATTAACTTTGTTGAATTAAAAGATGCCGGAGATCCAGTCGAGCAAGCTAAAATTTACAGTGACGGTGGCGCTGACGAGATTTGTTTTCTTGATATTACCGCTTCAAATGAGAATAGAGAAACGATTATTGATATTGTTAGAAAAACTGCGAAAGCATGTTTCGTTCCTTTAACTGTTGGAGGTGGAGTTAGAACTATTCAAAATATTACTGATTTATTGTTAGCTGGTGCAGATAAAGTTTCTATTAATACTGCTGCTGTAAAGAATGTCGACTTTGTTAAGGAAGCTTCAAAAAAATTTGGATCTCAATGCATTGTCGTTGCGATCGACGCAAAAAAAGTTTCAGAAAATAAATGGGAAGTGTTTACACACGGTGGCAGAAATAAAACTGGTATCGATGCAGTGGATTTTGCTAAAAAAGTAGAAGAAAATGGAGCCGGAGAAATCTTATTAACTTCGATGGATAAAGATGGAACTAAATCTGGTTACGATGTTGATTTATTAAAAACAATTACAAATAGTACTAATATTCCAGTGATAGCTTCCGGTGGAGTTGGAACTCTAGATCACTTATATGATGGCATAGTTAAAGGTGGAGCAAGTGCAGTTTTAGCGGCTTCTATTTTTCATTATGGCGAATATAAAATCAAAGATGCTAAAGAATATTTGAATTCTAAAAATGTATCAGTAAGGTTAACAAATGTTTGAAAACTTAGAACAATTAATCAAAACAATCAGAGAGAGAAAAAATTCTTCTCCGGACAAGTCTTATACTAATAAACTTTTGAACGATAAAAACCTAAGTGTTGCAAAAGTAAAAGAGGAAATAGGCGAATTAATAGAATCTGTGGAAAAAAATTCAAATAAGATACACGAAGCTGCTGATGTGGTTTATCATTTAATGGTTTACTTAGAGGCTAACAACATAAAAATCGAAGATGTGATGAGCGAACTTAAGAAAAGACAGAAATGAGTTACGACAAAAATAATATATTTGCTAAAATTCTAAGAGGTGAAATCCCGTGTAAAAAAGTTTATGAAAATGACCATGTTTTAGCTTTTCATGATATCAATCCTCAAAAGAAAGTTCATGTTTTAGTTATTCCCAAAGGTGAATACATAGATCTAAATGATTTCAACAGTAAAGCTTCTGACAAAGAAATTGTAGAGCTAAACAAAGCCGTGACGCACGTCGCAAACTTAATGGGTGCAAAAGACAAAGGTTACAGGGCTTTAACAAATATTGGCAGCGATGGTGGTCAAGAAGTTCCTCATTTACACTATCATATATTTGCAGGTGAAAAGATTGGAAAGATGGTAAGCTGATGGTTTCAAGAGTAAAAAGATATTTCTTAGAAATTAAAGATTTTTCAAAAACAGTTGATTTAAATCTTCCAGAAAATTTCAAAATTATTTTAGACAATAAAGATAATTTTCATTTAAATAGATTTTTTTATAAACAAATAGGTGTAGATCATTACTGGAGAGATAGATTGCTTTGGTCTGATAGCGAATGGGTAAAGTATGTTACAAATAAAAATTTAGAAACACATGTTCTAAAAAAAGGTGAAGATTTGGTAGGATATTATGAACAAGAATATCACCCTGGATCAAATGAAGTTGAGCTTATCAATTTAGGAGTACTTAAAGAATTCAGAGGTTTGAAACTTGGATCAACACTTGTAAATCATGCTATCGCAAGTGCATCAAGAAAAAATCCTAGTAGAATGTGGGTTCATACTTGTAGCTTAGACCACAAACATGCATTACAAAATTATAAATCCAAAGGCTTTGAAATTTTCAAAGAAGAAGAAATTGATTTTGTAGCTTAGTTTATTTCAGGTACTTTAAAGGTGCCCTTTTTAAAAACGTCATTTCTAGCAACAATGTTAAGGGAGAAATTTATATTATTGTTGTATTGATCTTTGATCTTCCATCCTTTCAAATCCAGATTTTTTTTATCAAAAAAAACTGTAATTTCGTTATCACCAAAATAAATAAGCTTAATTATTTCATCAGTTAATTCTAATTCCCCTGATTGCACAATTTCTAAAAGTTTATCTTTATATAAAATATTTAAAAATGGAGATTTTGAAATAGGATACTGGTAAGTCTTATTATATCTCTTTTGTGTTATTGCTAACCTCTTATTATTAATAACTAGTTCTTTTTTCTTGTCATCAAAGTAATTGCATTTTAATTTTCCAGGAAACTCTAAAATACAACTACCCTTTTCTGTTTTTTCATTAATTAATTGATCAAATGTAAATTCTAAAGAATTTAAATTATTTAATTGAGCAATTATTTTATCTTTTTCATCAGCTAATAAACTCGTTGTTATTAATAGCATAAACGAGATTAAAAATGTTTTTCTAAAGAACTTCACGTTTACCAACATGATTTGCCTTACTAACAATACCTTTTTCTTCCATCATATCAATAATTCTAGCAGCTCTATTGTATCCGATCTGTAATTTTCTCTGTAAGAAGCTTGTAGAGGCCTTTCCTTCAGCTTTTATTATTTCTACAGCTCGATTGAATAATTCATCCTCATCACCTTCATTTCCAGGCGTCAATGAGCTTTCAGTTGTTTCTTGAGCAGTAATTTCTTCCATATAATCTGGCTCTCCTTGTGCTCTTAACGAATTTGTAATTTTCTCAATTTCTTGTTCAGAAACGTAAGGGCCATGAATTCTAACTATTCTGTTTGCTGATGACATGAATAGCATGTCTCCTTTCCCAAGTAATTGTTCAGCACCCTGCTCCCCTAAAATAGTTCTACTGTCAATTTTAGAACTTACTTGAAAAGATATTCTTGTTGGAAAATTTGCTTTTATTGTACCTGTTATTACATCAACACTTGGTCTTTGCGTAGCCATGATGATATGAATACCTGCAGCTCTAGCCATTTGGGATAATTTTTGGATGTAGTTTTCAATTTCCTTTCCAGCTACAAGCATTAAGTCTGACATTTCGTCAACTACCACAACGATGTAAGGCATTTTAAGTTTGTGCTTAGCATTATAGCCATCAATGTTTCTTACTCCTACCTTGCTCATCAATTTATATCTGCTGTTCATTTCTTTTACTGTCCAGGATAAAGCTGATGTAGCTTTCTTAGCATCAGTAATAACTGGAGTTAATAAATGAGGTATTCCTTCGTAAGTGGATAGCTCTAACATCTTTGGATCGATTAAAATAAACTTACAAAGATCTGGACTAAGTTTGTAAAGCAGTGAAACGATTATAGTATTTATACAAACAGACTTTCCTGATCCAGTGGTACCTGCAATTAAAAGATGAGGCATTGATGTTAAATCACCAACAATTGGCATTCCCGAAATACTTTTACCTAATGCTATCGGAAGTCTTACATCTTTCTTTTGAAATTTATCATAAGAAATAATTTCTCTTAGTGATACGCTCTCCCTTTCCTCGTTTGGAATTTCAATTCCAACAGTGTTTTTTCCTGGAATAACCGAAACTCTTGTAGAAGTTGAACTTGTATTTCTTGCTAAATCCTCAGATAAATTAATTATTTTTGATACTTTTACACCAGGTGCTGGTTCAAACTCATAAAGGCTTACTACAGGACCATTATTAATTGTTTTAATTTTTCCGTCTATACCAAAGTCTAACAATATTTTTTCCATAAACTCAGCATCAGGACGATTTTTATTTCCATCAGAACTAAGTTTAGATAAATTTTTTTCTAAATAATTTATATCTGGTAATTTATATTTAGTTTTCGGGGTAACTTGTTCTGTTTGAGAACTTGTATCGGTGTCAAATGAAAAAGATTGCTGTGGTTTTTCTAAGGTCTGTGGTTGGTCTTCAATATTAATTTTACTAAAATCTGGTTCAATATTTTCCACAGGCTTTCTTCTAAAAAGTGAAATAA
Organism: uncultured Pelagibacteraceae bacterium; assembly: GCA_902536085.1. GTDB lineage: Bacteria > Pseudomonadota > Alphaproteobacteria > Pelagibacterales > Pelagibacteraceae > Pelagilacustribacter. The sequence continues at coordinate 11,905 of CACAWF010000003.1, read as the reverse complement.
TATTTGAAAATACTTTTTTATAATTTATTTCAGCTGAAAATGAAAAAAAAATTATAGTTAATAAAAGTAGTCCATAAATTGAATATGTATTATCAATCCACGGAGCCCAAGTATTAATAAAGTTATATGTTATTTTTCCAACAAAGCCTGAATTTCCATTATCAATTAACCAAAAAGAATTATTGAAGGTTAAATAGATAAAAACTGTTCCTACAGTTAAATAAGCCACAACCAAAAATAACTTTAAAATTATTCTTCTTAATTCCTTTTTTATTATTAAATCTAACCCCCAGAATAAAAAGTTAAGTAATAATAAAAAAGAGGTTAAACCAAAACTTTGCAATAAAAAATCTGCAATGCTACTTCCATAAATCCCAAAAAAATTCTGGATCTCGAAGCTCCTATCCCCATAAATGAATGAAGGATCTTCAGGAGAATATGTTGTAAAAGCGATTGCAAGTGCGACACTTGATAAAACTAAGATTATACCCAGTAATTCAAAGGTTCGCTTTTTCAAAAAATTTGTTACACTATCTAAAAAGTTTGTATTCATTACGAATCGATTACGTACTTTTTACCATTTTTATGAAAGTGTTAAAAATTTTAATATGATAAAACAGAGAATATGCATTGTCGGAAACGGTCTTTCAGGCTTAATGACCGCAGCAGTTTTAGCTAAAGTGCCAGGCATAGAGGTGAATTTAATAGCTAAAAAAGGCACAAAAATTAAAGATAATAGGACTACTGCCATTTCGGATGCGAACCTCAAATTTATTAATCAAAATATTACCAACTTAGGACAAAAGTTTTTCTGGCCTTCAAAAAAAATCGAACTATTTTACGAAACTTCTAAGGGAAAAATAAATTTTTTAAATCTCAACGAAGCTAATTCTAATCTCATGTATGTTTTTGAAAATGATAAAGTTAAAAGTTTATTAATGAAAGAAGTTTCAAAAAATAAAATTAAGTTAATTAGAAAAGATATAAAAAATTTAGAAGAACTTAAAAATTATGATTTAGTTATTCTTTGTATGGGTGGGCAATCTAAAATTTACAATGACATAACAAAAACAAGATCTATTAAGAAAGATTATAAAGAAGTAGCCATTACAGGTTATGTAAACCATAGTTTTAAGACTCTCAATGCAAGTCAATTCTTCTTAAAAGAAGGACCATTAGCTATACTTCCTTTTTCAAAAAATTATTTCTCTTTTGTTTGGAGTGTAAAAAAATATTTTTTCGAAAAAAATTCAAAAAAAATTACAACTTTGGTTAAAAACAAAATAGTAGAAATGTTGAAGAATAAACAAGATGTTACTATTAGTAATATTCAGTCGTATCCTATTTCTCTAAGTTTAAGACGACAGTATCATCAAAAAAATATATTAATTCTTGGTGAGGGTTTGCACACGATTCATCCTGTAGCTGGTCAAGGTTTTAATCTAGTTCTAAGGGATATAAAAAAACTAAAAGAAATTATTAAATATTATGTTGGTTTAGGTATTTCTATTAAAAATAGCTATGCATTAAATGATTTTTATAATAGCAGAAAACCCGAAAATACTATCATGAGTTTAGGTGTTGATGCTACTCATAGTTTTTTTAAAAAAAATAAATATCTAGATCCATTCAAAGAAATAATTGTAAAAAATATTAAGAACAACGAGGCATTAAAAAAATTCAGTAAAATAATCTCTAATCGAGGTTTATCATTATAATTCAATGAACATTTATGCTTTATCTTCGGGTAGAGGACCTTCTGGAATAGCTATTGTTAGAATATCAGGCAGTGAAACACTTAAGATTTGTCAATATTTGACTAAGTCTAATGATATAAAGTCGAACGAAATTAATTATTGTAAGTTCTATGACCCGAACAACGGTAATGTAATAGATCCGGAGGCTCTATTATTGTGGTTTCCCGGACCAAATAGCTATACCGGTGAAGACTTAGCAGAATTACAGATTCATGGAAGTAATGCGGTAATAAACGCTCTATTAAGAGTTTTGTCAAAGCAAAAAAACTGCAGACTAGCCGAACCTGGTGAGTTCACTAAAATTGCTTTTCAAAATGATAAAATTGATTTGTTAAAAGCTGAAAGTATAGGAGATCTTATTCATTCCGAGACAGAACTGCAAAGACAACAAGCAGTAAAATTAGTTCAGGGAAACGCATCAAATTATTATAATGACTTGAGGGAAAAAATAATAAAATCTCTTGCTTTTATAGAAGCAAAAATTGATTTTTCAGAAGAGGATTTACCAGAAAAAGTACTTAAAGATGCCCACAAATCAATAAAAGAAATTCATTCAGAAATTACTAAAATTATTGAGGATAATAAAGTTGGAGAAAAAATTAGAGACGGTTTTAGGGTTTCAATTATAGGAGAAGTAAATGCTGGAAAATCATCATTATTAAATCTACTTTCTAAAAGAGAGGTAGCAATTGTTTCAGACGAAGCTGGCACGACTAGAGATGTTGTAGAAACCTATTTAAATTTAGATGGATATCCTGTTCTTCTAGCTGACACTGCTGGTATTAGAGATACAAAAAATGAAGTAGAGAAAAAAGGAATTTCATTAGCCCTTGGAAAATCAAAAGAAGCAGATTTAAATATAATAGTTATTGATAATTCATCCAAAAAAATTAACAAAGAAATACAGAATATGATTAATAGAGATTCTATAATTTTTTTAAATAAATCAGATGTTTCAGATAAACCAAATCATAAATTTAGCGTTGACACTGTTTTAGCCTCAGTAAAAAATAATAAAAATATCGATAAATTAATTAATTTGATTAAAGTTAAGTTAAGCAAAAAATTTACATCTAATAATAGCGCTTTAATTACTAGAGAAAGGCACAGAGTTAAGCTAAATGATTGCTTAAAAGAAATTGACAAGTTTCTAAAAAAGGATCAAAATAAAGACCTCGAATTAGCGGCTGAAGACCTAAGAATGGCCACACGACATCTTGGTAGTATCGTCGGCAAGGTAGATGTGGAAGAAATACTTGGTTCTATATTCAAAGACTTCTGTATTGGTAAATAAAATACTTCTTGTATTCTTAATCTATACGATTACATTCACAGAATGACAAAACAAAACTATGATGTAGTAGTAATAGGTGGAGGACATGCCGGATGTGAGGCAGCTGCAGCTTCTGCTAGAATGGGCGTAAATACTGCTCTTTTTACTCATAAAATAGAGACTATTGGTGAAATGTCATGCAATCCTGCTATCGGTGGACTTGGAAAAGGGCATCTAGTGAGAGAAATCGATGCTTTAGACGGTGTGATGGGTGTTGTAGCTGATAAATCAGGTATACAATTTAGATTGTTAAATAGAAGTCGTGGTCCAGCAGTGCAAGGACCAAGGACTCAATCAGACAGAGCTCTTTACAAAGAGCATATGCATAAGATTTTATTAAATTATAAAAATTTAGAGGTCGTAGCTGACCCAGTAGTAAAATTCTTGTTCGATAACAACAAAGTTACAGGGTTCGTTTGTCATAGCGGTAAAGAAATAAGAACTAAAGAACTAATACTTACGACGGGAACTTTCTTAAACGGTTTAATACACATAGGTGAAACACAGATACCAGCTGGTAGGTATGATGAAAAACCATCTACCGGTTTGAGTGAACAACTAGCAAAATTTAAAATGCAAATTGGAAGATTAAAAACCGGAACACCTCCAAGACTAGATGGTGATACAATTAATTATGACGACCTAGAAATGCAGCCTGCTGATGATGATCATTATTATTTCTCTTTCTTGACGAGTAAGATCAACAATAAGCAGATTAAATGTGGCATGACTTATACAAATAATGATGTTCATAAAATAATTAGTGAAAATATTTCAAGAAGTGCAATGTATTCAGGAAACATAAAAGGAGTAGGGCCTAGGTATTGTCCATCTATAGAAGATAAAATTGTTAAATTTAAGGAAAAAGAAAAACATCAAATTTTTCTAGAACCAGAAGGATTAAAGGACAATACTATTTACCCAAATGGCATATCAACATCTCTTCCAGAAGAAATACAGCTCAAAATATTGGCTAAAATCAAGGGTTTAGAGCATGTTAAGATGAAAAGGGCGGGTTATGCAATTGAGTACGATTATGTGGATCCAAGGGAGTTAAAAGCAACCTTAGAAACCAAAAAAATTAATTCTTTATTTCTTGCCGGACAAATTAATGGAACTACTGGATATGAAGAAGCAGCAGCTCAAGGTTTGATAGCAGGGATCAATGCGGCATTAAAAATTCGAAATCAAGAAGAGTTTATTTTAGATCGATCAACTTCTTATATTGGTGTTATGATCGATGACCTTATAACTAAAGGAGTTTCAGAACCTTATAGAATGTTTACATCAAGAGCAGAATATAGATTAACTTTAAGAGCTGATAATGCCGATCAAAGACTAACAGATTTTGGAATCCATTTAAATTTAGTTAATTCTGAGAGAAAAAAAATATTTAGCGAAAAGAAAAAAAATATTTTCGCCCTCAATAAAATTTTAAAAAATAATTATTTAACTCCTAACCAGGCTAAGAAATTTGATATCAAGATTGCCATGGATGGAGTCAAAAGATCTTGTTTAGAAATTATGGGTCAGCGAAAAGTAAATATGGCAAAAATAAGGCAAGTATTTCCTGATATTCCTAGCTTTTCAAGGTCTATAGAAAACCAAGTTGTAACAGATGCTCATTATATGGGTTACTTAGATAGACAAGAAAGAGATATAGAATCTTTTAAGAAAGATGAGTCCGTTATTATCCCTGAGAGTATAAATTATGAAAAACTTAGCGGTCTATCTAACGAGATCAAGAGTAAACTGCTTCAAGTTAAGCCTAAAACACTAGGCCAAGCTATCCGTATAGATGGTGTAACGCCAGCAGCTATAATTATTCTTCTTTCACACATAAAAAAACTCAGATATAAAGCTACTGCTTAATGCAGCAGTTAGAAGTTATAAATATCCTTAAAAATGACCTTAACTTTACAGATCAATCTATTGAAAAATTAAAAAAATTCACAAATTTTGTCTTAAGAGAAAACAAAAGATATAATTTAATAGCTAAAAGCACTGAAAATCAAATTTGGGAGAGACATATTCTTGACTCAGCTCAATTAGTCAAGTTCATTAATTTTAGTTCTAGTTCTTTAGCTGATCTTGGTACAGGCGCAGGATTTCCAGGCTTAGTAATTGAAATGTTTAATAAAAATAAGGCTTTTCACGTGAAATTGTACGAAAAATCAATGGTAAAGAGAAAATTTCTAATTAGAGTAATTAAGGATTTGAGATTAAAAGCAGAGGTTCTTGGTGATGTGCGAGACGAAAAGTTAGATTCTGATATTATAGTTTGTAGGGCATTTAAAAAATTAGATAACTTAATACAAGTTTCACGTGAAATCGCTAAAAAACCGCATAAACTAATCATTTTAAAAGGTCAAAATGCTCAGGAAGAGATAAATAAATCTTTTAAAAGCAAAAAATATCCTTATAAATTAGAGAAGAGTATTACTAATATTAATTCAAAAATAATTTTGATGGATATTGATTAAGACATGGGAAAACCAACAACATTAGCAGTTATAAACCAGAAAGGTGGCGTAGGTAAGACAACTACAGTTATAAATTTAGCAGCCTCGCTGTCCATTTTGGGTCAAAAAAACTTAGTTATAGATTTGGATCCACAAGGAAACGCAACAACAGGGCTAGGTAAAGATAACAGTGACGAAAATAAAAATATTTATAATCTTTTAATAAAAAAAATTAGTGTCAATGATGTAATACAAAAAACTGAAATTAAAAATTTAGATTTAGTAGGGTCTCATGTAAATTTATCTGGACTTGAAGTTGAAACTGCCAATGACTCAAATCGAGCATTTGTATTAAAACAAATTCTTAATGCAGAGAAGAATGGGGTTCTTGAAAAGTACGATAATATCTTTATCGATTGTCCGCCTTCCCTAAGTCTTTTAACTATAATGGCTTTGGTTGCCTCTGATGAACTCCTAGTGCCACTTCAAACTGAATTCTTTGCTTTAGAAGGTATTACTCAACTTGTTAAAACTATAGACCGGATTAAAGAAAATTTAAATACGAAATTAAAAATTAGAGGAATTTTATTAACGATGTTTGATAAAAGAAATAAGTTATCATCGGAAGTTGATAAAGAAGCAAGAAATTTCTTTAAGGAAAAAGTCTATCAAACTGTAATTCAAAGAAATGTTCGTTTATCAGAAGCGCCATCGCATGGAATGCCATGTGTTATTTATGATAAAAATTGTGTTGGCAGCAAGTCTTATTTTAAACTCGCTGAAGAATTTATGAAAAATAATTCAATAGAAAGTGCAGCATGAACTCGGGAAAAAAAAGGGGTCTAGGAAGGGGTTTGTCAGCTTTATTTGGAGACAATAAACCAAATAAAAATCTTAATAATGATAATCTATCGAAATCGAATAAAATTTCTATAGGTGATTTGAGCAGAAACCCTTATCAACCAAGACAAAATTTTAGTGAGGTAAAACTCGAGGAATTAGCAAATTCAATTAGGAAAAACGGGATAATTCAACCTATAGCCGTTAGGCCGAGCAAATCTGAGTCAGGAAAATACGAGATTATTGCTGGCGAAAGAAGATGGTTAGCCGCTCTAAGAGCCGGTCTTCATGACATACCTGTTACGATACTTGATTTAAGCGATGTTGAATCTCTGGAAGTTGCAATAGTAGAAAACATTCAAAGAGATGATCTTAATCCTATTGAAGAGGCTAGAGGATACAAAAGATTAAATGAAGAATTTAAATATGATCATGAAAGTATATCTAAATTAATGTCAAAAAGCAGAAGTCACATAAGCAATACTTTAAGATTATTAACTTTACCTAGTGATGTAATTTCAATGCTAGAAGAAGGTACGCTAACCTCTGGACAAGCAAGACCTCTTATTGGAATCTCTAACGCTTCTTCTATTGCCGAAGAAATAGTATCAAAAAATTATAGTGCTAGAAAAGTTGAGTATTTGACAAGAAACAAAAAAATTAACACTAAAGATAAAAAAATTGACACAAATATATTAAAGACCCAAGAACGTATTGAAAAGATACTAGGTTTGAAAGTTAATATAATTAATAAAAAAAATAATTCTGGAAAAATTACAATTCAATATAAAGACTTAGAGCAATTTGAATTGATCTCAGATCTTTTAACTAAGAATTAGCCATTTCGCAAATATCAACCATTAATTTCTTTAACAAAATATTTTTATTTGTTTGAGAATTAGATTTTAGTTCGGTTTCTAATTTGTAAGTTTTATCTCTGAGCTTAAGAATTTTTTTTAGTTGCCACTTCTTTGCTTGAAGAATAAAGTTAGGCTTATCCTTCCAGAATATAGGAGGTTTAATATCGTTAATCGATTTTTCCAAATTTTCTTTTCCATCCTTATTTACATCATAAAGTTTATCTAGCCTCTGATTTATAATATTAAGATATAAGTTGACTTTCTCTGTATCAATAACAGTGTCACTTAGGAGTTTATTTGTATTTTTTTTATTACCTATTAAAGCTTGATCACTAAGAGCATTGAAACTATCGTTAACTTTAATGTTGAGCAATTTCTCAAGCTCCTCTTTTTCAATTTTTTTTTTATCAAAAAAAATTTTTATTTTATCAATTTCATTATGTAATCTGGCTCTATTCATACTGATGTTGTCTAGTATTAGATTAATATTAAATGGTGTTAATCCATCAAACCCTTTTAACTCCGAATTTATAATTTTTTTCAAAGTTATTTCATTGTCCTGATAGCACGCTATTGCTGCATTTTTTTTCGACTTTTCAAAATAGTTTCTCAATTTTGATTTTCTGTCCAGTACATCAGCAAATAAATAAATTTTGTTATTCTCGATAAATGGATCTATTTCTTCCAAAATTTTTAAAATTTTTTCACCTGCTTGTTCAATAAAAAAAATTTTTTTCTCTTGAAACAATGAATCGTTTCTAATTTCGTTAAATAATAAGTTTTCATTTTTGATTATTTCTTCTTGATTAAAAAATATAATTTCAGATTTACTATAAATATTTTTAATGTTTTTTTTAAAATCATTTTTTAGACCTAAATTTTCACCGTAGAATAAAAGCATTTTACTATTTACGTTTTCCAAATTTTTCTCTATTTCATAGCTTTTATAAATCATTTACCAATCTCAACCTTTCTAAAATCTCATCAGCTAGCTCATTTGCAAGCAAATCTATAAGTTTTTTTTCATTGTTTAATGTTTGAGAGTATTGACTTGCAACATTATAGTCCCCCCCTTTATTTACAGAAAATTGACCTTCGTTAGTTTTATTTATTGAATTAAATTTTACATCTACAAGTAGAGATAATCGATATTTAGTAATTTCATTTTTTATATTTTTTTCTTTTATAGCTTTATTTTTTTTAGTGAAAAGGTTTACAACTATCTGATTTTCTTCATTATTATTTGAGTTAAATAAAAGTCTGTTTTTAATTTTATAATTTATCCTTTTGTCTCCATCCGTAGTTATTTCTGCTATATTAAAATTATTTAAATCAGCTATGTTTACTACTTTAAATCCGCAGCCAGATGTAATCAAAACGATGAAAAGTGCTATTATTATTCTCATTATTTGCCCGCTATTATGTAATTTAAAATTTTATTTTTAACATAAATAGTTTTTATAATTTTTTTATCTTCAATATATTTTTTTACCTTTGGTTGGTCCAAGACTATTTTTCGTATTTCTTTCTCGATTAAATTCTTTTTTACTGTAATTATATCACGTGTTTTTCCATTAACTTGTATTGCAACTTTAATTTTGTCAGAGATTTTATTTTTGTCAATTTCTGGCCATTCATAGACTTTTTTACATCCTAAAAGCTCTAAACATTCATGGGCTAAGTGAGGCGTAAAAGGCATCATAAGTTTCATCATTTTAATTAAATTTAAGTTAAGTAATTTATTACTAATTTGCATTTCTAAATTATCTTTAAAAAATTTATGCAATTCATAAAAATGTGCTATCGATACATTAAATTTAAAACTTTTAATAGAATTGTCGATTTGAAAGATAAAATTGTTCAATTCTAACTCAAATTTTTTTTCTGTGCTTTCATCTACACCCTTTTCTTTTCTAGCTGATATCAAATGATTAAGATTCCAGACTTTTTGTAAAAATTTATTGGCAGAAACCACACCAGCGTCTGTCCACTGAACATCTTTTTCTGGAGGGCTATCAGACAGTATAAACCATCTGACTGCATCTGCACCAAATTGATCAATCATGACTTCAGGGTCAATTGTATTTTTTTTTGATTTTGACATTGACTCAGGAGGGCCTACTAAAACTTTAGTTTTATCAGATTTCTTTACAATAGTTTTATTATCAATTTTTTCTATTTCTGAGGGATATAACCAATTCCCATTTCCATCTTTATATGATTCATGACATACCATTCCTTGAGTGAAAAGATTCTTAAAAGGTTCAGATAGGGTAAACTGTTTGTTACATTTTTTTATACCTTTTGTAAAAAATCTGGAATACAATAGATGCAATATAGCATGCTCAATTCCTCCTATGTATTGATCAACCGGCATCCAGTATTTTACTTCTTTCAAGTCAAATGGTTCGGACTTATTATTTGGGGAACAAAATCTTAAAAAATACCAAGATGAGTCTACGAAAGTATCTAACGTATCTGTTTCTCTTATTGCCGCTTTGCCAGTTGACTTTTGTGTAGTATTTTTCCAGGTTGGATGTTTTTCTAGAGGATTTCCAGTGATATTAAGATCAACATTTTCTGGGAGTTGAACGGGCAATTCGTCTTTTTCCACTGGCACAATTGAACCATCATCCAAATGTATCATTGGGATAGGACAGCCCCAATATCTTTGTCTTGAAATACCCCAATCTTTCAATCTAAAAAGAGTTTTACTTTTACCTAACTTTTTGCTCTCAACTTCATTGATAATTTTTTTCTTTGCTGAATTAATATCAAGATTATTTAAGAAATCTGAATTGATTATTTTTCCTGCGCCTAAAAATGCCTCTTTGAGATCATTATCGTTTGATCCATCGTTTACAACTTTAATTATTTCTAAGTTATACTTTTTTGCAAATTCAAAATCTCTTTGGTCGTGAGCTGGGCAACCAAATATTGCACCTGTTCCATAATCCATCAGAACAAAATTAGCAAAATATATTGGTAATTTCTTATTTTTGATGAAGGGGTGTTTAACAAATAAGTGTGTTTCGAAACCTAATTTGTCTGCGTTTGCAAGGGCCTCTTCTGTGGTTCCTGTTTTATTACACTCATCTTTAAAAGCTAAAAATTTTTTATCATTTAGAAAATTTTTACTTAAATCGTGATCTGGGGATAATGCTATGAAACTTGCGCCAAAAATTGTATCTGGACGAGTTGTGAACACACAAATTTTTTTTCCATTTTTATCTATTTCAAAATTTATCTCACATCCTAAAGATTTTCCTATCCAATTTTTTTGCATTAATTTTACTTTGTCTGGCCATCCATCTAGAGTTTCTAAATCTTTGAGTAGTTCATTCGAGAATTTAGATATATTAAAAAACCATTGAGATAACTTTTTCCTTTCCACTAATGCATTTGATCTCCAGCCTCTTCCATTAATAACTTGTTCATTAGCAAGTACTGAGTTTTCAACTGGATCCCAGTTTACATATGTTTCTTTTCTAGAAACTAGACCTTGATTATAAAAATCTATAAATAACTCTTGTTGATGTTTGTAATAATCTTTATCGCACGTAGATATTTCACGATCCCAGTCAATCGATAAACCTAGCATTTTAAGCTGTTTTTTCATTGTTTTTATGTTTTCATTTGTCCACTTTTTTGGGTGTAAATTATTAGTCTTTGATGCATTTTCGGCAGGTAGACCGAAAGCATCCCACCCCATAGGGTGTAAAACATTAAATCCATTAAGATATTTATATCTCGCCACTACGTCGCCAATTGTATAATTTCTAACATGACCCATATGGATTTTACCTGAAGGATAAGGAAACATTTCTAAGCAATAATATTTATTTTTTGAATTATTATTCCTTACATTAATAGCAGATTTATTCTCTTGCCATTTTTTTTCAATTTTTAGAAAGTTGTATCTTTCCATTTTGTATCAATAACTATTTTTTAGATTTTTTTGACTCACGTTCAAATTGTGCAGCTTTTGCTAATATAGATTTTTGTAACTCAAATTTAATATTAGAGTCAATTTCATCAATTGCACAATTTTCATTAGTTTTACATTTTTTATTATGAACTATAACTTTAATACTATTTGACTGTACTTCATTTGATAAAAATCTTACTGTAATTTTTATCGACTCATTCGAACTAGCTGCGTCGCTGTACCAATCAGTAATTATTATACCCCCAGAATAATCAACTGTAGTTAGAGGCATAAAGTCAATTATTTCCAATGAAGCTCTCCATAAAGGATTTGAAGTACTGAATTCATAATTTGTTGACCCTCTACCACCAAAGGCACCTTTAAGGCTTACACCTCTGCCTTCTTCAACATTTTTTCTAGCTCTTTCTTTTGCTCCGACTGGAGTGTCTCTATTGACCTTCTTAGGTTTAGCAAACTCTGGTACTCCACATGAACTAGCAATTAAAAAAAAAGCAAAAATTGAGAGAAATTTCACAAAAAAACCAAAAAATTTCGACTTATATTTATTTTTATTATTCTGAAGCATTAAATTTAGTTATATAGCCTAAAATCCCTTATTTCTGTAGAATTTTAAGTGTTGTAAAAATATCACATTATATAAAAAAAAGGGCTATTTCATTTAATTTTAGCCTAAAAACCAAGTCTTTAGGTTAAAAATTCAACAT
>CACAWF010000002.1 GCA_902536085.1 uncultured Pelagibacteraceae bacterium | reverse complement strand
TGAAAGAAACTAAAAAAATAAAGTATTTAGAGACTTTCACTCTTCTTGAGTTTTTGAGAATAAATATTTTTAATAATAGTCCTTTAAAAAGTCTTTAAGATGAAAATTGATTATAAAAGCATTTACCATCCTAGAAATTTGGATCATGAGTACTATAGAAGACAATTAAAAAAACCTTATGAGTCAACGGTAAGTTTTTTTAAGTTCTTAAACTCTAAGTGTAATTTAAAAAATAAAAAAATTGCTGATCTCGCTTGTGGAAATGGAGCTAATTTAATTTATTTAAAAAAAAATTTTAGGGTTGGGGATTGTTATGGATTAGACCAAAATTCATTATTAATAAATCAGGCTAAAAGAATTACCAAGAAAAAGAAAATAAAAGGTCTATTTTTTAAAAAAGCAGATATTCAAAGTAATAAAATGAAAAGTTTAAAACTTAAACTAGATGGCGTTACTTGCATTCAAACTTTGTCTGTATTAGACGACTATAAAAAAACAGTAAAATTTGCAAAAAGACTTGGTTCAAAATTTATTTGTGTCAATTCACTTTTTTGGAAAGGAGAAATTGATTTTAAAATTTCAGTAAATTTTTTAAAAAAGAATTCAAGAGATATTATAAAAGTAAATCACTATAATATTTATTCTCTGAGTCACTATATTAAGTATCTAAATAAAATCGGGTTCAAAAAACATTTCATACTAAAATTTACAAATTCAAAAAACTTAAAAACAAAAAAACAAAATCTAATGGGATCTCATACCGTAAATTTGAATGGTAAATCGGTCACCAAATCTGGTCCACTTATTTTAGAATGGTTTTTTATTTTAAGCAAAATTAATTAATTTATGAAAAAAAAAATTCTTATATTTGGCAGTGGATCCATTGGCACACATCATGCTAATGCAGCAGTATCTTTAAATTATAATGTATTCATAACTGATAAAGAAGAAAATCAACTAATTAATATGAGAGAAAATATTTATCCATCAAGATATAAAAAATGGAACGAACAGATAAAATGTTTACCTTATAAAAGTGTTTTTAATCTCAGAGATACTTTTGATCTTATAATTATTGGCGTGCCACCAAATAATCACCTTAAACTTTTAAAAACGTGTATAAAAAATTTAAAATTTAAAAAAGTTTTAGTAGAAAAGCCACTATGTGTATTTAGTGACGATTATAATTTTTTACTTAAAAAAGATTTGAAGAATAAAGTTTTTTGTGGCTATAACCATTCTATTTCAAAATCATATGAATTCTTTTTAAAAAATTTAAAAAAATTAGTAAAAGAAAAAAACTATAAATTAACAGTAGATATACATTGGAAAGAAAGCTTTGATCTTGTTTTAAAAGCTCATCCTTGGATTAAATCAATAAGCCAAAGTTATTTATCAAATTTTAAAAAAGGAGGAGGGGTATCCCACGAATACTCTCATGCAATTCATCTATTTTTAATACTTAAAGAAATTTTATTTAAAAATAAAAAGATAAAATTCGAAAAAAAAATGAAATTTTTAAAGAAAAAAAGAATTCATTATGATGAATTTATATATTTTAGCTACTTCAATAAATTTATTAGACTAAGGCTATTTGCAAATTCAAAAAATAATCCACCTATTAAAAAGATCGTCGTAAAAAATGATTCTATTCATTTGTTAGAGTGGACGAGAAAATTAGAAAATGGCAAAGAATTAGTAAAAACTTATTTAAAACCATATCAAGAAAAGAATTTTAAAATTACAAGGAGAGACGATTTTATCAACGAACTTAAGTTACTTCTTGATAAAGATATTGTTAAAACTAAATATTTAAATCTTGCTTATGCTATTCAAGTTAATATGTTACTAAAAAGTATTTTTAAAAGTTATGTTTAAAAAATTAAAAAAAAATAACAAAAAACTCCAAAACTATGCTCATAAAATTATTCCTGGCTTGAGCGGTCTGTTAGGAAAAAGACCAGAAATGTATTTACCAGGGGGTTACTGGCCGACTTATTACTCTAAAGCAAAAGGAATTCACATTTGGGATTTAAAAGGTAAAAAATACTCAGATTTCACTATGCTAGGAATTGGTTCCTGTGTTCTAGGATACGCTGACAATGAAATTAATGAGGTAGCTAAAAAAGTGATATCTGAAGGTCCGTTAACAACACTTAATCCTCCAGAGGAAATTTTATTAGCTGAAAAATTATTAAACATTCATAACTGGGCTGACCAGGTTAAATTTGCCAGGACTGGTGGTGAAATGGTTGCGGTCGCTATCAGATTGGCAAGAAGCTACACTAAAAGGGAAAAGATATTAATTTGTGGGTACCATGGATGGCATGATTGGTATCTAGCTACAAATATTAATGGTGATAAAAATTTGAATAATCATTTGTTGCCTGGACTAGAACCTAAGGGTGTTCCAAGAGGTTTACAAAATACCGTTATTCCTTTTAACTTCAATAAATGTGAGGATATAACTAACATAGTAAGAAAATATGCTTCTGAGTCAGCAGCAATAATAGTGGAACCGGCTAGAAATACTTTAGCTTGTAGACTTTGGTTAGAAACTTTACGAAGTATTTGCGATAAAAATGGATGTGTTCTTATTTTTGATGAAATAACTTGTGGTTGGCGAAACGATACATCAGGAATTCATAAAGAGCTAGGTGTAAATCCGGATCTTGCAACATTCGGAAAAACTATGGCTAATGGGATACCAATGTCAGCAATAATTGGAAAAAAAGAAATTATGGAAGAAGCTAAAAACACTTTCATAAGTAGTACAAATTGGACTGAGAGAATGGGCCCAGCGTGTTCATTGGCATTTATAGAAAAACACAAAAGACTGAACTTAGGAAAAACACTAAAAACAAAAGGAGAAAAAATAAGAAAAATTTGGACAGACGCCGCAGCTAATGCAGGGTTAGAAATCTCGTTAAGTGGAATATTGCCACTATCAAGTTTTAAAATTGAAACAAAAATTAAAAATGAATGGCCTGTTACAATCACTTATTTTATTCAAGAAATGTTAAAAGAAAATATACTAGCTTCTGATAGATGTTACTCAAATTATTGTCAAACTGATAAGGAGCTAGCTAAGTATAAAAAAGCTTGTCAAAAAATTTTTAAGAAGATTTCATTTCTCTCTAATAAAAATAAACTTAAAGATAGCCTAAATGGTCCTGTAAAACAGATGGGCTTCAAAAGACTTAATTAGAAAATGAATAAGGCAGTAATAATTACTGCTAGAACCAACTCTAGCAGACTAAATGGAAAGATACTGATGAAAATTGGCACAACATTAAGAGCTATTGATATTATTATTATGAGAGCAAAAAAAATTAATGTCCCAATTATTTTAACTACTACCAAAAATAAATCTGATGACAAACTTTGTGCATATGTAAAAAATAAATACAATATAAAAATTTTTAGAGGTGAAAATTTGAATAAATTGAAGAGATGGTACAATTGTTTTATAAAGTTTAAAATTAAAAAGGCGGCAATTATAGATGGAGATGATGTTTTTTTCGATTTTGAAACTTATAAAAAAAACTTAAATAGCACAGCCAATTATCAAATTTTGAGCGCACCAAAAAATATGATTACTGGTCTTTTCACTCATATAATTACACTTGAAGCGATGAAACAAATGAAAAAATTATTTAGCAACGAGATAGATAGTGAAATGATTGAACCATTTTTAAAAAAAGCCAAGGTAAAGAGAAGATTTTTAAAACCAAATAAGATTTTTTTAAATAAAAAAATAAGACTAACTCTTGACTACGTTGAGGATCTAATCCTTTTAAGAAAAATTTTTAAAAAATTAAAAATTATGAGTACTAGTAAACAGATAGTCAATTTTTTAATAGAAAATAAAAAAATTTCCAATTTTAACTATTTTAGGGAGGAGTATTGGAAAAAAAATCAAACAAGGAAAATAAAATCACTTGTTATTTAAATCAATTATTATAAATCATTAATATATGAAACCTTTAGTAATTTTTGAGTTAGCAAACAATCATATGGGGAGCATAGCACATGCAAAACTTATTATAAAAAGCTATTATAAGCTGACTAAAAAATTTAAAAATAAAATCGATTTTGCATTAAAATTTCAATATAGAGATCCAAAAACATTTATTCATCAAAGTTTTATTAATAGTGATGATAAACATGTTAAAAGATTTAAAAGTACCTTTTTAACAAAAAAGCAGTGGTCACAAATTCTAAATTTTAGCCGTTCAAAGTTTAAGCTAATTTGTACTCCATTCGATGAAATCTCTGTAGACAACGTGGTTAAAGATAAGTTTGACTATCTTAAAATAGCAAGTTGTTCTTCAACAGATTGGCCATTGATTGAGTATATTGCCAAAAAAGCAAAAAATAAAAAAATTATTTGTAGTCTTGGGGGGCTTAATAAAGATGAAATATCGAGTGTGATTAGTTTTTTTTCTACTAGAAAAATGAAAGTTCAGTTTTTATATTGCGTTGCAAAATATCCAACACAATCAAATGATCTTAATTTAATATACTTTCAAGAAATGAGAAAGTTTCATAGAGAAAAAATAGCTGGAATTTCTCTTCATGAAGAACCGAATGAATTTTTGTCCGGAGCAATAGGCTTCTCAATGGGCGCAAGAATTTTTGAAAAACATATAGGTGTTAGCAAAGGTAAAATTAGGTTAAATAAATACTCTGTTAATTCTAACCAAATGCAAAAATGGTTATCATTTTTAGAAAAAACAATTGAGCAAGTTGGTTCTGTGAAAGGTAGAGATAAAAATTTATCTATAGAAAAGAGACAATTAAGAAATTTTCAAAGAGGAGTTTATAAGAATAAAATTTCGGATATAAAAAGAGGCACAACTTTAAAAGAAAAATCGATTACTTTTAATTTTCCTGCAGTAAAAGGGCAACTTACTGCAAATAATTTTTCAAAATTCTCAGAAATAGTAATGAAAAAAAACCTTGATGATAGTGAAAGGATTATGGTTAAAAATTTATCTATTAAAAATCCTAGAAATAAAGTTTCAATTATTAGAAACAAGATAAGAACTTTAGCATCATTAGCTAATATTATTGTGCCAAATTTATCTAGGATTGAAATTTCACATCACTATGGAATAAATAATTTTTTTAAATACGGTCTGAGCATGATTACAGTAATTAATCAGTCTTACTGTAAAAAATATTTATTTATGCTAAAAAATCAGAAACATCCTGCGCAATACCATAAGATAAAACAAGAAACATTTTTAATTCTCTTTGGAAGAATCATGCTTAAAATAAAATTTAAAGGTAAAATTCAAAAAAAAATAATGAATTCTGGAGAAACATTTACGATAGTGAAAGGAATGATCCATGAATTTAAAGCTTTATCTAAAGATGGTGCAGTAATTGAGGAAATAAGTTCAAAACATATAAAATCCGACTCTTATTATTTAGACAAAAGAATACGAAACAACAAAAATAGAAAAAGCCTAATTTCTTACTATTAATTTTTATGAATATACCAAATGTTTCAGTATTTGAATTAAATGATAGAAAATCTATTAAAGGATTAGATTTTGATTTTAATCTAATATTTAAAAAAAATGAAGGTTTGTTAAAACAAAAGATATCTAAAAAACTTAAAAAATTTCTTATTGAAAGATATAAATCTAACCATTCAAATAGTTCACCCATGGAAAAAAGTTCGCATAGAAAAATACATGGTTTTAGACTTTTCAAACATATTCAAAAAAATTATAAAAAAAATCTTAAAGATAAAAAAATTTTAGAAATTGGTTGTGGTACGGGTTTCCTTTTAGGGCTTTTTAAAAAAAAAAATTGTGAGGTTTTAGGTATTGAACCATCAAATATAAAAAAAAAAAATGACATTAATATTAAAAAGGATTTTTTTTTAAAAACAAAATTTCAGAGTAAATTTGATATAATAACAAGTAATGCAGTTTTGGAGCATGAATTTCATCCAAATAAATTTCTAAAAAAATCTTACAATGATTTGAAAATTGGAGGTATGAATTTTATTTGTGTTCCAGATTATACTAAATTGATAAGAAATGGAGATCCAACGTTGATTAATCATGAGCATATAAACTACTTTACAAAATCAAATTTAGAATATTATTTGAAAAAAAATAAATTTATAAAAGTAAGAGTTTTTTCTGATAAATTTGGAAATCTCTTTGGCCTTGGTTTTAAAGGAGTTAAGAGGGCAAATAAAATATACAAAGTAAATCTGAAAAAATCTTTTCACAGTGCACAGTATGTAAATAAATTTTATGCGTGTGTAAAAAAGATTGATAGTTGGCTGGACACAGAAAACAAGGATTATAATTTGGGATTATATGGGGCGACGGCATCAATAAGTACAATTTTTTCTCAGATAAAATTTAAAAAAAAGAATATATATATCTTCGATGGAGATACTCAAAAGCAAAAAAAATACATCAAAACCTTCCCCAACGAAGTCTTTGAACCCAAAAAAATATTAAAAAAAAGGGTTAAAAAAATTATAATTTTGCCTTATTTTTATGAGAAAGAAATTAAAAGTTTTTTAATTAATGATATAAATTTTAATTCAAAAAACATTAAATGTTTATCAAACTTTTTTTAAAAAAATGAAAAATAACATGCAATTCTTAAAGGAAAATTTTAAAAAGCACGGTTATGTGAAGGTTAATTGTATTGATAAAAAGAAATTGTTATTGCTGAAAAAAAACTTTGCTAAAATGATCGAAGTTTCTTTAAAGAAAAATTTAAACTATTCAGTTAACATTAAAAATAAATCAAAAAAAGTCGAGTTTTTATTAAATAAAGGAATGATTTATTTAGAGAAATCAAATCATAAATATTTATCAGAGTTGTATGATCAAATAGTAAAATCTAGTAATTACTATAATGTAATTTCCGATAAAAATATTACAAAAGTTTTAAACTATCTTTTGGAAAGAGAGTATGATGAAAATTTATATATAAATAGTTCATCAATTCGTATGGATACACCAGGAATAACTCCTTATGTTTATGGATGGCACCAAGACGATAAAAGCAATATTAAGGACTCCGATTTTGTGCAAGTATGGATGCCAGTTTTTACAAATATTAACAAGAATCTAGGAGGATTGCATATTTTAGATAAAAGCTTTAACTACGATATAAAAACAAGTCATACTAAAGTTGAAAAAGAAAAATTAAAAAAAAAACAAATATTAAGAGCAAATCATAACGTAAAAATATTAAATAATGGATTTAAATTTAAAGAAAAAGAAATTTATTGTAATTTAGGAGAAGCAATATTTTTTAATAAAAAATTAATGCATAAAAGTGGCATAAATAAAACAAAAAATAAGATGAGATATGTTTGCAGTAATTTCTATCATGATATAAATAATCCTAATTGGAAATTTAAAAAATTAGAACATAAATAATTATGAAATATTCAAAAGAGGAAAAAAATAGAATATTTAAGGAAATTGACGATAATGGTTTCTGCAAACTAGACAATTTATTTACCAATGAGCAGATTGAAAGTGTTAAAGAGTCTCTTTACTCAATCTTAAATTATATTAAACCCGACGATAATATTAAAAATCTTCAAGAAAAGTACTATCAAGTTAAAGATCATAGCATGAAACTTAAAGGCCATTTTTTTGATATGACATCATTTGATATAAATACATTAAAAATATTGTTTGATGAAAGAATAATTGATTTAGTAAAAGGATATTTTAAAACAAATGTTGTTTTTTCAGGACGACCCTCTATTCATATTCATGACTCAGAAAATGAGAGATTTTTAGACCCCCATCAAGAAACAAACCAATGTGCAAAAGATTTTTTATTTATTTGGGCTCCAATATTTGATGCTATTGGTGATCAAGGTGGATTGGAAATTTATAAAAAATCACACAAACATGGTTATTGGAAACATTCCAATTCTAATAAGCTTGGATCATCTCATTTGAAGGAAGATGTCCTAAATAAATTTGAAAAACAAAGAATGGAAGTAGAGTCAGGATCAGCTCTTCTTATTCACTCTGCTTTAATTCACGGATCAGTAAAAACGACTAAAAGAAGATTTGCAAGATTTATTCTTTGTGACAGGTATTGCCCTCTACAAAAAATACCTTACTTAAAAAAAGAAGATGCGCCGTTAAAAATTCCTCACTTCGGAACAGACTATAACGCTATAAAAGAATAGTTTAAATTTTAAATTTCCAAAAAATGATTTTTTCAAAACAAGAAATCAGCAAAATATTAATTAAACAGGACTCTACTTTGCGACATGCAATAAGCATAATGAATAAAACAGGTCTTAAAATATTAATAATTGTAAAAAAAAACTCAAAAATTTTAGGCACATTAGTTGATGGAGATATAAGAAGAGGTTTAATAAAGGGACTCAATTTAGAAAGTAAGATCTTAAGTATAATAAATACCAAACCAAAGGTAATAAAAAAACAAATCTCAACAGTAGAAGCTAATGAAATTATGAGACTGAATTACCTCAACCATTTACCAATAATCGATAGTAAAAACCGACCAGTCGCTTTACATACCATCGACGATAGTTTGAAGACTTTAAAAAGAAGCAACAAATTTATTATTATGGCTGGGGGTCGAGGCAAAAGACTTCTTCCATATACAATTAAAACCCCGAAACCCTTAGTTAAAGTATTTGGAAAACCAATGCTTGAGCATATAATTTTAAAGGCTCGAAATAACGGATTTATAAATTTTTCTTTATCTGTAAATTATCTCAAATCGAAAATAAAAAAATACTTTCTAGATGGAAAGAGATTAAATGTTAAAATTAACTATTTAGAGGAGTCGAAGCCTTTAGGGACCGCTGGTTCTTTACATCTTTTAAGAAAAATAAAAAATCAAAATATTATTGTTTCTAATTGTGATGTAATTACTGATTTAGATTATGGAGACTTACTCGATTACCATGTATTAAATAAATCCGATGCTACTATGGTTGTTAGACGATTTGAAAAAAAAAACCAATTTGGAGTTATAAGAGCTTCAGGTAAAAATTTTCTAAGTTATGAAGAAAAACCTCTTACCTTAGAAAATATCAATGCAGGTATTTATGTTTTAAATTCTAGAATATTGAAATTTCTTAAGCCAAATACAAAAATTGATATGACTGAGTTTTTTTTAAAGTTAAAAAAGAAAAAAAGAAATGTAATCATTTACCCAATTTATGAAAATTGGACTGATGTAGGACAAAGAAAAACAAAAAAATGAAAAACATTAAATTTTGCAAAAAGTGTGTTGAGTCTAATCATAGATTTTTAAGCACAGCCCAGCATACCGATAAACCTGGAGGTCAAAAAAAATTTGCAGCTTTCGATAATGACGGAGTTTGTTTATCTTGCAGATACTTTGAGAAAAAAGAGTTTTTTAATTGGAGTGAGAAAGAAGAGGATTTAAAAGATATTTTATCTAAATTTAGATCAAACAATGGAGAATATGACGTAATAGTTCCTGGAAGTGGAGGCAAAGACAGTATTTACACTTCAATTATATTAAAAGAAAAATATGGCATGCACCCTCTAACTTGTACATGGGCTCCAGGGATGTATACAGAAGTTGGATGGAAAAATTATAATTCGTGGATAAATTATGGATTCGATAATTTCCTTTTAACTCCTAATAAAAAAGTTCACAAGTTACTTACAAAGCTTGCTTTTCTAAATCTTTTACATCCATTTCAACCTTTTGCACTGGGGCAGAACTCATTGCCTTTAAAATTAGCAGTTGAAAAAAATATAAAATTAATCGTGTATGGAGACTCTATTAAAGAAAGAGCAGTTGGAAAAGACAATGAAGCCAAGTCTTTTAATAAACCTGAGTTCTGGCATTACCGAAACAATAATGATGAAATTTATTTAGGAGGCGTAAATATAGATGAAATTCAAAAAAAATATAAAATCGATAGGCATGAATTGAATTGTTTTCTACCTGTGAGTAAAGATGTTGTAGATAATTCAGATATTAATTTATTACATCTCCCAGATTTTATTAATTATAACCCACAAAATAATTTCTATTACGCAAAAGAAAAAACAGGATTTCAAGTTAATCCCGATGGAAGAACTGAAGGAACCTACACCAAATACTCTAGCTTGGACGACAAATTAGATGGGCTACATTACTTCACCTGGTATATAAAAACTGGAAGAGGAAGAGCAACCGAAGATGCTGCGCTTGAGGTTAGAAACAAGATAATCACAAGAGAGGAAGCAGTTTTACTAGTCAAAAAGTTTGATGGAGAGTTTCCAAAAAAATATTTTAAAGATTGTTTAAATTATATGGAAATTTCAGAAAACCAATTTTGGGAGACCATCGAAAAATTTAGACCTAACCATATTTGGCAAAAATCTGGAAATGAATGGACTTTAAAAAATTCTGTTTGGAAAAAATAACTTTGAAATGAGATCGATTCGACTTATCGGTAGATTAGATATAAAAAATTCGAATTTAATTAAATCAATTAATCTTGAGGGTTTAAGAATTGTTGGCAATCCAAATGAATTTGCAAAAAAATATTACGATCAAGGAATAGATGAACTAATTTTGATGGATGTTGTAGCGACATTATATGGAAGAAATTATTTGTCAGAAATCTTAAAAAAAATTACTCAAGAGATCTTCATACCAATTACAATTGGTGGAGGTGTTAGGACAATTGAAGATGCAAAAAATCTTTTATTGTGTGGGGCTGACAAAATTGCGATTAACTCTGCGGCGGTTCAAAATCCAAAATTTATAAAAAATTTAGTTAATGAAATAGGTTCTCAAAGTGTTGTAATTTCAATAGAAGCAAAAGAAAGAGAAAATTGGTGGGAAGTTTATACTAGTAACGGCAGAGAACCGACCGGAATTAATGTTCTAGATTGGATAAATCAAACTATTGAATTTGGAGCGGGAGAAATTCTTTTAACATCTATTGATAAAGAGGGTACAAGATCTGGATTTGACACCAAATTGATCAAAAAAGCGTCAGAAATTTGTAGTATTCCTTTAATCATCAGTGGAGGTTTTGGTGTAAAAGAACATTTAGATAGCGTGCTTAAAAGTCAAGTTGATGCCGTGGCTGTAGCAGATAGTATTCATTATAATCGCCACTCAATAGCAGAAATTAAAGATTACATAGAAAAAAATAATTGTTAAATGCAGACCGTTGCTATAGTGGACTATAAAAGTGGAAATTTACTCAGCATCAAAAGAGCATTAGAAAAATTTGATGCTAAAGTAAAAATTACAAGTAATTATAATGAAATTCTAAATTCTGATAAAATTGTTTTACCTGGAGTTGGAGCCTTCGGCAATGCAATTAATAAGCTAAAATCTATAAAGTTTACAGAATTGATACTCGAACCTAAATTTAAAAAAATTCCTCTATTAGGAATTTGTCTTGGAATGCAATTACTTTTTGAAAATAGTAAAGAATTTGGCTTACATAATGGACTTGGTTTAATGAAAGGAGAAGTAAAATTACTACCTAACTATGATAAAAATTTTTTTAAGGTACCAAATATCGGATGGCACAAACTAAGTTTTAACCAAAAATCTCAAGACCGATTGAATTTATTTGAAAACCTTGATCAAAAAAGTAAATTTTATTTTGTTCATTCATATTGTGTTTATCCAAAAGATCCCTCGATCATAAAAGCCAACTATTATTTTGATAAAAACTCAATTCCAGCAATTGCTTCCTCAGGCAACATTGTCGGTTTTCAATTTCATCCAGAAAAAAGTGGTGTGAACGGGCTTAAATTAATTCAAAGGTTTTTAAAAATATGAAAATATTTAATCATCTCGAAAAATTTCAAGACAATATTCTTTTTTATGAAAATGAAGACAAGATTTTATACAAGCAAATTTTTTCTTTTGAAAAAAAATTTCATAAACTAAAACAAGGTAAATTATGCCTTTTTATATCAAATTATTCATCAGAATTTTTAATGACTTATATCTCTTTAATAAGAAAAGATTTAAAGATTATGTTTATTGATCCAAATACCGACAAAAAAGATATTAAAGAAATAATACAATCTTATAAACCTTTATATATTTTCATTAATAAAAAGTTTATATATGTAATAAATAATTATAAAATTAATTCTGAATTGAATGAAAATATCATCTTAGAAAATAAAAAAGATGAAAATTATGAAATCTTTAAGGATCTTGCTTTACTCATAGGAACATCTGGTAGCACTGGATCAAAAAAATTTGTACGAATTTCAAAAAATAATCTTTATTCAAACACTAAAAATATATCAAACTATCTGCGGATACAACCCGAGGATATAACTATTACTACATTACCACTACATTATACTTATGGTTTATCTATTGTGAATACTCACATTTTTTCAGGATCAGGAATTTGTATTAATAATTCAAGTTTTTTAGAAAAAAGTTTTTGGGAAAAAGCTAATAAATTTAAAATCAATAATTTTGGTGGAGTGCCTTTCAATTATGAAATTTTAAAAAAACTTAAGTTCACAAAGAGAAAAATTCCTTCATTAAAATATATTACGCAGGCAGGTGGTCATTTAGATAAAGAAATTAAAAAATATTTTTTTAAAGATGCAAAAATAAATAATTATAAGTTTATAGTTATGTATGGACAAGTCGAAGCAACCTCTAGAATATCATATGTACCCTTTGATAAATTAAATGAAAAATTTGAAAGCGCAGGAAAAGCCATTCCAGGTGGTAAATTATCAATAAACCTTTCTGATAAAGAAATAATATACGAGGGACAGAACGTTTGTTTAGGTTATGCTAAATCGTACCGAGATTTATCTAAAGGAGATGAAAATAAAGGAAAAATTGGAACTGGCGATATTGGAAGTATCGATCCAGATGGATATTTATTTATTACGGGAAGAAAAAATCGTGAGGCAAAATTATATGGTCATAGAATCAATTTAGATGAAATTGAAAAGATATTATCTAGTAAAGGATTTAAGTGTCTTTGCTTAAGTAAAAAAAATAGACTTTTTATATTCAACTTAAGTAAAGAGAACAACAAAGATGTGATTAAATATTTATCAAAAAAATTAAGAGTAAATACTAATTCTCTTGGAATTAAAAATCTCAAAGAACCACCCACTAATTCATCAGGAAAAATATCTTATTCATATTTAGAAAAAATGATATGAACATTGAAAAACTAAAAAATTTTGAAACTTTTAGCACAACCAGTTTAATTAAAAAAAATATTTTTTTTAGTTTAATAAAACAGTTATCTTTTCATCATTATAAACATTGTATTGAATATAAAAATATAATTGAAAAATTAAAAATTAATCTCAAAAAAATCGATAATGTAGAGGATTTCCCTATGATACCAGTTCAATTATTCAAACATTTTGATTTATTAAGTGTTAAAAGAGAAAAAGTTGTTAAAAAACTTATTTCATCGGGTACATCTGGACAAAATCCCTCAAAAATTTATTTGGATAAAAATAACGCGTTAGCTCAAACAAAAGCTTTAGACACAATTTTTCAAAAAATGGTTAGTGATAAAAGACTACCAATGCTTATAGTAGATAGAAATCCAAATTTAGATGATAGGAATATTTTGAACGCGAAATCAGCAGCTATTTATGGATTTTCAATCTTTGGAAAAAATCATTCCTACTTACTCAATAAAGAAAATAAAATTGATTTTGATAATTTATCGAAATTTTTAAATCTTTATGGAAAAGAAAAATTTTTAATTTTTGGATTTACAAGTATGATTTTTGAAAAATTAATTAATAATATTAATATAAAAAAAAAATCTTATGATTTTAACAAAGGTATACTTGTGCATGGGGGAGGTTGGAAAAGGATGGAAAACTTAAAAATAAGTAACAAGAATTTTAAAAAAAAACTAAAAACAAAATTAAATCTTGATAAGATTTTTAATTATTACGGGTTAGTTGAGCAGACTGGATCGATATTTTTTGAGTCAAGTAAATGCGGTTATTTTCACACTTCAATTTTTTCAGATATAATTATCAGGGATAGTAAATTTAGAGTTTTAGGTAAAAAATCGAAGGGTTTAATACAACTATTATCAGTTTTGCCTACAAGTTATCCTGGTCATAATATTTTAACAGAGGATATTGGTGAAATAATTGGAGAAGATGATTGTAAATGTGGTCTTAAAGGAAAGTATTTTAAAATTTATGGAAGAGCAAAAGAGGCTGAGATGAGAGGTTGCAGTGATGTCATCTAATTCAACTAAAGAAATATTAAATAAAAATTTTAAAGTAAAAACATTCGAAGCTTATAATGTTTTATCTTTGAATTTTTTAAATGATCTTTCAAATGAAATAAAAAAAGACAAAAATGCCATGAGACACCCGGATTTAATTTATCTTATGTTTTGGTGTAATAAACAAGTAAAAAAAATAAAATCAAAAAAAAAAAATTTTTTAGTGGTGGGCAGAGGTTTGGCTTTCCATATTTGCCCGTCAAATGTACCGACAAATTTTGTATACTCTTTTATATTTGGTTTATTAAGCGGAAATTCAAATGTAGTTAAAATTCCTAGTAAAGATTTTAAAGAAAAAAAAATAATTTTATCAATCATCAATAGATTATTTAAAAAAAAGATTTATAAAGTTTTAAAGGAGTCAAACCACTTTATAGAATATTCTTCCGATGATAACATTACAAAATATCTCTCATCTATATGCGATGCCAGAATTATTTGGGGAGGAGACAAAACAATAAATGAAATCAGAAAAAACTGGATACCTGAGAGAACTATAGAGGTGACCTTTAGTGATAGATATTCTTTTTCAATAATTAATATTGATAAATTAAAAAAACAAAATGAAAAATATCTTGAATTATTAATAAAAAATTTCTTCTATGACGGCTATGTAATGGGTCAAAAAGCGTGTAATTCTCCACATTTTATTTTTTGGTTAGGAAAAAAAGACTTAAAATTTCAAAACAAATTTTGGGGAAAATTAAATAAAATTGTTGAAAACAAATTCAAATTTGATGAAGTTCAAGCGGTAGAAAAGTATACAAATCTACTTTCAAATGTTATTAAAAACAAAAACTTTTCAGAGGTGAAGTATTTAAAAAATAACAATTTGTTTGTAGTTTCATCCCAAAAAAAACTAAATTCCATTGAAAATATAAGAGGTGTTAACGGAACTTTCTTTCAAAAAAATATTAGTAAATTATCAGAACTAAAAGATTACGTATCAAAGAAATGCCAAACAATAACTTATTATGGTATTAGTAAAAATGAATTTAAAAATTTTGTCCTAGAATACAATCTCCTTGGTGTTGACCGTATAGTTCCTATAGGCAAATCATTAGAAATAGATCTAGTGTGGGATGGATATGATGTAATTAAATCTTTATCAAGAGAAGTAACTTACAAATAGAATGAAACTAACCAAAGAAGAAATCTTAGAGTATCAACAAAATAAACCACCATACTTAATGATAGACCTAGTTGAAGAAGTAATCCCAGGTAAATCAGCAAAAGGGTATAAATATTTAGATCCTAAAGAATGGTTTTTTAAAGTTCATTGGCCATCAGATCCTAATATGCCCGGCATGCTTCAAATAGAGTCTTTAGTGCAAATGTGCGCGCTTTCTCTTCTTACTTTGCCTGGAAATAAAGGTAAAATTGTTTACATTACTTCAGCCGATAATTTAAAGTTTAAGAGAAAAATTATACCTAAAGATAGGCTTGACATAGAAACGAGTGTTATTTCATTCAACAGAGGTGTAGCAAAATGTAAAGGTATTGGAAAAGTTAAAGGAGATCTAGCTTGCAGTGCTGATTTCAATATTGTATTACCTCATGTCATAAAAGAATATAAAATAAAATAAATATTATGCCTTTAAACTCTCCATTATTAAAAAAACCAAAACTAGTGAAGAAACTTCGAGATTTTTACAACTATGTAAATAAAAATGATGGAAAAGTTGGGACAAAAACTAGAGGTATAGACTTAAATTTAAACAATGCTTGTAATTTAAGATGCAAATACTGTTTTACAAATTCTCCTAAGGGCGACCATGTAAAAGAGTACCTTTCCCCAAAAGTAATTGGAAATCTCGCCGACCAGGCTGATGAATTAGGATATTTCGAATTTGATTTACAGGGAGGTGAATTACTTCTTAGACCTGACTTATTGTTTGAAACATTGGAGGCTATAAAGCCAGAGAGGTTCTATTTATATTTAACTACAAACGGTTTTTACTTAGATGAGAAAATGGCGAAAAAACTGGCTGATTATCAAGTGAGCAGAGTATCTGTAAGTATTGATAGTATGGATGAGAAAACTCATGATGAAATTAGAGGAAGAAAGGATTCTTGGAGAAAAGCTATTGAAGCCCTGGAGCATGTTCAAAAAGCTGGCATGGACCCTTATTTAAATATCACTGTTGGTCATTATAATGCTTTCAATCCAGATTTTGAGGAATTATTAAAATATTCAAAACAAAAAAAATATAGAACTCTTTTAAACGTAGCTGTCCCGGCAGGCATGTGGCAGAAAATGGAGGAAATTATTTGTGATGAGAAAGATAGAAAACATATTCAAAACTTAAGAAAAAAATATGGAAATCTTGTCAGAAATTTATGGAATCCTTTTGATAGAAAAAATGAAAAAATATTAGGCTGCACAACTGTTAATAGGCTTTATATAACCCCGCTGGGAGATGTTTTAGTTTGTCCATATGTTCATATTAAAATTGGCAATATTTTAGAGCAACCTTTGAAAGAAATTGTAGATTTTGGATTTAGAATAAAATATTTCAAGGAGCACAGCAACCTTTGCTTAGCTGGAGAGGATAAAGATTTCATTTCTAAATTTATGACGAAAGAGAAACAAACTATTTTTAATCCATCTTTAGCTAAAGATATTTTTTCAGAGGAAGAAATCAGCTAAATTTATTATTATGAAAAAAATACTAATATTTTCTGCAGGTCCTGCAGGAAGAGAGGTTTATCAATTAATAGAGGAAATAAATAAAAAAAAAAAAGTTTGGAAAGTTATCGGATACGTTGACGAAAAATTAAGTTCAAAAATCAAGACTTTAGATAAATTAAAAGTGTTCTCACAAAAAAATAAACCAGTTGGAAAAAATCTATATGCTATTACAGGCATGATGAGTCCGTCATTAAGAGAAAAAATATTTGAAAAAGAAATAAAAAAGAATAAGTATAAAATTCCAAACCTTATACATCCCAACATACACATTCCACCATGTTTGAAACTTGGCATAGGAAATATAATTTTTAATAATGTTCATATTAGTTTTGAAGTTAAGCTTAGCAACTATTCAGTTGTTAGTAACTTCTGCGATATAGGTCATAATTTATGCGCTCAAGATTTTTTGACAATAATGCCTTCAGTATCAATAGGAGGGAATTGTACAATTGAAAAAAAAGTACTTATCGGATCAGGTGCTAAAATTTTACAAAATTTGAAAATCGAAGAGAACTGTAAAATCGGTATAGGAAGTACTTTAACCTCAAATTTATTAAAAAACTCTTCTGTTATTGATTATCAAAGGAAAGTTATAAAAAAAAATGAGTCTTAAAAAAAAAATTTTTCCAACTATCATAATTGCTGAGGCTGGTGTAAACCATAATGGAAATATTAAGCTTGCTTATAAGCTTGTAGATATGGCTAAAAGATGTGGAGCTGATTTTATTAAATTTCAAACTTCTATTCCTTCTATGCATATTTCAAAGTACGCAGTAAAAGCAAAATACCAAATTAAAAATACTGGAAATAAACAAAATCAATTAGAAATGTCAAAAAAGATTTCTTTGTCATATGAAGATTTTAGAAAAATTTCAAAATATTGTATCAAAAAAAAAATAAATTTTCTTTCTACAGCTTTTGATCTTCAATCAATTGATTTTTTGCAATCTTTAAAAATGAAATTTTTTAAGATCCCATCGGGAGAAATAACTAATTTGCCTTATCTTGTTAAAATAGGAAAATTAAAAAAAAAGATACTTATTTCAACAGGAATGTCTAATATTTACGAAGTTGAGAAAGCCATAAAAATTTTAATTAAAAATGGAACACCTAAAAAGAAAATTACAGTTATGCAATGTAATACAGAATATCCTACTCCTTTAGAAGATGTAAATTTAAGAGTAATCCAGACATTCAAAAAAAAATTCAATATTGATGTTGGTTACTCTGACCATACTTTAGGTATAGATGCTAGCTTATGGGCAGTTGCAATGGGAGCTAAAGTTATCGAAAAACACATTACTTTGAATAGGTCATCAAAAGGTCCCGATCATAAGGCAAGCATTGAAGAAGAAGACCTCAAAATGTTAGTTAAAAAAATAAAACAATTAGAAACAGCACTTGGAAACGGAAAAAAAATTGCAACAAAAAGTGAGAAAAAAAACATTATAATTGCTAGAAACTCTTTAGTTGCTAATCGTAAAATACTAAAAGGAGAAAAATTCACTCGGAGCAATATTACAGCTAAAAGACCTGGTAATGGAATTTCACCAATGCTGATAAATTCTGTCATAGGTAAGATTGCCAAAAAAAATTTTCAATTTGATGAATTAATTAAAATATGAAAAAAATTTGTTTTATTACTACGTCTAGAGCAGATTTCGGAATGATTAAAATAATTGTTGACGAAACTTTAAAAAATAAAAAATATTTTAAAACCTTTTTATTAATATCAGGAAATCATAATGATAGTTTTTTTGGAAAAAGTTTAAAGGAGATCCAGTTTAAAAAAGGATTAAAAATAGTAAAAGCCTTTTCAAACCAAAGGAATAAAAATTCACTCTCAGTTTTACTATCTTTTTCAAGTTTTTTGAAAAAATATTCTAAGTCTTTAAAAAAAATTAATCCTGACATATTTGTTACTTTTGGCGATAGATATGAAATGCTTGCAGCAACTATTTCGGCTTATATTTTAAAGATACCTATAGTTCATATTGCTGGAGGGGAAAAAACTTCAGGCTCATTAGATGAAGGTTTTAGACATTCAATTACTAAACTTTCAAATCTACACTTTCCTACTTCTAACAAATACAGGAAAAGAATTATTCAACTTGGAGAAAACACTAAAACTGTTTTTAACTTTGGTAGTTTAAATAGACAAAAAATTGCTAATACTAAATTTTTTTCTAAAACAGAATTTCAAAATGAATTTAAAATGAAACTTTTAAAGAAAAATATTTTGATGACATTTCATCCTGAAAAAACCTCTATTAGAGAAAACTTGCATAATTTAAAGCTCGTCCTAAATTGTTTAGATAATTTAAAAGATACTAAAATCATAATAACTGCACCGAACGCCGATGCTGGAGGTGTTGCTATGATAAAATTAATCAAAAATTTTATCAAAAAGAGAGAAAACTTTACTTTAGTGAAGAATTTAGGAACTAAAGGATATCTATCATTATTGAAATATATCGATGGGGTCATTGGGAATTCTTCAAGTGGAATTTCAGAGGTTCCATTATTTTCAACTACGTCTATTAATCTTGGTGATAGGCAAAAAGGAAGAGATAAACCGTCTTCAGTTATTTCATGTAAATTTAAAAAAAAAGATATTTTAAAAAATTTAAGAAAACTAAAAAGAAGAAATACTTTTTTAAAAATTAATAAAAATGATAAATTGGTTTCAAAAAAAATTATAAAAAAAATAATTAGTTTTAATTTTAAAAAGAATAATAATAAGGAATTTCAAGATCTAAGGTTTTAACTATAATGCTAGAAAAAAAAACATCATTGATTACAGGTTGCAACGGAGGCATAGGCCTTTCATTGATAAAAAAATTTTCAGAGAATGGCTCAGATATAATTTGTTGTGCGAGAAAAAAAAATAGTGAATTTGAAAAATCAATAAAAGAGCTCTCTAATCAATACAATAATTCAATTATTCCTATTTACTTCGATTTGAATAGTGAGAATGAAATTAAAGAGGGAATTGAAATGATCTTAAATTGTAATAAAAATATAGATATATTAGTGAATAATGCTGGTGTTGACCAAGTATCATTATTTCAAATGACCACTAATGAAAAAATCAAAGAAGTTTTTCAAGTGAATTTTTTTTCTGCATTGTATCTTATTAGAGGTGTTTTAAAAATATTCATGAAAAATAAAAATGGATCTATAATTAATATTTCTTCTAATGCAGCAACCGAATGTGATGCAGGAAGATCAATATATGCTGCAAGTAAATCTGCGATTAATAGTTTTACGAAGTCATTATCTAAAGAATTAGGACCTTTTAATATTAGGGTAAATGCCGTTGCCCCAGGTCTTACAAATACTAGAATGATCGAAAAAGGAATAAATAAAAAAGTTCTTGAAGAAGCAATAAAAAAAATACCTTTAAAAAGAGTAGCAAGCCCTGAAGAAGTTGCAAATGTAGTATTATTTTTGGCTTCTGACATGTCGAGTTATGTCAACGGTGAGGTAATTAATATTACTGGAGGCTATTAAATTTTGATGATCGAAAAAAGAAAAAAATTAAGTCTGATGTGCAAAAAAATAAGAAAAAGCATCCTGGACACATCTTTAGCTGCTGGAGCAAGTAGCTCACATTTCGGCGGATCATTATCAACCGTAGAAATTTTAGTAGCTCTTTTTGAAGAAATTTTAAAATATAAAATAGACGATCCTTTGTGGGAAGATAGAGACAGATTTATACTAAGTAAAGGTCACGCCTGTTTAGGTTATTATTCAATTCTTGCTGAAAAAGGTTTTTTTTCTAAAAAGGAACTACAGCTTTTTGAAAAAAATGACAGTTTTTTATTAGGTCATCCGGTGATTAATAAAAAATTTGGAATTGAGTTTTCAAACGGAAGCCTTGGAATGGGACTATCTCTTGGAATAGGCGTTGCTCTGGCAGCAAAAAAAAGAAAAAAGAACTTTTCTACCTATGTCTTAATTGGAGATGGAGAGTGTAATGAAGGTTCAGTTTGGGAAGCAGCTATGTCCGCTCCTCACTTTCAATTAAATAATTTAACAGCAATTCTAGATAATAATAACTTACAACAAACTGGTACTAATCAGGAAATTATGACTTCAGACAGTTTAGCAAAAAAATGGTCAAGTTTTAATTGGCATGTAGTTGAAATTGATGGACATAATACAGATGATTTGATCAAAGCCTTTAATATAAAATCTAACAAGCCTAAATTAATTCTTGCAAAAACAACTAAAGGCAAGGGTTTTAAGTTTTCAGAGAATAATAATGACTGGCATCATAAAATACTTACTAAGAGCCAGTATGATATAGCAATTAAGGAATTAAATGGATCAGAATAAATTTTTGAGTAAAAACAATTTCAAAATTTGGTCTAAACTTGGAATGAGAGCGAGTTTTGGCATAATTGCTCAAGAAATTAGTCAAAAAGAAAAAAACTTAATTATATTAACTGCTGACGTTTCTACCTCAGCAGGTCTTGATAGATTTAAGAAAAAATTTCCTGAGAAATATATAGATGTAGGCATTGCGGAGCAAAATCTTATCGGTATCGCAACTGGCTTATCAAGCGAAGGATTTAATGTAATTACTACAACTTTCGCACCTTTTCAAACCATGAGATGTTGTGAGCAAATTAAAGTAAATTTAGGTTATATGAATCAAAAAATTTGCATGGTTGGTCTAGCGAGTGGACTAGTCTTAGGAAATCTTGGATATACTCATTGTTGTATTGAAGATGTAGGTGTATTGAGATCAATACCTAATATTACAATAATTTCTCCGGCAGACTCTGCTGAATTAGCTAAAGCTTTGCTAGCTAGTTTTAATCATAAAAATTCTGTTTATATAAGGTTAACAGGAGGCTCTGGAATTCAGCAGGTTTATGAGGAAGACTATGAATTTAAAATAGGAAAAGCAATTTCACTTAAAAAAGGTAGCGATCTAACTATAGTCTCATCTGGCCAAATGGTAGGTGAAGCTTTAGCTGTTTCAAAAAAATTAGAGGAAAAAAAAATCTTTGCTGAAGTAATAAATTTTCATACTATAAAACCAATAGATGAAAACATGATTAAAGAATTTGTAAAAAAAAATAAATTAATAATTTGTATTGAGGAACATAATTTATATGGAGGTTTAAACTCAGCTATCTCAGAGTGTCTTGCAAAATTAGAAAATACACCCAAAATGATTTCTTATGGTATAGATGATAGGTATACAAAAGGGGGAGATTATGATTTTCTTAAAAAAAAATTCAAATTAGATGCGAATTTGATTGTAAATGAAATTCTATTAGAAATAAAAAATTTAAAAAATAATGAGTAATATAGAAAATTATTCTAAAGTATTTAAATCTGCATTAAATTTAGACAATTCTAAATTTTCTGAGGAAATAAAATATAATGAGGTTGACGAGTGGGACTCTATAGGACACATGACTTTAATATCAGCGCTAGAGGAAGAATATAAAATCACTTTTGAAACTGATGATATTATTGATTTTAGCTCGTTTAAAAAAGGTATAGAGATCTTAAAGAAATACAAAGTCGAAATTATATAATCTCCACAAACACAAAATGCTTAAACTTTTTAAGATTTTTTTAAGGTCAAAATTTTTATTTGGTAAAATTGATGAAATTGATTTAATTATTTTTGATTGTGAAGGCAAAGATGCTATTTTACAATTATTAACTAATGAGAAATATAAAGTTTTAAGTGTAAGGCAAGAAAAAATTTCAGAAATTTTTGTAAATTTCAAGATTATTTTTTTTGTTATTAAAAATTTATTTCAGTTACCGCTTAAACAATTATATCTAATTGCATTAATTAAAGAGTTTTCCCCTAAAATAGTGATTAGCCATATTCCTCACTCTATAGAATTTTCAATAATAGCTAAGTTTTTACAAAATGAAATAAAATTTATAGCCATACAACATGGACATCATGACCTACTTTCTCTAAGCAGAAGTCTTAAAAAAAAAATATTTATTCCTGAGTTTTTTTGTTTTGGAAATTATGAAAAAAATATTTATGAAAAAAGTGAAATTGAAATAAAAGAATTTTTTCCTATAGGATCTCTCAGAGCCTCTCTAAGTTTAGAGTATTTAAGCAAAAACAACCAAAACAAAGATATTGAATATGATATTTGTTTAATATCTGAATACTCCCCATCCAAGAAAAAATTATTCCCAAGTAAAAGTGATGATTTACAATTAATTCCGTCATATCCAGATCATGTGGGAAAAATTGCGTACTTTTGTCATAAATTGAGAGATGAGGAAAAATTAAGATTAGTTTTTTGTGGGGACTCTGCACCGGATTCAATTTATCAGAAAATAGAAAATGATTTTTATAAAAAATATTTGAGTCATACCAATTTTGAAATTATACAAAAAAAAAGAGATACTTATCCAACCTATATAAATCTTTTAAAAAGTAAAATTGTCATAGGAGGATATTCCACAGTTATGAGAGAGGCACTTAGTTTAGGAAAAAAAGTTTTATCCTGTAATTTCACGAACAATGAGTCAATAAATTTTCCATTAAACAATATATGCCTTTTTACAAAGAATAACTATGAAGAGTTTAAAAAAATAGTATTAAAAATAATTGAGATGAGTGAAGAGGATTATTTTAAACAATTAAATTCAGATAAAAAATTTATAATAGAAGATAGTCATCAAACATCCAATATGATGAGAAAAAAAATATCAAATTATTTATCCTAAATATGAGAAACGTTATACTTATTGGTGGAGCTGGATATGTTGGAACAGTTATTGCTGAAGAACTATTAAGAAAAAGCTTTAATGTTACAATATTAGATAATTTTATTTATAAAAACTTTAATAGCATTAAGCATTTACAAAAAAATGATCATTTCAAATTAATTAATGGAAATTTTTCAGATTTAAATAAAGTAAATCTTGAAATAAATGACTCTACAGATGTGATAATTCTTGGTGGACTCGTAGGCGATCCAATAACTAAAAAGTATCCAAAATTAAATAAAATTACTAATATAGATGGTATCAAAAAGTGCATTGATTTTTTTGAAAATGAAATGGTCGGTAAACTTATATTCATTTCAACTTGTTCCAACTATGGATTAATAAATCAAGATTTAAAAGCAGATGAAAACTTCGAATTGAAACCTTTATCTTTATATGCCAAAGCAAAAGTAGAAATAGAAAATTTTATTTTAAACAAACAAAATAAAAAAATTAATTACGAGCCAATTATACTTAGATTTGCAACTGCATTTGGATTATCACCAAGAATGAGATTTGATTTGACAGTTAATGAATTTACATTTGATTTACTTCACAAAAAAGTGCTGGAAGTTTATGATCCAAATACATGGAGACCTTATTGTCATGTAAAAGATTTTGCTAGAATAATTTTTTCTGTTCTTAATGAAGAAAAAAATAAACTTAACTTTGAAATTTTTAATTGTGGAAGTGATGAGAATAATTACAGGAAAAAAGATATTGTAGAGTTGATTTCAAATAAAATAACGAAAACAAAAGTTATTTTTAAATCAGGAGACATTGATCCAAGAAATTATAAAGTAGATTTTTCAAAAATTAAAAAAAAATTAAAGTTTAAAGCAAAATATCCAGTGTCTTTTGGTATAGATGAAATAATAGAAAATTTTAACTTATTTAAAAATAAAAATAAGAAGTTGTTTGGAAATTATGAAATTTAAGAAAAATAAGTTTATACCATTATCAATTCCAAATTTGATTGGTAATGAAAAAAAATATCTAAAAAATTGTATCAAAACATCTTACGTTTCTACAGTTGGAGAATATGTAAATAAATTTGAGAAAAAACTGAGTAAATTTTTAAATGTAAGATATGCCGTTTCTTGTAATAGCGGTACTTCAGCACTTCATCTAGCCTTAAGAGTTGCAGGTGTTGAACCTAAAGATGAGGTTATTGTCCCTACAATGAGTTTTATCGCAACTGCAAATGCAGTCAGGTATTTAGATGCTAGCCCAGTTTTTATTGATTGTGATGAATTTTTTAATTTAGATTATGATAAAACCAAATCATTTTTACTAAAAGAAACTTTTTCAAAGAATGGCAAAACCTTTAACAAAAAAACAAATAGAAAAATTAGCGCTTTAATCGTTGTACATGTTTTTGGTAATGCTGCGAACATTAAAGAAATTTTAGCATTGTGTAAAAAAAAGAAAATAAAAGTTATCGAGGATGCAGCCGGTGCTTTAGGTACTAAGTATTTATATGGAAAATTAAAAAATAGATATGCTGGAACAGTGGGAGATTTAGGATGCATTTCATTTAATGGAAATAAAATTATCACAAGTGGTGGAGGCGGAGTAATAATTACAAATTCTAAAGAACTAGCTAAAAAATCTTTTCACCTTTCGACACAAGCATCAGTAGATAAGTTAAACTATGAACATGACGATATTGGGTTCAATTATAGGTTAACAAATTTACAGGCTTCAGTTGGTTTAGCGCAACTAGAAAAAATTAAAACTTTTTTAGGAATAAAGAAAAAAATTAAAAATTTTTATTCATCTAGATTTAAAAATTTAAAAAATTTTACTTTTAATAATCAACCTCCTTACGCGGATAATAATTGCTGGATGTTATCGATTAATTGCAAAAAGCACTTGATATTAAAAAAAGAATATATAATTAATTTTCTCTATTCAAAAGGGATTGAAACAAGATCGATTTGGAAACCTTTGCACCTTCAAAAGCCTTATAAGAAATATCAAAGATATAATATTTCCAATTCAGAGAGAATTTTCAATAATACGATATTAGTTCCATCCAGTACAAATTTGAAAAAATCAGATTTATTAAAAGTAATTTCTACGCTGAAAAAAATTTCTAAAAATTGACTAAATGTATAAAGGAAAGAAAATTTTAGCTATAGTTCCTGCTAGACTCTCAAGTAAAAGACTAAAGCAAAAAAACATAATTAAAGTAAGTCGAGGTAAAATTTTAATAAATTGGACATATGAAGCAATAAAGAATTCTAAATATATTGACTGTTCAATATTGTCTACAGAAAGTGAAAAGATAAAAAATTTAGCTACTAGGATAGGATTTGATGTTCCATTTAAAAGACCAAAATATCTTTCTAATGATCACGTAGATTCAGAGGAAGTAATTAAACATGTTCTTAAAAAAATTAAGTTTAAATGTGACTATGTTTTGCTGCTACAACCAACTTCTCCACTTAGAAATAGTAAAGATATTGATAAGTCCATAGAGCATATAATTGATAAAAATTTCAGTTCACTTATATCTATTTCAGCTTCAAAAAAAAAAAAAAAATTTAATGTTGAAACAAAAAAAAATCTCTTGAAATTTAATTTTAACTCTAAAAAAGTAAAGAAAAAATATTTCTCTTTAAATGGAGCAATCTTTTTGGCTAAAAAAAAATTCTATCTAAATTTTTCTAAACCATTCATTTGGCAAAAAAAAAATAAATGTACGTATATTAAAATCCCAACTTCAAGATCTATAGACATTGATACCATGGAAGACTTACTGAAATTTAAGAAAATTATTAGAAAAAAATGAAATTTAAAAATATGAAAATTTTCAATCTTTTCGAAAAGAAAGAAAAAAATAAAATTATATTTTTATTTATTTTTATGGGATTTGCATCCTTACTTGAACTCCTAGGTTTAAGTATGATTTTACCCATTTCGTCTCTATTTATTTCTAATGAAATTAATAATAATGAACTTGTAAATTTTATCCTTGAAACATTTTCAATGTCAAAAGAAAATCTAATTTATTTTTTTGTATTATTATTTATTTTAATTTATCTTTTTAAAATAATTTTTTTAATTTTCATATCATGGTATGAGCAAAGCTTTTTAAATAATTTTAAATTTAATTTATCTAATAAATTTTTTAAGAATTACATTGGTAAAGACTACAGCTTTTTTATTGGAAAAAATTCTTCTGAATTTTTAAGAAATATTATGAGTGAAATCGATCATCTGATCAGATTTTACATGAGCTCTCTACTAGTAAGCTTAGAAACAATAATTTTATCCTCAATTTTTGTTTTTTTGATGTTTATAAATCCTTTTGTAACATCGATTACCTTTATAATTTTTATAACTGTTGGAACAATTTATATAAGCTATTTTAAAAATTATATTAAAGATTGGGGCTACACTAGACAAAATTTGGAAAAAAAAAGAATCCAATTTTTGCAGGAAGGATTTGGAGCAGTAAAGGACATTAAGATGATGGAAAGAGAAAACTTTTTTTACAGTAAATTCTTTGATCAAAATCAAAAATTAGCAAATATTTCACTTAAAATAAATTTTTTAAATCAAATTCCAAGGCATCTATTCGAATTTGTTGCTATTTTGATTGTAATTATAATTTTTGTTTTATTAAGTAGATCAAATATTCAATTTTCAGAAACTTTTTCTATATTAGCCTTATACTTAGCTGCAGCTTTTAGAATAATGCCTTCAGCAAATAGAATTATAAACAATATACAGATGATTAAGTTTTGTTTTCCAGCTGTAGAAGTTTTAACTAGTGAGGCAAAAACTTTTAAATTAGATTTACTAAATCAAAAAGAAAAGTCAGAAGATATCTCTCTATATAAAGAAATCCTGGTAGACATAAAAAAATATCAATATCCAAACAATAGAGAATTTAAAATTGAAGATATATATTTGAAAATACCAGTTAATAAAAAAATCGGTATTATAGGAACTAGTGGATCAGGTAAAAGCACAATAATTGAAATAATATCTGGAATATTAAAACCAAATATTGGAGATATAAAAATTGATGGTAAATCAATTTTTAAAACAAATAATAATTGGAAAACAAAAGTTGCTTATATACCTCAAAAAATATTTATTTTAGATGATACGCTTAAAAACAATATTTTATTTGGTTCAGACCAGAAAAAATTTGATGATACATATATTATTGAATTATTAAAAAAAACAAATTTATTCAATTTATTTAAAAGACTTCATTTAGGTCTCGACCACAACCTAGGAGAAAAAGGTATTAATTTATCGGTTGGGGAAATACAAAGGGTAGGAATAGCTCGTGCTCTATTAGGAAATCCACAGATTATAATTTTAGATGAAGCAACTAGTTCTTTAGATACGTTTACTGAAAACAAGATACTAGAAGAAATTTATAAATTTAAAGATAAAACATTTATTTCAGTCGCACATAGAATTGGAACACTTAAACAATCAGACATAATTTATAGAGTTGAAAACGGTAAAATAATTGACTCCGGAAATTTTGAAAAATTTAATAAATAAATGAAATCAATTCTCTTTGAAAACTCGAAAAATTTTAAAAAAAATAAGCATATATACTTCGGTGATTGGTGTTTAGACGACCCAAAAAAATTAGATAAAAATAGTTTTTCAAAATTCAAAAAAAAAGTTGTCAATGAATATCATTGGAATAGTGATAGAAAATTAGAAAAAGACTACAAGTTTTTAAAAAAAATTCAAAAAAAAATTTTTAAAATTCTAGTAAAAAATTTAAACGAATATCACAATACAAATTACAGTGAAAAATATTGGAAAATAATAATATTACCTTGGTTAATAAATATTTTAAATATGACTTTTGATAAGTGGGAAATGGTCAATCAAATTAATAAAAAAAAATTCAAAATTGATCTTTATGAATATGCAGACAAAGACTTAATTTTTGAAGATTATAAAGATATTGGCTGGTTTAGCAAAAGTACTAATTTATGGATTATAACAAAAATACTTGAATTTAATTCAAAAAAAATAATAAATAAAAAGATTAAAATAAAAAAGCAAAAAACAGAATACGTTCAATTTGCTCTTAACATTCCAAATAAAATTAAGAAAAGATTATTTATATTAGCATTTAAATTCTTTTCGTTTTTTTTCAAAAGCAAAATTATAATATTTAATATTGGATTTAAAAAAAAACATAATATAATTTTAAATCTTAAACTTAAACAGTTTCCTTTTTTTTGGCTAATTGAAGATTACAAAAAAAATATAATTGACATAAAAAAAAGAGAGCTTTTTTTTAAAAAAAAAACAAATAAAAGCAAATATAGTTTTGAAAATTTTTTTTTGCAAAACGTGCATTTATTTATACCTAAAAGTTATTTAGAAGACTATAAAAGTATAAAAGAGTCGATAGCAAAATCATATTGGCCTAAGTCTTGTAAAAAAATATTAACAGCATACGACTATAAGATTAATGAACAATTTAAAGTTTGGACAGCTGAAATGACGGAACAAGGAGCAAAGTATATAATTTTACAACATGGCGGTGGGTTTGGACTTGAAAAATTTAGTATAGAGGAAGATATGCAAAAGGAGATGTCTGACACTTTTTTAACTTGGGGATGGAGCGATATGAAAAAATCAGTAAAAAAATTTTACTCACTTTTACTAAGCAATCAAGCGATTAATCAAAAAATAGGCAATAAAGATAAAATTCTCATTCCATTTCACTATCATGGTAAATATTCGTTTTCCATTAGTTCGATGCCAAAAACAAATATCGACAGATTAAATAAAATAAACGATATAGTTTTATTTACAAATTCAATAAAAAAAAAGATACAAAAAAAAATCATAATCAGGTATCTTGAGAAATTAAATAGATTATTTCTTTTAAATTTCAATAAAAATTATTTCAACGGAAATATTTCTTTCGATAAGGGCGAGAAAAACTTTTTTGAGCAGCTAGAAAAAAGTAAAATAGTTATACATGATTTAAATTCAACAACTTTTTTACAAAGTATATTTCTAAATATCCCGACTATTATTCTTTTAAGAAAAAATTTAGAAACAATTAGGCCAAAGCACAAGGGTATAATTAAAGAATTAGAAAAAAAAAATATTGTTTTTTACGATCCAATTAAAGCTGCTAAATTTGTAAATAAAAATTTTGAAAATATCGATAATTGGTGGAAAAATAAGCAAGTTCAGAACTTAAGAATAAAATTTTGTAATTTATTCGCAAAAAAATCGGTCGATCCGATTAATGATTTAAAATTATTTATTACATGAAAAAAGTCAATTCAATCGCTATTATATGGGAACAAATCGAGTGGGGTGGTGTAGACTCGTATTTAAACTATTTATTAAACAACAGAATGTTTGAAAAAATTAAAGTGACAATTTTTTCTAATAAAAACAATAAAGGTCTTAAAAGATTTATTAGATCAAATAAAAATTTATCATTAGAAATTATAGAATATAATTCTATTCTTAATTTTCAATTCGACAATCAAATAATTAATAAACTATACTACTTTTTGAAACCTCTATTTTTTATTTACACTTATTATCAACTTAAAAATTTACTTAAAAAAAAAAAATATGATGCATATCTGGGCATTTGTGGTGGATATGGTCAAATTAGGGGAGAGATGGCTGGAGCATTATCTGCCTCCTCATTAAATATTCCTGTAGTTTCTCTTGTTGTACATCACGCATGTGTGTTCCCTCCACCTTTTATGAATTTCTTTTTACGCTTGATTAATAATAGAATATCAAAAATCATTTCTAGCGTAATAGCTGTTTCAGAAGCTACGAAAAAAACATTATTTTATAAATCCAATTTATTAGATAATGATAAGGTTGATACTATTATAATTCATCATGGTATTTCAGGAGAGAAAAAAAAAATTAATAACTTGAAAAAAAAAACAGATGTTATTGAAGCCGGTATAGTTTCTAGAATAGAGGAATATAAAGGTCATAGAGATTTAATATATGCAATAAATAAGCTACCTAAGAGTTATTTACAAAAAATAAGATTTAATATCATTGGTGATGGAAAATTAGAGGAAGTTGAAACTCTAAAACATTTAGTAAAAACATATGATCTTAAAAATGTTTTTTTTAAAGGATATATAGATAAGCCGGTTACAGAAATTATAAGTAATTTAGATTTGGTTTTGTCTTTAACTAGATCATTCGAGGGATTTGGTTTATCAATGTTAGAAAGCGCTTCCCTTGGTGTTCCAATTATAGCTACAGATGTGGGTGCAGTAAGTGAATTTTTAGAAAAAAAATATAGCTTAATTATAAAACCATCCTCACCAGATTCAATTAAGGAAAAGATAATTGAATTCATAGATAATAGAGAAAAATGGTGCGATCTTGCTAAAAAATATCAAGAAATAATTCAGATAAAATTCAATGAAGATAAAATGGTAGAACAGTATATAAATCATTTGAATCAAAAATTGAACTCAAAGTAACAAATTGAAAATAAAAATTTATAAACAGAAAAATATATTTTCACAAAAAGGGAACGTTTTAACTTTTTTAAAAAAAGGGCAAAACGGATATAAAGGATTTGGCGAAATCTATTTTTCGACTATAAAGCCAAAAAAAATAAAAGGTTGGAAAAAACATAAAAAAATGAATATGAACATTTTTGTTATTTCTGGAAAAGTAAAATTTGTATTTTATGATGATAAAAGAAAAAAATTTTATAAAAAAAATTTAAATGAAAATAATCCAAAAAGATTATTTATAGGACCCAATATTTGGTTTGCTTTCAAAAATATGTCT
The DNA here is from genome assembly GCA_902536085.1 of uncultured Pelagibacteraceae bacterium. Taxonomy (GTDB): domain Bacteria; phylum Pseudomonadota; class Alphaproteobacteria; order Pelagibacterales; family Pelagibacteraceae; genus Pelagilacustribacter. The sequence goes on along the minus strand of CACAWF010000002.1, from coordinate 49,678 downwards.
TCGAAAAAATCAATTATTGTAAATTTTTCTAACATAAAACATAATAAAAATGAGGTCTTAAACAAAAAACTTAATCAGATAAAGTTTAATTGGTAAATTTATGAGATGTTTAGTTACAGGAGGCAGCGGTTTTTTGGGATCCCATGTGGCCGATATGTTAACAGCTAAGGGATATAAAGTTACGATATTTGACAAAAAAAGGTCGCCTTGGTTAAAAAAAAATCAGAAATTTATAAGAGGAAATTTATTAAATTACAAAAAATTAGAAAAAGTTGTTAAAAATCAAGATGTAGTTTTTCATTTTGCAGCATTATCTGATCTTAACGAAGCCCTAATGAAACCTCTAGAAACCGTTAAATTAAATATACTTGGTACTATTTTTTTATTAGAGCTATCAAAGAAATATAAAATAAATAGATTTATTTACGCCAGCTCTATTTACGTCAATAGTCATCAGGGTGGTTTTTATAGAAGTAGTAAAAAAGCTGCTGAGGATTATATAGAAGAATATCACCAACGATATAAGATAAATTACACAATACTTCGATATGGATCTCTTTTTGGAGAGAGGTCTGATTTCAATAATGGGTTAAAAAAAATTATCAAAAATTCGTTAGAAGCAAAAAAAATAGTTTATTTTGGAAATAGTAAAACTGAAAGAGAATATATTCACGTTAAAGATGCTGCTAAAATTACAGCTGACATTATTAAAAAGAGATTCAAAAATAAACACATTATTTTAAGTGGAAGTAAATCAATAAAAATTAAAAGTGTTCTGAATACTCTATCTAAAGTTCTTGGTTATAAAGGAAAAATTATTTTTAAAAATAAAAAAATTTTAGGTCACTATATAAAAACACCTTATACCTACAAGCCAAAATATGGTAAAAAACTCCCCCTTAAGAAAAATTTAAACTTTACAAAAAGTTTAATAAGTTTAGTAAATGAGGTTAAAAAGGAATTGCGGGTAAAATGATTGTAGCTTTGATGATTGGAAGAGCTGGTAGCAGGGGATTTCCTGGTAAAAATACCAAAAAAATTTTAGGAAAACATTTGTGCGAATTTCCGCTATTAGCGTGTAAAAAATCAAAGTTTGTTGAAAAGATTTATGTATCTACTGATGACTCAAAAATTAAAAAAATTGCAAAAAAATATGATGCTGAATTTATCGAAAGACCAAAAAAACTTAATAACAGCAAAGCACTTGGCGACCATGTATTCGAATTTGGATATTTTGAAATAAAGAATAGATTAAAAAAATTAAAAAAAAAAATTGATTTTCTAGTTCTGTTGTTTGCTAATGGAGCAACAATTAATTCTAATTTAATTGATAATGGAATTAAAATTCTGAAAAGAGACAAATTTTGTGACTCTGCAGTTTCTACGTCAGTCTACAATATGTGGAGCCCTTTAAGAGCAAGAAAATTGAACTCAAAAGGTTACCTGAAACCATTTGTTCCATTTAAAACGTTCGGAAACCCAAAAACACTTAATTGCGACAGAGACTCTCAAGGAAATGTTTTTTTTGCTGACATGGCTGTCTCTGTAGTCAGACCAAAGTGTTTAGAAAATCTCAAAAATGGTTTATTGCCACAAAAATGGATGGGAAAAAAAATTAAACCAATTCATTCTTGGGGGGGATGCGACGTTGACTTTGAATGGCAGCTTCCATCTGTAGAATATTGGATTAAAAAAAATAAAATTTTATGAGCAAGAAAATAAGAGAATATAAAAAGCACAATAGTTTTATAAATTTTAAAACCTCTCAAGAAAGTGAAAATTTAAACTTTAAAAAATATCTTGAGCAAATACTGATAAACCAAGACCTTAAATTAAATTTTACTTTAGAAGAAAGAAATATAATTGAAAAAATAAAAAATGATTTTAAAATTGAAAATCCTAAAGAGGACAAAGTTTTTAAAATAACCCCACACGTTCGTGAAGAGATACTTAAAATTGAAAAAAAAGATATACCAAAATATTTAATTCACAGATATAGATATGAAATTTTTCCTTTAAAAAATATCGTAGACGATTACCCTCCCTATTTACAAATTGAGCCAAGTTCGATTTGTAATTATCGATGTGTATTTTGTTTTGAAACGGATAAAACTTTCACAAACAAAAAAAATGGATTTATGGGAACTATGGATATTAACTTATTTAAAACAATCATTGACCAAGCAGAAAATAATATTGAATTTATTTCAATCGCTTCAAGAGGAGAACCTTTAGTTAATAAAAATATTGACAAAATGTTAGAGTATACAGAAGGTAAATTTCTCAACCTAAAGCTTAATACTAATGCCTCTCTTCTTAATGAAAAATTTATTCATGCAATATTAAGCGGAGGAGTTAAAACAGTAGTTTTTTCAGCTGATGCGGCAGAGGAAAAATTATACGCAAAATTAAGAGTCAACGGAGAATTAAAAAAAGTTGTTAAAAATATTGAAATGTTTAACGATATTAGACAAAAATCTTATCCAAAGAGCAAAATTATTTCAAGGGTGTCTGGTGTTAAATTTAATGATGAGCAAAGTATAGATACTATGGAAAGTTTTTGGAAAAAAATGGTAGATCAAGTAGCTTTCGTTGATTACAATCCATGGGAAAATATTTATGATAAAGATCCTTCAGATATTTCTAAACCATGCTCTGATTTATGGAGAAGAATGTTTATTTGGTGGGATGGAAAAGTAAATCCATGTGATTCTGATTATAAATCAAAGCTAGTAGTTGGAAACATTAATGATAATAACATTTCCGAATTATGGAAATCCGATAAATACGGGGAATATAGAAGAATACATATTTCTAATAGTAGAAAAAATTTACACCCTTGTAACAATTGCATTGTAACGTAATGAGTAAGAAGAAAAAAATTTTAATATTAGGCGGTAGCTCTGATATAGGGAGGGAATTAGTAGAAAAATTTCTAAAAAATGACTATGAGGTTACTGCTCATTATTCAAAAAATAAAAACAATTTAACTAAAATAAAAAAAAAATATAAACAATTATCAATTGTTCAAAAAAACTTTGATAAAATTTCTAATAATAATATAGATAATTTGTTAAAAGATAGAAAATTCAATAACTTCGATATTATCATTAATTTAATAGGTTTCATCGACAATAAAAGTTATGACGATTATAATTTAAATAATCTAATTAATTCTCTAAAAGTAAATGCACTCATTCCAAATTTAATAGTCAGAAAAAATATAAAACATATGATAAGAAGGAATTGGGGAAGAATTGTAAATTGTACAACTGTTGGTATAAAATTTGGTGGTGGTGAATTTTCTTATAATTACAACTTAGCAAAGCACTGTCTAGAATTTATACCAGGGAAATATAAATTATGGGCAAAAAAAAACGTATTAATTAACAATATAAGAATAGGTCACGCTAAAACAAAAATACATCATAGAATGAAAAAGATTTTAAAAGGTAAAAACAGAATTAAGCTAATACCTATGCAAAGAATGATAGATCCAAGTGAGATGATAGAATATATTTACTTCTACTCTACCCATTTAAATTCTTACATGACTGGTGAAACTATATCTGTCTCTGGCGGTGAATAATGAAAATCTCTGTATCGAATATTGCTTGGGGTAACGGAAATTTTGATGATTTTATAAACTTAATTAAAGAGAATAATTGTGAAGGTATAGAGTTGGCACCAAGTTTGATATGGGATGAGCCGATAAACTCCAATCAAAACGAGAGATCAGTCATAAAAAAAAAAATTAGAAATAGCAAACTTGAACTTACAGGTTTTCACTCATTACTTTTTACCAGACCAGATTTACAACTTTTTAAAGATAAAGAGAGTAGAAAAAAAACATTGAATTATCTAAAAAAAATTGTTGATCTTTGTTCTGACCTAGAGGGCAAACAAATAATTTTTGGTTCACCAAATAACAGGTCTTTACTTGGTAATGATTATAATATTTGTTTAAGACAATTTTTAGAGGATATAAATGAAATCACAATTTATTGTAGTAAAAAAGGCGTGATATTTTGCATCGAACCTTTAGGTAAAAATTATACTGATTTTATCATTTCCAATGAAGAAGGCGGAGAAATTGTAAAAAAAATTGATAGTGAACATTTTAAATTACATTTAGATACTAAAACTTTTTTTTTTACAAAAGAAGATCCAATGTTAATTGTCGAAAAGTATCAAAATTTTATACAGCATGTACATGTAAGTGATGAAAATTTGCAAAGACCGGGTTTAATTAACAAAATTGAAGATCATCGATCAATGATTAATGCATTACAAAAAATAAAATACGACAAATTTCTTTCAATAGAGATGAAAAAAGATGATATTGCCTCTATAGTTAAAGGCATACATTTTGTAAAAAATAATTATATTTTAAATTAATGTACGATTTTAGTTATAAAAATATTAATAAAGTTAAAAAAGATCCAAAAGATTATTTAGTTTTTGTTAAAAGATTATTACCTAGATGGATTAATGGAATACCAGATAGCGAGTGTATAGCAATCTTTGAAACATTAGATCTTTTAAGGAAGAGAAAGAAATCAAAACTTTTCCTAGCAGAAACAGGTTGCGGCGCAAGTACAATAGCTATGTTTTTACATTGTTCACTCTATGGAGGTAAAATGTTTAGCTGGGATACTAATGCTAACAAAGGTTCATTTTTAAGATCAGTTTTATCTGAAAGCATTGGAAAATCATTGAAAGTCGATGTTAATGAAATTTGGGAATTTATAGGCTTTGATAGCACAGACCCACATATTGGAATGAATATTTTAAAAGAAAAAAAGGTAAAAACAGATTTTTGTTTTTTTGACTCATGGCACACATTAAAACACGTGATGAGTGAAATAAAATCAGTGGAAAGCTCCCTTTCTAAACAATTCATTTTGGCATTTGATGATGCATATTACAAAAAAAAAAACTTCAATTTTTCGTACATAAATATGTTGAGAAGTAAAATGAAACTTAAAAAAATTAAAGAACCAGTAAATAATAATTGCTTATCATTTTTTGTTGAAATTGAAAAATATTTAAAAAGAAAATATAGTTCAGTAAAAAGACTAAAGAGTTCCTATAAAAAAAATTTTAAAAAAGATATTTTTTTCAAATATTATGATGCTGATAGAAAATTCATGAATAGTTTAGGCATGGAAGAAAAAAATAAACTTTCTTATAGATACGAATCTTTTTTTGTCAAAAAATAAATCCATAAAAAATGGTACCGAAAAATAATCTAAAGAAATATTTTAGAGAATGGAGTTTTACTAAAAAGTCATATGTAAGATGGGTTTCAAATTCTAAATTAAGAAATTATTCAGCAAAAAATTTAGTAATAAGAGGTTTATCAATTTGGTGGGCAGCAAGTTTAGTCTCTAAAGATAATTTAAATAAGAAAATTTGGTATGTAAATCTTAATAAAATTTTGAATAAAAAACCTTTAAATTCTAATCTAGGTAATAATTTTTTTATATTTTATACGATTTTTTTTCTGAAGTATTTTAAAAATTTTTTTTTATACATTGCATGGAATATCATCTTAAAATTTATTTCATTTACTAGATTTAAATCAATAAATCAAAAAAGATGCTTTCATAGCTTTAATTACAATTTTTTCTACGATAAAAATCAAAATTTAGTTTTAGATCGATGTTATAAATATGCTTTTACAAATCAGATCAAAAAAAATTTTTATTTAATTAATGTTATTAATAGATTGAAATTTTTATTTGAACTCTCAAAGTTTAAAAGCAAAAAAATAAATTATATTATTGCAGATGAACAAATCAGCATCAGAGATATTGTAGAGGTTTATTTTAAAACACTATTTTTTCTTTTTAAATTGCAAACTTTTTTAAATGATAATAAAGAAATATTTCATATAGGGAATATTGATTGTAAAAAAGTTCTAAAACCTTTTTTTATTTCATCATTTGCAGGAGAAATACAAAATAATATTCTCACAGGTATATCGGTCGGCAAGTTTTTAAAAAAAAAAGATATAAAATATTTTATTAATTACGGTGAATTTACTCCTGGCTATAGACCAATATACCATTTTGCAAGAAGTTCGAACAAGAATGTAAAAATTTTTACAATTCAACATGGAAATGCAAATACTAATTTAATTTATAATTTAAGTGATAAATCAGAGTTTACCACTAATTTTATCAATACTGGAAAAACATATTCACCTTGCCCTGACGTTTATTTTACTCACGGTCCTCAATTTAACAAAATATTGAATTCGTATTTTAAATCTTCAAAAATAATAGGACCATTAAAGTATGATAATAATTTAGTTCTAAAAAAAAGGAATAATTTTTTTAAAGCCAAAAGAGAAAGAAAAAAAAATATTTTAATTTGTCCATCTATAGGTGATCATGAAATAATTTTAAATTTTTTAAAATTTTCAGTAAACGATAAGCATAATTTTTTTCTTTCCCCACACCCTGTTTACTCAAAATATGTAAATGAATATTTAGTAACATTAAAAAAAAATTGTAAGATCTTTTACTCCAAAAATAAAACTACAAATGAACTATTGAAAAAAACTGATTTAGTGATTTGTGGTTTTTCGACAATTGCTCAAGAGGCTGCGATTTTAGGTATTCCAAGTATAAGACTTCTCAATTTAGAAAAACCCTTTTTTCACGATATACAAGATAGAATTAAAATTGTCTCTGATGCCAAAATTTTAAAAAGTATTTTAAACAAAGAAAATTTTAATATATTTTTAGGAAATAAAAAATTAATAGAGAAAAAATTTTATAACAAGTTAGACAATAAAGCCTTTATGAGATTTGAGCAATTCTTAAAATAAGATGAGATTAAAAAAATTTTTACTTCCAAAATATAAGACTGAATTGGAGAGAGTCGGTGGAGCAAATGACGGCGGTTATCCAATGTCCATTAAAATTTTACAGAAAACCAATTATCTCTTTAGCATAGGACTTGGTGAAGATTGGACTTTTGAACACAACGCTTCAAGAATAAATAATAATCTCAAAATTTTTATGTTTGATGCACAAGTGAATTTTAAAAATTGGATTAAAAAGCTTATTAAAGAATTATTTTATTTTTTTTCTCTCAAGTTGAGTATTAAAAAAGTTATTTCTACCATTTTATTATATTTAAAATATATATTTTTTTTCGATAATAAAAAAAACTTTCACATAAAAAAAAATATAGTAAACAGTAAAGAAACAATCATAAATGAAGAATATGAAAAAAAATTCGAAGATATTCTTCAACTAAGGAACAAAAAAAATATTATATTAAAGATTGATATAGAAGGAAATGAATACAGAATTTTAGATGAAATAATAAAAAATCAAAAAATAATTGAATTTTTAATTATTGAATTCCATGAAATAGATTTGATGGAAATTCATATAAAAAAATTTATAAAAAAACTTAAACTCGACCTAGTGCACGTACATATCAACAATTTTGGTGGCAAAAATAAATTAGGCTATGCAAGAGTAATTGAGACAATGTTTTCAAAGAGAAAATATAACAAAAGAAGAAAAAGTATTGATAATAAGTTCCCAAATGAGCTTTATGATCAACCTAACAATGAGATCCAAAAAGATGAAAAAATTGTATTCAAGTAAGCTAAAATTTAATAAAGACTTTCAAAGTCTTAAAAAGGCTTTTTATAAAAAGAAGATCTTAATTACTGGACATACAGGATTTAAAGGATCTTGGCTTACTTTATGGTTATTAAGTTTTGGTGCAAAGGTTTATGGAATTTCAAAAGATATTCCGACTAACCCATCGCACTATAAGCAATTAAATATTTCAAAAAAGGCTAAGGGGTATTTTTTTGAAATACAAAATAAGTATAAGCTTCAACAAACTGTAAAAACGATTAAACCAGATTATATTTTCCATTTAGCTGCGCAATCTATTGTTAAAAAATCTTTTACTGATCCAGTAACAACGTGGAACACAAATTTAGTAGGAACGATGAGTCTTTTAGAGTCTCTAAGAAATGTTAATTTTAAAAAGGAGATGATTGTAATATTAATCACTAGTGACAAAGCTTATAAAAATCTAGAGCTTAAAAGGGGTTACAGAGAAAATGATTTATTAGGTGGCGAGGATCCATATAGCGCTTCAAAAGGTAGTGTGGAGATTTTAATAAATTCTTATATTAGGTCCTTTTTTAGGAATAAAAAAATAAAATTTGGAGTCGCAAGAGCTGGTAATGTTATTGGTGGTGGAGACTGGTCCTATGAAAGGCTTATCCCTGATTGTGTAAAGTCTTGGTCATTAAATAAAAAAGTTTTTCTGCGAAATCCTAACTCAACAAGACCATGGCAACACGTATTGGAAGTTTTATTTGGTTACTTAAAGCTAGCATATTTTTTAAAAAAAAGATTTATTAGTTCGAATGAAGCTTTTAACTTTGGGCCACCAAAATCAAAAAAAATGAGAGTAATTGATTTAGTAAAACAAATGAGAATTCATTGGAAGAAAGTTGAATGGAAATTATTATCTGAGAGAAAAAAAACCTATAAGGAGGCAAGACTTCTTCAACTTAACTCAAATAAAGCTAAGAGAAAATTAAAATGGAAATGTATTCTTACTCAAAAGCAAACAATTAAATTAGTAAGTGAGTGGTATAAACATTTTTATTCGACAAAATCTAAAAGAATTATCTCTAATGAACAAATTAATTTTTATGAAAAATTAATTAATAAGAAAAAACAATGAAAGTCGTAATATTAGCAGGAGGATTAGGTTCAAGATTATCTGAATACACTAAAGTTTTACCAAAACCTATGGTTAAAGTACTGGGTACACCGATAATAGTGAGAATAATAAAACATTATCATAAGTATGGTTTTAAAGATTTTCTAGTAGCAAGTGGCTATAAATCAAAAATTATTGAAAAATACTTTAAAAAAAATCACAAAAATTTAAGAATAAAAGTTTTTAATACTGGTCTAAAAACAATGACTGGAGGAAGAATTAAAAGGCTTGCCAAGATCTTGAATAAAGAAAGCTTTTTACTTACTTATGGAGATGGAGTCTCAAATGTGAATATTAAAAACTTAATCAAATTTCATCAAAAAAAGAAAAATCTCGTTACTTTAACAGCTGTGAGACCACCTGCAAGATTTGGCGGTGTAAAAATTAGTGGTTCAAAAGTAAAATATTTTAAAGAAAAATCTAGTTTAGATGAGGGTTGGATTAATGGAGGTTTTTTTGTAATGGAACCAAAATTTTTAAATTATATCAAAAATGATTTTACTGTTTTAGAAAGAGGCCCTTTAGAAAAAGTTTGTAAAATGAAAAAACTTGGAGCTTTCAAACATCAAGGTTTCTGGCAGTGTTTAGATACCATCAGAGATAAAATAATTTTAGAGCAAAAATTAAGATTAAAAAAATTTTAAGTCATTTAATACCAATGAGTAAAAATTTAATTAGTATTATCATGAATTGTCATAATGGTGAAAAGTATTTAAAAGAAAGTATCGAAAGTATTTTAAATCAAAATTATAAAAACTGGGAATTAATATTTTTTGACAATCAATCAACAGATAATAGTATTTCAATTATCGAACAATTTAAAGATGAAAGGATTAAAATTTTTAGGTCTAATGAAAAACTTTCTTTATACAATGCTAGAAACGAGGCGATTAAATATACTAATGGAAATTTAATAAGTTTTCTTGATACAGATGATAAATGGGATAATTTTTTTTTAGAAAAACTTTTAAATGATCTTATTTCTAACGATTGTGATTTAATATATTGCAATTACTTTGTAGTGGATGAAATTAAAAAAAAAACATATTTGAACGAAAAAAATTTTTTACCTTCTGGAAGAATTACTCAAAGCCTTATTTCAAATTATAAAATTGGAGTAGTGGCAGTATTAATTAAAAAAAAACTATTTGACCAAAATCAATTTGACAAAAGTTACGATATAATTGGTGATTTCGACTTTTTCATAAAGTCGAGCCTAAAATACAAGTTTTGCGCTAATCAAGAGCCTCTCGCTTTTTATAGAGTTCACTCAAACAGTTTATCAAATAAGAGAATTAAACTCCATGCTGCAGAATTAAAAGATTGGTTAAATAAGAATAAAATTTTTTTTAAAAATTACAATCTTTACAGTATTGAATTTTATCTTAGAAAGTTGCAAATTAAAGTCTTATTGCAAAAAATAAAAAAAATATTTGGACCGTTAGCTCAAAAGTAGAGTACTCGCTTGACATGCGAGGGGTAGTAGGAGCGTTACCTACACGGTCCACCAAATAAACTGCAAAATCAGTAAAAAAAAATTAAAACTAATTATTGAAAAGTTAAAATAATGTATTATTAAGTCAGTTTATGGGAATAAAAGTTTTATTTATTTATCCGAATACATTTGGCATGAATATGCTGCCTCCAGCGATAGCATTGTTTTCATCACTGCTAAAAGAAAGAGGACATAAAGTTGAGATTTTTGATACTACGTATTACTCCATGGATCACGGAATTGACTCTGATGGTTCAAAGATGGAGAACTTAAACGTAATGCCTTTCGATATGGGCTCAAGAGGAATACGATTAAAAAATTCTGATTGGAAAGTTGATTTAGACAATCATATAAAAAAATTTAATCCTGATTTACTCGCCATTTCATCGACTGAAGATATGTGGGAACTCGGTATGAAGGTTTTAGAGGAATTAAAAGAGTATAAACTAAAGAATGATATTCCAGTAGTAGCGGGCGGCGTATTCTGTACTTTTGCCCCAGATATTTGTATTAGCTATCCTTTAGTTGATATGGTGTGTGTTGGAGAAGGTGAACAAGCAATTGTTGATTTATGTGAAAAAATTGAAAAAGGGGAAGACTTTAAGAACGTTACAAATTTATGGGTGAAAGATAAAGAAGGAACTATAACTAAAAATACAATTATTAAACCCGTTGATGTAAATAAAAGCCCAAATTTAGATTTATCATTGTTCGAAGAAAACAGATTATATAGGCCCATGGCAGGAAAAATTTATAAGATGGTACCAGTCGAGACACATCGAGGTTGTCCATTTACATGTTCTTTTTGCAATTCACCAGATCAAAATAGACTATATAAAAATGAAACAGGATCATCTTTTTTCAGAAAAAAAAGAATTGATCTAGTTTATGAGGAATTAAAATATTTTAAAGAGGAAATAGGAGTGGAATACAACTATTTTTGGGCAGATACCTTTCTCGCATATAATGCAAATGAATTTGATGAATTTTGTGAAATGTATAAAGAAATCAATCTTCCTTTTTGGATGCAAACAAGACCAGAAACTGTAACAGAGGAAAAAATAAAGAAACTTCAAAAGGTAGGTCTTCATAGAATGGCGTTCGGCTTAGAACATGGAAATGAAGAATTTAGAAAAAAAATATTAGATAGAAGGTGGAAAAACAAAGATATTATAAATGCTTGTAAGATACCAAAAAAGTTAGGCGTTCCTTTTAGCGTGAATAATATTACTGGATTTCCAAAAGAAACAAGAGAATTAGCTTTTGATACAATAGAAATAAATAGAGAGATTGATGCCAACAATCAAAACATTTATTCATTTGTTCCTTTCCACGGAACTCCATTAAGGAAATTGACTGAAAGTCTTGGATTGATTTCCCACAAAACAATAACAAAATGTTTAACGGATAAACCGCAAGTAGTACTTCCAGAGTATCCACCAGAAGTTATTGAAGGGATTAAAAGAACTTTTGTTCTATATGTTAAGTTTCCAAAGAGTAGATGGAAAGACATAGGTCGAGCCGAAAAATTTACTAAAGAAGGAAATAAAATATATATAGAATTAAAAAAAGAATTTCTTGATAAATATATGCCAAAAGCTGATGCTGATCCAACATCAGATGTAACTATGACTAATGATGACAAAAGGGGTTATTCAGACGAAATGGTTTAAAACTATATCTGCGTTTTAATTTTAATTTTAAATAATTTGTAAGCAATCTCTATTACAAAACTAAAAAAAAAGGTAGATATTAAGCTGTAACCAAAAAAAGGTAGTGCCAAGGCGTATGTTTGAGTAAGATTATTTAGGTTTTCTCCATGCCCACCTGTTATCCAAACCCCAAAATTTGATACTAAGTAAAAAATTAAAGCACTTAATAAGACCCCACCAAATCTTAATATTGAAGTTTCATTAAAATATTTAGATAAATATCCAATCAACAAAACACTTCCCCAGGTAAAAAAAATCGTATTATGAAATCCAAAAAAAATATCTGTTATGGCAAAGCTTATAACTACAATAGGTATATATGTAACTCCTAATAAAGCTGGAACATAAAATCCTAATGCAATTAAACTTGTAAAGTTTGGCGGGTGGGGAATAAATCTTGATATAGCGAGTGTTATAAAAATTAATAAAGAAACTTTTAAATATTTTTGCATTAATAGCTTCTTTTTATCATAAAGTTAAAAGATCTACCAGGAGCTTTATATTCGTATGCTTCAGAGTAATTTTTATCAAATATGTTTTTTGCTGATAAACTTAAACTGTATGTGTCAAATAAATTATAATTAATGAAATAATCTGCTAAAAAGTATTTAGAAAGGATAACATCTTCAAAACCCTGGTTCACATTTCCATAATCGCGTCTTTCACCTACATATTTGATTTTAATCGTTTGCGATAAATTATTTTTAATAAACTTTGTTCCCTTTAAATTGATTTGATTTCTTGGCACTCTAACATTCATTTCGTCATTACAAGCTGCTGATCCAGGTCCTCCAGTAGAGTCTGGATTATCACAAGTTGTTCCATCAAAAGACTCTGTTCTTGTATATCCTAGATTTAAAATATGTTTTTCATCTGGTTTCCATTCTGTTTGTAATTCAAAACCATAACTTTCAGTTTTTGACTTAGAGTTATCTAAAGCATAATTACCTCCTCCAGCATAATAATTTTCTCCAACTCCACCAGAGTGTGATTTCCACCCTTTAATATCATTTTTATATTTTAAATAAAAAGTTGTAGCGCTTAAATTAATATTTTCTTTGGGAAAAAATTTATCTACACCAAAATCAATACTTCTACCAGTTTCTGCTTTTAAATTTTCTTTATCTATTAAATAATTTCCATGATGTAAGGAATTTAAGGCTGGAAATCTTACAGATGAACCTAAATTCGCTCTTAACTTAGTGTTATTATCTATACGATGAGATGCTGTAATTCTCCCTGTATAGTAATCTCCCACAGTAGTATGATCATCCCTTCTCAAGCCAAAAGTAGCATAGGTTTTCTTTGCTGGTCTAAATTGTAAATCAAAATATTGAGAAAAAATTCCCTCATCACTTTCAGCATAAGAACTATTTGTATAGTAATTATAAAGCTCAGCTCTATCAAATTCATTATCAAAACCAAAAATAATTTTATTATCTAAATTGAAATGATACTCAGATAAAATATTTATTGCATCTCTATAACCATAGTAATTTCTTTTATTATTATTGTACTGTGTTGTATTTCTTAAAACATAAGTATTGTTATAAGAAAGAGTATTTTTTAATTTCCCATTTTTATGTATTAAACGAGCAGTATAAATAGCCTGTTGATCATCTGTAGCATCATTTAAATCAGTTTGTGATTTATTTACAGCGTCGTACTCTAAAAAGGAGTCATTATAATATAAATAATTTTCGACCCTTAATGAGTCACTAAAGTTATAACCATAATTCATTGTCAGACTATCACTCCTATAACCATCTTTCTCCAGATTATCCCTCATTGCTGACTCACCATCGGTGGAGAAATTTGTGTAACCTAAATAATAATCGTAATACCCATTATTTCCATCAAAACTAAGATCTATTTTTTTTGTTCCAAATGAGCCAGTCGAAATATTAATATCTTTATTATTACCTTCACGGCCCTTTTTTGAGAATATTTGAACTGTTCCTGCTAATGCACCACTACCATACAATGAACTTTGAGCTCCTTTAAGAACTTCAATCTTATCAAATGACCCAAGTAATAAATTATTGAAATAGTAATCGTTTGACGGGGTTGAAGGATCAGAAACTTTAACACCGTCTATATAAACAGTAGTATACCTTTTAGGTTGACCTCTCAACTGAATTCCTGAAACAGTTCCATATCCTCCTGATTGAAAGTAATTAATTCCATTCAAATTATTGTCTAGAATATCACCAATAAAATAATCATTGGATTTAGAGAATGTTTTACTATCAATGACTTCTACGTCACTACCTACAACACTTTTTGATTGGATTGTTTTACCAGGAGAAATTACCAAAATAGGTATATCTTTTGCGAATATATTATTAAATGTTAAAAAAAATAAAGTTAATAAAAAATAATTTAAAATTTTATTCATCGATCTTTATTAGTTACGTGATTATATTAAACATCACTTTTAATAATAATGCCGATGTCAATTTTTCATTGTAGAACTAGACTTCTCCTGGCCATCATTCAACAGCGGGCTTTACTGGGTGGCGCTCCGACTTTACGGTTGCAGGTACAGCCAATGAATTTCACACTGATTTCCCACCATGCATTTCAGTATTTTTTTACTATCATATTTTTTTTCAATTAGCAAAAACTTACAATTATTTATCTTTTAAAATCCTTTAAATAGGGGTTTTTCTAAAATAATTATTAAAAAATTTATATTTTAGCTCATTTACTTTTTTATACAAAAGTACTATAAAACTCTGCCTGGTGATTATTGCGAAGGGGCCACACCCGATCCCATTCCGAACTCGGAAGTTAAGACCTTCAGCGCCGATGGTACTTTGTCTTAAGATATGGGAGAGTAGGACGTTGCCAGGCTTGAAAAATTATGAAAATAGCTAGTTCACTTAAATCATTGAAAAAAAGAGATTTAAATTCAAAATTAGTTAAACGTAGAGGTAAACTTTACGTGATAAATAAAAAGAATCCAAAATTTAAAGCTCGTCAAGGATAACACAGATAATATATGAGCGAGAACGACTTCAAGAAAACTTATAGCGGATTTACAAAGTTCGTTTTATGGGGAACATTAGCTGTTGTAGCTTTATTAGTTATTTTAGCTGTTACACTGCTGTAAAATTAGGGAAAATTAAAATGATTGTTGGCTCCACTAAAGAAAATTTATCATTAGAAAAGCGGGTATCGCTTACTCCTGAAACAGCCAAAAATATTATAGGGCTAGGACTTCAGGTAATTTTAGAAAAGAATTATGCAACACATCTTGGAATTCTAGATCAAGAGTATGAGAATAGTGGAGTAAAAATCAAAAATACATCTAATGAAGTTATAAGTTCATGTAATTTACTTTTAAAAGTTAATTGCCCTTCTCAAGAAGATATAAGTAGTTTAAAGGAAAAGACTATAATAGTAGGTATGATGAATCCTTCAAAAAATAAAAATGAATTAATTGAAATTAATAAAAAAAAAGTTGATATTTTTTCGTTAGAGACATTGCCTCGTATTACTAGAGCTCAGTCGATGGATGTTTTGTCTTCTCAATCAAATTTAGCAGGATATAGAGCGGTAGTCGATTGCGTAGCTGAATTTGAAAAAGCAGTACCAATGATGATGACGGCTGCTGGCACTGTTCCAGCAGCTAAAGTTTTGGTAATTGGCGCGGGAGTTGCTGGCTTGCAAGCAATTGCCACGGCTAAAAGATTAGGTGCGATCGTATCTGCGACAGATGTTAGAGCTGCATCTAAAGAGCAAGTAGAAAGTCTTGGTGGAAGATTTTTAACTGTAGACCAATCTGATGATATGGAGACTGCTGGAGGATATGCAAAAGAGGCAACAACTGAATATAAAAAAAAACAAGCAGATATGATGAGAGACGCTCTAAAAAAAAATGACATTGTTATATGTACGGCACTAATACCTGGAAAACCAGCGCCAAGAATACTGTCAGAGGAATTGGTAAAACTTATGAAACCAGGTTCTATTATTTATGATCTTGCAGCCGAACATGGTGGAAATTCTGCTTTTTCAGAACCAGGCAATATTAATGTAATTGAGGGGATTAAAATAATCGGTGTAAAAAGTCTAATGAATAGATTACCATTAACAGCTTCAAGCTTATATGCAAAAAACCTTTTTAGCTTTATCAGAAATTTATATAGTAGAGAGAAAAAAGTTTTTAATATCAATTTAGAAGATGAAATAATTAATAAAACACTTTTTAAGAATTAACGATTATGGAAATAGATCCTTTTATATTTAGATTAAGTATTTTTATTCTGTCAATATTTGTAGGTTATTACGTAGTTTGGAGTGTAACACCATCATTACATACTCCCTTAATGTCAGTAACCAACGCAATTTCTTCAGTTATAATCGTAGGGGCAATTATTGCAGCTTTAGCTAGTTCATCTGGCAGTATTTTTAACACATCAAGTATTTTTGGATTTATTGCAATTATCTTAGCAGCTATAAATATTTTTGGTGGATTTTTAGTCACTCAAAGAATGCTTCAAATGTATAAAAAAAAGAAAGATAAAAAGAAATGATTTCTGCAAATTTATCAGCAGTTTTTTATTTAGTTTCGGGAATACTTTTCATTTTAGCTCTAAGAGGTCTTTCATCTCCAGATACATCTAGACAAGGAAATTATTTTGGTATCGCAGGGATGATAATTGCCATAGTTGTAACATTCTTATCAATTGGAAATTTTTCTACATCATTAACTTATGTAATAATTTCCTTAGTAATTGGAGGTAGTATAGGAGCCTTTATTGCTTTTAGAATTCCTATGACCGCAATGCCTGAGTTAGTAGCTGGTTTTCATAGCTTAGTTGGTTTGGCAGCAGTTTTTGTAGCAATTGCAGCTTTTTTAAATCCAGACGCTTTTAATTTGGGAATTGTAGGAAACATTAAATTAGCAAGTCTTATTGAAATGTCTATTGGTGCAGCAGTAGGCGCCATTACTTTCTCAGGTTCTATAATAGCTTTTTTGAAATTAAGGGGAATAATGTCTGGCTCACCAATTACATTCAGCGGTCAACACTTTTTAAATTTAATACTTGGTGTAGGAATTTTTGTTTTAATTTTTTATTTATGTAAAACACAATCAACAAATATATTTTGGACAGTAATTATAATCTCTTTTTTAGTAGGGGTTTTAATAATTATACCGATTGGTGGAGCGGATATGCCTGTGGTAATTTCAATGTTAAATTCCTATTCTGGCTGGGCTGCAGCAGGTATAGGTTTCACATTAGAAAATACTGCTTTAATTATAACCGGGGCACTTGTGGGATCTTCCGGAGCTATATTGTCTTACATAATGTGTAAAGCAATGAATAGATCATTTCTTAGCGTAATTCTTGGTGGTTTTGGAGCTGACAATTCTGTAGATGAAACCAAAGACAAAAAAGATCAAAAACCGGTTAAAAGTGGTAATGCTGAAGACGCAGCGTTCCTAATGAAAAATGCCTCATCTGTGATTATAGTTCCTGGTTATGGGATGGCTGTGGCACAAGCTCAACATGCATTGAGAGAGATGGTAGATAAGTTGAAAAAGAATGATATTAAAGTGACATACGCAATACATCCAGTTGCTGGAAGGATGCCTGGACACATGAACGTTTTACTTGCTGAGGCCAATGTCCCTTATGATGAAGTTTTTGAGTTAGAAGACATAAATAATGATTTTGCCAATTCTGATGTTGCATTTGTAATTGGGGCTAACGATGTTACTAACCCTGTAGCTAAAACAGATCCAAAAAGCCCAATATTTGGTATGCCAGTTTTGGATGTTGAAAAGTGTAAATCTGTTTTATTTGTTAAGAGAAGTTTATCTCCTGGCTATGCTGGAATAGATAATGAACTATTTTATAAAGATAACACATTAATGTTATTTGCAGACGCGAAAAAAATGACAGAAGATATTGTTAAAAATTTAGATTAATGAAAACAAAAATTTTCTGCGACATAGCTGATTATAACACAATTAAATTTTTTAATAATAAACCTTTAGTTGATGGCTTTACTACTAATCCAAGTTTAATGAGGTTAGCAGGTGCTAAAAGCTATAAAGATTACTCACTGAAAATTTTGAATATATGTAAAAAAAAACCAATATCTTTTGAAGTTTTTGCAGACAATTATAAAAATATGCTTAAACAGGCCTATGAAATTAATTCTTGGGGCAAGAATGTTTATGTTAAAATTCCGGTGGTTAACTCAAAAGGAATATTTTCGGGACCAGTTATTAAAGAGTTAAGTGATAAAGGAATAAAGCTAAATATAACTGCAGTTTATACGTTTGATCAAACTAAAAAAATCTACAAAAGATTAAATAAAAAGACCAAATCAATAATATCTATATTTGCTGGTAGAATGGCTGACAAAGGAAAAGATCCTTTACCAATATTTAAAAAGAGTATTTCTTTAACTAGAAAAAACAAAAATATTGAAATTCTTTGGGCTAGTACTAGAGAAGCTTATAACTATACTCAAGCTAGACAAATTAATTGTGATATAATTACTATGCCTCCAAAAGTAATTAACCAGATAAATAGATTTGGTAAAAGCTTCAAATCAATGACACTTGATACTGTTAAAGGTTTCTTGAAAGATAGTAAAAAATCAAGATTTAGTATTTAAGAAGCTTTTGATTTAGCTCGAGAAAGTCTTTTTCTTTCGTGAGGATTTAATATTAATTTTCTCAGTCTGCAGGATTTTGGTGTAATCTCTAAAGCCTCATCTGTATTTAATATACTAAGTTGCTCAGCTATTGACATTTTTCTGACTGGTGTAAGCACTACGTTTTCGTCAGTATTTTGAGTTCTCATGTTAGTCAATTTTTTTCCTTTTAAAACATTTATTTCAAGATCTCCAGACTTAGATGAAATACCAACAATCATGCCTTCATAAACTGGATCATTATGAGTAACAAGCATCTCTCCTCTCGCTTGTAAATTAAAAATTGCAAAAGCAACAGCTTTTCCAGTTTCCATCGATATTAAAGCTCCGTTTCTTCTTCCTTCCATATCACCTGTATAGTCCCCGTAAGCATGAAAGATTCTATTTATTACTCCAGTGCCCTTCGTTAAAGTTAAAAACCTACTTGTATAACCCATCAAACCTCTAGTAGGAGCACGGAAAATTAATCTTTTCTTATTTTTACCTGTATCTTTTAACTCAATAAGTTTCCCTTTTCTTCTATTCATTGAGTCAATAATTTTTGAGGTGTATTCATCATCTAAATCCATAGTTATTTCTTCAAAAGGTTCTAGTTTCACTCCGCTATTATCTTTTTTAACTAAAACTTCAGGAGGGCTTACAGTCATTTCAAATCCCTCTCTTCTCATCTGTGTTAGAAGAATTTCTAACATTAATTCACCTCGACCACTTATAACAAATGAGTCTTTATTTTCATTTTCTTTAAAAGTTATTCCAACATTATTCTCAGCCTCTAAAACTAATCTTTCACGAATTTGAGTACTTGTTAATTTATTTCCCTCTGTTCCAGCTAAAGGAGAACTATTTACTGTAATTGTGATTGACATTGTTGGAGGATCAATTGGTGTCGCGCTTATAGGTTTGTTTAATTCTAAATCACAAATCGTATCTGCAACGTTGGCTTTTTCTAAACCTGCAATTATAACTATATCTCCAGCTTCACCTTTTTGAATTGGGACTTTTTTTGTTCCCTCATATCTAAATATTTTTGTAAGTCGTCCTTCATCAACCTTATCGCCTTTAAGATTTATCGCTTTAATTTGTTGATTTGCTTTTGCAGTGCCTTGGGCTATTTTACCCACTAAACTTCTACCTAAAAAACTATCGGCATAAAGCAAAGTTGACAACATTGCAAAAGGCTTCGTTTTATCTAAATTTAATGGCTTAACATGTTGTATTATTAAATCTAATAATGGAGTCAAATTTTCTCTAGGAGCATCAATATCTTTTGAAGCCCATCCAGCTCTTCCACTTGCATATAAAACTGGGAAATCTAATTGTTTCTCGTTAGCATCTAAATTTACAAAAAGATCAAAAGTTTCATCCAAAACTTCATTAGCTCTTTGATCGGACTTGTCTAACTTATTAATTACCACAATTGGTTTTAGCCCTTGTTTCAATGCTTTGGATAATACAAATTTGGTTTGAGGCATCACTCCTTCAGCAGAATCAATTAACAAAAGAGCGCCATCTGCCATATGTAAAACTCTTTCTACTTCCGCAGCGAAATCCCTATGTCCTGGTGTATCGATAATATTAATTCTTGAGTTTTTCCAATTAATCGCAGCTGGCTTTGCTAGTATCGTAATGCCTCTTTCTTTTTCTAATTCACCAGAGTCCATTATGCGCTCCTCAACATTTTCATTTTCTCTGAATGAGCCACTCTGCTTCATTAAACTGTCAATCAAAGTTGTTTTGCCATGATCAACGTGAGCAATAATCGTAATATTTCTTATTTCGTTTGTCATTATGGTTGCGGGGGTAGGATTTGAACCTACGACCTTCAGGTTATGAGCCTGACGAGCTACCAGACTGCTCCACCCCGCGATAAATTATTTTTTTTTAATATTAATTGCTTGAAGCTTATTCTTTTCTTCTTTTATATCGTAAACAATAGTTTGCTCTTCTTTTAAAACTCTTAATTTAGATTTTTCCAGTGCTGATACGTGAAGAAAAATATCTTTCTTTGACTCATCATCTTTAATAAACCCATATCCTTTTTTGGCGTTAAACCACTTTACTTTACCAGATGGCATTTTTAATCCTCTCATTTGCATTTAATTAATATCTATTTCTAAGTTTTTGGAGTTTTTTAATTCTTTTTAAATTTTCCGTTTGAACTCTTTTTTTTCTTTCTGATGGTTTCTCGTAGGTGCTTTTCATTTTCATCACCTTAAAAAAACCTTCTTTTTGAAGTTTTCTTTTTAGAACTCTTATAGCTTGTTCTACATTATTGTCTTTAACGTCTATTTTAATAAAAACCTCCAGTTAATTTTCATGGTAGTTATCATTTGCATTTAAGTTTGTCTAGACTGAAGCTGCTTGAGCTTTTTTTTCCTCTCGAATTTTAGCTTTTCTCTCTCTTTCAACCCGTCTTTTTGCTTTTTCTAGACTTTTTTGAAAAGCTTCTTGAGTACAAAGCGCTAATATAACCGGATCTCTTGGTTTCAGGTTTGAGAAATTCCAATAACTTCTTTTTCTAATAAGAGACACAGTCGCTTTAGTGCTTCCTACTAGCTTTGAAATTTGACCATCAGTTAGATCTGAAGCATTTTTACATAACCATAGAATAGCATCTGGTCGATCTTGTCTTTTTGATAATGGAGTATATTTAGGTTTTTTTCTCTCTTTAATTTCAACTTCATCAAGTTTTTTCAAAAGATTTAGTTTTTTTGAAGAGTCTTTTGAGCATATTTCAATTTCTTCTCTTGAAAGTTGACCTGCTAAAATTGGATTATAAGCTTTAATTCCTTTTGCAACATCACCATCAGCAATACCTTTTATTTCTAGCTCATGTAAATTACAAAACTCAGCTATTTGCTTAAAGGTTAATGTAGTATTTTCTACCAGCCAAACAGCAGTTGCTTTTGGCATAAATGGAGTTTCAGTCATAAGTTATTTTTTCGTTCTTAGATTACTAAATTTTTTATTATATTTACTCACTCTTCCTTTATCTAAAATTTTTTGAGCTCCGCCTGTCCATGCAAAATGGGACTTTGGGTCTATGTCAAGTTTCAATGTATCATTTTCTTTTCCCCAAGTTGATCTTGTTTCAAATTCTGAACCATCGGTCATTACAACTTTAATTTTATGATAGTTTGGGTGTAAGTTTTTTTTCATGAACGGAGTCTTATATTAATAATTGTTATTACTCAATATATTTTTTAGATATCATGCCTATTAAATCCTCATGAATGTTTGCATTACTAGCGATTATGTTCTTTTTCAAAGGGTTTTTATTATCTTCATCAAAAAAATTTACAAAGCCACCAGCTTCTTTGACTATAACAATACCTGCAGCAATGTCCCAATAGTTTAATTCTCTTTGCCAATATCCATCAAACCTTCCAGACGCCACATAAGCCATATCAAGAGCTGCACTTCCAAATTTTCTAACATTTGAAACGTTTTTTGAAACTTCTACATATTCTGAAAAAATTTTCTCTTTTATATCGCTTGCGTATTTAGGACCACCTGTGACTAACAAACTATCAATAATTTTTTTTTTATTCGAAACTCTTATTCTAGAATTATTTAAGTAGGCGCCGTTTCCCTTTTCTGCACAAAACATTTCATTCGTCACCGGATTAAATATTACTCCACATTTTATCTCTTGATCTTCCTCATAACCTATAGAAATAGCAAATTGGGGAACACCATTTAGAAAATTCATAGTTCCATCAATCGGGTCAATGATCCACTTATTTTTATTATTTGATTTATTTATCAAACCAGCTTCTTCTGAAACAATTCCATAATCTGCATTTGCTTTTTGTAATTCCTCAATGAGAATTTTTTCTGTTCTTTTATCAGCTGAAGTAACAAAATCTCCTGGAGCTTTAGTAGAAACTTGCAAATTTTCAATTTCACCAAAATCTCTAATTAAGGATTTTGCAGCTTTCATACATGCTTTGATTATCACGTTCATTTTTGGAGAATTTAATCTCATTAATTTACTCTTTTTACGTATTCTAATGTTCGTGTATCTATTAAAATTTTTTCTCCACTTTCAATAAAAGGTGGAACATTTATTTTAATACCGCAATCAAGTATTGCAGGCTTATAAGAAGATGATGCTGTTTGGTTCTTTATTGCAGCATCAGTTGCTTCAATTATACATTCAATGTTATTTGGTAACCCGATCGATATCGGTTTTTCTTCCATAAATGAAATGGTAACTTCTAAATTTTCTTTTAGGAGTTTATATTGTTCACCAGTTATAGATTTAGGTATTTCTACTTGTTCAAAAGTTAAGTTATCCATAAAATGACAGTTCTCACCATCTATGTACAAAAAGTTAAACTTTTTTTCATCCACCTCTGCTTTTTCTATAGTTTCACTTGATCTAAACCTTTCGTTTAATTTTGTTCCTTTTACAACGCTTTTCAATTCTACTTGATTAAAAGCTCCACCTTTCCCAGGTTTAACATGTTGAGTTTTTAGAACATTCCAATAGTCATTCTTATGTTCTATTATCATTCCAGGTTTTATTTCATTAGCCGTTATTTTCATTTAAATTTTCTAATCGCTTCGTCAGGTATTAATTCCGGGTTATCCCAAATAAAACTTGATAATGCAATATATTTTGCACCTGCGTTTACCAATTTTTTATAATTAGTATTATTAATACCTCCAATTGCTACAATTGGTTTTTTTATATTTTTTTTTGCCCATTTTAAAATATTTAAATTTGCTTTTTTAGCACTTGGTTTAAGGCTTGATTTAAAAAATGAGCCAAAAGCTATATAATCAGCTTTATTCTCAATAGCATTGTTAGCAAGTATTTTTGAATTATGACATGTAATTCCTAAAATCTTACCTTTGAGTTTTTTTCTAGCAACTTTAAATGATCCATCAAGTTGCCCCATATGACAACCATCAGCTTTAATTTTAGAGGTAAAAGTAAAATAATCATTAATAATAAATTTTACTTTATGTTTAGTTGTAATTTTTTTAATTTTCCGTGAGATAATAAGAAGTTTTTTTTGACTAACATTTTTTATCCTTAATTGAAAAAATTTCACGTTTTTAAAAGACAATACTTTGTCTAAACTTGCGTAGAAATTCCGATCAATTTTACTAGGTGAAATTAAGTATACTAGTTTCTTCAAAGGTATTAGGCCGCGAATTCTTTCTCTAATTCTTCTGACCATTCCCCTTTAGATGATAGGCCATTCATTTTAGCCCTATGGTTGAAAGCTTTTTGGATATTTTCTATATTTTCTTGATTTTTTCCAAATTCTTTTAATGCACTAGCTTGCAATCCTCTACCGTAAGAGAAAGTAATTAAAAAATTAGTATCATTAATTTTATTAATTTCATTTAAGTTTTTACTAGACTCTATTTCTGACTGTCCGCCAGATAAAAAAGCTATGCCTGGAACTTCTGCTGGTACATTTTTTTTCAAACAATCTAAAGTTTTTCTAGCAATTTCCTCAGCACTAGATTTAATTTCACACTCTGAGCCAGGTATAATCATATTAGGTTTAAGAACAGTTCCTTTCAAATCAACTTTATGAATTTCTAGTTCGTTATAGCACTCATTGAGTACATCTGTTGTAACTTGATAGCATTTATCGATATTATGTGAACCATCCATTAAGACTTCTGGTTCAACTATCGGCACCATTTTTGCTTCCTGAACTAAAGCAGCGTATCTTGCTAATGCATGTGCATTAGATTTAATTGATTGTGCTGATGGAAATTTATTTGAGATTTTATATACCGCTCTCCATTTCGTAAACCTTGCACCTAAATCATAGTATTCCCTCAATCTTTCTCTTAAACCATCTAGGCCTTCTGTCACAGTTTCATCACTAGATCCTGCAAGACTTTTCGCGCCTTTATCAACCTTGATACCTGGTACAGCGCCATGTTTAGAAATTAATTCTGGAATTGAAATACCCAAACTAGTTTTTTGCCTAATCGTTTCATCAAATAAAATTACTCCACCAATAAAATCTTTCATAGCACTTGAATTAAAAAGAGTTTGTCTAAAAATTAGTCGATTTTTTTCTATATTCTCAACATTAATACTTTTAAACCTTTTAGCTATTGTTCCTGTACTTTCATCTGCAGCAAGGATACCTTTTCCTCCAGCACACATTTTTTTTGCAATTTCATTCAGTGTCATAGCAATTATTTATTTTAAAACACTAATACCAGGCAAGTCTTTTCCTTCTAAGTACTCCAAAAATGCCCCTCCTGCTGTTGATAAGTGTGAGAAAGAAAGTTTGTTATTAATTTTATTAACTGCAGCTAGAGTGTCACCGCCTCCAAGAACAGATATTAATGATCTTTCAATAGTATATTTGGAGATATTTTCTGCAATAGATGTAGTGCCTCTTGAAAAATTTTTATTTTCAAAATACCCAGCTGGACCATTCCATAAAACCGTATTAGACTCACTAATCTTTTTTTGAATATTTTTGATAGTATTACAACCTATATCTAAAATTATCTCGTTGTCTAATATCTCATCAAGGTTTTTGTTTTTTCCATTTCCATCAAAATCTGTCCCCACCATGCAATCTTCTGGTATAAATATCTCACAATTATTTAACTCCGCTTTTTTATAAATATCTTTAATTATCTTATTAGTATCTCCCTCAATTAATGATTTTCCAATTTTAAAATTTTTATAAACAAAGAAATTATTAGCCATTGCCCCAACGATTATAAGGTTATTAACTTTTTTTATTAGACTAAAAATAACATTAATTTTTGTTGAAATTTTAGATCCACCTATAATGCAAGTGACTGGTTCTTTTTTATTTTTTATAACAAAGTTAATTGCCGTTATTTCCTTCTTTAATAGCGGACCAGCATAACTTTTCTTAATAAATTTTGTTATATTATGTATTGAAGCCTGCTTCCTATGAGAACATGAAAATGCATCGTTAATGTAAATATCCCCAAGTGAACCTAATTTTTTTGCAAAATCTTGATCATCATCAGTTTCCTCCTTAAAAAATCTTATGTTTTCTATAAGGATTACTTCGCCTCTTTTTAAGTGAGAAAATTTTTCGTTGGTTTCGTTATCAAAACTTCCTCTAAAAAAATACACATTAGTTTTTAATACATCTTTAAGATATTTATAGATTGGTATCAAAGATAATTCTGGAATATTAATTCCTTTTGGTCGACCTAAGTGGCTGATAATTATAATTTTTGCTTCTTTTTCTATTAATCTATTTATAAACGGAAGGCATAAAGTTATTCTGGTATCGTCTGTTATAATCTTATTTTTAATAGGTACATTTAAATCTAATCTGAGGATTATTTTTAAATCTTTAATTTCTAAATCTTCAGGAAAGAAGTTTATTTCACCCATCTATTTTTATTACTCTCTCAATTTTTTTTGAATAAAATTTGTTATATCTTCTTCTGATAGTTTAAAATATTTGTAAACTTCTTTATATGGGGCGCTCTCGCCAAATTTATCTATACCTAAACTAATACCCTTATCTTTAATATATTTTTGCCAAGACATAATACTTCCAGCTTCTAATGTTACAATTAACGAATTTTCTTCCAAAATATCTTTACGGTAATCTTCAGGCTGTTTATCAAAAAGCTCCATACAAGGCATCGAGACCACCTTTGAATGAATATTATTTTCTTTAAGCCTATCTTGAACTTTTAAGGCCAGCTCCACTTCAGTGCCAGAAGCTACTAAAGTTACTTTGCTTTCATGTGATGTTATATTTACCGTATAAGCTCCTTTTTCACATTTATTTACTCTAGAGTTATTAGGATTTATGTAGGGAACTTTTTGCCTTGATAAAGCAATGGCACTTGGGGTGTTATTACTTTTTAAAGCTATCTCCCAACATTCAAGAGTTTCATTAATATCTGCGGGTCTAAATACATTTAAATTTGGAATAGCTCTCAAACCAGCAAGTTGTTCAATGGGTTGATGAGTTGGACCATCTTCACCAAGACCAATAGAATCATGTGAAAAAATATAGATTACTTTCAGGCCCATTAAAGCAGAAAGTCTGATAGATGGTTTGCAATAATCTGAGAATATTAAAAACGTTCCCCCATAAGGTATTAATCCACCATAAAGGGCCAAACCATTCATTATAGCAGCCATACCATGTTCTCTGACACCGTAATGTATATAGTTACCGTTAAAGTTTTTACTGTTAATAATCTTAGAATTATTTGTTTTTGTATTATTTGATCCACTCAAATCTGCTGAACCACCAATTAACTGCGGAAGAAAAGTTGAAATTTTTTCTATTGCGCTCATTGAACATTGCCGCGTTGCTAAACTAGGTTTAGTTTCAAAATGTATTTCTTTTTCCTCTAAAATTAATTTTTCCAAATTTGCAAAATCAAAATTTTCAGAAACTTTAGTAATCTCGTTTTTAATTTTAGGGTTTTTTTTATTTAATTTTTCAAGCCATTGAAATTCTAATTGATCACCTCTTTTTCCTATTTCTCTCCACTCATTTAAGATTTCTTGGGGAATTTCAAATGGTTGACTATTCCACTTAAGCTTCTTTCTAACTAAAGATATTTCATCATCACCAAGAGGAGAACCGTGAGAAGAAGCCTTACCAGATTTATTTGGTGAACCAAAACCTATTATAGTTTTACAAGATATAATTGTCGGCTTTTTTGATCTTGATGCTTTTGTAATTGCTTTAGATATTTGTTTTTCATTATGACCATTGATTTCTTGAAAACTCCATCCATAGGATTCAAATCTTTTTTTATAATTATCCGAGACACTTAATGAGGTAGAACCATCAATTGAAATTTTATTATTATCAAAAAATACTACCAAATTCTTTAATTTTAGATGACCAGCTAAACTCATCGCCTCGTGACTTATTCCTTCCATTAAATCTCCATCACTAGCGATCACATACGTTTTATTATCAATAACTGCTTGACCAAATTTTTTTCTAAATATTTCTTCGGCTATTGCCATACCAACTGCATTAGCTAATCCTTGTCCTAACGGACCAGTTGTTGTCTCAATTCCAGTTCCTTTTTTATATTCAGGGTGTCCAGCGCAAATTGAATTCAATTGCCTAAAATTTTTTATGTCATCAATCGAAATACTTTCATAACCAGTTAAGTACAAAAGAGAGTAAAGCAACATCGAGCCATGGCCGGCAGATAATATAAATCTATCTCTGTTAATCCAATCAGGATTTTTTGGATTAAACCTGAGGTGGTATTTAAATAAAACGGTGGCTACATCAGCCATACCCATTGGCATTCCAGGATGACCTGAATTTGCTTTTTGAACAGCGTCGATTGATAAAAATCTTACTGCATTAGATAGTTGATTAAAATTAATGCTCACTTTTAATTACCTATATAGACTTAGAGTATGTATATCAATAATATGATATAAATATTTATGAGCATAATTGAAAAAAAAGAAAAAAATTTAAATCTATTAATTAGTAAACTTAATTCACTATCTTTAACTTATTCACAACCAACATATGAAGTAGAAAAAATTAAGAATGAAAAAAATGAAATATTAAGACAAAAACTAGAAATTGAAAAAAAAAATAAGGAATTAATTAGAGAGCATAAATACTTAAAAGAAAAAATTAAAAATTTACAACTAGAGGTAAAAAAAAGATCGAAATTAGAGGAAAATTTTAACCAAGAAATAGATGAGCTAAGTCAAGAAACAGAAAACCTAGTAAACGAAATTGAAAAATGGCAAATGTAAATATTAAGTTTAATAATAAAGATTATCTACTTTCTTGCGATGATGGGCAAGAGGAGTCTCTGAAAAAATTAACAAAATTTTTGGATAAAAAATATTCTGAGTTGAAAGAAAAGCTTGGCAATATCGGGGAAAATAAGCTTTTACTGATAACTACTATCCAATTGATTGATGAATATTTTGATTTAAAACAAAATGTAACAAAACAAAAGATAAAATTAGATCAAATCTCGAATAAGTTTAAGGAAATTAAGTCATTAGCCATAGATTATAAAAAAGACAAGGATATTGAAATTCAGAAACTTAATGATGAATTGGAAAATTTTAAAAAAACAATTGAAGAAAACAATAGTCTTTATGAGTCAATGTTAGACAAGACTTCACAATCTCTTGAAAAAATAATTTCAAATACCGAATCTCTATCTAAAATTCAATAGATGGACAAAAAAGCTTTTATTAGAAAACAATATTTTCTTAAAAGAAAAAAAAACTATTTTAGAATCAGTCCAAATTATTTCAATCCATTGATAAAATTACTTAAAAAAAAAAATAAAGTAGGAAATCTTAAGATTTCTATATATTTTCCTTCTTCATTTGAAGTGGATCTTTTGCGAATTATAGAAATTGAATACTTTAGAACATGTATTTTCCTGTTACCAGTAATTGAAAATAACAATACAATTAACTTTTACAGGTGGAAAAAAAACGATGTATTAAAAATTAATAAATATGGAATTCCAGAACCGATAAAATCTCATAAAGAAATACCAGATGTAGCTTTAGTTCCCTTATTAGCATTTGATAAAAATAAAAATAGACTTGGTTATGGCAAAGGTTTTTATGATAAATATTTAAATAATCAAATTAAAATCAATAAAAAGAATATTTTGACGGTCGGTATTGCTTTTTCTTTTCAAAAACACCATAACCTTCCGATAAAAAATAATGATTATAATTTAGATTACGTAATCACAGAAAAGGGAATTATAGAATGAAAATTTTAGTATTAGGAGATGTTATGGGAATCTCTGGCCGAAAAGCTTTAAGGAAAAATCTTTCTAAAATTATAGATAAAAATAAAATTGAATTCTCAGTTATAAATGGGGAAAATGCTGCAGACGATGGAAAAGGAATTACAAAAAATATCGCAGAGGAATTTTTTTCTCAGGGAATTGATGTAATCACCTCTGGCAATCACATATGGGATAAAGCAGAAACAACCTCTTATATTGAAAAAGAGAACAGACTCTTGAGACCTGCAAATTTAATTCAAGGATCCCCAGGAAGAGGTTTTGGAATTTTCTTCTCCAAAGATAAAAGATATAAAATTGGAGTAGTAAATTTGATGGGAAACGTCTTTATGAGAAAAACTGAAGATGTTTTTAAGGAAGCAAAAAATATTTGTGAAAAAATCAAATTAAAAAAAAATGTTGATTTTTTAATAGTTGATTTTCACGGAGAAATTACAAGTGAAAAAATGGCGATAGGCCATTTCTTTGATGGATCATCAACCTGTGTGGTAGGGACGCATACCCATGTGCCTACAGCAGATACAAGAATTTTAGATAAAGGCACTGCTTATCAAACTGATATAGGCATGTGTGGAGACTATAATTCAGTAATTGGGATGAACAAAGAAAACTCTATAAAAAGATTTTTTAAAGACAAAGATGCCTTAAAACATTTTCCATCTATTGGTGAAGGAACATTATCAGGAATAATAGTTGAAGCAGATAAGGAAACCGGATTAGCTAAAAAAGTTTCAAGAGTTATTATAGGTGGAACACTAGAATAGCAATTATGGCTGGGCATTCACATTGGGCGGGAATAAAACATAAAAAAGGTCGAGCAGACAAAGAAAGATCTAAGATATTTTCAAAACTTTCAAGGGAAATTACTGTAGCCGCAAAACTTGGAGATAAAAATCCCGATATGAATCCAAGATTGCGTGCAGCTATTCAATCAGCAAAAGAAGCTAATATGCCTAAAGGTAATATTTCTAGAGCAATAAGTAAATCAGAGATTGTAGGTGATAGAAATTATGAAAATTTAAGATACGAGGGTTTTGGACCATTTAATAGCGCACTGATCATTGAAACTTTAACTGATAACAAAAATAGATCAGCATCAAACATCAGAACTGTTTTACAAAAAAATGGAGGAAGACTAGGAGAGACCGGTTCGACCAGCCATTTGTTCAATAATTGTGGAGTTATTCATGTTGAAAAAAGTAAACTATCCGAGGAAGATGCTTTTGAGATAGCAACAACCGTGGGCGCAAAGGATTGTTTACATATTGGCGATATTCATGAAATAATTACGGAAAAGGAAGATTTCTATAAAATCAAAAATCAGCTAGAAAAGAAAATAGACAGCTTTTCTTATTTTGCTATAGAATGGAGAGCTATAAGCGGCCTTAAGTTGGATAAAGAAAAAACAAAAAAAATGATCGAAGTATTGAACTTGCTTGAAGAAATAGATGATGTGCAAAATATATTTACAAATGTAATTTTAGAAAGTTAAATTTATGAGGATTGTAGGTATAGACCCTGGTTTAAGTGGAGCGATTGCAATACTAGAAGATAAAAAAGTTTTAGCAATATTTGATATGCCAGTGATGGCAGAAGGAAAAAAAAATAAAAGGCAACTGAATAGCGCACAATTAGTAAATATAATTAAAGAGAATATTAAAACTGAAAGTGAAATTGCAGTTATAGTAGAGCAAGTTAATGCAATGCCAGGCCAAGGAGTAACTAGCATGTTTAATTTTGGCCAAACTTTTGGAGCAATTAAAGGAATATGTGCTGCTTTGAATTTACCAATTTTTTTTGTAAGACCTGCTAAATGGAAAAAACATTTTGAGCTTTTAAATTCTTCAAAGGACACTAGCAGAACAAAAGTCATAGAAATGTACCCTTCTTTATCAAGCCAACTATCTAAAAAAAAAGATGTAAATAAAACTGATGCCATTTTAATTGCAAGATTCTATTATGAGACTAGTTTAAAAGTGGAAAATTAGTATTAATTTAATAAAATACGCCAAATTCATGACACATTCTAAAAGTAATCAATTTTTATGGAACAAGAAATTGCTTCTCAAGTAGTGGGTCTAGGTGGGGCCTCTGATTTTACACTTTGGAGTCTTTTTATACGCGCGGACTTTGTTGTAAAATTTGTAATAATTCTATTAATTGCTAGTTCAATATTTTCCTGGGCATTAATATTTGACAAATTCAAACTTTTTAAGACTATTAATAAATCAACAGAGGATTTTGAAAAAAAATTTTGGAAAGCAAAATCTGCTGAAAGTTTTAACAATAATCTACCAGTGAATTCGAAAGACCCTGCTACTCTAATATTTAAAGCAGCAATGGCAGAGTTAATCAAAACAAAGAGACAATCATCTGCAACTCAATCTGCAAGAGTTGAAAGAATATTAGAAATCGCTACAGATAATGAACTAAAAAAAGTTGAAAAAAATTTTACTTATCTCGCAACAATAGGATCAACTGCACCGTTCATAGGTTTGTTTGGCACAGTTTGGGGTATAATGAATTCTTTTCAATCAATTGCAATATCAAGAAATACAAGCCTTGCAATTGTTGCGCCAGGAATAGCAGAAGCTTTGTTTGCCACAGCGCTTGGACTGCTTGCAGCGATACCTGCAGTTGTAGCTTATAACAAATTTAACAGCGACTCTCGAAGATATTTCTCAAAAATAGAAAATTTTTCTAAAAGATTTTTATCAATTATTTAATCAATGGCATTTAATTTTAATCGCTCTAAAAACGAACCAATGAGTGAAATAAACGTCACTCCATTTGTAGATGTCATGTTAGTTCTTTTAATCATTTTCATGGTTACAGCCCCATTATTAACAGTAGGAGTTCAAGTGGATTTACCAGAGTCTGCTGCAGACTCCTTACCGGATGATCAAGAACCCTTGACAATAAGCATAAACTCAAAAGGAGAAATATATATACAAGAACATCAAGTCACCTATCAAAAAATGGTTCCCAAGTTATTAGCAATAGCAAAAAACAGAACAGACACAAGGATATATGTAAGAGGTGATAAAAATATTAATTACGGCAGAGTTCTTGAGGTAATGGGCACTTTATCTGGGGCAGGTTTTTCTAAAGTAGCTCTAATATCAGAGCCCTATAAAAATTAGGATGCAATATGATAAGAAGCTTAGTTTATTCTCTAACATTTCATACTGTGATGATTATATTAACTGTTTTGAGCTTGCCATTTATGCTTAGAGAACCGATTGATTTACCCCCAATAGTTTCAGTCGAATTGATACAGATCTCAGACAAAACAAATATACCTTACGCACCAAAAGCGAGAAAAATTATTGAGGAAACTAAAAAGAAAGAGGAGAGAATAGTATCAGAACAAGCACCGCCAGCTGCTAAAGCCAAAGAAAAACCTGACAGGATACCATTACCAAATGAACTCAAAGAAGAAAAAAAAATTGTTAAAAAAAAACAAAACCCAGAAGAAATAAAACCTCAAATAAGACAATCTTCAGAGTTTGAAAAAAAAGAAATCGTGGACACAAGTCAAATAGCAGCTTTAATTGACAAGGCTAAAGAAGTGGAGGCAGTTAAAAAGAAAGAGAGTGATAAAATTACTCAAAGTAGTAAAAAAAATTCATTCGCAACAGGACTAACACTTTCAGAGGAGGATGCTTTAAGAGCTCAGATTTTTGGTTGTTGGAGCGTTCCTTTAGGGCTGCCCTATGATCAAGATTTATTAGTAAGGATTAAACTTAATTTAAAAAAAGATGGAACTATAATGAAATCAGAAATATTGGATCATGAACGTATGAATAGACCTGGTCAAAAATTTTATAAAGTTTTAGCCGAAAGTGCGCTAAGAGCAGTGAGGTTGTGTCAACCTTTAAAAGTTCCACCGACAGGATATGACAAATGGAAAAATATCCAGTTAAATTTCAACCCTACTGAAATGTTAAAAGGCTAATATGAAAAAAATTCTCAGTATAATAAGTTTTATTTTTTTAATATCTAGCGACTCACTAGCATTAATTGAAGTTGATATAACTCGGGGAAATCTAGATCCATTACCTATTGCAGTATCACCTCTCCATGTTGATATAAAATCAGAAGATTTCAAAGGTCTTAAAATTAAAGATTTGGGTATGAATATATCTGAGATAATTGAAAAAAATTTTAGAAGTACTGGTTTATTTAATCCATTGAAAAAGGAAGCCTTTGTTCAAAAACCTGACATAGCTCACTTAAAACCAAGATTTGAGGATTGGAGACTTATTAAAGCCCAAGCATTAGTAACTGGAAAACTGTTAATTAAAGATGAAAAATTAAAAGTTGAATTTAGACTTTGGGATTTAACTGCTGCTCAAGAAATGACTGCTTTAGCATTTACTACAACACCATCTAATTGGAGAAGAGTCGCACATATAATTTCAGACAAGATTTACGAACGATTAACTGGAGAAGATGGTTATTTTGATACAAGAATTATTTATGTTGCAGAAAGTGGCCCAAAAAATGAAAGAGTAAAAAAATTAGCTATAATGGATCAAGATGGATTCAATACTAAATATTTAACATTAGGAAATGAACTTGTATTAACACCAAGATTTAATCCTACAAATCAAATGGTGACATATATGTCTTATTTTAGAAATATGCCAAGAGTTTATTTGTTAGATATTGAGACAGGTACCCAAGAAGTTGTAGGAAATTTTCCAGGTATGACGTTTGCACCTAGGTTTTCACCTGATGGAAAAAAAATTATAATGAGTTTTGCAAAAGATGGGAACTCAGATATTTTTACTATGGATTTAGAAACTCGAGTTGTAGAGAGAATTACAGAACACTCATCAATTGACACATCTCCATCTTTTTCACCAGACGGTAAATTTATTGCATTTAATTCTGATCGTAGTGGATTACAACAAATATACGTAATGAGAAGTGATGGAAGCAATGTTAAAAGAATAACTTTTGGCAAAGGAATTTATGGTACTCCCGTGTGGTCTCCTAGGGGAGATTTAATAGCATTTACAAAAATGCACAAAGGAAGATTTTATATCGGAGTGATGAGAACAGACGGAAAAGGTGAAAGATTGCTTACAGAAAATTATTACCAAGAGGCGCCATCTTGGTCTCCAAATGGGCGGGTTCTTGTCTTTTACAGAGAAACGAAAGCGGGTGAAAAAGGAGAGGGATTTTCTGCGAAATTATGGTCTATCGATATAACAGGCTATAACGAGAGGAAACTATCAACTAAAACTGATGCTTCTGACCCATCTTGGTCCTCATTATTATCTAAGTGAGGTTGAATTTTATGTAAAATGTACTTGAATAATTAATAATAATTTGATTAAACCAAGCAGAACCTAGGGGAAAAAATGACATTAAAAACGAATTTAAAAAACATAGTACTGGTAATTTTTACTACTTTAATACTAAGTGCTTGTTCCACTGCAAAAAAATCCGGAGATATTGATGGAGATGTTTACACAGGTAAGGAAACTGTCGAATATTTAGCTTCAGGAGTTCCAGATAGAGTATTTTTTGCAACAAATAAATCATCATTAACTACTTCTTCAAGAGCTACTTTAAGAAAACAAGCAACTTTCTTAAGAAAAAATAAAAACTTAAATGTTACTATCGAAGGTCATGCTGATGAAAGAGGAACACGAGAGTATAACTTGGCTTTAGGAGAGCGAAGAGCTAACGCTGCACGTGATTACCTAATGACTTACGGAATATCTGGAAAAAGAATTTCTGTAATAAGTTATGGTAAAGAGAAGCCAGTAAATCCTAAATCTTCACCTATATCTTGGTCTCAAAACAGAAGATCAGTTACAGTTAAGGTAAATTAATAATAATAAAATTTAATTAAGACCCTTTATCAAACTTACGTTTTTTAAAGGGTCTTTTTTTTGCCATTTTGTCAAATTAAAAAAGCTTATGTTTGATTTGAAATTAAATAAATTCAAATATTTAATTATTCTGTTACTTTTTAACAATGTTAATCTAAGTGCAGAGGAAGAAGAGATATATTTAAAATCAATCTCTGATCAAATTCAAGTTATTACTAAAGATTTAAAAACTCTTGAAAAAGCTGTATATCAAAAATCCGATGTTTCTTCATCTACAAGTATAAAATTATCAAATAATGATGGTTTGAGTGAAGACATTTTAACAAAACATTTGCTTAAATTAAACGAAATCGAGAACCAATTTAGAGAATTAACAAACAAATTTGAAGAGGTTAATTTTAAATTGGATAAATTATCAACCAGAGTCACAAAAATACAATCTGACACTCAGCTAAGATTTTCAGATTTAGAAGGCAGTAATTTAACTGTTCAAAAAGAAAAAAAACCAAATTTACCTGGATCAAGTAAACCTCAGGATTTTGGAGCAAGCCCTGGATATGAAACTTCTAAATTGCCTTCGCAGCAAACAATCAACTCCGTTGAAAGCGCGAAAACTATAATCACCGAAAGCCCTGAAAAAAAAGAATCTTTATTACCTAATAAACCTGCAAATGAACAGTACGAGTTTGCAGTAAGCTTTATGAAAATTGGAGATTACGAAACCGCAGAATTTGCTTTGAAAGAATTTATCGACAAAAATAAAGATCATGATTTAGCTGGTAGTGCGCAATATTGGTATGGTGAAACATTTAGAATTAGACAATTATATTCAGATGCTGCAACAGCCTATCTTGATGGATATCAAAACTATCCAAAAAGTAAAAAAGCGCCAGATAATCTTTTAAAATTAGGTATAACAATGGTTCAATTAGGAGAAAAGGATCAAGGATGCAAAATGATTTCAGGATTAAAAAAAGAATACCCAAAAGCAAGCAAGTCTGTGTTACAAAAAGCTCAATATGAGCAAAAAAAATTCAAGTGTAATTCTTAAAAATCAATTTAGAGACTTTAAAGATTTATCTAAAGTTTATTCGAATTTCCAAAAAAAATTAGAAAAATTAAATTCAAAATCATTTCTAGTTGCTGTTTCAGGAGGCCCAGATAGTTTGGCACTCGCAGCTTTAACCAAAGCATTTTATTACAAAAAAAATAAAAAATTCTTTTATGTTTTAATAAATCATAAAATAAGAAGTAATTCTTCCAAAGAAGCAATTAAAGTTAAAAATCTTGTGTTTAAGCTTGGAATAAAATTAAAAATTATCACGAATGAGTCTAAAATCAGAAAAAATATTCAAAGTGAGGCAAGAAATATAAGATATAATTTACTTTTAGATTTTTGTAAAAAGCACAAAATTAAGACTATCTTGACTGCGCATAATTTAGAAGATCAAGTTGAAACATTTTTAATAAGACTTTCAAGAGGGAGTGGTTTGACCGGCCTATCTTCTATGAGGCCTTTAATTATACTTAATAAGACAGTTAAATTGTCTAGACCTTTATTAGATTTAAATAAATCTACTCTAAAAATTATATCAAAAAAAATATTTGGGAAATATTTTAAAGATCCGTCTAACAAAGATCAGAAATACTTGAGATCAAAAATAAGAAATTTGAAAAATCCTCTTGAAAAAAGTGGAATTGAGTACAATCAAATTATTAAGTCAATAAATAACTTAAACTCAAGTAAAATTATATTAGATGATTATTACACTCAGATAATCAAAAAATTAGTAAAAAAAGAAAATAAGAAAATTTCTATTAATCTAAAAAAATTTAATATTTTAAAAGATGAGATAAAGATGAGAGTAATAAATGAGTCAATTAAGCATATTAAAAAAAATTACTATAGTATTAGGTCAAAAAAAGTAATCCGATTGATTCAACATATCCAATATAAGAATTTTTCCCAAACAACACTTGGAGGCTGTATTTTTTATAAAAATAAGGGTTTATTGTGCTTAAAAGAGGAGAAAAATTAGCAATTTTAAAGGTTTGGTAATATTTTGTCTTATTTACAACCCAATTTATTTTAAAATATACTTGTTAATCTTAAATAAATTACTATTTAGATAATATGAATGTTAAAAATTTAATAATGTGGGTGATCATAGTTCTGCTTTCAGTAGGACTGTTTAATATGTTTCAAGACCCAAATAATCTAAAAACTAATAGAAGTTCATTACCTTTTTCTAATTTTCTCAATGAAGTTGATGCAGGAAGAGTTGTTGAAGTTCAAATTCAAGGAAACAATATTTCTGGAGTTTTAGCAGATGGAAGTAATTTTACAACTTATTCCCCAAATTATCCGGAACTAGTTGATAAACTATCTTCAAAAGGAGTAAGTATAAATGCAGCACCACAAGAGGATAAGATGCCATCTTTACTTGGAATTTTACTTTCCTGGTTCCCTATGCTTTTACTTATTGGTGTTTGGATTTTCTTTATGCGCCAGATGCAAGGAGGAAAAGGTGGAGCTATGGGATTTGGTAGATCAAAAGCCAAACTTTTAAATGAGGCTCAAGGAAAAGTTACATTTAACGACGTAGCTGGAGTAGAAGAGGCAAAAGAAGAAGTTGAGGAAATTGTAGAATTTTTAAAAGATCCCAAAAAATTTAGCCGATTAGGAGGAAAAATACCTAAAGGCGCTTTATTAATTGGTCCACCAGGAACTGGCAAAACTTTACTTGCTAAAGCTATTGCTGGAGAAGCAAATGTGCCTTTTTTCTCTATATCAGGCTCAGACTTTGTTGAAATGTTTGTGGGAGTAGGTGCATCAAGAGTTAGAGATATGTTTGAACAAGGAAAAAAGCATTCCCCTTGTATAATTTTCATTGATGAAATAGATGCAGTTGGAAGAAGTAGAGGTGCTGGACTAGGAGGTGGAAATGATGAGAGAGAGCAAACACTTAACCAACTTCTTGTTGAAATGGACGGGTTTGATACTAATGAGGGTATTATTTTAATAGCAGCAACTAATAGACCTGATGTTTTAGATCCTGCTTTACTTAGACCAGGAAGGTTTGATAGGCAAGTAGTAGTAGGAAATCCAGATATAATTGGTAGGGAAGCAATTTTAAAAGTACATGTTAAAAAAATTAATATTGGCCCAGATGTAAAGTTAAGAACAATTGCTAGAGGTACTCCAGGTTTTTCTGGTGCTGATTTAGCAAATTTGATAAATGAATCTGCGCTTTTAGCTGCAAGAAAAAATAAGAGAGTTGTCACCATGTCCGATGTCGAAGAAGCAAAAGACAAAGTAATGATGGGTGCTGAAAGAAGATCTATGGTAATGTCAGAAGATGAAAAAAAATTAACAGCTTATCATGAGGGCGGTCATGCAATTGTAGCTTTAAATGAAAAAGCGTCAGATCCAATCCATAAAGCTACTATTATACCACGAGGTAGAGCGTTAGGTATGGTTATGAGATTACCTGAGAGGGATCAATTATCAGTAACTAGAGAAAAAATGCATGCTGATATAGCTGTTGCAATGGGTGGAAGGATTGCTGAAGAAATAATTTTTGGTCATGATAAAGTAACTTCAGGCGCTTCATCAGATATTGATATGGTAACAAAAATGGCTAAGAACATGGTAACTAAATATGGTATGAGCACTGAATTAGGAACTATTGCTTATGGTGAAAATGAGGAAGAAGTATTTTTAGGTAGATCAGTTACAAAACAACAAAATATGTCAGAGGAAACAGCGAAGAAAATCGACGCTGAGGTTAAAAAGATAGTAGATAAAGGATACGAAAGGGCAAGAAAAGTTTTAACAGAAAAAATTGAAGATCTTCATAAGATAGCAAAGGCATTATTAATTTACGAAACACTTTCGGGAGATGAAATAAGAGACTTAATTTTAAAAAATATTAAGCCTTCAAGATCCTTTAAAGAAGATGAGAGTGATGATGGAAAAGAATCCTCTGCACTCGGATCATTAGGACTCAAGCCAAAACCAGCTATTTAAGATCATGACAAAATATTACACAAGAGCGTGTAATTTTTATTATGGTAGCCAAGCGAAACTATTAATCAAAAAAAATCAAGCACTTCCCTTATGCGGCAACATTCTTGTTGCTTTTGATAAAATTGAAATTTTTGAAAGATCTAACAAAACAATACTTAGTAAAATAATCCATATTAAAAAAATAAAATCACTTAGTAAAACTTTACGAACAAAAATTAAAAAAGATATCAAAAATATTACTTGCAAAAGGATTAACTTTTTGAGGCATGTTAATTTTTCAAGCCCTATAGTTATGGGCGTCTTAAATTTAACACCTGACAGTTTTTCAGATGGAGGTAAATTTAACAAAAAACAAAAATCTTTAAAGCATATTTCACAAATGATCAAATCTGGTGCTCAAATTATAGATATAGGCGGTGAGTCAACAAGACCAGGATCAAAAACTATTCATCCTAAAAAAGAATGGAAAAGAGTAGAGTATGTAGTGAAAAATTTTAAGAAAAAATTTAAAAATATCTGTTTTTCATTGGATTCAAGAAAATCTTTTTTAATGTTGAAGGCTATATCCCATGGCGTAGATATAATCAACGATGTGTCGGGATTTAAGTATGAAAAATCATCTTTACTTAAATTGAAAAAATTTAAGATTCCAAAAGTTTTACATCACATGCAAGGAACACCAAAAACAATGCAGGTTAGACCAAGATATAAACATGTTTTGTTGGATATTTACGATTTTTTTGAGAAAAATATAAAGAATTTAAACGGGGATATGAAAATTATATTAGACCCAGGTATTGGTTTTGGTAAAACTTTGAAACATAATTTGACTTTAATTTCTAAAATATCTTTGTTTCATAGTCTAGGATTGCCAATTTTGGTTGGTACTTCAAGAAAAAGGTTCATTAATCAAATATCTGGTAAGTTTGATAGTGAAGATAGAACCGGGGGAACTGTGGCCTCTGTAATTTACCTATTGTCCCAAGGAGTTCAAATTTTTAGAGTTCATAATGTAAGAGAGGTAAAACAGGGAATTTTAGTTTTCAATAAAATATTATCGAAATAATGAGAAAAAAATACTTTGGCACAGATGGAATAAGAGGTACTGTTAATCAAGGAAATATAACCGGTGAGAAATTCTTTAAGTTTGGACTTGCCTCAGGAACTTATTTTAAAAATCAAAAAAAAACAAAGCAAATTGCTGTAATCGCAAAGGATACAAGATTATCAGGATATACTTTAGAACCAGCATTAGTATCTGGATTAGTTTCTGGTGGTATGCATGTCTTTACTCTTGGACCTCTACCAACAAATGGATTAGCTATGCTAACAAAATCTATGAAAGCAAATATGGGAATAATGATTACCGCTTCTCATAATCCCTATTATGATAATGGTCTCAAGCTATTTGGCCCAGACGGCATGAAACTCTCTAATAAAATTGAACAAAAGATTGAAAAACTGGTTGATGCAAAAAATACAAATCAACTCACTAACCCTAAGTTGCTCGGAAGAGTTAAAAGGTTGGAAGATGGAAATGATAAATATATCGAAATTTTAAAAAAAAACTTTCCATCTAACTTCAATCTAAGAGGCATGAAAATTGTTTTAGATTGTGCTAATGGAGCAAGTTATAAGGCTGCTCCAGCACTTTTAAAATCATTGGGTGCAAAGGTTAAGTCTATAGGAGTGAGCCCTAACGGTTTAAATATCAATGAAAAATGTGGCTCAACTTTTCCATCTAAAATTAAAGATGCTGTTAAAAAATTTAAAGCTCATATTGGTATTTCTTTTGATGGAGATGCAGATAGGATCATTATGTGCGATGAAAAAGGTAAAATTATTGACGGCGATCAAATTATTGCAATGTTAGCCTTAAGGTGGAAAAAAAAGAAGATCTTAAAAGGTGGTGTTATAGGAACTTTAATGTCAAATTATGGTCTAGAAAAATTTCTTAAGAAAGAAAATATAAAATTTTTAAGATCTAAGGTTGGAGATAAGCATGTCAAAGAAAAAATGAAAAAATTTAAATTTAACTTAGGTGGAGAACAGTCTGGACATATAATTCTGGGAAAATTTGCCACTACAGGTGATGGTTTATTAGTTGCATTAGAAGTATTATTTTCTTTAAGAAAGCGAAAGAAAGCAAGTGAGCTATTAAATGTTTTTAAACCACTTCCTCAGATTTTAGAAAACATTGTTGTAAAAGATAAAAGTATAATTAATAAAACTATATGTAAAATGGCAACAACAAAGGCAAAAAAATTGATGAGAGATAAAGGAAGAATTTTGGTTAGAAAATCAGGAACAGAACCAAAAATTCGAATAATGGCAGAGTCTAACAATAGAAATTTAAATTTGAAGTGTATCAATATTATAAAAAAATCAATTAAATAATTTGAAACCAAGATCTAAAATTTTGATAATAGCAGGATCAGACTCTTCAGGTGGAGCCGGAATACAAGCTGATATAAAAACAGTTACTTCCCTCGGAAGTTATGCCATGACAGCTTTAACCGCAATAACTGCTCAAAATTCTACGGGTGTATTATCAGTAGTTTCTATAAACCCTAAGGAAATCGAAAAACAAATTTTATTTACAAGTAAAGATATGAAGCCCGACGCAGTCAAAATAGGAATGTTGCATTCTTCGAAAGTAATAAATTCAATTATAAAAACTTTAAAAAAAATAAAAGTAAAAAAAATAATTTTAGATCCAGTAATGGTAGCTAAAGGTGGCGCCAAATTAATAAATAATTCTGCAGTTCGGGTGTTAAAAAAAAATTTGATTAAAAAAGTCTTTCTGATAACACCTAATATTCCGGAAGCCGAGGTTTTAACTGATATGTCAATAAAAAATACAAAGGACATGAAAAAAGCGGCAAATATTTTACTTAAATTAGGTGTTAAAAATGTTTTAATTAAAGGTGGTCACAGTAAATCAAAATATGTTGAGGATGTTTTTCTAAATAAAAATGATTTTGTGATTTTTAAAAATAAAAAGATAAAAACAAAAAATACTCATGGAACTGGTTGTACTTTATCTAGTGCTATTACAACATTTTTATCATGTGGAAAACCTATAAAGAAATCCTGTGAGCTTGGAATTAAATATGTTAACCAAGCTATTAAGAATAATCTTAATTATGGGAAAGGACATGGTCCAATTAACCATCTAAACACAATTAAAATAGATAAAATATATATATAATGAGAAATGTAGTTGTTGTCGGTTCACAGTGGGGAGATGAAGGAAAAGGTAAGATTGTAGATTGGCTCTCTAACCAAGCTGATATAGTAGTAAGATTTCAAGGCGGTCATAATGCTGGACATACTTTAGTTATAGATAAAAAGGTTTTTAAACTTAGATTATTACCTTCAGGAATAGTAAGGAATGGAAAAATTTCAATTCTTGGAAATGGAGTTGTTATAGATCCCTGGGCACTCTTAGATGAAATAAAAGAAATTAAAAAACAAGGTGTAAACGTTACACCAGAAAATTTTATGATTTCTGAGTCCGCATCATTAATATTGCCTTTCCACCAAGAAATGGATGAAATAAGAGAGGATGCTGCAGGAAAAGGAAAAATTGGAACAACGAGAAGGGGTATAGGTCCTTGTTATGAGGACAAAGTTGGTAGAAGATCTATTAGGGTAATGGATCTAAGATCTGATAGTAATCTTGATAATAGGTTAGAAAATGTTTTGCTACATCATAATGCCTTAAGAAAAGGTTTAAAAAAAAAGATTTATAAAAAGAGTGAGATAAAAAAAAAATTATTAAAAATAGCTCCTGAAATTTTAAAATTTGCTCAACCAGTATGGTTAAAGCTAGATGAATTTAAAAAAGACAGAAAGAAAATTTTGTTTGAAGGTGCTCAAGGGATACTTTTGGACGTTGATCATGGAACTTACCCTTATGTAACATCTTCAAATACTGTTCCAGCTATGGCAGCAACCGGATCAGGTTTAGGACCAGATAAAATTGGATATATTTTAGGAATAACAAAAGCTTATACTACTAGAGTAGGTAGTGGACCTTTTCCGACAGAGTTAAAAGATAAAATTGGGGAAAGCTTAGGAAAAAGAGGCAAAGAATTTGGAACAGTAACAGCTAGAAAAAGAAGGT
This sequence comes from uncultured Pelagibacteraceae bacterium, assembly GCA_902536085.1. Lineage (GTDB taxonomy): Bacteria > Pseudomonadota > Alphaproteobacteria > Pelagibacterales > Pelagibacteraceae > Pelagilacustribacter. Next base: position 6,237 of record CACAWF010000002.1, on the reverse strand, counting down.
GCGGTTGGTTTGATGGTATCCTCGTACGACAAACTATTAAATTATCAGGAATAAATGGGATTGCGTTGACTAAACTAGATGTTTTAGATGAATTAGATGAAATCAAAATGTGCATTGGATATAATCTTAATGGAAAAAAAATAGATTATTTACCAGCTGCTTCTGAAGATCAATTTAATATAAAACCTATATACAAAATCTTTCCAGGCTGGAAAACTAAAACTCAAGGAATTAGAATTATTAATGACCTACCTGAAAATGCGAAAAAGTATATTTATGCACTTGAAGATTTTATTGGCGCTAAAGTTTCGAGTATTTCCACAAGCCCCGAAAGAGAAGATACTATTTTAGTTGAAGATCCTTTTAAAGTTTAATTTGATGGTAACAAGTTTTTGGATTTGCTTGCATTAATCATTGATTTTTGCAATTTTTCAAAAGCTTTAGTCTCAATTTGTCTAATTCTCTCTCTACTAATCTTATATTTTTTGCTTAATTCCTCTAAAGTTACAGGGTTTTCCGATAATCTTCTTTCTTTTATGATCTCTTTCTCTCTATCATTTAAAATTTTCATAGCACTGACTAGTAGTTCTCTCTTGTCTTCGTACTCTTGTTTTTGAGAGACCATAAGTTCTTGATCTAAACTGTCATCTACTAACCAATCTTGCCACTCATCAGTTTCACCATTTTTAATAGGGTCATTTAATGATTTTTCTTGACCCATCATTCTTCTATTCATATTAATGACTTCGTCAGAATCTACATCGAGTTGTTTTGAAATTTCTTTTACATGCTCGTCTTTTAAATCACCTTCTTGACCTGGCGCTATTTGATTTTTTAATTTTTTTAAGTTAAAAAAAAGTTTTTTTTGAGCAGTAGTGGTTCCCATTTTTACAAGACTCCATGATCTTAATACATATTCTTGTATTGCTGCTTTTATCCACCACATTGCATAAGTGGCAAGTCTAAAACCTTTATCTGGATCGAATTTCTTAACAGCCTGCATTAATCCAAGATTTCCCTCAGATATTAACTCATTCACAGGTAAACCATATCCACGATAACCCATTGCAATTTTGGCTACTAATCTTAGGTGGCTTGTAACTAATTTATGAGCAGATTGTAAATTTCCATTTTCTTTCCAATTTTTTGCAAGCATATACTCTTCTTCTGCATCGAGCATAGGAAATTTCTTAATTTGAGCTAAATAAACTGATAGACCACCTATCGAAGGAGCTGGTAAGTTAGTTAATTGATCTTTTTTAGTCATATTAAAGATTTATATATTATAAAAAATTTTTCAACTAGTAAGATTCTCTAATAAATTTAACATTCTTTTAAATTCGTACGGTAATTCTGATGTAAATTTAACCCACTTGTTTTTAGTAGGATGTTGAAATTCAAGAGTTTGAGCATGTAAAATTTGTCCCTTAATATTTTTGAATATTCTATAAAATTCTGCATTAATTTTTTTGAATTTTTTACTTTTTTTTCCATATTGATAATCTCCTATAATTGATGCTCCTTTAAATTTCAAATGAACTCTAATTTGATGAGTTCTTCCAGTCTCCAGCCTACACTCTACTAAACTTATCCTTGGAATATCTTTTATACTAAATACTTTAATTGTTTTATAGTTTGTAATTGCTTTTTTTCCTTTTACTTCACTTACTGTCATAAGTTGTCTATTTTTTTTATTTCTTGAAATTAAAGTTTCTATTCGACCTGATAAGGGTCGAATTACCCCCCAAACTAAACATTGGTATTTTCTTTTGATTGTATGATTGCTGAATTGTTCAGCAAGTTTAGCATGAGATAAATTATTTTTAGCAATTACCAATAGACCACTTGTTTCTTTATCAATTCTGTGAACAACCCCAGGTCTTAAATTTCCATTAATTGATGATAATTGATTTTTATATTTATAATTCAAAGCATTAGCTAAAGTGTTTTTGTTATTTCCTGCACCTGGGTGAACAACCATACCTTTTGGCTTATTAATGATAATAATATCTTTATCCTCATAGGATATGTTTAAATCAATTTTTTTTGGAGTTAACTTATTTTCCTCTTCTTGTGATAGATCTAAATTTATATTGTCATTAGACTTTATTAAAGTTGAGGCAGAGTAAATCACAAAATTATTAATTTTTACTTGACCTCTTTGAATCAGTTTTTTTAAAAAAGAGCGAGTTAAATGTACTATTTTTTTTGACAAATATATGTCAATTCTTTTATTTGCATCAGTTTTTGTAACTAAAAAATTTATTGTTTTATTCATAAATTTACTTAAAGTATTAACTATGCGCCGGTAGCTTCAACTGGATAGAGCGCCGGATTTCGGCTCCGGAGGTTATGGGTTCGACTCCTATCCGGCGCACCAAATTTAAATAATCCATTTTAACAATTTGTCTTTATTTTTTAGAATATAAGATGGAAATGACTCATCAATTTTAACTTTTTTAAGATCAAAACCTCTATTGAATATGTCACGATTTTCTATAATTTTTTTTTCTATTTCATCTTTACTTAATTTTTCATCGTTAAATTCTCCATGTGAAAAAGATTTGATTTTTTCTAATATTTGATCAGGTGTTTTAAGAAAAGAAAAATGCCAACCACCTTCAATTATTTGAAGATTTCTCTTGTCGAATCTCCAAAAAGGATAATTTTTGAATTTCAAATTTCTCAAATTTTGCATAGAAGAAATATATTTTTTTTTTGTTATTTTTGAACCTATCCAGTTACTCTCATTTAAATTTTGTAGGTTTAATTTGTACATAAACATTTTTTGGCAGAAAGCTATATATCTTTTATTTTCCTTTATCTGGTCTATTTTTGTCATATCTGGAATTTCATCTGTATCAGATAAGATTATTAAATCTTCAGGGGACGCATCTTTGATACCATTGATTAAAAAATTTCTTTGATGTTGTTCGATAGGTGACTCTCCACCAGTATGTTTTTCAAATGTTATATTTTTATCGTAGTCAGCGATTAATAATTTAATCTTATCTTTAAATTTTGGGAAATTATTTAGATTAAAATTAAGGTTTTTACTTTTTCCCTGATGTGTCTTTGTAGACTCGGAAATAACAAAATAATCAACATATTTATCTAATATGTTTAGCCGAAGATCGACGAGGTGATCTTCATTAAAGTACTGAAAACAATCGTAAATAGCCATTAGTAAAAATAAAAATCTTGAAATTTTTCTACTTCTTTAAACTCAATTTTTAATCTTTTAATAATTATTTTTAATAGATTAATTTGACCAAATATCAATAAAAGTGAAAGAAATTTTCTTTGGTTTTTCATAATTAAACTCTTACCTTTGTCGTTATTAAAATTAGGTATAAATATAATATCCATTTCAGCGGGAATTCGGGTATTATGCTTTCCTATACCTTTCCAGTCTATAATTAAATAATTTAACTTGTATAAGTAATTTATCAATTCATGCCAACCTGGAGCATTTTTATACATAGAATGAATATGAGCTTCTACTTTAATCAATAAAGGAGAAAATTTTCCTAGACCTTTTAGTATTTCAAGTTCTGCCCCTTGTGTATCAATTTTTAGGTAATCCAACATAGAGACATCTTTTTCAAAGAGTAAATTTTCCAAAGTATCACAGTCTATTTCTTCTACATTAGTAACTTTGTAATCATTAAATTCAGATTTTTTAATATCATGAATATCAAATCTAGACTCATCAGGCTGATACATTGATGTACTTCCAGGTCTATTGCCAAAAATATAAAGTTTTCTTCTTTCTTTTTTACTCCATAAAGCTTTGTTGATAACATCTCTACTCTTAATTTTTTCAGCTTCTTTTTTAATTGGTTCGATCAAAATTTGTCTAAAAAACTTTTCATATCTTCTGTGGAAGTAATTATCAGAATTAAAACCTCCTTGTGCACCTACATCAAGTGCCACAATTTTTTCATTTATTAAAAGATTTTGAATTACATTTGAAAAATTATTATTTTTATTGCTAAAATAGCTTTGTTCTTCTAAAAAATTTATAACCCTCCTATTAATTTTTAAAAAGATTAAAATTTTAGATATAAGAGGTAAAAAAACTTTTATCAAACTTCTAGAGAATTTTAATATTATTTTTTTTAACATTTAGCTGTTAAATTATTTTTTTGTAAATGTTGCTATACCCAATTTTTTCCCTTCAATAACTGAGGATGAGCAATGTAAATGACTTCTATCAAAAATTAACATAGAGCCAATTTCCCATTTGTAAATCATTTCAACTTCTAAACCTCTTAAATTTTCAATATTTTCGTGCTGTAAATATTGTTTGTGTATTTTTTCATCAAATGGCTTTTTTCCATAAAGTTGAAGATGATTATTTGACCTTTTGTTTTGGCCGTATCCAAGGTTCTTTTTCTTGAGCTCCTCTGGGTCTTGAGTAAAGCTAGTAGAACCCTCGTAATACCTATTCTTAAAAATAACAGTGCTTCCTACAGAGGATAATGGAATTAAAGTTTGTTTGTAAATTTGGTTGTTTAAATCAAAACCACCATCCACATGAAGACCTATTGGAGAGTAACTTTCTTGAATTAAGCCAAAAATATCTTTTCCATTTTCATCCTTAAGATTATCCATTTTAAAACTACCTATTTCTTTTTCTAGTCTTTCACAAAAAATTTTCTCCAATTTTTTGTTATATCCTTGAAGCCACCTTTTTTTGATTACATTTTGCTTTTTATTATGAACAGTAACAGGAAGATCTTGATATAATTTTAAAAAATCCTCAGTTTCAGACGTACTGAACATGTTTTTAATTACTTTTGGTTGGGACTCAAGCTCCCTAATCTTTTTAATATGTGAATTCATAATTTATTCACCCATGTTAATTAAAGTTCCTCTTTTTTTTGCTCCATAATATGAAGTGTAAAAAACAATTATTCCCAATATAAAATAAATTAAAGAAATAGCTATTGCTTTCATTATATTTAAATAATTTATAACATCGTTCATTAATATCCCTCTCATTTCTTCAAATACGTGCACTAACGGTAGACCTTTAGCTATCAATTGAAGAATGTTTGGCAAAATTTCTATCGGATAGTATATACATCCTAATGGAGCTAAAAAAAATAAACTTGCCCAAGCAATATTTTCAAAAGAAGGGCCATACCTAAGAAGCCCTGAAGTGACCAATAAACCTAAAGTTATACCAAACAAATATAATGCTAATAATAAAAATAATAAGGGTAGTCCTAATTTTAAAACTGATACACCAAATAAAGGAATAGCTATTAAGACTGCAGGGACCAAACCAATTAGAGTTCTTATAATTGCTGTTAAAGTAAGTGACGCGATTATTTCACTTATTTTTATTGGCGCAATAAATAAATTAGTAAAATTTCTACTCCATATTTCTTCAAGAAACATCATATTAAAACTTATACTAGCTCTAAATAAAAAATCATACAAAATTGCAGCAGTAAGAATTATACCAACAGTGTTACTGTAGTACTCTGAATTTAATGTAAAAAATTTTGAAATGAAACCCCATAGGAATATTTGAACTGACGGCCAATAAATTAAATCTAAAACTCTTGGAAAAGAGTTGATAATTAAATAAAGGTGTCTAAGGCCGAGCGCATATATCTTATTAAAATTCATCTTTACTCCTTGCTAGTTTTAAAAATGTTTCTTCTAAATTACCTCTACCATGCTTTTTAATTAATTCTTCACAAGTGCCCTTATCTACAATTTTACCTTTTTTCATCATTATTACACTATCGCATAGCCTTTCCACCTCACTCATATTGTGAGAGGCCAATAAAATGGTTATTTTATTTTTAGTTTTATAGTTCTGTATATATCCTCTAACAAAATCTCCTATATCTGGATCCAAGCTAGCAGTTGGTTCATCTAAAAGTAAAATTTCTGGTTTGTTAATTAAAGATTTTGCGAGTGAAACCCTATTTTTTTGACCAGAAGATAGCTCTCCAGTTTTCCTTTTAAAAAAATCTTTAATATTTAAATCTTCTGCTACTTCATCAATTCTTTCATTCAATTTGCTAATTCCGTACAATCTTCCATAAATTTCAAGGTTTTGTTTTACTGTTAACTTTTTGGGTAATTCAACATACGGAGAAGCAAAGTTAAATCTTTTTAGGATTTCATCTCTTTTGAAAGATTTTATATTTTTGTTTTCTAATATAATTTCACCGTCAGAAGGAGTAACCAAACCTAATATCATTCCAATAGTTG
>CACAWF010000001.1 GCA_902536085.1 uncultured Pelagibacteraceae bacterium | reverse complement strand
AAAATCCAAATCACAATGTTTCTAGATTATTTGGAATTATAGCAGAAAAAATTAAAATTTATCTAAATTAGTTTTTCTTTAAAACCAAAAGACATCATAAGCTCATTCCATTCTCTTTTTGATAAGCCCGAGCTTTCATGATTTACATTTTTACCTCTTGCCATTTCTTGAATAACTTTTTTACCTTTAGCAGAAACATGAACGGCCCCTACTCTATAATCTAAGAAAGCAGAGTGAGTAATAGGCACCCATTTTTTTACTGTTTCGAGCATTACCTCTGCATATACTCGTATTTCATATTGAGCATGATTATCTGCCCTTAAAAATAAAAAGTTTAACAAATTTAATAAGTCTGTCTTCCAATACCATTGAGTATAAGAGTTCAAAGTTAGGTTCATTCTGGCAAGTTCTCTGGCTAGTCCAACTTTACTTTCATCTATTGTTGTCCCATCATATCTCTCGTTAAGCATTTTTTCATAATTATCATAAGTTCTTGTAGCATCATCTTTTAATATTTTAAGAACTTCATCTGCTTGGTCTCCGGTAATAAGATCGCCGCGTCCTTGACGATTAGAAGTGGATTGTGCAGAAAGTTGATCTTTTGAGGGTATATAAAATTCTTTATCTAAAATTGAGTATCTTGCTGAATACTCATTTACATTAGCAGTTCTATGTCTAATCCATTGTCTTGCAATAAATATTGGTAACTTGACATGGTATTTTATTTCGCACATTTCAAACGGTGTAGAATGCCAATGTCTCATGAGATATTTTATTAACCCTTCATCTGTTGAAACCTTTTTTGTTCCTTTGCCATAAGAAACCCTCGCCGATTGTACAATAGAACTATCATCCCCCATATAATCAACTACCCTTACAAAACCGTGGTCTAGGACAGGTAGTGCTTCGTACAAAATTTTTTCTAGTTCAGGTGAAGTAACTCGCTTAGTAATATTTTGCTGGGACTGTTGATCGGAAATCTCTTTTTTTTGTTCAGTTGTTAATTTCATAAAATGTTTTAAAGACGTTAATTATACAAGTGATAGATAAAATGGTATTAAAATAGTTTTTTTTTATACTTTTATTGTTAATAAAATTTATAAATTTAGATATTTCTTAGGATATTTATCAATTAAAGTATTTTAAAAATGTTTTAAATATGAAATATTTATCAAGCAAATACCGTATACACTACGTATTTTTATTTATTCTCTCATTAAATTACATAATTCCATTAATTTTTTTTGGAAGTCCAACGTTATTTTACATTGATAGTTTAGACAGTGAACTGGTTTATAACTTCATTTTGGGAAAAATATTAATAGGAAATTTTGATTCTGTTAAAATTTTTCTTAACGGTGAAATAAATCCTTTTTACTTAAGAAGGCTGTTTCAGCCTTACAGTTTTTTTTACTCTCTATTTTCTTTTGAACTTGCATATTGGATAATAGATATTTTAGTAAAGTTAGTTTCTTATTTTTCATTTTTAATTCTTTCAAAAAAAATCAATTCTAATATTTTTATTTGCTGTTTAGTATCTTGCTTGTACGCATCCTCCAATTTACCAACTCACGAGGGATTTGGATTAGCAATTATACCTTACATAATTTATTTATCTCTTTTCAAAAAAAAGTTAAAAATTAAACATTATATTTTAACTGTATTTTTTGGGATTAACTCTGATTTATTGTTTGGAGGTTTTGCTATCCCTAGCATAGTTTTGGTACTTTTTTTGCTTATAGATAAACATCAATTAATTCAATTTTTAAAAATATTTCTGACATTTTCTGTAAGTATACTTTTTGCAAATTTTAATCTTTTATATTTATTATTTTCAAATATTGAGTTTCACAGGACAGAAATATTAAGAGAAACACTTTCTTTAAAAGAAAGTATAATTAGTTTTTTAAAATTTTTATTTCCTTTACCAAATACATGGAGTCACAAATTTTTTATGATACTGCCTATTTCTTTATTTGCGATACCGGCTATTATTTTTTCTTTTTTTTCAAAAGACGAGAATATAAAAAAAATTTTATTCGGATTAATTTTATCTATTTTGTTTATAGTTATTATACAAAATGATTTTATTGGAAGGTTTGTAAATGAAACTCTTTTTAAAGAAATATCATGGGGTTATTTAGGAAAATCCTTCAATTTATTATACTGCTTACTAATAATTTATTTACTTAAAAGTAAAAATTTATATTCAAAAATATTATTTTTTTTGGTTATAACAAGTGTATTGTTTTTCCAAATAAATTCTAGCATTGTACCAATTTACAAAGACAAAATTATAAAAGAGAAAAATTATCAGAATTTATATACATTTAAAGGATTTTACTCGCACTATGACTATAAAAAAATAAAGAGTGAAGTAAAAGAGCATAGAGTCTTATCAGTTGGTGTTGATCCAATGGCTGCGGTAAAAAATAATATTTTTGTGTTGGATGGATATCACAGTTTATATCCCTTAAGTTATAAAAGGAAATTTAGAGAAATAATTGAAATTGAACTTGATAAAAATCCTACTTTTAAAAATTATTATGACAATTGGGGAAGTAGAGTATACACAAGTTTATACGAACCAGTAGATAAAGAAAATTATAGTTTAAATTTATTAGCTGCAGAAAAACTGGGTGCTAAATATATTATTTCAAAGTTTCCACTACAAATGAGCTCGTTAAAACTTATATTTAGCGAGTGTGAAGCAGATGGTTTATGTTTATACAAAATTAATAATTAAATTCTTTTCAGAAATTTGATTTTAAAATATAATAAGTCGTTGGTTTTCCAACTATGACGATAAACGAATTTCGTAATAAACATCACGGACGTGGGGGCAGTACCCACCACCTCCACCATAATTTTACGGGGGTGAATTAGGATCGACGGGTGTCCAAAGGCTGTTCTTTCGTTCGAGATGGCTCCGACGTAACGGGCTAAATTATAAATGCAAATCAAAAATTTGCACTTGCAGCTTAATTAATTTAATTAATTAAGTTACGGGGTTTGGGGCACCTGGCAACAGAACGCCCCTTACAACTTTATAGTTTTTCTTTGTTAATGATACTAATTTGAATGATGCAACCTGACAGGTCGTAATGTGCTCGTAATTTTTTTCTAATTACAAGTCATCTTTGCAAAACTATCAAAGCCCATAATTGTGCAATTTTGCGTTTGAGGTAAATAGATGTTTGAGTTAAATGACTGAGGCGTCAATAACTGCTGTCCTAAATCAATTAAGTATTGTGCATTATTATCGTTACGCATTTGTAATAACTGATTAGCTATTTGCATGTTTCCTGAATTCTGAGCAGCTGCTATTTTATTATCTTGCTGTTTTTTGATATCAAGTTCTACTAACCTTAGAACACAATCAGCAAATTTCTCTGTTTTAGGTTTAAATCCAATTGCTTCACACTGTTCACGTTTATCTTTGATTGTAAACATAATCGCATCTTGTTTTGCTGTTTGCAATTGTTTTGTATTTAATTCATTTTTACATTTTAGATAATTTGTTTTTCCATCAGGAAATATTAGTTTGTGGTCAGAACCATAAAAGAACTGCCAAAAACTGCCGTTGGGGAATTGAATATGGATTTTTTTATTATCTAAATAGCTTATAGGTTTGGAAAACGATCGTTTATTAGATTTTTGAGTATATTGCTCAGTGATATTTACAGTCTTATTTTCTTTGTTAATTTCAAACTTTAAACTTTGCCAAACAGGTAAATTTTTACAGTTTAAAACTATGTTTTCTGTATAAGCGTTTCCACCCCACAACAAACCTAGAACCACGATCGCTAAAAGTTTTTTCATGTTCCAAGATTCTAGCATAAGATTTCGCTCGTAATCTACTCGTAATTTCCCTCAAAGTTTTAGGTTCTTAACAATTGCAAATGGCGTATAATAAGGAATAATGTTACAAGGTCCGGGGCACCTGGCAACAGAACGCCCCTAAAAAATATGAAAAAAGAATATGTAATCGCATTTGAAATTCAATTAAGATAAAGATTAATCAAACCAACAAGATAAATGCTCGCGAGTCCAATATTTAGTGCTACTAAAGATTTTTCATTCCATAGCCAAGAAATTATAGCTAAACCGCTATTACCAATTAAAAAAATATAACAGTATAAAGGATAATAACCCAAAGCTGCTGTTCCAGCACCAGCTAAAATTGTGATAGTGGAACACCATGCCCAAAATTGATATGGTTTTGGTTTAAGTTTATTCATCAACTAATTTTATTTAAATAATATATTTATCAATTAAATAAATGACTATCCCAGCTGCAATACCTAAAAGTATCCAATGATAATTTTTTTTCATTATGCTACAAATTTTTTTAAGTCAGGTTTAAAATAATTTGGTCCTTTCATCACCTTGCCTTTTTCATTATAAATTGGTTTACCATCTTCACCTAGCTTGCTCATATTTGAATTTTGCACCTCCTTGAAACATTCGTCTAAATTTATTCCGAAGGCATGACCCGCGCCATAAGTTACATATAAAATATCAGTTAAAGCATCAGCTACTTCTTTGATATCTTTTTTCTCTATCGCAAACTTAAACTCCTCAAGCTCTTCTTTTATCAACTCAAATCTTAAGGATGTGATTTTATCTGACGGAAATTCAGCTTTTTCTTTAACTTCTTGACCAAAAGTTTTCATAAATTTTTTAACACTTTCAAAATTACTCATTTCTTATCCTTTATGTTTTATAAATATCTAAATAAGGTGTATTATACCAAAGAATCACTAATGAAATACAGAACTGAATTTGACAGTATTGGAAAAATAAAAGTACCTGGTGATAAGTATTGGGGAGCCTCCACTGAAAGATCTAATAAATATTTTAATATAGGGGACTTTTTAGTGAGGCCTTTAGTTATCCACGCAATAGCTATTATTAAAAAAGCAGCAGCAATAGTTAATACTAAAAATAAAGATTTGGAGCCTAAGTTAAGTAAGTTTATCATCAAAGCAGCTGATGAAATTATTAAAGGAAAACATGATAAACATTTTCCATTAAAAGTTTGGCAAACTGGTTCAGGTACTCAAACGAATATGAATGTAAACGAAGTTATTGCAAATAGAGCTATTCAAATGATGGGTGGTAAAATGGGAACAAAAAAACCTATTCACCCTAATGATCATGTTAACAAATCTCAATCGACAAATGATGTATTTCCAACTGCTATGCATATTTCAATAGCTATAAAAGCAAAAGAGAAGTTAATACCCTCTTTAAAACTTCTTGAAAAAGAATTGGCTAAAAAATCAAAGGAATTTAAAAAAATTGTAAAAGTGGGTAGAACACATTTACAGGACGCAACTCCTCTCACTCTTGGACAAGAATTTTCTGGATATCACAACCAATTAAAGAAATGTATCGTAAGAATAGAATCTGCTTTAAAAGAAATCTATTTTTTAGCACAAGGTGGAACTGCTGTAGGGACTGGATTAAATACTAGAAAAAATTTTGACAAAAAAATTATTAAGGAGATAAAAAAAATTACTAAATTACCATTTAAAACTTCGATGAATAAGTTTGCATCTTTAGCGGCACATGATGAAATCGTTAATTTTTCTGGAGCCCTCAATACTACAGCAGTATGTTTAATGAAAATTGCTAATGATATTAGATTTTTAGGATCTGGACCTAGAGCAGGTTATGGAGAACTTATTTTGCCGTCTAATGAACCTGGATCTTCTATTATGCCAGGCAAGGTTAATCCAACTCAGTCTGAGGCAGTAACAATGGTTTGTGTTAAAGTGATTGGAAATCACAACGGAATTACTATGGCAGGATCACATGGTCATTTTGAATTAAATGTTTTTAAACCATTAATAATTCATAACATATTACAATCAATTGAAATAATGAGTGACTCGGCAAAAACTTTTGCATTGTATTGCGTTAAAGGAATTAAAGCTGACAAAAAAAGAATTAAATTTCTGTTAGATAACTCTTTAATGCTTGTGACGGCTTTAGCTCCAAAGATAGGGTATGATAAAGCGGCTGAAATCGCAAAGAAGGCTCACAAAAATGGAACAACTTTAAAACATGAGGTTATTAAAGCAGGTTTAATAAAAGAGAGAGAATATAATAAAATAATGAACCCTATCAAAATGACAAAGCCAAAATAAATCAAGTAACTTCCTTAATAAATTTTTTAATTTTTGTTATATCAAAAATTTTTAAAAAACCCCCATCGAATAATATCTCTTCAAATGAAATTTTAAAAAAGTTTAAGTCTTCCTGGGTCGCTTTATAATCATTGTTAACTTCCAGCTTTTCAAAATTTATTTTTTTATTAAGAATATTTAAATTTCCAGTCATTTTTATTTTTATATATTCATTTTTCTTTTTATATTTAATATCTAATTGCTTTAAAAATTCTTTTTTATTTGAAGAATTAAAAGTACAGTTAAAGTACATAACTGGATACTCATCAAATAAGTTCACATTACTTTTGCATACAGTTCTTGATGCAGATGTTGAGAAATCTTTAAAAATATTCAATCTCCCATAAGCTAAATTTGTTTCGATTTTTAAATCTTTTATAATACTCTTTTTGAATTTTTTAGCGGTATATTCTATTTTTTTTTCGGTATTTATTTTTTTGATTAAATCTTTAGAATTAAGAATATTTTTAATATCTAAATTTTTCAAAATATTTATGTCTATATCTTTTATTTCAGTTGATAATTTTGTTTTAAAGAAAGGTTTAAATTTTAAATAGCCATTACTATTAAATGAAAGTTTTTTATCCCTAAAAAATAAGTTTTTTATTATTACAGCATTTTCATCATAGGAAAAATTTATTTTAAAGGTTGATTGCAAAATCTTACCTTTCAAAGTTCCATTTATTTTTGAGTCAGTATTGTTTTCTAAAATATTTAATTTTGCAGATATGCCTGTATCTAAAAGTTTAAAGTTTATATTTTTAAGATTCTTATCAAAAAAAATTTTAAATTTTCTTTTAAAAACTTCTCCATGAATATTATTTTTTTTATAACCAAAATTCGAATAATTTATACCTTTTAAATTGATTATTTGATTATTTTTATCTTTAATTTCTAAGTCTAAATTTTTGATTTGAATTTTTTTTTTTTGTTTTAAAATGTTCTTACTAAGCGTGTTTAAATCAGAATAGTTTAGATCTAGAATACCATTTTCTAATTTAGTTTTTTTTAAATGAAAATTTCTAAAATTATAAATGCTCAAAAAATTTGGATATATTAAAAGTCTTTTGGTCTGTAAATTAATTTGATTCGAATATAAATTTGCTGACAGATCATTTATTTGTAAATGCGGTATTGGAAGAGAGTTATATTTAATTTTTTCAAAACTTTCTATTTCTAAACCATAATTATCCAATAAATAGTTATGAATTATAATTTTTTTTTTTTCGAAATCAAAAAAATGGGGAATAGTAAAGAATAATACAATTGCGACAAAAAAAATTAAGAATAGATATCTAATAAAAAAAATAAATCTTATTATGCTATGAAATTTGTTGTTAATTATTTTGTAATTTTTATTTATCATTTTTTTTATTTTTACATCTAGTATATAAATGAAATTCTTTACTTATGAACACTATTGATAAATTAATTAGTAATCTTAACAAGGAGCAAAAAGATGCGGTCCTAAGCACAGAAGGACCAAACTTAATTGTAGCTGGCGCTGGTTCAGGAAAGACTAGAGTTTTAACAACTAGATTAATTCATATCATTAATCAAAAAAAAGCGTTTCCTAATCAAATCTTATGCGTGACCTTTACCAATAAAGCTGCAAAAGAAATGCAAAATAGAGTAATGCAGCATGTTAAAGGAACATCAAATGCAATTCCTTGGCTGGGTACTTTTCATTCAATAAGTGTAAGGTTTCTGAGAAGACACGCAGAAGCTCTAGGATACAAAAGTAATTTTACAATTTTAGATACCGACGATCAAAAAAAATTAATTAGAAACATTGTTAAATCTGAAGATTTGGATGCTAAGAAGTTTTCACCGCAATTAATTATGTATCATATTGATCAATGGAAAAATAAAGGTCTTTTGCCAAAAGATGTTGAATTAAAAAAACAAGGGTTAATAATGAAATCTATTTTAAAAGTTTATGAGATTTATCAAGTTAAAACCAAAGATTTGAATTCATTTGATTTTGGTGATTTAATTTTATTTTGTGTAAAACTTTTTGAAGAACATAAAGACATCAAAGAGATATATAATAATAATTTTAAATATGTTCTCGTTGATGAATTTCAGGATACAAATTTTATTCAAAATAAATGGCTAAACTTATTAGTGAATAAAAATGAAAATATTTGTTGTGTCGGAGACGATGATCAGTCAATTTATAGTTGGAGAGGTGCAGAAATTAAAAATTTTCTTACTTTTGATAAAATTTATAAGAATTGTAAAGTTTTCAAATTAGAACAGAATTATAGATCTACAAAAAATATACTTGAAACTGCATCTAATCTTATCTCTAACAACTCAAATAGAGTTGGAAAAAAACTTTGGTCATCGTCTAATCAAGGAGAATTAGTAAAATTAAATTGTTATAAAACTGGTAAAGAGGAAGCACAAGGTATTAGTGACATAATTGAACAAATAATTAAAAAAAAATACTCTTTAAATGAAGTTTCAATTCTCGTCAGAGCAATTTATCAAACAAGAGAGTTCGAAGAAAGATTTCTTCAAGTAGGTATTGGTTATCGTGTGTTAGGAGGCATTAAATTTTATGAGAGAGCTGAAATAAAAGACGCAGTCTCTTATTTGAGAATTATAAATCAAAAATTTGATGATCTTGCTTTAGAAAGAGTTATAGGCTCACCAAAAAGAGGAATTGGTGAAGCTACGCTTAATCAGATTTATACTTTTGGAAAAGCAAATAAATTATGCTTGGAAGACTCAATTACGAAGATTTTAGAAAAAGGTCATTTTAAACCAAAAATAAAAACTACTTTAAAACAATTAATTAATATGATTCAAAAATGGCGGAGAGATGCAGCGATTATGAAACATTATGATTTATTGAAACTTGTATTAGATGAGTCAGGATATTCATCAATGCTTAAAAATAAAAAAGATTTAGAAAATGAGAATAGATTAGAAAATTTAAAAGAATTGCTTAGGGCAATGCAAGATTACGAAAGTTTACAAAGTTTTTTAGAACATGTTGCATTAGCAACTTCGATTGACCAAGAATGGGAGGGAGCCAAAATAAATTTAATGACAATGCATGCTGCAAAGGGTTTAGAATTTGATGTTGTGTTCCTGCCGGGATGGGAAGAAGGTTTGTTTCCTCATCAAAAATCTTTAGATGAGAAAGGCGATTTTGCTTTAGAAGAAGAGAGAAGACTTGCATATGTTGGAATAACTAGAGCAAAAAAAGAGGCCTATATATCATTTGCGATGAAGCGAGCTTTTCATGGAGATTGGATGGATGCACTACCATCAAGGTTCATTAACGAAATACCAGATGAAAGTGTTGAGAAAAACGAAATTGATATAGTTAAAAATGATGATTTTGATTTTAATCAAGATAATTCAATCGAGTTTGATAATGAATATAGAAGTCCGGGATGGGATAGATTTAAAAAGAAAAAATTACTTAAATGGAAAAAATAAAAAAATTAAAGCAATTAATAATTAAAGAGCAATTAGATGGTTATATAATACCAAAAAATAATGAGTTTTTTAATGAATATGTTTCACCACGAGAGGATAGACTTAAGTACATTTCTAATTTTTCAGGTTCATATGGTTTTGCGTTAATTTTAAAAGATAAAAATTACTTATTTGTAGATGGAAGATACACACTTCAGGCAACTAATCAGAGCGGGAAGTTCTTCAAGATAATAACTTTTCCGAAGAATATGCCTAAAGATATATCAATAAATAAAAACTTGCTTATTGGGTTTGATCCAAAATTTTTTACAAAAAAGGTATTAAATACTTTTTTTCCCTTTAAGAAATTTAAACTTAAACCTTTGCATTACAATCTTATCGATAAGATCTGGGTAAGGAAAGTAAAGAAAAATTATAAAAAATTTTATTGTTTGCCTAAAGTTTCTGTTGGGGAAAGTTATAAATCTAAAATAGATAAAATCGTATCACAAATAAAAAAAAGGAAAGCAGATTTTCAATTCATTACAGCTTGTGAAAATAATGCATGGTTACTTAATATTAGAGGTGGAGACACTCAATACGCTCCTATTCCCCATTGTCATATTTTAATTAATAAAAATAAAAAAATAAAATTTTTTTGTGATTTAAAAAAGATTGGTTCAGCTTTAAAAAAAAATTTCAATAGAGTTGAATTTATAGACTTAAGTTTGTTAAGTTCATTTATTTCAGAAATTGTTGGAAAAAAATTTATCATAGATTCAAACACTTGTTCTATTTTTTATGAAAATTTAATTTCAAACAATAATGTAATTCTTAATTTCCATGACCCAATTTATCAGTACAAAGCGATAAAAAATAATATAGAAATTAGAAATATTCAAAAAGCTCATATTTGTGATGGAGTTGCTCTTACTAAATATTTATTTTGGGTCAAAAAAAATTTTAATAAAAAAAAAATTACAGAAATAAGTGGCTCAGAAAAATTGTATCGATTTAGAAAGCAAGATGAATCATTTAAATTTTCAAGCTTTCCTACAATTTCTGGATCAGGTCCAAATGGTGCAATCATTCATTATAAAGCTACCAAAAAAACTAATAGAACTTTAAAAACGGGCGACATTTATCTAGTTGACTCTGGAGGTCAATATGAGTTTGGAACGACCGACGTAACTCGAACCATCTCGTTAAGAAATTCCAACAAAAGAATTAAAAATATATTCACAAGAATTCTTCAAGGCCACATAGCTGTTGCCAGTTTTAAACTTAAAAAAAATTCTTCTGGTTCAAAAATTGATTATTCAGCTAGGAAATTTTTAAAAAAGGTTGGACTTGATTATTCACATGGGACTGGTCATGGCGTAGGCTACTTTCTAAATGTTCATGAAGGGCCACATGCTATAGCAAAAAACAATTCTGTCCAGTTTCAGGATGGGATGGTGGTATCAAATGAACCGGGGTATTATGAAAAAGATAGATTTGGAATAAGAATTGAAAATCTTATTTATGTTAAAAATTTCAAAAATAAAAAATTTTTTGAAAATTTTACATTGGCTCCAATAGACAAAGATTTAATTGATAAATCGTTGTTGAGTAAAAATGAAATAAATTGGTTAAATAATTATCATAAGAGAGTTTTTAATAATCTTAAATATAAAATGAACAAAATTGAAATTATCGAATTAAAAAAAGCTTGTTCAGCTATTTAGAATCTTATTCCACTCGTTTTCATTTATAATCCTAATATTTAAATCTTTTGCTTGATCAATTTTTCTTTTTGTCGGTTTTGAGTTACCTACAATCAAATAATCCAATTTTTTAGAGATAGAACCCAATACTTTAGCCCCATTATTTTCTGCTATAGATTTTGCTTCAGATCTACTCATTTTATGAAAACCGCCTGTAAACATAAGTTTCTTATTGGAAAATTTTCCATCTTTAACTTGAATTGCATAATCGTTAACGTTTAATATCTTTATCAACTCCAAGGTAATTTCAGCATTTTTCTTGTTTGAAAAAAAGTTGTCTATAGAGTTAATTTGAGTTTCGCCTATTCCATCTAATTCAACTAAGTTAGATAAAATGATTGATCTTTTTTTTACATCAATCAGTTTTGAAAATTCTTTAACTTTTACAAAAAAAGCTGCAAGAATTTTAGCGCTTTCCTGACCTATATGTCTAATACCAATTGAATAAATAAATCTATCTAAATTAATTTTTTTGGACTTTGAAATTGCTTTTTTTAAGTTATCAATTGATAAATCTCCCCAGCCATCTAATATTTTAATTTTATTGTAATTTAAATTAAAAATGTCTGAGGGATTTTTAATAAATTTCAAATCCCAGAACTGATCAATAACTTTTTTACCTAAACCATCAATGTTAAACGCTTCTTTAGAAACTAAATGTTTTAATTTTTCTTTAGCGGTATATTCACAATCGTAACCTTTAATACATCTCCTTACTGCATCTTCTTTTTTGGTATTATTGCTTAGTTCTTTATTTGTAGGAGCGCCACAAAGACATTTTGTTGGAAAATAAAATTTTTTACTATTATTTTTTCTCTTTGAAACATCCACTGAAAGAACTTGCGGAATAACATCTCCAGCTCTTTGGATTTGAATAACATCGCCAATCCTAATATCTTTTCGTTTTATTTCATCCTCGTTATGTAATGTAGCGTTTGAAACTACTACGCCGCCAACGGTAACAGGCTCGACTCTGGCAACCGGTGTAATAGCTCCTGTTCTGCCGACCTGAATAATTATATCTTTAATTTTTGTGATAGCTTTCTCAGCAGAAAACTTATAAGCGATAGCCCATCTAGGAGAATTAGATGTATTGCCTAATCTTTTTTGTAAACTTAAATCATTAACTTTAAAAACTAGTCCATCAATATCATAATCTAAAGATGATCTCATTGCGTCTATTGTGGAATGCTGTTTTTGAATTTCCAAGATTCCATTTACTTTCTTTGAAAGTGGGTTGGTAACAAAACCCCATTTATTTATTTTTTCTAAGAATTCGGATTGTGTTTTAAAACTCATGGGTTTTATAGCACCAAAACCATAAGCAAAGTACTTAAGTGGAATTTTAGATGTCTGAATAGAATTTTTTTGTCTAAGCGAACCTCCTGCAGCATTTCTTGGATTAGCAAAGTTATCTTTTAATTTTTTAAAATCTTCCTTTCCAATATAAATTTCACATCTTACTTCAAGTAAAGAAGGAATATCTTTTCCTATAATTTTTTGGGGAATGTTGGATATTGTCTTTAAATTATCTAAAATATCTTCTCCAGTAATCCCATCTCCTCTAGATAATCCATTTTTTAATTGGCCATTTTTGTAAATTAATGTTGCTGAAATACCATCAATTTTTGGCTCTGAAAATAATTCTATTTTTTTATCGCCAAAATTCAAAAAATTATTAATTTTTTTTAAAAAATCTTCAATGTCACCTTGATTAAATGCATTTGATAGCGACAGCATTGGAATTAAATGCTTTATTTTCTTAAATTTATTTGAGGGAGGTGCTCCAACGATTAGATCAACAGACCCATCCTTTTTAACAAATGGATATTTCTTTTCTAATTCTATAATCTCATTTTTTAAATTATCATATTCAGAGTCTGAAATCTCAGGTTTATCTTTAACAAAGTAAAGTTTGTTATGTTTTCTTAAATTTGCTATTTTTTTTTTAAATTGTTCTAGAATTTTATTTCTTTCATTCATTAATTATTACTTAATCATCTCAATAATTTTTTTAAATAAATTTGTTTCTTTCTTTGTCTTAGCTTTTTTTTCAAAGTTTCTTTTAATATTATAATCCTTATTAAAAATTTTGTAAGACTGTTCAAACCATTCTCCTGTATTATAATTATATCCTAAAATTTGAGCATATTTTCTTGCCTCTTCTTCAAGTCCAATATGATAATGAATCTCTACCAGCCTATGTAAAGCCTCCTCAACAAAAATAGTTTTATCATATTTTTCAATAATTATTTTTAATCTATTAATAGCTGGTACCCATTTTTGAGTAGAAATATAATATTTCGATACAAATAATTCCTTAGCAGCTAGTTGATTCTGAATTAGATCCTTTTTAAATCTTAAATCAATAGCATATTCAGATGATGGATAATTTGCTAAAAAAAAATCAATTTTTTCATCTGCTTTTAACAAAGGTTCAAGATCTTTTTTTTCATCACTAATCTGCTCAAAATAAATTATTGCAATAAGATAATGAGCATAAATTACATTCTTATCTGACGGATATGTTTTAAGATATCTATTCAAATTTTCTAAAGACTCGTCATAGAAATTTATTCCGTATAGAGAAAAACTAGACATGATAGCTGATTTTGCTGCTAATTCAATTTTTTCAAAATTTAGTTCTGCTTCAGAAAATTTTTTACTAGCAAAAAAATAATCATTTTGTTCAAAAGCTTCTAATCCCTCTTTGTAAAGTTCGTATGCATTTATTTTTTTTGAAGTTTGGTAAATTGGTTCATCATTTTTAGAACATGAAACCATAAAAATAATACTTAAAATTAAAAGAATTCTTAATAACATAATCAAATTAATAACAGATTAAATTAAAAATTATATGTTAAAAATTTAAGACTATGCGGAAGCTGCAAGCCTTATAGTCCGATTGGATGCAATATTTTCTGAGATAATAATATCTTTCAATTCTGTCAGTAAGAAAGATTTTTCAGAACTAATTAACTTTTTAATAAAAGAGTTTGTCAATTCGTGACCGCCATGAAAACAGCTTATTTTTCCTAAAACTCTATATCCTGATAACATGAAATCTCCAGCAAGATCTAAAATTTTGTGGTTTACAAATTCATTTTTATTTCTTAAGCCATCTTTATTCAAAATTTTATCATTACCCACTACAACAGCATTTTCTAGAGATCCTCCTTTAGCTAATCCATTTTTTTTTATTTTCTCAATATCTTCGAATAAACAAAAAGTTCTTGATTGACAGATGTCATCCAGCTGGTCTGTTTGGAAATTTACTAAATTTTTTTGATTTCCTATAATTTTATTTTTATAGTTTAATTGAAAATTCACTTCAAACGATGAAGTTGTATTTGGTTCAACAAAAATTTTTCTTTTACCATCAATTAACTCTACCTTGTCTAAAATTTTTAAATATTTTCTTTTTTTTGATAGTTTTTTCAATCCAGCTTTTTTAATTCCATCTACAAATTTTTTTGCCGAACCGTCCATTATTGGAACCTCGTCACTATTGATTTCTATAGTGACATTATCTATTTCTGCGACATACAATGCTGCTAATAAATGCTCAACTGTAGATACTTTAACACCTTTTTTATTTTTTAAAGTTGTACATAATATTGCAGAAGAAACATTATCATAGCTCGCAACTACAATATTGTCTTTTTCAAGGTCAATCCTTTTAAAAATAATACCTTGATCCTCCGTCCCAGGGATAATGTTAATTTTACTTTCTTTGCCAGTATGTAAACCGATACCTTCAAAAGTAACTTTATTTTTGATAGTTTGTTGATAAATTTTTAACATCGGAAATTTTATACACAAAATTTAAGATATTTTTAAAACAACTAATGTTTCATAAAAAAACAATTAAGATCTAAAAATGATATCAAAGAGTCTTGAAATTATTGACTTTTTTTCCTGTATAATGGGTACAGCCTCTTTTTTCCACCCATATTGAACAATTTTATTTACCTCAGTAAAGATTTGTTCACGGTTTAAATTATTTAAAAAATTCACTTTCAAATTTTTATTTTGGGAAAAACAATTTTCATAAATTTTATTGAAGATTTTTGAACTTAACTCATCGCTTATAGAAAGAAAGATTGGATATTTTTTTTTCATAAAGCTTGTAATATTAATATTTTTTAAAACTATCAATTCTGTCATTTCAGAAATTCTAGCCTTAACAACTTCGAATATTAATTTTTTCTTTATTTTTCTATAATGATTTACCTCAAAAAACTTTTTTTCAATTACCTCATCATCATATTTTTGGTTAAGGTTTAATCCTGGCAACATCTTTTTAATAGTGCTTTTTTTAATACCAGTTATCTTGGAAATATCACTGAAAACTATTTCTGAACCAAAATTAAAATTTTGAACATATCTCAGAGCTGAATTCTCAAAAAAAGTAATTTGAGAATTATTCTCTTCAATTTTTATTGAAAAAAAGGAGTCAAGGTTTGTATTGTTATTTATCAAACAAACACCTTCTATAAAATTTTTTGAAATTATTTTTTTTATCTTTAGATTACATTTATTAAAAATATTAGATAAGTTCTGAAAATCATTTTTATTAATTAAAAAAAAAGATAATTCATGGGAATAAAAATTTCCAAATAGACCTATCGGTAAATTTTCAGTTTTTTTACCGTCAAGAAAAAAATTTGAGTTAAATATTTGAAGGATAACTTTATCTGGCTCTATTTCTGAAATTTTTGATTTTAATGCATTTAAAATATAAGTAACATTTTCTTTTACTAATTGTGATCCATTAAGTTTTTTAAATCCTGAAAAATTAATTAAAGAGCAATCAAAATTATTTATTACAATTACTACTTCTTCAAAAACGTGATTTATTTTTTGTTCTATCAAAAAAATATTTTTACTAAAAATCTCAAAGATTAAATTAAAATCTATAATTTTGTTATCAATAATTCCCTGTACAGGAGTTGAAAATTTATGAATTATCTTAAAATCGTTATTCTCTAAATTTTTTCCTACAACAAAATTAAATTTAATTTTATCAATCTCTATAAAAAGCATAGGTGATTTTGATTGCATATACTATTTTAAAATTAGTTGATTGCTTATTCTATAATCGAAAACTTTATATTTTTCAAAATTACTCTGATTTTTAATATTCAAAAAATTTTCAAGACTTTTATCAAAATTCTTTATTGGCAATTTAATTGTTTGATTCTGTTTTGTGACTAGAT
Source organism: uncultured Pelagibacteraceae bacterium (assembly GCA_902536085.1). Taxonomy (GTDB): domain Bacteria; phylum Pseudomonadota; class Alphaproteobacteria; order Pelagibacterales; family Pelagibacteraceae; genus Pelagilacustribacter. Next base: position 144,800 of record CACAWF010000001.1, on the reverse strand, counting down.
CCCATCTATTTGACTCGAAAAAATAAAAAGTCTTTATATTTTCTATTGGAAAATCTGTTTTTATTAGGTTTATATAAAAATTGTTAAAATTACTTTCATTTCCAAAAACTATAGGTAAATTTTCAAATTTTTTTGAATAAAAAAAAGCAATTACCTCACCATTTTTTGTAAAATATTTTTTTTCTTTTTTATTTTGTAATATTGCAATAGGTTTCTTCTCATAAATCTTTATAATAATTTTATCTGGATAAATTTTTTTTATTTCAAAACTGTCTATTAAATCAATTTCATTCAGTTGTTGTTTTGTTTGTTTTTTTTTTAAAGAAAAAATATTTGAGTCATAAAGGAAAGCTAATTTTTTTTTAATTTCTTCTTCTTTTACAATATTATTGTTTTTAACAATTATTTGCTTTACTGATGAGTCTAACGGAATTTCAAAATTCAGATTAATTTTATAAGTAGTTAAAATTAGTATTAAACCAATAGCAATTAATAATCTCTTTTTCATCTATTAATACTTGCATCCAATAATATTTTTTCAACTAAATTTGAAAAATTAATCCCATAATAATTTGCTATTTCTGGAACTAGAGAAAGGTTTGTCATACCAGGCTGTGTATTTAATTCTAAAAGATAAAAATTATTTTTAAAAAATTTAAAATCTGTTCTAGTAACACCTTTGCATCCTAAGGCTCTATGAGCTTTTTGAGCTAATCTTAAAACCTCGGAATATTTATTTTTTTTCAATCTTGCCGGCATGATATGTTTTGTTTTGGCTGCTTTAGTATATTTTGCTTTATAGTCATAAAATTTTCTTTTTGGAATTAGTTCTATTGCTCCAATTGCAGTATTATTAATTACTGCAGCTTGAATTTCCTGGCCGCCAATATACTCTTCAAATATTAATTCATTATATTTTTTAAAAAGTTTTCTTGAGGAATTAAATAATTCTAAAAAATTTTTACAAATTTTTACGCCAAGACTTGAACCTTCACTTATAGGTTTCACAACAATAGGGAACTTTATCGCTTTTTTTTTAATTTTTGTTTTTAAAATGTTTTTTTTCATCTCTTTTTTTTTAAGTGAAAAATATTTTGGTGTTAAAATTTTATTTCGTATAAAAATGTTTTTAGATATAATCTTGTTCATTGCGTTATAAGAACTTACAACTCCAGAATGTGTGTATGGAATTTTTAAATATTCGAAATAACTTTGCGCTACTCCATCTTCTCCATCTTTTCCATGTAAAGCATTAAAAATAACGTCTGTTTTTTTAGTATTAATTAAATTGAGATTTTTAAATTTTGGATCAATTTTCGAAACCTTATATTTTTTTTTTTTAAGAGCTTTTATACAGGCTTTTCCGCTATCGAGACTTACAGATCTTTCTCCAGATGTTCCTCCCAAAACAACTAGGACTTTTTTAATTTTTTTTTTATTCACCAATGATATTAATCTCAAGCTCAAGATTAACTCCTGTCTTATCACTAACCGCTTGTTTTACTTTATAAATTAATTTTTCTATGTCAGCTGAATTCGCTTTTCCATTATTGACAAAAAAATTACAATGTTTTTTTGATATAATTGCATCTCCCTCGGAATATTCATGACATCCAGCTTCTTTAATTAGTTGCCAAGCCTTTTTCGTATTACTAAAATTTTTAAAGGTGCTACCGCAAGTTTTGACCTGACTTGGCTGGGTTAGTTTTTTTTTGTTTATTAATTCAATTTGTTTTTTTTCTATAATTTCTCTAGAACAAATTTTTCCTTTAAGTTTGACAGAGGTAATAATAAATTTATCTGATAAATTACAACCCCTATAGATAAAATTAATTTTTTCTCTCTTGATCTCTTTTTCTTTGCAATCATAAGTATCTATAACTTTTATAGAAACTAAAACTTTTGAAATATCATTATGATAACATCCACTATTCATTATTACTGCACCCCCTATAGACCCAGGTATACAAGATAAAAATTCAAGATTTCCTATTCCATTTTTCAATGCAAAGTTTGAAACTTTTCGATCTAGTGTCGCTGCACCAACTTCTATAATATTCTTATCAATTAGTCTAATTTCTGAAAAATTTGAACCTAATTTTATCACAACGCCTTTAACTCCTTTATCTCTTATAAGAGTATTTGAGCCAGCTCCAAGAATTGTTACTTTAAGTTTATTTTTTTTGTTTTCTTTTAGAAATTCAATTAATTGTTTTTTATTTTCAGGTTTAAAAAAATACTCAGCTGGTCCACCTAAATTGAACCAACTATAATTTGAAAGATTTGTATTATTTGAAATATTGTTATTAAATTTTTTAATTATATCTAAATCTAGACTCATAAAGTATTTTTAAGATCTCTCATCCATTTTGAAATAGACCCAGCACCCATACCAATTATAATTTCATTTCCACTCAAATTATTTTTTAAATATTTTACTAATTCATTTTGATTTTTTATAATAATAACTTGAGTATGTGAATATTTTGAAATCAATTTCGCAAAGTTTATTTGATTAAATTTCAAGTCTTTTTTTTCTCCAGCAGCATATATTGGGCAAAGTAAAACTAAATTTGAATTAGAAAATGACTTTGCAAATTGTATTTTAAGCGACGAAACTCTTGAATAACGATGAGGTTCAAAAACTGATAAAATTTGTCTTTTTTTTGATACATTTTTCACACCTTCTAAAATAGATTTAATTTCTGTTGGATGATGAGCATAATCATCATAAAAATCATTTCCATTTTTTGAAAATATTTTAGTCATCCTTCTTTGAACTCCAGAAAATTTTTTTAAAGATTTTTTTATAACATTTTGATCTACTCCGAGGTTCAAACAAACTGCTATGGCTGCACTTGCATTCAATACATTGTGTTTACCTAAAAGTTTTAGATGAATATTTTTAATTTTTTTAATTTCTTTGTTTATATTTTTGTAACTTAAATCAAAAATTGAAAAGTCTGATATATATCTTATGTTAGAAATGAAGTAATTTGAATTTCTGGACTCTCCATATGTAATAATATTTTTATTTTTTATTCTCCCATATATTTTTTTAAGATACTTATTATCAATACAAATAATTGACTTTCCGGTAGGTGGTGTTTTTTCTATAAATTTCAAAAATGAGCTTTCCAAATTTTTGAAATTTTTATAATATTCCATGTGTTCATAATCAATGTTAGTAACAACAGAATAATTTATTGGTAATTTTAAAAAACTTCCATCAGACTCATCGGCTTCTAAAATCGACCATTCCCCTTTACCTAACTTAGCGTTTGTATTTAATGAATTAATTACCCCTCCATTAATTATTGTGGGGTCTAATTTTTGGTCTGACAAAATTTTTGATATTAAGGAAGTAGTTGTAGTTTTCCCATGGGAACCTGTAATTATTATATTTTTTTTTAGTGAGACAACATCAGCTAAAACTTCTGCTCTCGAATAGATAGGTATTTTTTTTTTTCTCGAGTATTTTAGTTCCACGTTATTTTTTTTAATTGCAGAAGACTTGACTAGAATTGATGCATTTTTTACATTTTTTTTTGCATGACCTTTAAAAATTTTAATACCTAATTTCTTACAACTAATAGTGTTTTTATTTATTTGTTGATCGCTACCCTGAATATTAAATCCCATGTTTTTCATAACTTGAGCTAATCCGCTCATGCCTATTCCTCCTATCCCAACAAAATGAATTATTTCTTTTTGTCCTAAGTTAATTTTTTTCATCTATTATCTTTTTTAAAGTTTGGTCAATATTGTTGTAGACATTTTTGTCAGAATATTGTTTTTGATTATTTTTGATATCATCTAATAATGATTTATTGAAATAAATATCTTTAATAAGAGGAAAAAGTTTACTTTTTAAATCCTTTTCCTCAATTAAAAAACCGAATTTCTTTTTTTTATAATAAATTGCATTCTTAAGTTGGTGTTTTTCTGCTGAAGAGGGTAGTGGAATTGAGATAAAGGGAATCTCAAAATTAGTAAGTTCCGATAACATAGAGGCACCTGATCTAGTTATAGCTAAATCAACTTTTTTAAAATATTCAATTAAATTTTTACTGAAATTAAAAGTTTCAAATTCTATTCCCGCGGCATTATAAAATGAACTCAATTTCTTTTCTTGCTGAGGTAAACAATGTTGAAAAATTTTTAAAGATATGCCTTCAGCTAAACAATTTTTAAATATTTCAGGAAGTACCTCTGCAAAAATTTTTGCAGCTTGGCTGCCTCCCAATATCAAAATGTTAATATTTTTGTCATCTGTAATTTTATTCTTTTCTTTTATTTGTGCAGAGTGAATAATTGATTTTTTTATTATGTTTCCAATTTCAAAAATCTTAAAATTAAACTTACTAGGTATACCCTCTAATTCTTTATAAGATACAAATATTTTTTCCGCAAATGGCAGTAAATATTTATTTGCTTTACCAATTATTAAATTATTTTCATAAATAATAAATTTTATATTTAATATTTTTGCAGCAATACATATAGGAAAAGAGGCATATCCACCCATCCCAAAAATAATTTTTGGTCTGTTGAATATTAAAAATATCAATGACCTCAGAACAGAAATTAAAATGAGAGCTATCGAATAACCTATGGAGATAATACTTTTATTTATTAAAGGCGAGGAAGGTATTACCGTTACATTAAAACTTTTGTAATTTTCAAAAAAAACGTACCCTCTTTTATCTGTAACCAATTTAACACCAAAATTTTTTTCTTTTAAGTGTTCCGCTAAATTTAACCCAGGAAAAACATGTCCACCGGTACCACCAACTGCAATAATCGTTTTAATCTGTTTACTCATATAAGTAAGCCTTATTTTTGGTATAATTCAATATTACTCCTGCAAGTATTGCGCTTCCAATCAATGAGGATCCACCATAACTTAAAAAAGGTAAAGTCATTCCAGTGGTTGGTATTAAACTTGTATTAACTCCAATATGAATAAACGTTTGAAATATAAGCAAAGCAGAAAGTCCACATAATGATATTTTGATGATCTGATCTTCTTGGTTTAAACAATTTTTAATAATTCTAAAGGCGATATACAAAAAAATCGAAATTATTATAATAGAGATAATTGCTCCATACTCTTCAGAAATTATAGCAATTATATAATCAGTATGAGCCTCTGGAACACTGTCTTTTAATATTCCTTCCCCCATACCTTGCCCTTTTAAGCCTCCCAGTTTAATTGCATCTAATGCCGACGATGATTGAAATTTATCTCCTTTACTTGGATCAATAAATGAAATCAATCTATTAGAAATATAACCAAATTTTTCTGGCATTAAAAATAAGATCAAGCTCAATGAAATTAAAAAAATTGTAAAAAAACTAAAAATATAAAATAAACTTACTCCAGCAATAAACACAGTAGCAATCCAAGCTCCAATCAAAAGGATAGATTGTCCTAAATCAGGTTGATCTATTAAAAAAATAATAACAGATATTAGTAATAAAAAACTGAAAAGATACTTAATTTGTGAATTTCGAAGTTTTTCCAATGTTAATATATTTACTGTAGTTAAAATAAAAAAAGGTTTTAAAACCTCTATGGGCTGTATCCTAAAAAAATAAAGGTCTAACCATCTTTTAGCCCCTTTAACTTCAACTCCTATTATTGGAACTAACGCAAGAAAGATAAAAGAAATTATAAACAAAGGTACTACAAATTTTTTTAAAAGTGATGTTTCAATAATTGAAAAAAAAATCATTATTATCAATGCTAGAAATGTAAATATCAAATGTTTAGAAAAAAAGAAATAATAGTCTTTATTTAATCTTTCACCAGCAAGAGATGAGGTAGATGAAAAAGAAAAAAACAACCCCAAAAAAAATAATATTAAAAAACAGAAAAAAATTTTTTTATCTATATTACGCCAATAATTGATAATCTTAATTTTATAAACGTTTTGCATAATATTTACTTAGTTTTTTAAATTCTTCTCCTCTTTTTTCAAAATTTAAATACTGATCATAAGAGGCTGAGGCAGGACTGAATAAAATTGATTTTTTATTGATGTTTGAAATTTTAATGTCCTTAATAATTTCAGAAATAGCTTTTCTCAAATTTTTTACAACTTTAAAATTAATTTTATTTTTAATCTGCTGTTTAAAAAAATGTGTATTTTTACCAATTATATATGCTCTAATAATATTTTTTTTTGAATTTCCAAATGTAAAATTATCATTTTTTTTTGGAAGACCTCCTACAATCCAATAAATGTTTTCACAATTCTTTAAAGCGCTTTTAGTAGCTTCGAATGAAGTTGCTTTAGAGTCGTTTATAAAAATACAATTTTTTTTTTCAAGAAAAATTTCGTGCCTATGGGGTAGTCCTTCAAAAGAATTTAAAGATTTAAGAACAAATTTTTTTTTAATTTTTAATAATTTGGATAATGTGAAAACATTAGACAAATTTTCATCATTTATCTTTAATTTAAGGTAAGCGTTTTTTATTTTAGATTTAATTTTTTTATAATCATGTATCTGAGGGATTATTAATTTACCTTTGAATTTTTTTCTTAAAAAGATGTGTCTAAGTTTTTTATTAATAATAGAGTACTGGTCTTTTCTCTGAAGATTAAAAATTTTAAATTTTGAGTCTATGTAATTCTTCATCGTCCCGTGCCAATCTAAATGGTCATTAGAAATATTGAGTATAAAAGCATAGTCTGGGCAAATAAACTTTGAGTATGCTAGTTGAAAAGATGAGGCCTCAATTATTAAGTAGCTATTTTTTTTAATTTTTAGATTTAATATTGGAGTTCCGATATTTCCACCGAGATGAATTTTATAATTATTTTTTTTTAGTATATGTTCTAAAATTTTACACGTCGTTGATTTTCCATTAGTACCAGTAACCACAATGCTTTTTGAAAATTTTTTTAAAATAAAAACTAAATCTATATCAGTGATTATTTTATTTTCATATTTTTTTAAATATTTTCTATTTTTTGAATTTTGCAAATTTACACCTGGGCTAAGAATAATATAATTTGTATTTTGTAATGCTAATTCTAAGTTTTCTGGTCTTTGATGTTTAAATAATCTTTTATTTTGGTCGTCCCAAACTTGATAATTCTTTATTTTATTTTTTTTAAAAAAATTTACTACCGATTTGCCGGTAGAACCTAAACCATATATTAAGAAAGAGGTTTTTTTAAAATTTATTTTTTTGAGCATCTTTACCTTAGTTTTAGTGTCGCTAATCCTACTAAAGCCAAGATTATCGCTATGATCCAAAAACGAATTACTATTGTAGACTCCGCCCACCCTTTTTTCTCAAAGTGATGGTGTATAGGCGCCATCTTAAAAATTCTTCTTCCAGTTAATTTAAATGATATAACTTGAATAATTACTGAAACAGTCTCTAAAACAAATAAACCTCCAATTATTGCTAGAACAATTTCATGTTTAACAATTATCGCTATAGCAGCCAAGGAACCACCTAAAGACAAAGATCCTGTGTCTCCCATAAATATTTTTGCTGGAGGGGCATTGTACCAAAGAAAACCGAGACATGCTCCTACAACTGATCCACAAAAAATTGAAAGCTCGCCTACATCAGGAATGTATTGAATTTGTAGGTACTCAGAAAATATTGTGTTACCAACTACATATGAAATAAGTGTAAAAGATAAAGCAACTAACATGACAGGGACCGTCGCTAATCCATCAAGTCCATCTGTTAAGTTTACAGCATTTGAAGAACCAATAATTACAAAAAGGCCAAAAGGAATAAAAAATAAACCCATGTGTAAAATTAAATTTTTAAAAAAAGGAAAATAAAGATTAAATAAATATTGATGATCAGAAAGCTTGATTAAAATAGTCAAAGCTACTGCGCCAATTATTAACTGACCTAAAAATTTGTATCTTGATTTTAGCCCCCTGGAATTTTTATATTTTATTTTGAGAATATCATCTGCTAGACCAAGACAACTAAGGCTTAATGATACAAATATTAATGTCCAGATATAAACATTCGAAAGATCTGCCCAGAGTAAAGTACTGAAAATAATACCGATAATTATAATTATCCCTCCCATCGTGGGAGTTCCAGATTTTTTGACAATGTGATCAATGGGCCCATCTTGCCTTATAGGACCAGTGATCATCTTTTCTGAAAAAATTTTTATTAATGGAGCGCCGATTATAAAAACTATTATCAATGAAGTCATTACTGATAAACCTGTCCTAAAAGTTAAATATTTGAATACATTGAAAAAAGAGTATTGATCAATTAAAGATGTAAAAAAATGAAATAACATTTAAAAGCCTTTTATTATTTTTTTGCTAAAATTATTTAATCCAGTTGCATTAGAACCTTTGATCATTAAGTAATCATTATTAGCTATAATATTTTTGAAAGCATAATCTACATCCCCTTCTTGTTGAAAAATGTTTCCACGTTTCTTTATATCGATATTTCTGAAAGTAGCGAGAGTTTTGGTGCCTTGAATAAATACCTTATCAATATCTGAATTGTTAATAACTTTTGAAAGACCTTTGTGTAAGATTTCTGATTTTCTGCCCAGCTCTAACATGTCCCCCAAAAACAAATATTTTTTAAATTTTTTTTTCTTAATTAGATTAAAATTTCGAATAGCATTTGCAACAGAAAGTGGATTTGCATTGTAGCTTTCATCAATTAATTTAAAACTTTTATTGTATCTTTTTATATTATGAACTTTGCCTCTACCATCGCTAGGCATAATATTCTTAAAGTGTTTGATTACTTTTTTGATATCAAGCTTAAGTTCATTTAATAAAGCCAATGAAGCAAGTACATTGTAAGTATTTATATCTTTAACTTCAAGTTTGAGAACTTGATCTTTAACTTTAATAACTAACTTTGTGAAACTTAAAACTTTTTTAATAGAGATTGCATAAACATCAGCATTTTTTTTCATACCAAAAGAGATTATTTTTATCTTTTTGAGTTTAGCTTTTGCATGAAAATATTTAAAATATTTATCATCACGATTTAGAATAATTGTTCCGTTTTTTTCTATATTGTTTATAATTTCGCCTTTTGCGTCTGCGATGCCTTTAATATTTTTAAAATTTTCAATATGTGCTTCACCGATATTTGTAATTATTCCGATATGAGGTCTTATAATTTTTGAAAGATTATTTATTTCTCCAGCTTTACTCATTCCAACCTCGAATACACCATATGTATGATATGTTTTTAAATTAGATAAACTTAATGGAACACCATATTGATTATTGTACGACTTTGGTGAGCAAAAAGTTTTTCCGTAGTATTGTAACAAATTTTTAATCAAATCTTTTAAGGAAGTTTTTCCAGCGCTTCCAGTTATCGCAAATATTTTTGCTGTAGTATAAGTTCTTTTCTTATAAGCAAAGTCATTTAAAAATTTTATTTCATTATTTACTTTAATTGATTTATTTTTGAGTTTCCGAATATTTTTTGACGTAACTATGTTTATTGCTCCTTTTGATATTGCTTGATTGATAAAATCTGATCCATCATTATTTTTTCCTTTAATAGTTAAAAATAAGTTATTTTTTTTAACTACTCTAGAGTCGATAGCTAATCCGTGAAAATTTCTTGATTTGTATTTTTTTTGTATTTCTTTAAAAATTTTATTATTTTGTAAGTAATTCTGATTTTCTAAATTTAATTTTTTCAATTTTAACTTTAACTTTTTGATTATTTTTTTATCTGAGATAGAAATAACTTTATTTTTGTAAATCTGATCTGTTTCATGTCCTTTTCCTGCTACCAATATAATTTCATTTGGATCAGCGTTTATAATTGCATTTTTAATTGCTTTTGCTCTATCTCCAATATTAAATTTATTAGTATTTTTTATTTTTTTAATAATTTCTTCTCTAATCTTTTCAGGCTTTTCATTTCTAGGATTATCATCGGTAATATAAATTTTTTTACAATATGAATCGGCTATTCTTGCCATTAAGGGTCTCTTTTTATAATCTCGGTCACCTCCACAGCCAAATACTACAGATATATTATTACCAAAAGAGTTTTTTAAAGCTTCTAGAGATTTAATTAGTGCATCGGGAGTGTGTGCAAAATCAACGAAAGTTTTTACATTGTTGGGAAATATTCTTATAAGTTCAAGCCTTCCATTTACGTTTTTAATTTTGTCGAGAGAATTGAAAATTTTTTTCTCTTTTAAATTACAAAGTTTAGCCGATGCTATAGCCATGGATAAGTTTTTGATTTGAAATTCATTAAATTTCAAATTTTTAATTTTAGTCAATTTTTCCTCTAGTGAATTAATATCAATTAATCTTTGTTTTTTTTTAGCTGCAATTTTTTTTAAAATTGGATATTGTTTATTTTGTTTGTCGCTAATAATAATTCTTCTTTTTGGTAATATTTTTTTGAATAAACGTAATTTGGCGTTAAGATATGATTTCATAGTTTTATGATAATCTAGATGGTCATGGCTGAAATTTGTGAAAAGAGCAGCTTTTAAATTTAAATGATCAATTCTTTTTTGATCTAAACCATGACTAGATGCTTCTATAATCACGTTGTCTATTTTATTTTTTTTTATTCTTTCAAGTACTCTGTGAAGTGAAATGGTATCTGGGGAAGTAAGTCTAGATTTCACTAAATTACTTTTGTATTTTATTCCTAAAGTTCCGATAGATGCAACTGGAACATTGTTAATATTTAAAATTTGGTAAAAAAAATCTGCAACTGAAGTTTTGCCATTTGTACCTGTAACAGCAATAATGTTTTTTGGTTTTAATTTATAAAATTTAGATGTAATTTCGCTTAACAGAAATCTTACATTTTTAGTTTTTAAAATTGGGATATTTATATCTTTAATCTTACTTTTTTCAGAACAAACGATTATGACAGCACCATTTTTAATCGCCTCTTTAATATACTTCTCACCGTTTGCGTTATGGCCATCAATTGCGAAAAAAATAAAACCTTTTTTTACTTTTTTGCTATTAGATGCTAAGCCTAAAATATTTATTTGTGAAATTTTTTTAGGTAGATTTTTAATTAGTTTTCTCAACAACATATTGATTGTTAAAATCTTTATTATTTATGGCTAAAATTGGTCCAATTTTTTTTATTATTTTGCCGGCTAAATAAACAGAATTCCATCCTGCCTCATTTCTAAATGCTTTAATTTTTACACCCCTATAGTCATAGATTAGATCTTTGGCTACTTTTGGATTCTCCAACATTACCAAAAGAACATACTTTGGTTTTTGAGAAGGGAATATTGAAATGAAAGTATTTAAATTTTGACTTTTATCTTTATAATTTTGAGAAGTTCCAGTTTTTCCGCCTACATAATAGCCGTTTTTATCAGCCAGATGAGCTGTGCCCTCTTTTTCAGTAACAACTTTCCTTAAAATTTTTGTAATACTTTTACTAGTTTTTTCTGAAATAATCCTTTTTAAAATTTTATCATTTTCTTGCTTTATCAAGTTAGGTTTGATCATTTTTCCACCGTTAGCTAAAGCTCCATAAATTGTTGCTGCTTGTAATGGTGTGGTAGTTATTCCATGTCCATAAGAAACGGTTTCTAATTTACATTTATTCCAATCAAATGTAATTGGATTTCCGACCTCTTCGAGTTGTATTTGAGGGTTTTTTAACAAACCTGTTTCTTCTATAAATTTTTTATATTTTTCTTCTCCTATCTTCCGAGCAATCATAAGAGTTCCTATATTTGATGATCTGATTAAAATATCTTCAACAGATAAGTCTTTTGGAAAATCCTTTATATCAGAAATAGTATGCCCGGAACACTTTATAGATCGTGGAATATTGTTTATGACTGTCCTTGGTTTCACAATGTCGTTTTCTAAAGCAAGCGCAATAGTAAAAGTTTTGAAAATTGAACCAAGTTCATAAACCCCTTTTGTAATTTTATTAATATAATTTTTATCTTTGACAGCGGCACGAATGTTGATGTCGAAATCAGGAAGTGAAACGAGTGATAAAATTTCTCCATTTTCGACATTCATTATTAAAGCTCCGCCTCCAGTTGCATTGAAAGTGTTTAATCCTTTTAGCAATTCTTTACTGACAATGTGTTGAATGTTAGAGTCTAATGTTAATTCTAGAGGCTCATGTATAAGTTTTTGGTTTTTGAGTTCATCGTCAAAAAATTTTTCAACACCAGAAATACCATAATTATCGTAATCAACTTGCCCTATAATATGACTAAATAAATTACCATGAGTATAAATTCTTGATTGAAAGGGTTCAAAAATTATGGCTTTTTCGCCTAATTTCCATAATTTTTCTTTATCATTTTGCGAAATTCTTTTTTTTAAGTAAAAATATTTTCCCTTATTTAATTTTCTTTCAATATCTTCGGTGGATATTTCAGGAAAATTCAGTCTTAGTTTAATTAAAAAATTTTCCTTATTATTTATTAATTTTGGATTTATTGCTGCATGATAAGATTTTATATTTCTTGAAATTAATATACCATTTCTATCGACTATGTCTCTTCTCATTAAATAGAAATTTTTAAGAGCATTCTCCTCATTAAATAACTCTATTTTATTCAATGAAACATGTATAATTCTTATACTAAAAATAAATATTAAAGAAAAAAAAAGAAAAAATAATATGTATATTCTGTCTTGAAAAAAATTATTTTTTTGTGAAGATTTTGTTTTTTTATTTGTCTCTATATAGTCCTCAAAAAAGAAGCTTTTTTGATTGATATTGTCATTTTTATTTTTTTTTAATCTTTTGCTCATTTTTACTCCTCTGATTAACAAACTTATTATGAATGTTTTTGAAATCTGCAATGCTTAAGAATATTTTTGAATATTCCATAGTAAAATACTCAATGCTATCCAAATGCTTAATTCTTTTTTCAATTATTGCCGGTGAGGTCAAATAAAAAAAGTCAAGTTGAGACTCATTTAAATCTCTTTCTTTTTGATTTGTAATTTTACTTAAAGTAAAGATTTTTTTTTCGATTTCTCTTGTTTCATTTTTTATAATCGAAGTTCCAATGATTAAAAGTGAAAATGTAATTACCGAAATAAGAATTTTTATTTTAAACATTAATAGCCTCAATGTCTAAGTAATTACTAAACTTTTGAATTAAATGGTGAGGATAAACAAATTTATTCTCGCTTCTTGTTGCAAACCTCAATTTAGCTGAACGGGATGGGTTGTTAATACTTAATTCTTTTTTTGAAGGTCTTATTACATGATTATAATATTTTTTAAATAGTATATTTTCTTCACTTTGGTTATCTGGGAAATATCTTGAATGTCTTGATTTATTCTCAGAATAGTTGCTAAAAAAATATTTTATAATTTTATCTTCTATTGAATGAAAACTAACAATTAATATTTTTCCCCCTGGTTTCAAAAGTTTAGTAGCATTAATAATTCCCTCAATTAGCTCAGATATCTCTTTATTTACAAAAATTCTTAAGGCTTGAAAAGTTTTAGTACATGGATTTATATTGCTTAAAAATTTTTTTTTTTTACTTTTTTCAATTATATTTACAAGTTCATCTACTCTAGTAATTTTTTTTTCTAGTCTTGCTTTTACAATATTTTTTGCAATTATTGATGCTTCTTTCTCTTCTCCTAAAATCTTTATAATTAATCTTAATTGATTCTCGCTCAAGTTATTTATTGCTTTTTGTGCTGATATATCTGACATACCCATATTCATGTCTAGTTTATCTTTTGATTTGAAAGAAAAACCTCTCTCAAAATTATTTAATTGTATAGAAGATAAACCAAGATCAAATATTATTGTATCTACGCACTCCTTTAAAACTGAATTTATTTTACTAAACTTAATTTGATAAAAATTAAATCTATTAGAAAATTTTTTTTCTAATTTTTTTGCTATTGAAAAAACAGATGGGTCTTGATCTAATCCTATAACCTTTGTTTTTGGATATTGGAGTAGCTTACTTGAATATCCTCCACCACCGAATGTACAATCTAAAAAAAGACCACCTTTAGATGGTGCTGATACTTCAATTACCTCACTCAACATCACTGGAAAATGAGAGAGTTCCAGTGATGATTTTTGAGTTTTCATTAATTCTTATTTTAATCATTAAAACTTTTGTCTTCTTAAAAAAGCAGGGATTTCAAAATCCTCCTCTTCATTAGAGTCCTGTTCAAACAATTGGTCAGAGATTTTATCATCTTCAGTCTCTTGTGTTTGATTATCCTCTTTATTTGAATCATCAGAAAAAAGTTTTGGGGTATATTCTTCATCAATATTTTCTGATACTTCGTTATTAAAAATATTAGATTTTTCATTAATACTTTCTGTACTTTTTTCCATGTAAGACGTGCTTTCAAATGATACTCCTGTAGGTATCTCTTCTGAAACAATTACGTTATGTTGAGCATCTTCAGCTATTTTCTTTTCCTCATTACTCTCAAAACTATTTATAAGAGCTGATTGTTCTTCATTATTTTTTATTTCATAGTTCTCATCAAGTTTTAAAGCTGTTGCTCCGTCAATCGAACTTACAAAATTATGTTCTATATTGTTGTTTCTAGAAAATAAATTATCTGAAATATTGTTATTTCTTAAGTTAGACCCATTAACAACATTTAATACAGGCCTTGGGTCTGGTGCAATTGAAGATCCTTTTAATGAAGTAGCTACAATTGATACCCTAATTTTACCATTCATATTTTCATCTTTGATTGCGCCGAAAATCAGTTCTGCCTCAGGATCAACCTCAGCTCTTATTTTATTGACTGCAGCATCGACTTCAAAAAGTTTTATGTCACTACCGCCTGTAATGTTTACTAACAATCCTTTTGCACCTTGAAGTGTGTACTCATCTATTAATGGATTGTTTAAAGCAAGCTCTGTAGCAGCCATTGCTCTATTTTCCCCTTCAGCTTCACCTGTGCCCATCATTGCTTTTCCGCTTGAACTCATAACGGTTTCTACATCTGCAAAATCTAAATTTATCATACCTGGTCTTACCATTAAGTCTGTAATACTTTGAACACCATGTTTTAAAACGTCATTAGATAAACTAAACGACTCTTCGAAACCTGTAGACTCATTTGCAATTTTGAATAAATTTTGGTTTGGAACTACTATTGTTGTATCCAAATGTCTTTTTAGTTCATCTAATCCAACTGTTGCTCTTCGCATTCTTTTGGGCCCTTCATAAGCGAATGGTAAAGTAGTTACTCCAACTGTTAAGATATTCATCTCACGCGCTGCTTTTGCAATTACATGTGAAGCACCTGTTCCTGTACCCCCGCCCATTCCAGATGCAATAAAAACCATATTACTACCTTGAATGTAATTAACTATCTCGTTTATTGACTCATCTGCGGCTGCTTGACCGATATCATGCTTCGCTCCTGCTCCTAATCCTTTAGTCAAATTCATTCCTATTTGTATTTTTGCATCAGCTTTGCTCATTTTAAGATCCTGAGCGTCTGTATTGACAGCTACAAATTCAACTCCTTGCATGCCAGCGTCAATCATTGCATTAATTGCATTTCCACCTGCTCCGCCAACTCCAATCACAAGAATTCTTGGTTTTAATTCTCTTAGCTCACCCCCTCCAACATTTATACTCATCACATATCTCCTTTTTGTTTGTTTTCCCATTTTAAATTTGATCTGTTTTGAAAGGCCTTTTTTCTAGCCATAACTTTAAATTTTTCAAAATTTTTTGGCTCCCAAATCTGAAAAGTTTTTCCAAGGCCAACAAATAAAATATTATTTGTTATTTTTGCATGAGAAAGTAATTTTTGTGAAAAAGAAACTCTCCCTTCAGTATCAAATTGTAAATTCTCACACTCTGATAAAACAGATGTAGCAAAATAATCTCTTTTTTCCTCAAAAGGATTCAGTAAGTCAATTGTATTGGAGAGTTTTTCAATTCTGTCTTGTGAACAACCCTCTAACGCTGTATTATTGAAAGAGGGGTAACTTATAAAACCATTATAACCCAAAGAATTTAAATGTGACCTAAAAGTAGCAGGCACAGATACACGTCCTTTCTTGTCTATTTTGTTCTCGTAATTCGATAAAAACATTTTTATTTAAAAACCTTTTATTTTCTATATTTTCCAAATCACCCTCCGTTATGGGATTATTTGGGATAGTATGGGTTTTTAGAAAATAGTCAATAACATTGTATTTTCTTTTTAGTACAAAAGTAGAACAAGGATAGGATTAGGCCAGATAATTTATAAGCCGGGTTCTGTCATTTAAGATGTCATTTATCTAGGCTTAAACTCTCATTTAAGCTCAAGCGGTTAACCCAGAAGACCAACTAAAGACTGTTTTTAGCAATATTGCAACGTCCTCTCTATTTAACCTTGCTCCCAGTGGGGTTTGCCGTGCGTTTTTTGTTACCAAAAAACCGGTGAGCTCTTACCTCACCGTTTCACCCTTGCCTTGATAAGGCGGTTTATTTTCTGTGGCACTATCCCTGAGGTCACCCTCGCCAGCCGTTAGCTGGCACTGTGTCCTTATGGAGCCCGGACTTTCCTCTATTAATTTTTAATAGCGACAATCCAATTATCTGGCAAATAGCTTCTATTAAATAAATTCTGATGAATCAACAAAATTTAGATTAGGAAGTTAAAAAATGGCTTATTTCCAGTGTTTTTTTATCTATTATGCCAGTAATATTTCTGGGTAGATAATGTCTTTGAAAAGATTTTACCACTATTCTATCTTTTTTTCTTCTTTTAAAAACATTGAAATATCTAAAACCAATTTTTTTTATATTTTTAAAAAAAATTAACTCTTTTATGTGGTCATATTTTTTTTTACTTTTGTTGGCCTTATACCATTTCCCAATTTTATGTTTACTTAATTTATGCCAAGGAAATTTTTCTCCAGGATCTAGTTTTCTTAAAGGAGCAATATCTGAATGACCTATAAAATTTTCAGGTTCAATTAAATATTTTTTTTTTAATATTTTACATAATTTAATTAAGCTTTGAATTTGCTTTTTTGAAAAATTTTGATATCCAAATCTATGGCCTTTATTTACAAGCTCAATTCCGATAGAATTTAAATTAAGATTTTTAAAATTCTTCCATTTAGATTTACCTGCGTGCCAAGCAATGTTTTTATCTCTTACCATTTGAATGACAATACCTTGTCTATTTATTAAATAATGGCAGCTGACTTTCGAATTTGGATTTTTGAGTCTTTTTGATGATGCAATTTCAGATTGCATTCCAGTGTAATGTATAATCACAAATTTAATGTTTCTCTTTAGTCTTAAGGTTTTTGAAAAATTTGGAGAAAAATCATATAAAACGTTCATAATATATTATCTTCACAATAACTGGTATTTTTTGACTAAATTTTAGCAAAATTATATATAGATTATAAGCTAAAATTATATATATAGCCATTATGCAAGTAATTAAAAATTTTAAACTTTTATTTATATTAATAACAATATCAGTCCTTTTTGTTACTAAAGCAAAATCTTCAGATGAGTGCTTTGAAAACGTTAGCAGGACAATATTTAAGTTCAATATGGCGTTAGATGACATAATCTTGGAACCTGTAGCTAAAGGATATAACAAGCTTCCAGATTCATTTAAACAAGGCACAAGCAATTTTACATCTAATATTTCAACTTTGCTTTCAATTCCAAATAATATTCTACAAGGAAATTTTAGTCAGCTTGGTCACTCCTTAGGTAGTTTCGTAGTAAACTCTTCTGTCGGCGTTCTTGGAATATTTAACCCAGCAGAAAAGATTGGTTTAAAACCCAATAAGGAAGACGTAGGTCAAACATTAGGAACCTACGGTGTTGGTCCTGGATGTTATTTTGTGCTTCCAGTTTTAGGTCCCACTACCGCAAGAGACTCTCTAGGAATGATTGCAGACTCATTTATAGATCCTTTCGCACAAATTACAATTAGAGAGAAAGAAATTTTGAGCACTTCAGGAAATACTTTCGATTATTATTCTGTTAAAGCTACTACTGCAATTGATTTTAGAGCAGATAACGATAAAAATTTTGAAAGTTTAGAAAAAAATTCAATAGACTTATACTCGTCTTTTAAAAGTATTTATTTACAGGATAGAGAAAATAAAATCAAAAACTCCAAAACATCAAAGGATGATTGGGAAAATTTAGATAATTAAAAATTATTCAAATGGGAAAATTAAAAATTTTTTTAATTTTTATTGCTCTATTAATTAATAGCGCTTTATTAGCTTATAGTTCAGATCCCAAGGAATTTGTTGGAGAATTAGTTAATGATGCGATTGATACTTTATCAGATAAAAGTTTGAGTAAAGAAGAAAAGGCCAAGTTTGTTGAAAAAATGGCTTTAGAAAACGTCGATATTAAAGCTTTAAGTTTGTATACGTTAGGTGAATTAAGAAAATCTACTGAAAAAGAAAAAATTAATCAGTATCAAATTACTTTTGAAAAATATTTTTTAAAAAGTCTTACCTCAAGACTAACCGATTATTCTGACAGTAAATTCGATATTATTGACTCTGAACAAAAAAGTTCAAGTTACACTATTGTAAATTCGAAGGTCGTACCAGAGGACGGTAGTCCAGAAATAAAAATTGATTGGAGAATTTATACGAAGAATCCTGAAAAGCCTTTAATTAGAGATTTGATCGTAGAGGGGCTTAGTCTTGCAAGAACACAAAAAGAGGAATTCGCCTCAATTTTAAGTTCAAATGATAATAATATTGATAGTTTAATTAATAAATTAAAAGAATTTATTGAAAAGTAATTGGTGGGCCCGCCAGGACTCGAACCTGGGACCAATACATTATGAGTGTACTGCTCTAACCAACTGAGCTACAGGCCCTTTAACTTAAACTATTATCTATCTTTTTTAACACTATTCTTCTTCCCATACAAAAAATATTTGGAAAAAATTTGATTAGAATTTTATCTATATAATTAAGAAATTTTAACATAAATATAGGCAAAGGGATGTAAAAAGTTTTTGAAGTAACCCCTCCCGAATTTAAAAATATCAAACACTCTGTTAATTCCTCATACTCTATTGAAAATAAATTTCCCAAATTATTTTTAAACTCCTTTACATTATCAAAAATTAAATGTGGGACTGCAATATTTCCTGCCCAAGCATTTTGTTCGTCACTTTTTGGATCTTTTTCATCCCAAACGTTTTTTGTAAAGTCAAATCCCTCATGTTTCATTATTATAGTTGCAATTTGAAAAAATATTGAACAATATGATTCAAATATAATTAGTTTTCCATCTTTTTTTAAAATCCTATGCATCTCTCTAAAAAATTTTATTGGAAATGGTATATGATGGATCATATTTGACGCGATTACATAGTTGAATTTTTCTTCATCAAAATTTGTAGATTGTGCGTCAATACCTTTATAATCTAAATGATCGTCACTGCTTAAATCTGAAGTCTTAAAATTTCGGTTGTGAATATAATGTTTCGCAAAACCTGCTCCCGAACCAAATTCAACTCCGATATCGGCTTCGCTAATAAATTTATTCATCCAACTAAATCTTTGTTTTAAAAGAAAGCGCAAGTTATTAGATTTCCTTGAATTAAAAATTTTTTTTGCTGTATCAGTGTCAGCGACACTTCTCATTTTATTTTCTTCAGGTTTAAATTCTACTTTTTTGGTTATTTTAAGCATTTAAATTTGTTTGTTTTTAAAGAATAATCTTAACTCTTTACAATCATTAATTTTTTGTTCAATTAAAATTTCGTTTATCTTATTTGTTGAATAACAATCACTTGATATTAACCCATCAAATATGTTCTCCTCTCCCTCTAGTGGTTTAATAGTATAAATTAATTCAATATTTTCTTTTAAAATTTTGCTAATTAGAAAGCTTTTCCACTCCTCGAAATAAACCTTATTTGGTTCTGGATATATATGGTGACGCCACCATATTCTAGCGGCAGAATTATCATTTATATCAAGAATTACTGAGATAAATTGATAATCAGTTACTAACATTTTTTTTCTAGTGTCTTTTTTAATTTCACTAATCGCTTCTAATAAATTTTTAATTTCTTCATTAGGATTATTTGGATAATGATGTGTAATCCATTTTAAACCTTGAAGTTTTTGATCAATTACTAAAGAGTCAACTGCATTATTCAAATTTACATCTCTCAAAAGTAATGTATCTCTTTTTGTCACATACTTTTGATGGTAATAAATAGTTGAAACTAAACTTAAAATCATAAAAAAATTAATCAATAATTTTTTTTTCTTAAATTTTTCCGAATATTTATGAGAAAAACCTGCAAATACTGGTATTAGAAAAAAAATAAAAAGTCCGTTTATAGTCATTAGTTGGTGAGTAATAAATATCAATAAAGTTCCAAAAAGGAGTAAAAATACAAGGTTATCTTTATCCAAAATTGAAAAAAAATTTTTAATGATGCCTTTAAATAATAAAAAAATTGGGATCGATAAAGCTATATAAATAAGTTTGTGTCTTAAAACAAACCTTTGAAATTCAAATGGTAGGAGCCATTCTATTCGAGTTTCACCTAAAGAAATTGGGAATAACAAATACTGAACGATAAAAGACTCTAAAGGTATTTTGTAAAAAAATAATAAAAAGAAAAATATTACTATTAAAATTAAAGAGCTTAGTAACCCAATTAAAATTATGTTTAATCTAAAATTCTTAATCAAGTACAGTATTGTGATAAATGAAATAAGAATACCAAAATAACCTGCTGGTGTTTGTTTAGTCAAAAAACCAAGAAACAAAAATAATGGAATTAATATCCAATAAATATTTTGATTTAATTTTATAGCTAAACATAATGAGTAAACCGCTAAAATAGAAAATATTGCTACATGATGATCTGTAAAAGGTATCCCGTATGTGGGATACATCAAAATAGAAGATAACAATGAATAGAGAAAAGCATATTTTAATTCAAGCTTAAACCTTCGGAGAGTAAAAAAAGTAGCTAAAGCAAAAATTGAATTAAAACTTGAAGAGTGAAAAGTATAGCTTATCCAGGAAACCCCGAAAATTTTAAAGTAAAGTGCCTGTATTATATCTAATACAGGGCCTTTAATTGCCCAAAAGTCTTTAAAGGGCAACGATCCATTAAGAATATCATACCCTGCATTAAAAGTTGAAAAACTATCAACTGGTAAAACACCAGAATACGCATAGTACTGATTTACTGAAAATGAAATTAAAACTAGTAAGAAAGTATATATATGAGTTTGATACCTAGTTAAGGAAGGTTTAATTTTCATTAAACTTTTAGCACTACTTTTCTAAGAAACTTTTGAGTTGTTTTGATCTACTTGGATGTTTTAGTTTTCTAAGTGCTTTAGCTTCAATTTGTCTTATTCGTTCTCTTGTTACCGAGAACTGAAGACCAACCTCCTCTAGTGTGTGATCTGTGTTCATTCCTATTCCAAAACGCATTCTTAAAACTCGCTCTTCTCTTGGAGTTAATGAAGCTAAAATTTTTGTAGTTGACTCGCTCAGGTTTGACTGAATAGCGGTATCTAATGGTTGTAATGCATTTTTATCCTCGATAAAATCTCCTAAACTGCTGTCTTCTTCGTCCCCAACTGGTGTTTCTAGAGACACTGGCTCTTTAGCTATTTTTAAAACTTTTCTTACTTTTTCCAATGGCATTGCAAGTTTTTTTGCTAATTCTTCTGGCGTTGGTTCTCTTCCAAACTCACTCATAATCTGTCTTTGAGTTCTAACAATTTTATTTATCGTTTCAATCATGTGTACTGGGATCCTAATAGTTCTAGCCTGATCAGCTATCGACCGAGTAATTGCTTGTCTGATCCACCATGTTGCATAAGTTGAAAACTTGTAGCCTCTTCGGTACTCAAATTTGTCAACTGCTTTCATCAAGCCTATATTTCCCTCTTGAATTAAATCAAGAAATTGCAAACCCCTATTAGTGTATTTTTTAGCAATCGATATAACCAACCTTAAGTTTGCTTCAACCATTTCTTTTTTTGCAATTCTAGACTCTCTCTCTCCTTTTTGAATTCTACTAACTAATTTCTTAAATTCTCCAACAGATAAACCGATTTTTTTACTAAATTCTACGAGTCTATCTCTTATCTCGCTAAAGTCTTTTTTATATTTTTTAAATAGTGACTTCCAGGACGGACTTTCTTTTAAGAAAGACTCAAATCTTGGATTTATCTCATTTCCAACATAATATTTTAAAAATTCTTCTCTAGAAATTTTATTATCAAGAGCAAGTCTTAGTAAAACCCCTTCTAATGAAACAATTTTTTTATTTTCTTTATAATGCGCTTGAACCAACTCCTCCACAACATGAGGTGCTAATTGTAAATTTTTAAAATTATCAACCAAAATTTCCTGAATCTTCTTAAAATTCTTATTTTTTGAAACTGATAATTCTTTTGAAGCAAGCAAGCACTCTAACTTTTCAATTTGATATTTTTTAAGTTTTGAGTAGTTTTTATTAAGAGAGTCTAATATATTTAGTATTTTAGGCTTAATTTCTTCCTCCATTTTAGCAAGCGAAACATTGAATTCGTCATCATCATTACTAACTGCCTCTTCCTCTTTACCATCTTTGGCTTTTTGATCTTCAAAACCTTGTTTTTTTGATTTAGTTTTTTTATCAATTTTTAGATCATCATTATCATCTGAAGCTTCGAAATCTTCGTAAGTAGAGTCAATATCAATAATATCTCTTACTAAAAGATTTTGATTCTCGATTTGCTCTTTCCACTCGTTAATTTTTTTTCCTACGATTGGGCTTTGTGTAAGAGCGTTTATCATTACATCTTTTCCAGCCTCAATTCTTTTTGCAATAGCTATCTCGCCCTCACGAGATAGTAATTCAACTCCACCCATCTCCCTCAGGTACATTCTTATAGGATCATCGCTTTTATCTGAAGTTTTCTCCTCATTTGAAGTTTGTGTTTCTTTTTTCTTGTTTGATTGAAATTGTGATTTTTTTTCTACTAAAGTAATTTTTTCATCTACAAGTATTATGAAAGCTCTTTCAATATTTTCGGGTGTTCCATTTCTCTTACCTAAAGATTTACCCAATTCTTCGTAAGTGATAAAACCTCTATGTTTCCCTTTATCTAAAATTCTTTCAAATGATTTTGTAATTAATTTTTCAGCCATAAATGATTAGTGAAAGATATATATAATATCTAAACAAAAAAAATCTATCCTTTTTT
The DNA here is from genome assembly GCA_902536085.1 of uncultured Pelagibacteraceae bacterium. Lineage (GTDB taxonomy): Bacteria > Pseudomonadota > Alphaproteobacteria > Pelagibacterales > Pelagibacteraceae > Pelagilacustribacter. The sequence continues at coordinate 121,602 of CACAWF010000001.1, read as the reverse complement.
AATCCCTATTTATTTGGCTTTTAAGCTTAATCAACTCTGAGAAAGAGTTTTCATCCAAGTTATTTATTAATTTTTTTTCTAAAGATTCTATCTTTTTTAGATTTGACTGTTCTTTTAAATCGATGATTAAATCGTTTAATAACTCAGAAATGTCATTTTCATTTTTATCTTTAATAATTAATTGAATATTTGAGTTCTCATTTATTTCATGTACGAGGCTCTCGTATTCTTTATTAATCAAAGTTTGAAATTCAACTTGGGTATTCTCTTCGGAAAAAAATCTTATAATTGTATTTTTTAATAACTCGTTTTTTTCAGAGGTAAACTCAATATTGGATAACTCTTCAAGTTTTTTGGATGCAATTTCTGTATAATTAAGAATTATAAATAAAATAGAAAATTCCAGTATCTGAATTTTTGAGAGATCTTTTTTCTTTTGGTAAAGCATCTTTGTTTCTTTTAAAATTTTATAATCTTTTTTCTTTTTAAATGAAGAATAGGTATAATTTTGTCTTGAGGTTTGGATGGGAGTTAATTTTTTTATTTTCTCAAGAAAATCCTCAAGAACATATTTTCTTAAAATCTCATCTTGAATTGAATATGATAGTTTTTTAATTTCTTTTTCAAATTTTGAAATTTCATATGGATTATTTAAATTTATTTTACTTAAATTATAGTTCCAAATATATGATTGAATTATTTCTTTATCCTTGAGCAAATTCAATAAACCATTTTTACCATTTTCTTTTATGAAATCATCAGGATCTTTACCGTCTGGCATTATAGAAAAATAAATTTTGTTTTTTTCGTTTATCAAAGGAAATAATCTTTCAGCAATTCTTATTGCAGCTTTCTGACCACTTTCATCTCCATCTAAACAAATTATAGGATTAGAAAAAAATTTCCAAATTAAAGAGATTTGCCTTTCAGTTAAAGCTGTGCCTGAATTTGATATTACATTTTCAATTCCAGCTGAGTAAATACTCACGACATCCATATATCCTTCGACGATAATAACATCTTCTGTTTCTGACCTTAAATTTTTAGCTTTATCTAAATTAAAAATCATATTACCTTTTTTGTAAAATTCAGTCTCTGGGGAATTTATATATTTCGCCAATTTACTCTCTCGAATTATTCTTCCGCCAAATGCGACTGTATCACCAGAAATATTATTAACTGGAAAAATAATTCTAGAATTAAAACGATCTATATATTTTCCTGTTTTATCATTTTTGTAGTAAAGACCAGTTAAATTAATTTCTTCTTCAGAATACTTTTTGATTAGTTTGTCGTAAAAGTTATTTTTCCAAGGAACATAGCCTAATCTAAACTTGTCAATTACTTCTTTTTTTAACCCCCTTTTATAAAGATAGTTTAGCGCCTCATTGTTAGTTTCGTTATAAAGTTGCTGATTAAAATTATCTTTATATTCTTGAAATATGTTTTTATATTTTTTGAACCTTAAATCTTTCTTTTCATCAAAATTTGAAAATCTATAAGGTTGCATTCCTGCCTCAGCAGCTAAAGTTTTTACTGCTTCTCCAAAACCAACAGATTTAGTTTTCATTAGAAAATCAAAAATATTACCGTGCTCACCAGTGCTAAAACAATGATAAAATTCTTTTTCATCATTTACAGTAAAGGAAGGCGTTTTTTCATTCTTAAAAGGTGACAAACCTATGAACTCTTTTCCTCTTTTTTTAAGCTGAACAGTTTTTCCAACTACTTGGGATACTTTTAGTCTAAGTTTTATCTCATCCAGGTATTCTTTAGGATATTTCATTTTTAATTCAAAAGTCCTTTTAAAATTTTACTTACTTTAGAAAAGTCTAAAGAGTCTGCGTGTTTTGATTTCAACGCACCCATAATTTTTCCAATATCTTTCATAGATGAAGCGCCGACAGATTTAATTGTTTCCTCACAAATTTTTTTTGTTTCCTCTTCCCCTAATTGTTTAGGCAAAAAAATGTTGATAACGGCTATTTCTTTTTTTTCATTTTCAAGAAGCTCTTTTCGGCCAGCTTTTTCATAGACTTCAATAGACTCGTTTCTCTGTTTTATCATTTTTTTTAGTAGTGAAGAAATGTCGCTATCTTTTATTTCTTTTTGACCTTTAGATCTTCCTGCGATTTCAGCATCTTTGATAGCTGAAACAATCAGTCTTAATGTTGGATAAATGTTTTTATCTTTAGCTTTTAAAGCTTGGTTTAGCTTATCTTCTATTTGTTTTTTTAGAGACATAAAAAGATTATTTATTTTAATCACAATTTTAATAGAAAATAAAAAGAACTTTGTTGACGATTTTGTTTCTATTTCATATGTTGCGCAAAATCATGTTTATAAGTTTTTTACTTTAACTCATGAGTTGTATTTGAAGAAGTCTAGTCAAAATATAAACTCTAAAAAAAATCTTAAAAAGATCAATTCCACTGCTATTTTAGTTCTTCAAAACGGTAAATTTTTTCAAGGATTAGGTTTAGGTTTTCAAGGTACTGTAACTGGTGAGGTGTGTTTTAATACTTCGATTACTGGTTACCAAGAAATAATTTCCGATCCATCTTACGCAGATCAAATAATTAACTTTACTTTTCCTCATGTAGGAAATGTAGGAACAAATAAAGAGGATCACGAGTCTGATAAAATATGGACTAAAGGAGTAATAATAAATACTGAAATAACTAATCCATCAAATTACAGATCTTTAAAGCATTTAGATCAATGGTTAAAAAAGAATAAAATAGTTGGAATAACTGGGATAGACACAAGAAGTTTAACGAATTTAATTAGAGATAAAGGTGCTCCAAAGGGTACGATATCTTTTTATCACAAAAAAAAATTAAATATAAAAAAACTTATTAATATAACCAATAAATGGAGTGGTCTTAAGAACTTAGATTTAGCAAAACAGGTTTCCACCAAGAAGAATTATTTATGGCAAGATTACAAAACCTGGAAAAAAGAAAATGGATATTTAAAAAATACAAAAAAACTATTACATGTAGTAGCAATAGACTATGGAATTAAGAAAAATATTTTAAGATATTTTTCAGATTTTAATTGTAAAGTTACAATTGTACCATGCAAAACAGGTGCAGAAGATATTTTAAAACTCAAACCTAATGGAATATTTTTATCAAATGGACCTGGAGATCCTGCGGCGACAGGAAAATATGCAATACCGACAATTCAAGAATTAATCAAAAAAAAGTTACCGTTATTTGGAATCTGTTTGGGCCATCAAATTCTAGCTTTAGCACTCGGTGCAAAGACAGAAAAAATGAAATTAGGGCATAGAGGGGCTAACCATCCTGTTAAAAATTTGATTGAGGGTAATGTCGAAATCACAAGTCAGAATCACGGATTTGAAGTTGTCAAAAAAGGTATGCCTAAAAATATAAGAGTTACACACCAGTCTCTATTTGATAATAGTATTGAAGGTATCGAGTTAAAAAATAAACCTGTTTTCTCAGTTCAATATCATCCAGAGTCTAACCCTGGTCCTCAAGATAGTGTTTATTTATTTAATAAATTTGTGAATAGTATGAAGAAAAATGCCAAAAAGAAAAGATATTAAAAAGATTTTAGTTGTTGGTGCGGGGCCAATTATTATTGGGCAAGCTTGTGAATTTGATTATTCAGGAACTCAAGCTTGCAAAGCTTTGAAAGATGAAGGTTTCAAAGTAATTCTCATAAATTCAAACCCAGCAACAATTATGACGGATCCAAACGTCGCTGACAAAACTTATATTGAGCCTATTACAATAGAGATTCTTGAAAAAATTCTTATAAAAGAAAAACCTGATGCGATCTTGCCGACCATGGGTGGTCAAACTGCTTTAAATTTAGCAATGGAAGCAGAAAAAAAAGGAATTCTTAGAAAATATAAAATTGAACTTATAGGAGCCAATTCAAAAGCTATATCTAATGCAGAGGATAGAAAAAAGTTCAGAAAAAATATGAAAGAAATTGGTTTAGATCTTCCTAAATCAAAAATAGTAAATAATATTAAAAAATCCTCAAAGGTATTAAAACAAATTGGATTACCAGCAATTATAAGACCAGCTTTTACTCTTGGCGGATTAGGTGGTGGTATCGCAAAAAATAAAAAAGATTTTTATAAGATAATAAAAAATGGACTACACGAGTCACCTGTTAATCAAGTCTTAGTTGAAGAGTGTTTGGAAGGTTGGAAAGAATTTGAAATGGAAGTTGTCAGAGATAAAAATGACAATTGTATTATCATTTGCTCAATAGAAAATTTAGATCCCATGGGTATTCATACCGGTGATTCAGTAACTATTGCTCCAGCACTTACTTTGACCGACAAAGAATATCAAGTTATGAGGAATGCCTCTATAGCTTGCTTAAAAAAAATTGGTGTAGAAACTGGAGGATCAAATGTTCAATTTGCAATAAATCCGAAAAATGGAAGAATGGTTATCATTGAGATGAACCCTAGGGTTTCAAGATCATCAGCGCTAGCTTCCAAAGCCACAGGGTTCCCAATAGCAAAAGTAGCTGCAAAGTTAGCTGTTGGTTACACCTTAGACGAATTAAAAAATGAAATTACGCAAATTACACCTGCATCTTTTGAGCCTACAATAGACTATGTGGTCACTAAAATCCCAAGATTTACTTTTGAAAAATTCTCTTCTTCAGCTGCAGTTTTAGGAACATCAATGAAATCGGTTGGAGAGGCAATGGCAATTGGTAGAAACTTTAAAGAGTCTCTTCAAAAAGCCTTGGTTTCTTTAGAAACAGGTTTCTCAGGATTAGACCAAATATTTAATTTAAATACAAAAGAAATTAAAAAAAAACTTAAAGAAAATATTCCAAATAAAATTTTACTTGTTGGAGAGGCTGTAAGAAAAAAAATAAGTTTAAAGGATATAAATAAACTTTCGAACATTGATCCTTGGTTTTTAAATCAAATAAAAGAAATCATAGAGAATGAAATTAAAATAAAGAAAAATGGCCTCCCTAAAAATTTTAATGAATTTAATTATATTAAATCGATAGGTTTTTCTGACAAAAAATTATCTGAACTTACGAATATTTCAGAGTCGTTAATTAGAAAGAAAAGAACTGCTTTAAAAGTTTTACCAGTTTATAAAAAAGTCGATACTTGTGCTGCAGAATTTAAATCTTTCACTCCATATATGTATTCTACTTATCAGAGAAATTTCTCCTCTCATTTAGAATGTGAGGCTGATCCCTCAAACAGAGATAAAATTATAATTCTGGGCGGGGGCCCTAACAGAATTGGTCAGGGAATAGAGTTCGATTATTGCTGTTGCCAGGCAAGTTTTGCTCTTAAGGAAGCAAAATATGAAACAATTATGGTGAATTGTAATCCAGAAACTGTATCAACAGATTATGATACAAGTGATAGATTATATTTTGAACCTTTAATAGATGAATATGTTTTCAATATAATTAAGAGAGAGAAATCAAAAGGTAATGTAAAAGGTGTTATCACTCAATTTGGCGGTCAAACTCCCATAAAACTTGCAAAATTTTTACATGAAAATAATCTTCCGATACTAGGTACACAGTATACTTCAATTGACCTTGCAGAGGACAGAGATAGATTTAGAGATCTTTTGAATAAACTTAATTTAAAACAAGCTAAAAGTGGTATAGCTAAAACTTTTCCTCAAGCGATTAAAATCGCTGACAAGATTGGTTTGCCTTTAATGGTGAGGCCGTCTTATGTATTGGGCGGAAGAGCAATGGAAATTGTTCATGAAAAAAGCCAGCTTAAAGACCTTGTAAAGGAAGCATTTAAAGTTGCCGAAAAAAATCCAATCTTAATTGATAAATTTATTGATAATGCAATGGAAGTTGATGTAGATGCATTATCGGATGGTAAAAATGTTTTTGTGGCTGGTATTATGCAGCATATTGAAGAGGCTGGTATACACTCTGGTGACTCAGCATGTAGCTTACCTCCAGTATCAATAAAGTCTTTTTTGATCAAAGAAATTGAAAATCAAACAAAAAAATTAGCTTTGGCTCTTAAAGTTAAAGGTTTTATGAATGTTCAATATGCAATTAAAAAAGATGAAATTTACGTAATTGAAGTCAATCCGAGAGCTAGTAGAACTGTTCCATTTGTTTCAAAAGCAAAAAATTTACCTCTTGCTAAGATAGCCTCAAGGGTGATGGCAGGAGAGAATTTGTCTAAATTCAATTTAAAAAGTAAAACGAAAAATATGTTTGCAGTAAAAGAAGCAGTATTTCCTTTCAATAAATTTCCTAATAGTGATCTTTTGCTTGGACCAGAAATGAAATCTACAGGTGAGGTAATGGGTTTTGATAAAAATTTTGGAATGGCATTTGCTAAAAGTCAGATTGCAGCTTCAAATTCTCTTCCAATAAAAGGCTTAGCTTTTATCTCTTTGAAAAATAGTCATAAAAAAGAGGGCGTAGAATTAGCTAAGCAATTAGTAAAGTTAAATTTTAAGCTTTGTGGAACTAAAGGTACCGCTGATTATATAAACCAGCATGGAATAAAGTGTAAAAAAATAAATAAGGTTAATCAGGGTTCCCCGCATATTGTTGATGTCTTAAATGCCAAAAAAATAGCTTTGGTTATTAATACTGGAGGTGGAAATAGTGAGTCTCAGTTGAGCGATGCTGTTGCATTAAGAAGAGCTACCTTGGCAAATAAAGTTCCATACTGCACTAACATGTCCACGGCAAAAGTTTGTTTGGAAGGTATAAAATCTCTGAAATTGAAAGATATTAATGTAACTTCTTTGCAAGATATCTAACTTTTTACTTTCCAGTCAGTCTCGAAAGTAACATAGTTTATCTGAATGCATCTTCTCTCTTTTTTAATTTCTTTTTTTTCCATCCCATGCCAAGTATTTGGTCCACTTGTAAAGAAATATCCATAATTATGTTTGTAAGGAACTGTTTTAACTTTGTTTAATTTTGCATCATAAAAATCAGTTCCTAAATTCTCCGACTCATTATGTAAATTAACAAAGACAATTGATGACATTAATTTTTCCTCAATATCGCAGTGAGGCTTTAACCAAAAACCTTCTCTATCACAAATTACCTCCAGTCTTACAAAAGAATTGCTTAGATCTTTACCAATTAATGATCCAATTTTTTTATAAACTTCAGGTGATCTTAATTCTTCAATAAATTTTGTTAAGTTTGGAAATTGACTAGAATTTTCTTTAGTAACATAGCATCTAAGCTTTTTTGCTTTACCTCCATCTTTAATTCCAGCCCTAAAAGCACCGCCTCCCCCGTCTAGCGCTCTTGTTCCATCGTAATTTAAATTTTGTTTTCTAGGATCAGCTATCTCTGCACCACAAATCTCATCAATGGCATTTTGAGTCAATGGCTGGTTGATTTCAAAATGTTTAAAAGGATCGCTAAATAATTTAGTCCTTTTTTCTAATGATTTAAATAATTCCATTTTTTTTCATTTTTGCTTTTACAATTGGAGCAATTCTATTTACCTCATTTAAACTATTGTAACTCCAACTTTCAACTCTATCTTCTAATTCTCTTGTTATACCTAAATCTTTCAATTGTGAATAAAATTTTTTGAATCTTCCAGTTGGCTTAAAGGACTTCATCATGGCAATATAAACAGGTTTTCCGGTCATGGCAGCCTCTGAAATCATTGACGTGGAGTCGCACGTAACAACTATATAATTTGAGATTGCTAGTGCAGAAAGATAAGCTTTTTTATCAATATTTTTTACAACATGATGATTAATGCTAAAGGTGTTAAATGCTATTTTTAAAATATTTTCAGGTGTTCTATAGGAAGGTATTACAATAATTTTAAATTTATCTGGAGTAAACAAAGTCTTAACTTTGTTAAAAAGTTCATGAATTTGTTTTTCTGAGTAATTGTAATATTTATTCGGTCCTCCGATTATAAATGCAACTAGTTCTCTTCTCTTGTCTTTCTCAATTCCAAGATATGTTGAATTCTCGTTGATTTCTTTTTTATTTAGATAATGAATAGCTCCTGTTGTATTTATTATATTTTCTCCTTTTAAATTATCATGATCTGGACTTACTATAAGATCGAAGTGTTCAAAAGAAACCTTTGGATCCTGTATGTGAATATTGAAAATTTGATTACCTAGTCTTTTTTTTAAAGCTATTGATGGTATTACACTTTTTCTTCCACAAGATATAATGATTTTACAATCACACACAAATTTATTTTTTACCAAATTTTCTGAAATTGGGCTTAATTTAGGAGGAATTAAATTCCAAAAAGATTTTAATTCAATTTTTTGGTGTTTATAACTTAGGCCCAAAGCTTTAGCTAACCCCTCTACTTGACTAACCATACCGTGCATACCTTGCGTTAAAAGAAGTGCTTTTAATTCTAACATTAGTTACTATATACCTTTACATAATGAATAATAAATCAACAAAACATACAAAAGTGTTAATTCTTGGATCAGGTCCTGCTGGCTATACAGCAGCTATTTATGCGGCCAGAGCTATGCTTAAACCGATACTTGTTCATGGTTCTCAACCCGGGGGACAATTAACTACCACTACAGATGTTGAAAATTACCCTGGATACTCAAAAGTGATTCAAGGGCCATGGCTAATGGACGAAATGAAAGGCCAAGCAGAAGCTGTAGGCACAGAGATGATACAAGATCATATAAGTAAAGTTGATTTAACAAAAAAACCTTTTACAGCACAAGGTGATAGTGGTCAGGTTTATACTGCAGATAGTTTTATAATTTCAACAGGAGCGCAAGCAAGATGGTTAAATCTTAAATCTGAACAAGAGTTTAGAGGATTTGGAGTTTCGGCATGCGCTACTTGTGACGGATTTTTCTTTAAAGAAAAAGAAGTAGCAGTAGTTGGCGGAGGAAATGCCGCTGTTGAAGAAGCAATGTTTTTAACTAAATTTGCCTCAAAGGTTTATTTAATACATAGGAGAAATGAACTTAGGGCAGAAAAAATGCTTCAAGCAAAATTAAAATCCAATAAGAAAATAGAAATTATTTGGGATACAGTAGTTGAGGATGTTATTGGCACTAAAGAGCCAAAAACTGTAAATGCATTAAAAATTAAAAATGTAAAAGATAATAAAATTAAAGATCTTAAAGTTGATGGTTTATTTATTGCCATAGGTCATGATCCAGCAACATCTTTGTTTAAAGATCAACTTAATATGGACAAAGAAGGGTATTTAATTACAAAACCTGACTCTACTGAAACTAATATTCCAGGAGTTTTTGCTGCAGGTGATGTAAAAGATAAAATTTTTAGACAAGCTGTTACTGCTGCTGGAATGGGTTGTATGTCAGCTCTTGAAGCTGAAAAATATCTATCTGAGTCTAATTAAGGTTTTCACAAAAAGTTTTAATTCTCTGCATGGCTTTCTTTAAATTTTCCATAGAGGTAGCATAAGATATTCTAAAGTATCCGTCTAAACCAAAAGCAGAACCTTGCACTACAGCTACCTCAGCTTTTTCTAACAATTTTTCTACAAATTCTTTATCAGTTTTAAGTTTCGTTTTCTTATTTAGTAATTTTTTACAATTTGGAAAAACATAAAAAGCTCCTTCAGGACTTAAACAGCTTATACCTTTTATATTATTTAAACTATCAACAACGAAATTTCTTCTCTCTTTAAAAGAATTTGATCTTTCTGAAATAAAGTCTTGTGTTCCGTTTAAAGCCTCGACTGCAGCTGCTTGGCTTATGGATGTAGGATTACTAGTTGATTGGGACTGAATTTTAGCCATCGCTTTAATTATTTCTTTTGGACCTGCAGCATAACCTATTCTCCAGCCAGTCATTGAGTAAGATTTACTCACGCCATTCATAGTTAAAGTTCTGCTTTTTAATTTTTCAATTTGCGCAATTGTAAAAAATTTAAAACCGTCATAAGTAATATGTTCGTAAATATCATCGCTTAAAATATATAAATTTTTATATTTCATTAAAATCTTCGATAAAGCTATTATCTCATCTTTGGTATAACCAGAGCCTGTAGGGTTAGACGGAGAGTTTATAATTATCCACTTTGTTTTCTTTGAAACTGCTTTTTTTAATTTTTCTGGTGTTAATTTAAAATTATTTTTTTCATCACACTTTATTATTTTAGGTTTTCCCCCAGCTAACAAAACAATGTCAGGGTAAGAAACCCAATAAGGAGCTGGAATAATTACCTCGTCACCTTTATTTATGGTTGCCATAAAAGCATTATATAAAACTTGCTTTCCGCCAGTTCCAACTGAAATTTGATCAAGCTCGTATGATAAATCATTTTCTCTAGAAAATTTTGCTTGGATAGCTTTTTTTAAAGCTGGGGTTCCATCCACTGCGGTATATTTTGTATCCCCTTTTCTGATCGCTTCTATTGCTGCTTCTTTAATATTGTCTGGAGTATCAAAATCGGGCTCTCCAGCCCCTAAACCTATAACATCCTTTCCAGCGGCTCTCATTTCCCTTGCTTTTGAGGTAACTGCTATTGTAGGCGACGGTTTTATACGTTTTAAACTATTGGAAACTATGCTCATTGAAATTTATAATATAATTAATTTATTATTAACACAAAATGCAAAATACTTATCAAGAAAAATTAGCTGATCTAGAAGTTAATAACTCAAAAAAAATTAAGAAGTTAGAAGGAGGTATTAACTTTAAAATCAAAAGTGATTTTCAACCTAGCGGTGACCAGCCAGAGGCCATTAAGCAAATATTAAAAAACTTAAAAGATAACAAACAAGAACAAGTGCTTTTAGGTGTCACGGGATCAGGTAAAACGTTTACAATGGCAAAAGTTATCGAAAAAGCTAATAGACCGGCTCTAATTCTAGCACCAAATAAAACTTTAGCAGCTCAATTATATGGAGAGTTTAAAAGTTTTTTTCCGAATAATGCTGTAGAATATTTTGTATCTTATTACGATTACTACACTCCAGAAGCATACGTTCCTAGATCTGATACTTATATAGAAAAAGAGGCCTCAATAAATGAACAAATTGATCGTATGAGACACTCGGCAACAAGATCTTTGTTGGAAAGAGATGATGTAATTATTGTTGCGAGTGTATCATGTATTTATGGTTTAGGTTCTGTAGAGGCGTACTCAAAAATGACTATTACCTTAAAGAAAAATTATGAGTACGAGCGAGACGATTTAATTAGAGCATTTATAAATTTACAGTACAAAAGAAATGATCAAAATTTTTTTAGAGGGACCTTTAGGGTAAGAGGAGAAAATTTGGAGATCTTTCCATCACACTTAGAAGATAGAGCTTGGAGAATAAGTTTTAATTTAAATAAATTAGAAAAAATTGAAGAATTTGACCCACTTACTGGAGACAAGACAAATGATTACTCAATAATAAAAATTTACGCTAATAGTCATTATATAACTCCTAAGCCTACAATCGAGCAAGCAATCAGACAAATAAAATCTGAGTTAGCTGAGACTTTAAAAAAACACAGAGAAAATAATAAACTTTTAGAGGAACAAAGATTAAGAGAACGAACTAAGTTTGATTTAGAAATGATTGAAGCTACCGGAACTTGTGCAGGGATAGAAAATTATTCGAGATTTTTATCAGGAAGAAAAGCTGGTGAACCTCCTCCTACTTTGTTTGAGTACTTTCCAGATAATGCAATTATATTTGTAGACGAAAGTCACGTAACAGTCCCTCAATTAAATGGAATGTATAAAGGTGACCGTACAAGAAAAAGTACGTTAGCCGAATACGGGTTTAGACTCCCTTCATGTATGGATAATAGACCTTTGAAATTTGAAGAATGGGATTTAATGAGAACACAAACTGTTTTTGTCTCTGCTACCCCGGGACCTTGGGAACTAAAACAAACAAGCAATAAATATATTGACCAAATCATTAGGCCAACAGGTTTAATAGACCCACCTGTTGAAATAAGGCCAGCCAAAACTCAAGTTGATGATCTTATGCACGAGGCAAAAGAGATTGTAAAAAGAGGATACAGAGTTCTTGCTACAACGCTGACAAAAAAAATGGCTGAAGATCTTACTGAGTACCTCCACGAAAATGGTCTTAAAGTAAGATATATGCACTCTGACATTGATACTCTTGAAAGAATTGAGATCATAAGAGATTTGAGAATGGGAGTGTTTGATATTCTTGTAGGAATTAATTTGTTGAGAGAGGGATTAGATATTCCCGAATGTGCTTTAGTAGCAATTTTAGATGCAGATAAAGAGGGATTTTTAAGATCTGAAACTTCTTTAATTCAAACAATTGGAAGAGCAGCACGAAATGTTGATGGTAAAGTAATTTTATATGCTGATAAAGTCACTAAAAGCATTGAAAAAGCAATTAAGGAGACAGACAGAAGGAGAAATAAACAATTAGAATATAATAAGAAAAATGGAATAACCGCAGAGTCAGTAAAAAAAGAGATAAGTGATATTTTAGAGTCTGTTTATGAAAAAGATTACGTTAAAATTAGTGAAGGCTCAAACGTAGGTGGAAACTTAAAAAAACATCTTAAAGCTTTAAACAGAAAAATGAAGGAAGCTGCATCTAATTTAGAATTTGAAGAGGCTGCTAAACTAAGAGATGAAATGAGAAAACTAGAAGCTAGTGAACTTGAAATAACTTTAAATCCTAAAATATCTCAATATAATTTGAAAAGTAAAGTTTATCCAAAAGGAAGATCGACTATGGGTATGCCTGGAACAAAACCAAGAAAAGCGATAAAAAAATGGAAGCCAAAAAAATAATCATCACTGGTGGAGCTACCAGAATAGGATCTGCAATTGCTAAAAGTTTAGTTAGCTTTGAAACAAAAATAGGTATCCACTTTAATAAATCTAAAAAAAGCGCTTTAAAATTAAAAAAAGAACTAGAGGAACTTGGAGCTGAAGCATACTTATTTAAAGCTGATTTAAATAATCTTAAACAAACCGAAACTTTAATAAAAAAAGCTTATAAGACTCTGAAAGGATTAGATTGTTTAATTAATAATGCATCTATTTTTGAAAACGATAATCTTGAAAATTTTTCTGAAAAATCTTTTACAAAACACATGAATATCAACTTAAAAGCACCAGCAATCATTACGCAAAATTTTAAAAGATTAATTAAAAACAAAGAGGGGTGTGTCATCAATATTATTGATCAAAGAGTTGAAAAATTAACTCCTTTTTTTTTCTCTTACACTTTAAGTAAGTCTTCATTGGCTACTTTTACAAAAACATCAGCTATGAAATTAGCGCCTAATATAAGAGTGAATGGTATTTCACCCGGACCAACATTAAAAAACAAAAGACAATCTGAGAGGCATTTCAAAAAACAATGGGGATCTACGCTATTAAAAAAAAAAGTAGATTTAGAAAACATATGTAATGGAGTAAAGTTTCTTATTGAAAATAAAAATATAACGGGAGAGATAATTAATATTGATAGCGGACAAAGACTTGCATGGCAAACACCAGATATAATTAATACAAAAGAATGAAAATAATTAAATTTAAGAAAAAAGAAAAATTTAGATATAAAAGAAAAGTAATTATAAAAGATTTAATCTTAAATATTTCAATAGGAATACACAACTTTGAGAAAAAAAAGAGACAAAGAGTAAAATTTAATATTGAAATTTTGACAAATCCATATGTGACTCCAAATAACAAAGATTTGAATTCAATACTTAATTATGAGGAAATTGTTAGTAAAATTGAGAAAATTACGTACCTAAAACATTACGAGTTACTTGAAGACTTAGCAGAAAATATTTTTAATATGATATTTAGAAATAAACTTGTTAAAAAGATTAATCTTAAGATAGAAAAGTTAGAAATCTTAAAGAAAACTAAATCAGTTGGCATCGAGGTATCAAAATCAAAAGTATGATTAATAGTTTAGAGTTAGGAAAAAAAGTAATAAAAGAAAAAATACCACTAATACCAAAAAACCCCGGTGTTTATAAAATGATTAGTTCCACTGGTGAAATTCTATATATTGGTAAAGCTAAAAATATACCAAATAGACTCAAAAGTTATGTCACTGAGTCTAATCTTCCTATTAGAACTGAAAGAATGCTTTCACTTACACATAATCTTGAAACTACTACTACAAGTAATGAAAGCGAGGCTCTACTATTGGAAGCAAATTTAATAAAAAAACATAAACCTCGTTACAACATACTTTTGCGAGATGACAAATCTTTTCCATATATTTACATTGGTGATAAAGATAAGTGGCCACAACTTACAAAGTTAAGAGGTAAAAAATCAAAGACAGGATATTATTTTGGTCCATTTGCATCGATTGGTTCTGCTAATTGGACAATAAAAATTTTACAAAAAATTTTTCTTTTGAGAGTCTGTGATGACACTGTTTTCAAAAATAGAGAGAGACCATGTATCTTATACCAAATTAAAAGATGCTCTGCTCCATGTGTTGGACACATAAATGAAAAAGATTACGAATCTTCAGTTGCAGATGCTATTGATTTTATTTCAGGTAAATCTAGAAGAATTCAGAAAAACTTATCCAAAGAAATGGAAAAAGCTAGTAAAGAATTGGATTATGAGAAAGCAGCTATAGCTAGAGATAGAATAAAAGCATTAACTCAAATACAAACCTCTCAAAAAATAAATCAAACAAATTTAACAGAAGCTGATGTTATCAGTATTTATAAAGAAACAGGAAAAACATGTGTGCAAGTGTTTTTTTTTAGGTCAAAACAAAACTGGGGTAATCAGGCTTTTTATCCTAAACATGATCCAGATGACAGTGTAGAAGATATAATAAGTTCTTTTATATCCCAATTTTATGAAAATAAAACTATTCCTAGACTAATATTAACTAATTGTGAGGTCAAAGATAAAAAACTTATTGAAAAAACATTCTCCGACAAGGATAAAAAAGATATTATTATTAAGCTAGCAAAAAGTAAAAATGAGATAAGTATTTCTAGTCTTGCAGAGAAAAATGCAAAACAATCTTTAAAACAAAAACTCGTTCAATCTGATACAAACAATAATCTTATAGAGGAGTTAGCAGCTAAATTTAATATTAATAACAATATAGAATTGATAGAAGTTTACGATAATAGCCACATTCAGGGAAGTGACTCCGTTGGATCATTAATTTGTTTTAGTAATGAAGGTTTTATTAAGAAAAGATATAGGAAATTCAATATTAAAGATGAAAAAGTCAAAAATGATGACTATGGGATGATGAAAGAAGTTTTATTTAGAAGATTTTCAAAAGCTATTAAAGAAAAATCTGGTTCTCTGTCATTGCCAGATTTAATTATGATAGATGGTGGAAAAGGACAATATTCTGTGTCTAGAGAAGTTCTAAATGAATTAGGATTGCACGACTTACCAATTTTAGCAGTGGCGAAGGGTAAAAGAAGAAATGCTGGAGAGGAAAAAATCTATTATAATAGCAAAGAATATATTTTAGAAAGAAACGATCCATTACTATTTTTCGTACAAAGACTACGAGATGAAGCTCATAGATTTGCTATAAGTACTCATAGAGCCAAAAGAAAGAGAAACCTCAGTAAATCATTGTTAGATCAAATCCAAGGGATTGGGAAACAAAGGAAAAGAGCTTTATTAAATCATTTTGGGTCAGCACGTGCCGTTGAATCTGCAAGCTTTGATGATTTAAAATCAGTGGAAGGAATAGAAGACAGTATAGCAAAGAAAATATATGATTATTTTCACGAATAAATGAAATTAAAAATACCAAACATATTGACAATTGGCAGAATAATTATTGTACCGATTTTTGTTATTGCTTTTTTTATTCCTGGTTTTTTTGGAGATTTAATACCTTTTTTTTTATTTGTGCTAGCTAGTTTTACAGACTATTTAGATGGTTTATTGGCGCGATTTTTTAAAGAGGAATCCAAGTTAGGTGAACTTTTAGATCCTATTGCAGACAAAATACTTGTTGCAGCTGCACTTATATTACTTGTTATGAATGGAACAATAAAAAACTATGAAGTAATAGCTGCAGTAATTATTTTAACCAGAGAGATCTTAGTATCAGGACTTAGAGAATTTTTAGCAAAAGGAAAAATTATTATGCAAGTAACAAGCTTAGCAAAAATGAAAACTTTTATTCAAATGACTTCTATTGCAATTTTGCTTACTGGAGATATAGGAAATAAAATTTTAAATTTTCAAGATTATAATGCACAAACAATAGGAATCATTTTACTGTGGTTATCTGCTTTCTTAACGTTGTACACTGGATACGACTATCTCAGAAAAGGCATTGATCACGCAATAAATGAGGACAAAAAAGATTAAGCGGCGGTATCTTTTCTGACTAATTTCTGATATGCATCATCTAAACTAGAAATTAAGTTACAAACCTTAAATTTGTATTCATTAATTTGAGAAACGGGTGTTACTTCTGCAGCAGTCCCTGTCAAAAAACAGCCAACAAATACTTTCATCTCATCTGGTTTGATTTTTCTCTGAATTACTTTTATTCCTTTAGATTTAGCAATCTTAATTACTTCACGTCTAGTTATGCCATCTAGAAAAGAGTCAGGTATTGGAGTATGAAGATCTCCATTTTTACTTTTAAAGAAAACATTTGCACCTGTTGCTTCTGCAATATTTCCTTCATGATCTAACATTAATGAGTCAGTAAATCCTTTTGCCTCTGCTTCATGTTTTGATAAAGTACAAATCATATATAAACCAGCTGCTTTGGTATCCCAAGGTATAGTATTTGGTGCAGGCCTTCTCCAACTAGAAATATTTAGTTTTATTCCATTAAGTTTTAATTTAGGATCAAAGTAAGATCCCCACTCCCAAGTTGCAACCGCAACATGAATTTTATTTTTTTGTGCTGAAATAGCCATCATTTCACTCCCTCTCCAGATAAGGGGTCTAACGTATCCATTTTGAACTTTTTGGATGTTAACAATTTTTTTACAAGCATCATTAATTTCTTTTTGTGAATAAGGAACATCGATGCCCATTCTTTTAGCTGAATAAAATAATCTCTCGGTATGTTCCTCTAATTTAAAGATTTCACCATCATAAACTCGTTCACCTTCGAAAACACAACTTGCATAGTGCAGTCCATGATTTAAAATGTGAATATTTGCGTCTTTCCAATCAACAGTGATCCCGTTGAACCAAATTTTACCTGATCTTTTGTCGTAAGGTATACTTTCCATTAGATGTAAATATATAGATTTTTTTTTATTAAAAAAGTATATTCCAAATTGGGATAAGTCAATATAACTTACCATTATGAAAGATTTACTTTATCTTAAAGATGATCAAATTAAAGAATTTATTCAACTACTCTATTATGCTTATAGAGAGACCTTTTTAGACCCGAGGGAGATTTTATCTAAAAGATTTTTTGGTCCTGCTCATTTACGAGCATTACATTTGATTGAGAGAAATCCAGGAATTAATCTAGGGGAACTAATATTTAAGTTAAAAGTTACTAAACAAAGTTTAAACAGAGTTTTAAGAGACTTAATTAAGTCCAAAATGATAAAGCAGGTGCAAGATGAAAATGATACTAGAAAAAAAAATTTATTTTTAGATAAAGAAGGAAAAGTTTTTTTTGACGTTGTATATAATTCTCAAAAAAAAAGAATATTCAACGCTCTGAAAAACTCAGGATCAGACTCGGTTATTAAATTTAAAGATGTTTTAAAAAGAATAATAAATGGAAAATAATAAATTACATATTTTAGTAGTTGACGATGACGATAGAATTCGTGGACTTCTTAAAGATTATCTATCAGATAATCATTATATTGTTTCCACTGCTGAAAATGCCGAGGATGCAAAAAAAAAATTAGAATATTTAAAATTTGATATACTTATTTTAGATGTAATGATGCCCGGACAAAATGGATACGAATTAACAAAAGATATAAAAAAAAGGATAAAAGTTCCTATTATTTTACTGACCGCTAAAGGAGAAGTTGAGAATAGAATAAAAGGACTTGAGCTTGGAGCTGATGACTATATTGGAAAACCTTTCGAGCCTAAAGAATTACTTCTTAGAATAAAAAACATTATTAAAAATGAAAATAAAATTAATTTAAATAGTACGCATAGTGTTGGGGAAGCACAAATTAATTTAAGTAAAATGACAATCATTTTGAAAGAAAAAATAAAAAAAATTAACAATTCTGAAAAAAAAGTGCTTATAGAAATGATATCAAATCCAGGTAAAACTTTTTCTCGTGAAGAAATAGGTAAAATATCTGGCATTACTCAAGAAAGATCTATTGATGTAATGATAACTAGACTTAGACAAAAGTTGGAAAATACTCCAAAAAATCCAAAGTATTTACAAACTATAAGAGGAGCAGGCTATGTTCTCTGGATTGAATAAGTTTATTAAAATTATTTTGCCTAAAAGATTATTCTATAGAGCGTTAATTATTGTTGCCGCACCAACAATAATTCTTCAATTGATAATAACAATTGTTTTTTATGATAGTATTTGGATTAAGGCAAATAAGAATACAACACGAGCTTTAGTTGCTCAACTTAAAACTATTGAAGAAGTTTACAGAAATGATAAGAAAAAATTAGATTTTTTAACTGACAGTTATAAGAACAATTTCAACTTCGAAATAGGCATCAATAGAGAAAAATTACCAAATATTTCTGGAGAAAGAAAATTCAGTCCAATGGATAGATCGTTAAGAAGAGAATTGAAATCATCTTTTGGAAATAACAACTATTGGTTCAGCACATCTAAGTTTAAAAATGCAGTTGAAATTAAAATCAATTCAAATGATGAAGTCATTAACTTCATTGTTCCCAAAGAAATGGTATCAGCTTCTTCTGTTAGGTTGTTTGTATTATGGACAACTCTTCCATCAATAGTATTAATTATTATCGCTCTGATATTTCTTAAAAATCAAACTAGACCTCTTGTTAAGCTAGCAAAAGCTGCAGAAAAATTTGGAAAGGGTGACTATGTGAATGATTTTAGACCTTCTGGTGCCCAAGAAATTAGGAAAGCTGCCTATGAATTTGATAGAATGGCTAAAAGAATTAATCGTCACTTAAATCAAAGATCTGAAATGCTTTCAGGTATAAGTCATGATTTGAGAACTCCTTTGACAAGACTAAAATTACAATTGGCAATGATAGATCAAAAAGAATTATCCAAAAAAATGTCTAAAGATATTGATGAAATGGAGAAAATGTTAAATGATTATCTTCAATTTGCAAAAACTCAAGCGCAAGAGGTTACAACTGAAGTACAATTAACAAAACTGATTAATGAAATTAAAGAAAATTTCAATCACTCAAATTTATCAATTACATATAATGATGAAATTATTTTAAAATGTAGGCCATTAGCATTGAAAAGATCGTTCGAAAATATAATACAAAATAGTCTAACTTATGGAAAGAAAATAGCTATAAAAACTCAAAAAAGTTCTAATCGAGCTTTGATAATATTCGAAGATGATGGGCCAGGTATCCCAGAAGAGCAATATAAAAATGTTTTTAAACCCTTCTTTAGACTAGACAAAAGCAGAAGTCTAAATAAGTCAGGAGTTGGACTAGGTCTTGCAATAGTCGAAGATATTATTAATTCACATGGAGGCAGTATACAGCTTGGCAAAAGTAAGTTTAGTGGTTTGCAAGTAAAAATTTCTTTACCGCTTTGATTTTTTTTTTTGCAATTTTTTAAGAGTTTCCTCTTGTTTTTGAACAATTTTTTTTAATACTTCAAATTCTTTTCTAGAAACAAGCTCCAGGTTATTAATTATCTTATCTTTTTTAAATTTGAAATTAGTAGATATTTCTTTTTGTATATCTTTTGAAGTCAAAATACCATTTTCAAGAAGATTAGATAATATTTTAAAAATTTTTTCTGATTTCTGCATGTCTTATCTTATTTGATAGGCAGGATAAATTCAAATGTGATATAATAAATCATGTTTACCCATAATTTAGACCCAATTCTTATCAATTTTGGATTTATATCTATCAGATGGTACTCTCTAGCATACGTTTTTGGAATATTAATTGGATGGTGGTACGGTAGGAAGATTCTTGTAAAAAAATCCTCTGCGTTAAGAGAAAAATTAAGTTTAAATGATTTTGACGACTTAATTACTTACCTGATAATTTCATTAATTATAGGAGGTCGACTTGGATACGTAATATTCTACAATTCAAAATACTATATCGCACAACCACTAGAAATACTAAAAATTTGGGAGGGTGGTATGTCGTTTCACGGAGCTTTAATTGGTATAATAGTTGGGACGTATCTTTTTTCTCTTAAAAGAAAATTAAATTTTCTTTACTTGTTAGATATAATTGCCTGCGTCTCACCTATTGGAATTTTTCTTGGCCGTATTGCAAATTTTATTAACGGGGAACTAGTAGGAAAGACATCTGCAGTTCCATGGAGTGTAATTTTTCCAGCAGTTGATTTGTTGCCAAGACATCCATCGCAATTGTATGAAGCTATTTTAGAGGGATTAGTTTTATTTGTAATTTTAAATATTATCTTTTTCAAAAGTAACTATAAAATTGGAAAATGCTCAGCTCTTTTTTTAGTATTTTATGGAATTTTAAGAGTGATCTCTGAATATTTTAGAGAACCTGATAGTCATATAGGTTACTTATTAGGTTTATTCAGTTTAGGCACGCTATTGAGTATTTTTATGTTGTTTGCAGGTTTGTTAATTTTAAATTTTTTGAAAAAAAATGAAAACTAACTCAAAATTTTTTAAAAATTCTAGATCATTGCCGGTCGATAAATTTTTTCAAAATGTACTTTATGATAAAAAGATTGGTTATTATAATTCTAAATTACCTTTTGGGGGGAAGGGAGACTTTGTTACAGCTCCTGGTGTATCGAATCTTTTTTCTGAGATGATCGCAATTTGGATAGTTTCTACATGGGAAATTTACGGAAAACCTAAAAATTTTAATATTGTAGAGTTGGGGCCTGGAGATGGAAGCCTTATGAGAACACTACTGCAAGTTTTTAAAAATTTCCCCGAATTCAACGAAGCAAAAAAAATTTATCTATTTGAAATAAGTAATTTAATGAAAAAATTACAAAAAAAAAATATTAAAGATAAAAGTATTAAATGGTTAAAAAATTTGGATAAAATTAAAAAAGGACCAATCGTTTTCTTTGGAAATGAATTTTTTGACTCGATACCGATCAAACAATTCAAACGAGAAAAAAAATTATTATTTGAAAAACATTACATGCTTGAAAAAAATTTAAAAATTAAAGAAATTTTTAAGAAAGCTTCAATAAAGGATGCAAAAGAAATAAATTCATTTACGACTTTAAAAAATATAAATTTTATCGAGTATCCAAAAAATGGACTCTTAGAACTCAAAAAAATTATTAAAAAAATAATAACTTTAGATGGTTGTTTGTTAATAATAGATTATGGATATATTAAACCAAATAATCAGAACACTCTTCAATCAGTTGTTAAACATAAAAAAAATCATATTCTTAATAATTTAGGAAAAGCTGATGTAACATCACATGTGAATTTTTCATTATTAAACGAATTCTTTTTAAAAAATAATTTAATTGTTAAAAAGATAATTCCACAAAGACAGTTTTTGCAAAATTTGGGAATAAGAGAAAGGTCTGAAATAATTGCAAAAAAAATGAGATTTTCAGATAAGGCAAATCTTTATTTAAGATTAAATAGAATTTTAAGCCCAAAATTAATGGGTGATTTATTTAAGGTTATAGTAGCTTCGAGCTCTAAGAAAAAAAAATACTTAGGATTTGATTCATGATTTTTTCCAAAAAATTAAAAAAATTTAATTGTATTAAACATTGTTTTTTTTCTAGAAAAGGTGGATTTTCTAGGGGCATATACAGAGGTCTAAATTGCGGAAGAGGTTCTAAGGATAACAAAAAAAACGTCATTAAAAACCTAGATTATGTTTCCAAAAAAATGAAAATTAAAAAAAATCACTTAATTTTAATGCATCAAAAACATAGTAACAATGTTATTGAGATAAAAAAAAGCAATTACAAAAAAAAGAAAATTTTTTCAGACGCAATGATTACAAAAATGAGAGGCTTAGCTTTGGGAGTTGTTACTGCTGATTGTGTCCCAATATTACTTTACGACATAAAAAATAATATCATAGGTTGTATACACGCTGGTTGGAGAGGAGCTTTCTCTGGAATAATAAAAAATACCATTTTTAAAATAAGAAAAATAAATTCAAATAGCAAAATATACGCAGCTGTTGGTCCTTGTATAGGTAAAAAAAATTATGAAGTTGATAAAATTTTTTTTAAAAAATTTATTTCAAAATCAAAAAAAAATATAAAATATTTTAGTAATAAGAATAAGTTTAAAAAATTGTTCAATTTAAGAAAATACGTTGCTGATAGACTTTTAGAACTTAATGTAGTAACTGACCATGTTAATTATGATACTTTTGAAGAAAAAAATAAGTTTTTTAGCTACAGAAGGTCCTCTTTGCTAAAACAAAGTGACTACGGAAGGTGCATATCCGTTATAAGATTAAGTTAGATTAAATTTGAAAACTTATTAAAATAATTGTATAAATAGCTACATTTCATGAAAATTTTATCTGGAACTAGCAATTTAAAGCTTAGCAAAGATATTTCAAAAAATTTAAAACTAAAACTAATAAATACAAATATTAGAAGATTTGCCGATGGAGAAATCTATATTGAGATAAATGAAAATATAAGAGGCAATAGCGTTTTTGTAATTCAATCGACCTCTAATCCAGCGAATGATAACATTATGGAATTACTTTTAGTTATAGACGCGCTCAAAAGATCATCAGCAAAAACTATCACAGCAGTAATCCCTTACTTTGGATATGCTAGACAAGATAGGAAAGTTGCACCTAGAACCTCTATTTCAGCTAAGGTAGTTGCCAATTTAATTTCAAATGCTGGAGCTACCAGAGTAGTAACTGTTGATTTGCACGCTGGTCAAATTCAGGGTTTTTTTGATATGCCAGTAGATAATTTATATACAGCTCCTCTATTTGCAAAGTACATAAAAAAAAAATTGAACTCGAAAAAATTAATATGTGTTTCGCCAGATGTTGGGGGAGTTGCTAGAACAAGAGCATTAGCAACAAGAATAAAAGCAGACTTGGCAATTATAGATAAAAGAAGACCTGCTCCAGGTAAATCTGAAGTTATGAATATTATTGGAGATGTTAAAAATAAGACTTGTATTATCGTAGATGACATAATTGATAGTGGTGGCACAATAGTTAATGCTGTGAATGCATTGAAAAAAAATGGAGCTAATGAGGTTTACGTTTTTATTACCCACGCTGTATTAAGTGGTGATGCAGTAAAAAAAATAAAAAGTTCAAAAATTAAAAAATTAGTGATTACAGATACAATTGATAATGCATCAAAAATTAAGAATAATAATAAGATTGAGGTGTTATCAATTGCCTCACTAATGTCTGAAGCTATTAAAAGAATAGCTAATTCAAATTCGGTATCAGATTTGTTTAATTAATACTTGTTTTAGTAAGGATCTTGAGTTATACACGCAACAATAAAATTATGAGTAATCTTAAAGCTACTAAAAGAGAAAACCTTACTTCTGGTTCAAATAATAAGTTAAGAGCGAAGGGTTTGATTCCCGCTATTTTGTATGGGGGAAAAGACCCGAACCAAAATATTTCAATAAATAAAAAAGATATTTCTAACATAATTAATTCAGATACTTTTTTATCTAAAGTTTTAGAACTTGAAATAGATGGAAAAAAAGAAAAAGTAATTCCAAGAGACATAGCTTTTCATGTTGTTTCTGAGGAACCAATTCACATAGATTTCATGAGAATAGTCTCAGGTAAGAAAATAATTTTAGAAATTCCTGTAAAATTTATTAATCATCCCGACTCTCCAGGATTAAAAAGAGGTGGTGTTTTAAATATAGTAAGACGAAAAGTTGAGCTTAAATGTCCTGCAGAAAATATTCCAGATGAAATTGTTGTTGATTTAGCTGGGACAGATATTGGTACAAGTATAAAAATTTCATCTGTTAAACTTCCTGAAAACGTAATTCCAACAATCACTGATAGAGATTTCGTTGTTGCAACAGTAGCAGCACCGACAGTAATTAAAGAACCTGAAAAACCAGCTGAAGAGACTGCAACAGAGGGTGCTGAAGGAGAAGTGCCCGCAGAAGGTGCAGATGCTGCTCCTAAAGATGGTGACGCTGCCAAGAAAGATGATAAATCTAAAGATGGAAGTGCAGATAAAAAACCCGCTGAAAAAAAACCTACTGAAAAAAAACCGGCTGAAAAGAAATAAATAATATGCTTTTACTTGTTGGATTAGGAAATCCAGGCTCTGACTATACAAATACTAGGCACAATATTGGATTCAAAATTATCGACGCTATCAACGCACATTTTAAACTTTCGAAACAAAAACCTAAGTTCAAAGGTCTTTTAACAACTGGAAATATTGATGAAAAAAAAATTTATGCGATAAAACCTCTAACATTTATGAACAATTCTGGTACAGCCATTAAAGAGCTTATAGATTATTTTAAGATCGATGCAAAAGACGTAATCGTTTTCCATGATGATATGGACATTGATTTTGGAAAAATTAAAGCAAAGTTTGGAGGAAGTAGTGCGGGGCACAATGGAATAGAGTCAATAGACAAATTTATAGGTAAAGATTATTCTAGAGTCAGAATTGGAATCGGTCATCCTAAACAAAAAAAAAGAGTAAATAATCATGTTCTTGAGGACTTCAAGGAAGATGAAGAAGAAAAAATTAATGAGATTACAGAAAATATTGTTAAACAGATTCCAACATTAATTGATAAGAAAATAGATTTATTCTCTAGTAAAGTTAATCAAAATCTTAATGGGATTTAAATGCGGAATTGTTGGGCTTCCTAACGTAGGAAAGTCAACCTTATTTAATGCTCTTACCGCCTCAAAAAATGCTGAGGCAGCCAATTTCCCTTTTTGCACTATAGATCCAAATATTGGAATTGTTGATGTTGTTGATGAGAGATTAGATAAGTTATCTGAATTATCTAAATCAAAAAAAAAGATTTACACCAATATAACTTTTGTTGATATTGCAGGCTTAGTTCAAGGTGCATCTAAAGGTGAAGGTTTAGGAAATAAATTTCTTTCTCACATCAGAGAAGTTGACGCAATTATACATCTAGTAAGATGTTTCGATTCGGAAAAAATTACTCATGTCAATTCTAAAATAAATCCGTCTGAAGATCTTGAAATAATTAAAACAGAAATCAGCTTATCAGATTTAGATCTAATACAAAAAAAATTAGAAAAAGTTAAGAAAAAGAGTTTTACAGAAAATGAGATTAATATCTTAAAGGATAAATTAAACCAACTAAGCGATGGTGGGGAGATAAAGTTAAATAATTCTGAAGAGGAAAAGTTTCTATCTAATATTGGTTTATTAAGCATAAAACCAAAAATAATTGTATGTAATGTTGACGAGGAAAGTTTGTCTAAAGGAAACATTTATACTCAGCAAGTAAAAGAAAAATATCCAAAAGATAAAATTATTTTCATTTGTGCTGATATTGAAGATCAGCTTTCTGGTCTCGATAAATCAGAAAAGGAAACTTTTATGCAAGATATTGGATTAGTTAAAACTGGTCTTAATAAATTAATTAAGGAAGGTTACGATCTTTTAAATTTAGATACTTTTTTTACGTCTGGGCCTGAAGAAAGCAGAGCATGGACTGTCAAGAAAAATACAATTGCTCCAAAGGCAGCGAGTGTAATTCATACTGATTTTGAAAAAAATTTTATTAGGGCGGAAGCTGTTACTTGTGAGGATTTCTTTAAATATGGAAGTGCAGAAAAGTGTAAAGAACTCGGTAAACTTCGAATTGAAGGTAAAGACTATATCGTTAAAGATGGGGATGTCTTATATTTCCGTGTCAATCCTTGACCATATTTTTTTCATGCTCAAGTAAACCAATATCGTAAGAAGAATTAAATAAATAATTACCTTAACACCTGTTTTATGTCTCTCCTCTAGTTCAGGTTCAGCTGCCCAAGCTAAAAATGTTGTTACGTCTCTTGCCATTTGATCCACTGTAGATATAGTGCCATCAGCATATTCAACTAACCCGTCGCTTAAATTATTTGGCATTTTAATTTTATTTCCAACCATGTATTTATTGTAATAAACTCCATCGTCCAAGACCACACCGGATGGAGGATCCTCGTAACCTACTAAAACTGAATAAATATAGTTAGCTCCACCTTTTCTGGCTTTTACTAGTACAGACATGTCTGGCGGATATGCGCCGCCATTAGCAGCTGCTGCAGCCTGGACATTAGGATAAGGGTTTTTAAATTTATCAGAAGGCCTTCCAGGTCTAGTAAACATTTCACCTTGAGAGTCTGGACCATCTTCTATCTCGAAACTAGCAGCAATAGCTTTAACTTCCTGTTCTGAAAACTCAGGTCCACCAGGTTCTCCTAGATTTCTATAACTTAGGTATTGCATTGAGTGGCAAGAAGCGCAAACTTCTTTGTAAACTTGAAATCCTCTTTGAAGGGAAGCTCTGTCAAAAGTTCCTGTTAAACCTTTAAAGCTCCAATTAACTTTGATTGGATCAACCATTTCTGCGCTTTGTAAAGGTTTGAATGATAATATTAGTATAAAAAAAATAGTAACAAATTTGAAATTATACTTTATCATCAACCTTCCTTGCTGTAGATGGTTGAGCACCTCCTGATAAAACTGGTTCTGAAATACTCATTGGAATTGGTTCAGTTTTTTCCAAAAAGCCTACGACCGGCATCACAACAATAAAATGTAGGAAGTAATAAATCGTGCCAACTCTAGCTAACACTAAATAGACTCCTTCTGCTGGCATCGCGCCCACATAACCTAACATTAAAACATCAATAACTAATATCCAAAAGAATTGTCTATATATTGGTCTGAAAACTGCTGACCTAACTTTTGAAGTGTCTAACCAAGGTAAAACGAACAAAATAAAAATTGCGCTAAACATTAAAATTACACCACCTAATTTATCAGGTACTGACCTTAAAATTGCGTAAAAAGGTAGCAAATACCATTCAGGAACAATGTGTGCAGGAGTAACTAGCGGATTCGCAGGAATATAATTGTCAGAATGACCTAAAACATTTGGTGTAAAAAATACGAACCCAGCGAATATAATCATAAATACTAAAAGGGCAAAAGCGTCCTTGATTGTAATATATGGATGAAAAGGAACAGTGTCTTTAGACGGTTTCTTTATATCTATACCTACAGGATTATTGTTACCTGGAACATGCAAAGCCCAAATGTGTAAAACAACTAAACCTAAAATCAAAAAAGGAATCAAGTAGTGTAGACTGAAAAATCTATTCAAAGTTGGATTATCTACAGAATATGCTCCCCATAACCAAGTTGTTATACTATCTCCAACCAATGGAATAGCGCTGAATAAGTTAGTTATGACTGTTGCGCCCCAAAAACTCATTTGACCCCAAGGCAAAACATAACCCATAAAAGCAGCGGCCATCATTAACAAGTAGATCATCAAACCTAATATCCAAATTACCTCTCTTGGTGATTTATACGATCCGTAGAATAAAGATCTAAAAATGTGAATGTAAACTGCTAAGAAAAACATTGATGCACCATTGCTATGAATGTATCTTATTAGCCAACCATAATTTACGTCTCTCATTATATGCTCTACACTTGCAAAAGCTAAATCTGCATGAGCAACGTAATGCATTGCTAAAACTATACCTGTAACTATTTGAGTGATTAAACAAAAAGTTAAAATTCCACCAAATGTCCACCAATAATTTAAATTTTTTGGTGTTGGATAATCTGTAAGGTGCGCACCAAGAGTAAGCAGCGGTAAACGGTCATTTAACCATTTTCCTGCTTTTGATTTCGGTGTGTACTCGTGATCACTCATAATTTCTAACCAATTTTTATCGTATTACTATCCACAAATTCAAACTTTGGTATTTCCATGTTTGTTGGAGCGGGTCCTTTTCTAATTCTGCCTGATACATCATAATGTGATCCATGGCAAGGACAGAACCATCCATTAAAGTCTCCTTTATCTTTTAATGGCACACATCCAAGGTGCGTACATACCCCTAACATTACTAACCATTCATCTTTACCCTCTTTTACCCTCTCTTCATCTCTTTGAGGATCAGGCAAATCGTCCATATTAACTGCCCTAGCCTCCGCTATTTCCTCGGGAGTTCTCCTTTTTAAAAAAACTGGCTTACCTCGCCATAAAACTGTGATCGATTTACCCGGTTCTATGTTGCTGATGTCGACTTCAGTAGTAGCTAAAGCCTGTTGGGCTTTATCTGGATTCATTTGATCAATCATCGGCCAAATAACCGCTCCAACACCCACTGCCCCAACTGTATAACTAGCTGTAAATAAAAAATCTCTTCTATTAACTTTTTTTTCTTCTTTGCTCATTTATGTAAGTGCTTATAATGTAATTATTAAATAAAACCATATTTTAAAAATTCTTGGGTCAGATTGACACATAAATTATGCTTAAATAATGCACATAGTCCTCTATAAACCTGATATCCCTCAAAATACAGCTGCAATAATTAGACTAGGTGCCTGTCTTAATTTGAAAATTCACTTAATAGGGCCATGCGGGTTTAGCTTTAAAGATAAAAGATTTAAACGAGTCGTTATGGATTATGAAGGCTTATGTGAAATTATTTTACATAGTGATTTTGAAATATTTTTAAAAAAATATAAAGAAACCAGAATAGTTTTAATGACAACTAAGGCAAAAAAACTATATCATAGGTTCAAATTTAAAAAAGATGATATGTTATTATTTGGAAGAGAAAGTGCAGGGGTGCCAAAAGAATTACATAAACTATTAAAAGATAAGATCAAGATCCCTATGAACAAAAAAACTAGATCAATGAATGTAGCAATGAGTGTTGCGATAGTAGCTTCTGAAGCTTTAAGACAAAATAATTTACTTAAATGATTACACCTGACTTTAGAAAAAAAATGGCTGATAGCTGGTTTTCATATTTACAAAATCAGATTTGTAAAGAATTTGAATATCTTGAAAAGAATAAAGTAAAATTCTCAAAAAGAGATTGGAGTAAAAATAAAAAAAATGAAGGTGGAGGAACTTCATTTCTGTTATCAAATGGGAAAATATTTGATAAAGTTGGAGTCAATAAATCTACCGTTTCAGGAATTTTTCCCAAACAATTTAGATCAAAAATATTAGGAGCTGAAAAGAAAGGTAAATATTGGGCTTCAGGAGTTTCTGTGGTAGCTCATATGAGAAACCCGAAAATGCCCGCGATACATTTCAACACTAGGTTTATAGTAACTTCTAAAGAATGGTTTGGTGGAGGGATGGATGCAACACCAAGTTATAAAGATTTAAAAGAAAAAAAAATGATACACAATGAATTAAAAAAAGTATGTTTCCAAAATAAAAAAAATTATAAAAAATATAAAAAATGGTGTGATGAGTATTTTTATTTACCACACAGAAAAGAAGCTAGAGGTATTGGTGGTATTTTTTTTGACTATGAAACTAAAGATTGGATTAAAAACTTTAAATTTGTAAGAGAGCTTGGTCTTTCTTTTATAGATATTTCAAAAAAAATTATAAAGAGAAAAGAAAAATTTAAATGGACAAAAATTGACAAAGAAAAGCAGTTCTTCAAACGGGGTAGATATGTAGAGTTCAATCTTTTGTATGATAGAGGTACAAGGTTTGGATTAAACTCGGGAGGAAATATAGATTCAATATTAATGTCACTTCCTCCTGAAGCAAAGTGGAAATAGTTATGGAAAAAGAACCGATTACAATAAGTGGTCTTCAAAATTTAAAAGCAGAATTAGAAGATCTAAAAAATATTCAGAGGCCAAAAATTGTAGAAGCAATAGCTGAGGCAAGATCTCATGGAGATCTAAAAGAGAACGCTGAATATCATGCAGCAAAAGAGCAACAAGCATTAATCGAAAGCCGGGTAATTGCAATTAATGATATTATTGCGAGAGCGAACGTAATTGATGTCACTAAAATAGAAAATGATGGAAAAGTTATTTTTGGATCAACTGTAAAAGTTCAAGATTTAGAAACAGATAAAAAGATTTCTTATAGATTAGTAGGCCAGGATGAAGCAGATATAAAAAAGAATTTAATTTTTTTTAAAAGTCCAATAGGGAAAGCTCTTATAGGCAAAAATAAGGGTGAAATGATAAGTGTAACAACACCATCTGGGGAGAGAAATTTTGAAATTCTTGATGTTGAATACATTTAATTTGAGTTTACTTTTATTATCTCTTCGACCCTTTCATTTGAAATTTTAAAATTATTATTTATCCACTCTTTCTCTAAAGTTTTTAAAACATTTCCTAACTTCTGTCCCTCCTGCATCCCTTTTTGCTTAAGAGTCTGACCATCTATTGGAAATATTGGTACTTTAATTTTTAAAATTTTATTAAGAATTTTTGTAAAGTCATTTATTTTCACTTTTGAATTTATTGAAAAGTTTATCAAATTTAGAGATATTAAATGATTTTTTCCATTTAAATAAATATTTTTAATTAAATTTTTTTCAAAAAATTCTTTATCATTTTTGAGTTTTATTAAATTTTTATAAAATTGTTCTAGGGTCTCTTTAGTCTTATTAGATGCGTTGTACTTATGAATAAAATATTCATGATTTTCTTTGTCATCAATTAGCATTACAGCCAACAAAATATCTACGTTTACTTTTGAGTATTGATATATCTTTTTAAGTCTTTCTAATCTGTTCAAATATAAGAATTCAGGAAATATCATTGAAAATATTTCCCTCAAATTACTACTTTGATTAATTGTTAAAAAGTTTTTAAGACTTAAAATTTTGAGTAATTCAATCAAAATTCTCTCTTTGGAGATTTTTTGTATACCGTCTAGATTTTGTTTAATTGCATCACCAGTTGTTGGTTCAACAACAATATCATACATTACTTTAAATCTTATAAATCTAACAATTCTTAAATAATCTTCCTCTATTCTTTTTTGTGGGTCTCCAATAAACTTAATATTTTTATTTTTAAGATCAACTGTACCCATTTGAGGATCATAAAGTTTTCCATTAATATCCATGTAAATTGCATTGATTGTAAAATCTCTTCTCTCAGAATCTTTTTGCCAATTATCAGTATATTCTACCTCTGCATGTCTACCATCTGTTTTGACATCTTTTCTTAATGTTGTTAATTCAACTTTGTGGTTTTCGGACACGATGGTGACAGTTCCATGTTTAACTCCTGTATCAATAACTTTTAATTTTGTGTCTTTAAATTTTTCTTTAATCTGATCTGTTGTTAAAATTGTTGCAATATCTATGTCATCTATTTTTTCATTTGAGAGATACTGCCTTACACATCCACCTACAAATCTCGCAGCTACTTTATCTCCAGGAATGCCCTCTTGTAATTTTTTAAAAATAAATTTTAAATCTTTGTTTCTATAAAATGGAAAAATAAAACTCTTGATATTTTTTAAAATATTAAAATTTAGATTAAGCATAAATCTATGGCTGGGGCACTAGGATTCGAACCTAGGATGGCGGTATCAAAAACCGCTGCCTTACCGCTTGGCTATGCCCCAATTACAAATGACAAATATATCATAATTAAATAAATTTAAATAGTTTTTGCAATCGAGAACCAAAATTTAGGGTATTTCTTTCTTAATTTTTTAAGTGCGACTAATGAACTATTTTTATTAACAAACAAACCATAACAAGTGGATCCTGAGCCTGTCATTCTTGAAAAATGGCATCCTTTTAATTCGTTAATGTTGAATAGCAATTTTTTTAAAATTTTATGCTTTTTTTCAACAATGGATTGTAAGTCATTTCTAGAATTTATAAGAAGCTCAATGAAATTTTTTCTAACAGCTAAGTTTTTATTAAAAGTTTTTTTTAATTTTGAGTAATTTTTGACTTTAGCATAAACGCTTTTAGTAGAGCTTTTTATCTTGGGAAAGATCAATAAAAAATGAAACTTATGTTTTTTCTTTAAATGGGTAACAGATTTCAAATTTTTTTGATATCCCTGATTATGAAAAAAAAGCCTTAAATCAGATCCAACTTTCCTTGTAATTTTACTTAAAATCTTTTTATTTAAACTATTTTTTGTTAAATGCTTCAATAGTGTTGCAGCGTTACTTGTGCCTCCACCTAGGCCAGCAAAGACTGGAATTTTTTTATTTACTTTTACAGAATAATAATCATGAATTATTTTATTTTTTCTCATTACTTTTAGTACTTTTTTGACTGAATTATTTGATTTGTTAATGTCTTTAGAAAAAGGACCAGTAAAAGAAACTTGGTCGAAATGTTTATTTTTATTTTTTTTTAAAAATATTTTGTCATGCAGGTTAATGAGACAATAAACTGACTGAATATTATGAAGTCCACTTTTGAGTTTTTTATTGACTGATAATGTTAAATTTATTTTTGCGTAAGACCTTAAAACCATACTTTTAAAGGCCTTTTATTAATTTTTGTTCAATTTTTGATTTTAAATCTTTTTCAGCCTTTTCAAGATTCAAAACGTAGTTCCAGTAATATCTAGCCTGAATTTCGTTACCATTTTGCCAAAGAACATCACCGTAATGATCATTAACTATTGGATCTGCAGGCATTAATTTGACAGCAAGTTGAAGATAATCTTTTGACTCTTCATATCTCTTCAGTTTGTATAAAGCCCAACCAAGAGAGTCTATTATGTACGGGTCATTGGATTTTATTTTGTTTGCTTTTTCTAACATTTCTAAAGATTTTTCAATTTTTATACCTTGTTCTATCCAAGTGTATGCTAGATAGTTAATTACATAAGCTTGATTGGGACTCACTTCCAAAGACGTGAGAAGATCTTTTTCAGCTTTATCCCACTGTCCGATTCTTTCATATGCAACACCTCTACTATCAGTGACTTCAGGATAAAGCGGATGTACTTTATCTATTTTTTCAAAAACTTTTGTATAATATTTTATAGAGTCTGCGTACTTTTCATTATTTTTTAAAAATTCAGCATAATCATAAATTTCATAAATTCCTTGGGATGGAAGATTGTTGAAAGAATTTGTGTATAATTTGATTGCATCATCTATTCTTTTCTCTTTTATTAAAATTCTAGAAATTTGTTTATTTGAATACCACTCAAAAGCATTTCCATTCTTTCTTAACTTTTGATAAGTTTTTTTTGAACTCTCTAAATCTTCAATTTTATAAAAATTTTCTGCTAAAAGAGTATCAAATGAATAAAAATTTTTGTTTAAATATTTTGAAAAATTTAAATAAAAATTTGAGGTCTGAAAATATGATTGTGAAGACAAGGCATTTGCTGCTATGTAAAGTAATTCTGCTACAATATCTAACTTATTACTACAATTAAAGTCAGAGAAATTTTTTTGAAGATCTAAATTGACCTTATATTGATTGAGAATTAAATTTCTAGGATATTTCTTTAAACCTTTATTAATAATTTTTCTAGCTTCAATTTTTTGTCCTTTGTTATCTAAATGTCTTGCATAAAAATAGTTGTATCTTGAGAAATCAGTTTTTTCGTTAGAAATGAGTTTATTAAAAAGAAAATCTGTATCTTGGCTATTGAAATAACAATGTAAAAAAACATTTTGAATTTTTTTTAAGTTATCAAATCTATTATCAAGTTGACTAAGTTTAAGCTTAGCCTCTTCTAAAGTGCTTCCCTCCAAATCAGACCAAATATATAATGTATTTAAAATATAATTGTTTAAAACAGAAATTGAATTATTTTTTTTTGCTTCAATTAGATATTTTTTAGCAAGATCATATTTAGAATTTTTGAGGTAATTTATTCCAAGGACTATATCGCTTTCATAGTTATTTTTTTTTTCTCTACTCAGTTTTTTTGCAAAATTAAAAGCTTGGCTAAAATTTCCAGAATTAATTAAAGAATAAATATACTTTATGGAGTAATCCGGGTGGCTATCTTCAAGTCCATCAAGCTTTTTAAAGTACTGATAAGAGTCGTTATATTTGCTTTGATTTAAAAGCAGAATACCTGAAAAATAATCAGCTATATTTTCTGCCTTGTTGTATTTGTCCAAATTTTTTGCTTCAAGTGTGGAAAAAAAAATAAAAATAATGACAAATGTAATATGTCCTGTAATCTTATTTAGTTTTTCACTTTTGAGCATAAAATGTTAAAAAATAATAAAATTAAATTAATAAAATATTATAATCTTATAAATCACAATCTAATTTACAATAATAAAGCAATCAATAGGTATAAAAAAGATAATTATGAAATACCTGAAGATAAATCTAAAAGTTTAGAGTTTTTGAAAAAGTCTATTATGAATTTGAAAAAATGTGATCTTAAGAAAAATGCTAAGAACATAGTTTTCAGTGATGGTAATCCTAAATCAGAAATAATGCTTATTGGAGAAGCGCCAGGTGCCAATGAGGACGATGAGGGTTTACCTTTTGTCGGAAGAGCAGGATTGTTGTTGGATAAAATGCTAGCTGCAATAAATTTAGATAGGAAAAAAGTTTATATCTCTAATATTATTAATTATCGACCCCCTGAAAACCGAAGACCTACGGATGAAGAAATTAAAAGATATTTACCCTTTATCACAAAACATATTGAAATAATTGAACCAAAAATACTCGTTCTTCTTGGAAGCACTGCGATGAATGCACTTATTGGTAATGATGTAGTTATTTCAAAAATGAGAGGAAAGTGGATAGAAAAAGAATTTGGAAATTGTAAAACTTCCGTTATCATTACTTTTCACCCTGCGTTTTTAATGAGACAGCCGGCCCAAAAAAAGATGTCTTGGATTGATTTAAAAATGATAAGAGATAAAAAAACTAAGCTAAGAATTTAATTGAAAGAATTAATTACAGCAGGAGTTGATGAAGTTGGAAGAGGATGTCTTGCAGGCCCAGTTGTCTCTGCTGCTGTGATATTCAAAAAAGGTATAGATCTAAGACTTTTAAAAGACTCTAAGAAAATATCTTTCAACAAACGGGAAAAAATTTCTGAACATATTAAATATAACTCTTATTATTCAATAGGTATTGCATCCGTGAATGAAATCTTTAATCTAAATATTCTACAAGCATCACTGCTTTCCATGAAAAGAGCAATTGATCAACTAATCGTAAAACCAGGTTTGACTTTGGTAGATGGAAACTTTGTTCCAAAAGGTTTAAAAAATTGTAAAGCAATAATCAATGGCGATGAAAAAATTAAAGTAATAAGTGCCGCATCTATAATTGCAAAAGTTTATAGAGATAACTTTATGATAAAATTATCAAAAAAATTTTCTAATTATGCTTGGGATAGAAACTTTGGTTACGGCACTAAAGCTCATTTAGATGGTTTAAGAAAGTTTGGTGTTACTGCTCATCACAGAAAAGATTTTAAACCTGTACACAAGATATTGTCGAGTTAAATTTCTCAAACACAAGAAGATACAATTTTTTTCTAAAATGATTTGACCCTGGATTCAATTTAGAGTTGAATCAAATAAATGTTAAAATTTTGTAACCAAATTCTTAATGGCGACTGCTTAGAGGAATTAAAAAAAATTCCTGATAAAACTTTTGATTTAGTTTTTGCTGATCCACCCTATAACATGCAGATTGGTGAGAAATTAACTCGTCCAGACTCATCAAAAGTAAATGGCGTTAACGATAAATGGGATCAATTTAATAGTTTTAATCATTATGATGATTTCTGTAAATCTTGGTTATACGAGTGTAAAAGAATTTTAAAAGATAATGGGTCTATATGGGTAATAGGATCTTATCATAATATTTTTAGATTAGGATACCACTTACAAAATTTGGGCTACTGGTTGTTAAATGACGTAATTTGGAGAAAAAATAATCCAATGCCTAATTTCAGAGGAACAAGATTTACTAATGCTCATGAAACTTTAATCTGGGCATCAAAAAGCAAAAAATCAAAATATACTTTTAACTATCAATCTCTTAAATGTTTAAATGATGATTTACAAATGAGATCAGACTGGAAATTACCAATATGTAATGGAAAAGAAAGATTGAAGAGAAATGGAAAAAAAATACACTCTACTCAAAAACCTGAGGCACTTCTTCATAGAATTATTTTAGCAACAACTAATAAAGGTGACAGTGTGCTTGATCCTTTTCTAGGAACGGGAACTACCGCTGTTATGTCTAAAAAATTAGGAAGAAATTATTTTGGAATTGAAAAAGATAAAAAATACTTTGTAGTAGCAAAAGAAAGAATAAATAAAACCTCTAAAATAGCTGACGATTATCTTGATACTATTGAAAACAATAAATCAAAACCAAGAATACCTTTTGGTTCACTAGTAGAATTGGGGATAATTAAACCTGGCACTTCTTTATTTGATCCTAAGAAAAAAATTAATGCGAAAATAATGGCTGATGGAAGCTTAAAATACAAGGATACTGAAGGATCAATTCACAAAATAGCTGCAAAAATAATGGGTGCAGAAAGTTATAATGGCTGGACCTATTGGCATTATGATTTAAATGGATCATCTGTATCAATTGATAACCTAAGACAAAAATTTATTTCAGAAAAACAAATCTAACGTTTGTAGACCGTTCCTAAATAAGAGCCAATAAAGCTCTTTCTTTTAATCAGAAATTTCATAAAAAAATTCCTAATCACTTGCATAATCGAACTGGAAAAATGAAAGGCAAAAAAATTAATATTTGATCTTCTTCTCACAATCTTTGCTCTTATTAATCTCTCTTGATAATAAACATTTTGAATATCTTCTTTGTCTTCCTTTATTAAGCTGAATAGTTCATAAGCACTTTCGATCGATTGACCTGCCCCTTGAGCTAGAGTTGGCAAAAAACCATTGAATGCATCACCAATATAAAAAACTTTATTATTTGTGGACGGAAGTATTTGAGGTGTAAAATATAAAGGCCAAGATTTTAAATCACCTTCAAATGCTTTTTCTAAATCAGAATTTTGGGCTACGACTTTATTGACTAATTGCTTAACATTATCTGGATCATATTTTTTGTCTCTTATAACACAAACAAGATTAAGTTCTTTATTTTGATTTAATGGGTATATCACTATATGGCAATTTTTTCCCATCATGAGACTTATTTTTTTCTCATCAATCTTTAATTCAGATTTTGTTTTTAGTATTGTTCTTACGGCTATAGCTTTTTTAAATTTTGGCTCGTTTTTTTTTTTTTCAAAAAAAGATCTAGTATTAGAAAATATACCATCAGCGCCAATTACGAAGTCGACAAGATCGTTTGTATTATCATCAAACTTTATAAAAACTTTTCCCTTTAGCTCAGAAACTTCTTTAATCTTTTTTCCAAATCTTAAATGTTGGGTGTATACGTCATCCTTTAAAAATTCAATCAATGTAGATCTCTTTAAAGTAGTATACTTTTTTTCTTCTGTATTAAATTGTGTAAGATCTAATTCACAGATTTTTTTATTTTGAATATTATAAAAATCGACTCCTATTGGATGAAAAATTTTACTTTTATCGATTTTATTAAACCCAATAATGTTTAAAATCTTTATACTATTTGTCGAAAGTTGAATTCCAAATCCTTCATCGAAGGATAAACTTTCTTGTTTTTCATATAACATAAATTCATAATCAGAATTTTTTTTAATTAGGTTCGCAAGAGTTAAACCTGCTATACCAGCACCAATTATTGCTATTTTTTTTTTCATTAAAATAAAGTTGAAACTTGTCTTAATATTTTCTTTGTAAAACTTGGAACAAACTCTTTATTATCTTTTAAAGAATACCAATTATACTTTGGTGGAAGCTTATTTG
This sequence comes from uncultured Pelagibacteraceae bacterium, assembly GCA_902536085.1. GTDB lineage: Bacteria > Pseudomonadota > Alphaproteobacteria > Pelagibacterales > Pelagibacteraceae > Pelagilacustribacter. The sequence goes on along the minus strand of CACAWF010000001.1, from coordinate 83,712 downwards.
AAAATTTATAATAGAGATTAATATTTAATTTTAAATTTGAAATTGAATTTTTATAGTTTTTTAAAAATTTCCAATTCGGTTCCTTTTTAAAACTATTAGCTTCTTTGATCTGGGGTAAATTAAAATTTTTCAAAAAATTGATTTGATTATTTTTTGTCAAAGCAATTTGTTTTTTTTTATTAATATGACAAAAAATATCGTAATTTTTATTTTTGATCATTTTATTTCTGATGTTTTTAATCTTTTTATCAGATTTAAAATACTTGCATGTTTTATTCAAACAACAAGTAAGACATTTTGGGTCCTTTGGTTTACATACCAACGCACCAAATTCCATTAAAGCTTCAACGAAATCAGCATTTCGATTTGTGCTAAAAAGTTTTTTTTTATTTTTTTCAATTAATTTATCAAATTTTATATTTTTTTCCTTAATATTCAAATTTCGTGAAAAGACTCTTTTCACATTTCCATCTACTGCAATTCTCGGCTCATTATAAACTAGGCCTAATAAAGCATTTGCAGTATAATCTCCTATTCCGGGAAGATTTTTAATTTCAGCTATTGAGCTTGGTAATCTTGATTTATGATTTCTTACAAGGATCTTACAGCATGCTAAAAGGTTTCTTGCTCTTCTATAGTAACCAAGACCTTCCCACATTTTTAAGATTTCTTTTTCGTTGCTTTTAGATAAAGCTTCAATTGTTTTAAATTTTTTTGTAAATTTGAAAAAATATGGAACAACTGTTTTTACCTGAGTTTGTTGCAACATAAACTCGCTCAACAGTCTATAATACAGCTTTTTAGGTGACTTTTTGCCAACACGCCATGGTAGATTTCTTTTGCTATTATCATACCAAGCTAAAATTTTTTTTGATAAAGTTGAATTTAAATGCATAACAAAAATAATAATAAAACGTATACTTACATACAAGGCTTGAGACCTTTTTCAAGTTCAATTCCTAAGACACTAAAAAAACATCTAAGAAAAGGTGGTTATAACTTCTCCAATATAGTTGATAACTGGACAAGAGTGGTAAGTAAGAAAATTTCAGATGCTTGCTATCCTGTCACAGTTAAAATGGGAAAAGAAATGAGAAATGGAGTTTTAGTTCTAAATGTTATTCATGGTAAAGAAATGCAAATAGAATATGAAAAAAATGAAATAATAGACAAAATAAATAGTTTTTTTGGATATAACTGTATAGGTAGTATTTCGCTTAAAATTGCGCAAAATAAAATTAACAAAAAAAATAAAACTATACCAAAAATCAAAAATTTTACTAAAATAGAGGAAAAAATAAAAAAAATAAAAGATTATCAATTAAAAAGTTCTCTAAACAATTTTTTGAAGGCCTATAATGAAAAACTTAAATGATATGTTTTTAAGATTAATTATTCTATTTTTTATATTTTTTCCCTTTCAAGCCCATAGTAAAAACGTTGCTATAGGAAACTTAGAGTCAAAAATCACAATCAAAGTTTTTTCATCTTTAACTTGCCCAGCTTGTGCAAACTTTCACTCAAAAATTTATTATAAATTAAAAAAAGACTTTATAGACAAAGGATTAGTGAGATTTGAGCACCATCCATTCCCTTTAGACTTAGCTGCTCTCAATGCAGAAATTATCTTAAGATGTGATGTTGATAATAGTAAAAAATTTGAACTTTTGGGAAAAATTTACGAAAAACAAAGATTATGGGCCTCTGGATCTGATATAATTAAAATAAATGATTCAATTAAAGAAATTGGGTCTGAGGTAAATTTGAATGAAGAAAAAATGAGCAGCTGTTTGAAAAATGATAAAGCGCAAGATGAGATACTCAATCAAAGAATTGAGGCACAAAAAAAATATAAAATAGATTCTACTCCAACAGTATTTATTAATGAAAAAAAATATACTGGAAAAATAGATTATCGAGAATTTAAAAAAATTTTAGAAAAAAATCTTTAAATGAAATTTAAAAATTTAGAAATGACAGGTTTTAAATCTTTTTCAGAAAAAACAACAGTTCTAATAGAAAAAGGTCTTACTGGTATTGTCGGACCAAATGGTTGTGGAAAGTCAAACATCGTAGAAGCACTTAGATGGTGTATGGGGGAAAATTCAGCTAAAAGTATGAGAGGCTCTGGAATGGAAGATGTAATTTTTTCTGGAACTTCAAATAAACCTTCAAAAAATATATCCGAAGTAACTTTGCTTTTAGACAACCAAGAAAAAAATGGTCCAGTTCAATACAAAGATTTCGATGAAATTTTAATAAAAAGAAAAATTGAGAAAGATAAAGGGTCTAAATACTATATAAATGATAAAGAAGTAAGGGCAAGAGATGTTCAAACGTTTTTTGCTGATCTCTCAACGGGAGCTCACTCTCCGTCTTTAATCAGCCAGGGGAAAATTGGCCAATTAGTTACTGCTAAACCTATTGAGAGAAAATCAATTCTTGAAGAGGCTGCAGGGATTTCAGGAATTCACGCTAGGAGACAAGAAGCTGAAACGAGATTAAATGCTGCTGAAAATAATTTAAAAAAGGCTGATGAATTAAAAAGACAGCAACAAAAACAACTAGATAACTTAAAGAAACAAGCGGAGGAAGCAACTAGGTATAAAGAAATTTCTAGCCAAATTAAAAAAATCGAAGCAGGTTTATACTTCTTGAAAATAAAAGATATTGAGCAAGATAAAAAAAAAATTCAAGAGAAACTGAGCGAGCTGGATGATGAAATAAGTGCAATTAATATAGATTACAATCATAATAATACTTTATTAGAGGAGGAAAATAAGAAACTTTCACCTTTACGTGATAAAAAAATGGAAAGCGCTGCAACTTTGCAAAAATTAAATTTGGATATGACAAAGCTTGTAGAAGAGGAAGCAAGAGTAAAATCCTTACAAGAGAAACTTGAAAAATCTATTAAAACTATTGAATCTGATCTTGAAAGAGAAAAAAGTATTTCTCTTGACGCTGAACTAAATGAAAAAAGAATTTCAAAAGAAAAGGAAGATCTTTTAGATACAGAAAATAAATTATTAAACGTGGAAAAAAACTCTTCAAAGGAACTCCAGCTATCAAAAGAAGAGCTTAATAATTTACAAAATAAACTTGATAATATGTTAGATCAAATAGAAGATGACATAGATAATGATAGGAAACTTTCGAAAGACTCTTTCAAAAAATTAAAACAACTTGTCAAAAAGATAACACTTTCTCAAGAAGAATATGCAGAAAAATACGGAAAGAATAAATCTATAGAAAGTGACTCAATTAAAAGGAAAGAAAGAATAAAAAATATTGATATAGAAATGGAAAATTGGAGAAGTCTAAAAACTAATTCTCAAAAAATGATTGCTGAATTAAATAATAGATCAAATAAAATCAAATCAGAAATAAATGAAAATCAGAAAAACCCAGAAAGGATAGCAACATCTAAAGGTCAAAACTTACAAAACTTGGAAAATATAAAAAAAAGGAATGAGGAAATTGAAAATGAATTAGTAGATGCAGAAAAAAAATATAGTGCTATAAATGACAATTTAAGAGAAATTCAATTAAAACTTACAGATTTAAAAGAAAATAAAGCTAGAAATGAAGCAACTGTCGAAGGAATGGAAAATAGAAAAAAAGATTTGCTTTATTCTGTAAAAAACGAACTTGGCATAGAAAATGAAACTTCTATTTTGCCTCAATCAGATTTGAATGAAATAGATATTGAAAATCTACCTTCGATTGAGGAACAAACTGATAAAATTGAAAAAACAAAAAAACAAAGGGACTCGCTTGGTTCAGTAAACCTGAGAGCTGATGAAGAAACCAAGAAGTATGAAACAGAAATTAAAAAGATGGAAGACGACAGAACTGATCTTTATTCTGCAATAGTAAAATTAAAAACAAGTATTGATGAGCTGAATCAAAAAGGAAGAGAGCGATTATTAGATGCTTATACTAAAGTTAATAGAAAATTTAATGAAGTTTACACAAAATTATTTAATGGCGGAACTGCAAAAATTGAATTAGTTGATTCTGATGACCCGCTTGAAGCTGGATTAGAAATGTTTGTTTCTCCGCCAGGAAAAAGACTTCAATCAATTACGCTTTTATCTGGTGGAGAACAAGCCTTAACGGCTCTTTCGTTAGTCTTCGCTGTTTTTTTAGTTAATCCCTCTCCGATTTGTGTTTTGGATGAAGTAGATGCCCCGCTAGATGATGCAAATGTAACCAGATTTTGTAGCCTATTGGATGATTTGACAAAAATTACGAATACAAAATTTATTATTATCACTCACCACGCTTTAACCATGTCAAGAATGGACAGGCTCTACGGCGTAACAATGGCTGAGCAAGGAGTAAGCCAGCTTGTTTCAGTCGATCTGCAAAGAGCTGAAGAATTAGTTGCTTAAATTTAGATAATGACAATACCAGAAGACTTTAAAACTCGCCTAAAAATTGCAAAATCAAAAATAAAAAAGCAACTAGATAATGACAATGAAAAAAGAGGTTCATTTATGGGTAGCGCCTTTAAATTGGGCACTGAATTAGTTGCTGCAGTTGCAGTTGGGACAATAATTGGGTTTATTTTAGATACCTTGTTTGATACTAAACCTTGGTTAATAATAATTTTCTTTTTTTTGGGAGCTGCGGCTGGCATGTTAAATGTGATACGAGCTGCTAATAGAATGCAAAAAGAAGACTAGAAAGTTGATATGGCAAGCAATCCAATGCAACAATTTACAGTCCACAGAATTGGACCTGAAATTAAAATAGCTGGTGTAGATTTGTCTTTTACCAATGCTAGTTTATTCATGGTAATTAGCGCAACTGTAATTATATTATTTTTATTTTTAGGTTCTAAAGAAAAGAAAATTATTCCCAATAAATTGCAATTGATTGCTGAAATGTTTTACACTTTTGTAGCAAAAATGATTAGTGATACTGCAGGGTCAAAGGCTAAGCCTTATTTTCCATTTATATTTAGTTTATTTATGTTTGTATTGTTTTGTAATATGGTTGGAATGCTTCCATACTCATTTACGGTTACAAGTCATATTATTGTAACTTTAATTATGGCTTTATTTATATTCATAGCTGTAACAATAATTGGTTTTATAAAACATGGTTTTAAATACTTAAGTATATTTGTACCAAGCGGAGTTCCTGCTGTGCTTTTGCCTTTAATTACAATCATAGAAATTATTTCATATCTTAGTAGGCCAGTAAGTTTATCTGTAAGATTATTTGCAAACATGATGGCAGGTCATACAATGTTAAAAGTTTTTGGAGGTTTCGTTGTAAGTTTAGGAATATTAGGCGGCTGGTTACCGCTAAGTTTTTCAGTGGCACTTACAGGCTTAGAGATACTTGTGGCTTTTTTACAAGCATATGTTTTTGCAATATTAACCTGCATCTATTTAAATGATGCATTAAATTTACACCATTAAACAAAAAAGGAGGAAAAATGGAGTTAGAAGCGGCAAAAATGATTGGAGCAGGTCTTGCTGCAATCGCATTAGCTGGAGCTGGTGTAGGTATCGGAATTATTTTCGGTAACTACCTATCTGGAGCAATGAGAAATCCATCTGCAGCTCAAAAACAATTCCCTAACCTATTGTTAGGATTTGCTTTAGCAGAAGCTACTGGATTGTTTGGACTTGTAGTAGCTTTAATTATTTTATTTGCATTTTAGTAAATTAAATATGAAAAGTTCTCTAAGTTTATTAATAGCGATTGTAGTTGTGAGTACTGAATTGTTTGCAGCTGAGGCTGGAATGCCTCAGCTGGACCCAACGTATTGGGCATCTCAAGCATTTTGGTTAATATTAGTTTTTACAATTCTTTATATTTCAATATCGAAATTCTACTTACCAAAAATTAAGGAAAATTTGGATAATAGAGAAAGTAAAATTAAAGAAGACCTAGAAAGCGCAAATAAATTCAAAGAACAGTCTGAAGCAAAAGCTAAAGAATATGATTTCATCTTAGAGAGTGCTAAAAAAGAAGTTTCAAAGATACATTTTGAATCTAAAAGTATTTTAGATAAAGATATTCAATCAAAAAAGGAGGCAATGGAAAAAGAGATAGAAAAAGAAATTTTGAAAGCACAAAAAGAAATTTCAGAACTTAAAAAAAATTCTATTTCCTCTATTCAGAGTATCTCGGGAGGTATAGTATCTAATATTATTGAAAATATCTCAGGCGATAAACTTAATGAAAGTAGTATCAAAGCAGCAGTTGAGGATATTTCCAAAAAAAAAATAAATAAATATTTATGATAATAGATGCAACATTTTGGGTAACTATTTCCTTCTTCATTTTTTTGGGTATACTAATATATTTCAAGCTTCCCCAAAAAATTAAAGGCGCTCTTGAACAAAATATTTTGAACATAAAGAATCAAATTAATGAAGCGGAAAAACTGAAAGAAGATGCTAAGAATATTTTAACTGAGCATGAAAAAAAAATCAGTTATTCCAAGAATGAGGTAAAAGAGATGATAGATAAGGCTAGTGAAGAAGCAGAAAAAAATATTATCAGAGTTAACAAAGAGTTTCACAATTTAATGGAAAATAGGAAAAAAAATGCTGAGGAGAGAATTAGACAACTTAAAAATCAGGCTGAAAAGGATATTAAAAATGCATCAGTTAAAATAGCCATAGAGTCTGTGGAAAAATTGATTAAAAACTCACTAGATAAAAGCAAATTAGATAAAATTTACAGCTCTAGCATCGAAGAAACAAAATTAGCACTTAAGAAGAAATCTAGTTAGAATAGGCCATAAACATATGGCGAAAAAAACATCTGTAATTATTGGTTCGGGTTTTGGAGGATTGGCTGCTGCGCTTAGATTAAAAGCTAAAGGCCACAAAGTTACTTTATTAGAAAAACATCCTGATCTAGGCGGTCGAGCAAGAGTTTTTAAAAAAGACCAATTTATTTACGATGGAGGTCCAACAGTAATAACTGCACCTTACCTATTTGAAGAATTATTTTCACTATTTAATAAAAATATTTCTGACTACGTAAAAATAGTGCCTTTAGATTTATGGTACAGATTTGTATTTAGTAATGGGGATACATTTGATTACAATGGCGATGATAAATCTATGGAAGAACAAGTTAAAAAATTTAACCCTACTGATTATGACGGATATAAAAATTTAGTAAATTTTACTGAAAAAATCTTTGACAAAGGTTTTACGGATTTATCTGACAAACCCTTTAATAATTTGGTCTTTATGATGAAGCAAATTCCATCTTTATTAAAATTAAAAAGTTATAAGTCAGTTTATAGTTTAGTCTCGAATTATATATCTGATGAAAAATTAAGAAGAGTATTTAGCATGCACCCTCTTTTAGTTGGTGGAAATCCTTTTAGTACTACTTCGATATACACGTTGATTTTATTTTTAGAAAAAAAATGGGGTATTCATTACTCAATGGGAGGAACTGGAAGCGTCGTTAAAGCTTTAGAAAAACTTATGATTGAGGAAAATATCAAAATTATTAAAAATGCTGAAGTTACTGAAATACTTACAGAAAACAAAAAGGTTAAGGGTGTTAAAATCAATAATTCTAAAATAATTAATTGCGACTATATAATTTGTAACTCCGATCCTCCAAATGTTTACAACAACTTGATAAAATCAAAAGAGGATTATGATTTTTTGTTTAAACAAAAAATGAAAAGAATGGATTATTCAATGGGATTATTTGTTTATTATTTTGGCTCTAAAAAAAAATATAGGGATGTTGCTCATCATACAATTTATTTTGGAGAAGCTTATGAAAAACATCTTGATAAAATTTTTGAAAAAAAAATACTTTCTGATGACATAAGCTATTATTTACACCGGCCATCTGCAACAGACCCTAATATGGCTCCAAAGGGCCAAGATGCTTTTTATGTATTGGTTCCAGTCCCAAATAATTTATCTAAAGTTAATTGGATCGAAGAAGGTGATAAATTTAAAGATCTAGTTTTAGATAAAATGGATAAAACTGTTTTACCTGGTATTAAAGAGAATGTGGTAAGTGATTTTTATTTAACACCTGACTACTTCGAAATAGATCTTGCAACTCTTTATGGATCTGGATTTTCAATCCAACCAAAATTTTCTCAGTCAGCTTATTTCAGATTTCATAATCAATCAGAAATATATAAAAATTTATACTTTGTGGGTGCTGGTACACATCCAGGCGCTGGAATGCCTGGGGTTCTATCATCGGCAAAAGTTTTAGACAATTTATTTTAATGAAAAGTAATTTACTAAAAAAACACGCTAAATCTTTTTATTGGGCAAGTTTTTTTCTTTCGAATAATATACTAAACAAATGTTCATCTTTATATAATTTCTGCAGAACGTTAGACGATATAGTTGATGATGACAATAATCTAAGTGTAAAAAAAGAAATTTTCTCAAAATTTAAAAAAGACTTTGAGAATAAAAATCTAGATAATCAAATTATTAAAGATATGTGGTCACTCATAGATAGTGAAGGTATTTCTTATCAAATAGTTATAGATTTATTTGATGGGGTTGAAACAGACTTGGAGGAAAAAGTAGTGATTAATTCGAAAAAAGATTTACTTGTTTATTCTTACAGAGTTGCTGGGACAGTTGGATTAATGATGTCAAAAATAATGAAAGTAAAAAATAAGGAGGCTCTAAAAGGTGCGATCGATCTTGGTATAGCCATGCAGCTTACTAATATTGCTAGAGATGTTTGTGAGGATAAAGCGCGTAATAGACAGTATATTGAGCACAATTTTTCATCAATTCAAGCAATTATAAATGAGTCTCAAGCATTTTACGAAAAATCATTTACATCTATAAGCAGTATACCAGTTAAATCGAGATTTTCGGTTATTGTCGCAAGGCGAGTTTATAGAAAAATAGGTGACTATATTCTGAAACAAAATAACATAAATAATTATAATAAAGCCGGCAAAATCTATGTCCCTCTATTTGAAAAGGTAATTCAGACTTTTTTATCTATTATTGACTTTATTAAGCTATTATTCATAAAAAATTTAAATTACGACAATCAATTAAATCATAATATTTTAGAACAAGAGATTAATTTGAATGAAAGAATTTGATTATATTATTATTGGAGGTGGTTGCGCGGGTTTATCTTTGGCCTATGAGCTTGAAATAAATAATAAGTTAAAGACAAAAACATTAGCAATAATCGAAACCCGTGAAGAGTATAAGAGAGACAAAACTTGGTCATTCTGGAAAGTATTTGATCATAATTTTGAAGATTGTGTAATTAAAAGTTGGAATAATTTTACTATTAATACTGCTGAAAACTCTAATGAATTAACAAATAAAAAATTTCCTTACCAAAGTATAGATAGTGGAAAATTTTATAAAAAGATAAACTCTAAACTCTCCACAAATTCCAATATTAGTTTTTTCAGAAATCTAAACGAAGTCAATTCAGAAAATTCAATAATTTTTAATAGTATTTTTGAAAAAGAGCTTGATAAATCTGAGTTATGGCAACACTTTCAAGGTATCGAGATAGAGACACCTAAGAACATTTTTGATGAGGAAATAATAAACTTAATGGATTTTAATTGTGATCAGAGAAAAGATGTACATTTTTTCTACACATTACCATTCAGCAAAAATAAAGCTTTGATTGAAACTACTTGGTTATCAGATTTAGAGGATCAGAGCCTCAGAGATTATGACCTTCAGCTAGAAAATTATATTGAAAATAATCTGGGTATAAAAAACTATAAAATAAATTTTACTGAAAAAGGTGCTATACCACTCTTTTCTCCATCATTAAGAAATAATAATAAAATAATTTATATTGGATCAGCTGGAGGGATGACTCGTTTAAGCACAGGTTACACTTTTTTGAACATTCAAGAACATAGTCGTTATATTGTAAAAAACATTGATAATATTAATAAAGCAAAAATATTCTCCATAGGAAAAAAATACAAATTTTTAGATAATATATTTCTAAAAGTATTAGAAAAACATCCCGAAAAGATGCCTAAAATTTTTTTTAATATGTTTAAAACTTCTTCAAATACAATTATCAAATTTTTATCAAATAAAAGTAATATTATTGAAGACATAAATATTATTAGTAAAATGCCAAAATTAATTTTTTTAAAAGCATTGTTTAATTAATGAAAAATATTAACTTTAAACACTCGATAATATTTTTCAATTTTTGTATTATAGTAAGTCCTCTTTATCTAATGCTCAATTTTGAACCAGTTATATTTTGCTTGTTTTTAATTTTAATTTTGGGAATTACTCACGGTGCATTAGATAATGTCAAAGGAAAAAAACTTTTAAAATTATTTGGATACAAGCACACTGTATCTTTTTATCTTGCCTATGTATTAATTTCATCACTTATAATAATATTTTGGTTGATATTTCCTAATACGATTTTATTACTATTTTTGATTGTGGCTGCCTATCATTTTGGAAAAGAAGATACAGTATTTTTTTTTAGAAAAAAGTTTTTCATATCTGAGTGTTTATTCTTCCTAAAAGGATCAACAGTAATTATGGCTCCACTATTATTTAAGAGAGAAGAAACTTATGAAATATTTAGGATTCTAAATTTTAAAGTTTTTGAAGCAGGCCTTTTTAGTAATGAATTTTTAATTGGAATGTTATGCCTCGGTTTTTTATCATCTATGTACATTTCAAAAAAAGAAAACACAAATCTAAAAGGTGTCATGATCATGGACTTCTTTTCTTTAATCATACTAAATCTTTTTTTGTCGCCTATTTTAGCTTTCACTCTTTATTTTTGTTTTCTTCACTCAATTAGGCATTCGATTACTCTTATTTTTGAGTTGGATAGATCTTTCAAGTCGGGACTTAAAAAATTTATAATAAAAGCTATCCCTTTAACTTTTGTAACTGCATTAATATTTTTATTTGCAATATATTTTTTAAATAACTTTTATAAGCTTGATGAGGCTATTTATAAGGTAATATTTATTGGTTTGGCGTCACTTACTTTTCCGCATATATTGTTAGAATATCTTTTAGAAAAAAATGAAAAAAGAACTTAAAATTTATTTAGCATCACCAAGAGGATTTTGTGCTGGTGTTAAAAGAGCAATCGAAATAGTTGAAAAATCTATCAATAAGTTTGGAGCTCCGGTATATGTGCGTCATGAAATAGTGCACAATAAGCAGGTTGTTGAAGAGTTAAAAGAAAAAGGTGCAATTTTCGTTGATGAATTATCTGACGTAGATGATGTGAGTAGACCTGTAATTTTCTCAGCGCATGGAGTTCCGAAGTCAGTTCCAGAGGAGGCTAAATTAAAAAATTTATCCTTTGTAGATGCAACTTGTCCATTAGTCTCAAAAGTTCACAGAGAGTCGGAACAATTAAATAAAAATGGTTTCGAAATATTATTAATTGGACATGAAAATCACCCTGAAGTTATTGGCACAATGGGCCAGCTTCCAAAAGGGTCAATTAAACTAATTGAAACAATAAATGACGTTGAGCTTCTTAAAGAAAATGATTTTAAAAAACCTCTGGCATATATTACTCAAACAACTCTGTCTGTAGATGATACAGCTGAAATCATTAAGGCTCTTAAAAGTAAGTTTCCAAAAATCAAAGGCCCTATAAAAGAGGATATATGTTACGCTACGACTAACAGACAGTCCGCTGTTAAAGAGATAGCTTCCAGGTGTGATATGTTTTTTGTAGTGGGTAGTCGCAACTCTTCTAATTCTGTCAGATTAGTTGAGGTTGCAAAAAAAGCAGGTTGTAATAATTCGCATTTAATGCACTCTGAAAAAGAAATTCCTTTTAATGAAATAGATAATTCTGAAACCATCGGGATATCTTCTGGAGCGTCTGCACCAGAAAAACTTGTTCAAACTTTGTTAGACAGTTTAAGAAAAGATAGAAACGTTTCTATTGAGGAAGTAGTAGTTGCAGAGGAAAAGGTTGTATTTAAATTGCCGAAAGAACTCAATTAATGGCTATCTACACAAAGTTAAATCAAAAAAAGATTGAGGAAATTTTATCTAATTATAGTTTAGGTAGGTTAGACTCATTCAAAGGAATTGAAGAAGGTATTGAAAATACAAACTATTTTTTGTCAATTGATAAAAAAAAATTTATACTAACTATTTATGAAAAAAGAGTAAGATCTGCTGATCTTCCCTTTTTTTCTGATTTGATGTCTTCTTTAAATAAAGCAAGCTTTAAATGCCCTGCTCCTATTTATAATAATAATAATGAAACTATTACAAATTTTGGGGAGAAAAAATTAATGATCGTCTCATTTCTTGAAGGAAAGGCAAAACAAAATTTATCTCCAAACAATTGTAAATCAATCGGATCTGAAATAGCTAAAATGCATGAACTTACAAAGAATTTAAAATTAAAACGACAAAATGACCTATCCGTAAATTCATGGAGAAAATTATTTAATTCAGTCAAAGATAAGTGTGAAAATATACACAAAGATCTGCCAAGATTAATTGAGGAAAATCTTAATGATGTTGAAAAAAATTGGCCAAAAAACTTGCCAAGAGGAATAATTCATGCAGATTTATTCCACGACAATATTTTTTTTATTCAAGATAAATTTAGTGGTGTAATTGACTTTTATTTTTCATGTGAGGATTTTTTTGCTTTTGAAATTGCTATTTGCTTTAACGCTTTGTGTTTTGACGGTCTAAAAAATAACTTAAGCTTTAACGTGACTAAAGCAAAGAATTTTATAGATGGATATTCATCTGTAAGAAAACTGTCTGATGAAGAATTGAGTAATATTAAGGTTTTATCTCAAGGCGCTGCTTTAAGATTCTTGCTAACTCGAGTATTCGATGCGTTAAATAAAGTAGAGGGAGCAATAGTTAAAATTAAAGATCCAATGGAGTATTTAAAAAGGTTAGAATTTCACAAAAATGCAAAAAATCATGAGGATTATTTCTTTTAATGAAATTAAAGATTTATACTGATGGCGCTTGCTCAGGTAATCCTGGGAAAGGAGGTTGGGCAGCAGTCATATTAGATGATACTAATCAATCAAGTATTTCTGGAAGTGAAAGTAATACAACCAATAATAGGATGGAATTATTGGCTCCAATTATGGCATTAAAAAAAATAAAAAGGAAATCAGAGATTACAATTTTTACAGACTCAAAATACGTGAAGGATGGAATGACTGATTGGATTAAAAAATGGAAAGTTAATAATTGGAAAAATTCAAACAAGAAACCAGTTAAAAATAAAGATCTTTGGATTAAATTGGATAATGCTTGTCAAAAACATAAAGTTATTTGGAAATGGGTTAAGGGTCATGCAGGCAACAAATATAATAATCTTGTTGATGAATTGGCAGTTTCGAAAACTAAATAGATTTTAAAAAGCTTTCAGCTGAAGATAATTCACAAGATGCTGTTTCTTTTTCTTCCTCTACTTTTTTAACTTCGCCATTTTCTACCAACATAGTGTAACGATTAGATCTAATTCCTAATCCTTTTTCGGATTTATCTACCTCTGCTCCGATGGCTTTTGTAAATTTGAGAAAAGGGTCGCCAGCCATGAAAATTTTAGTTCCCGCATTTTGATTTTCACCCCAAGCCTTCATAACATTGGGATCATTTACAGCAATACAAATGATTTTTGTAATTCCTTTTTTAGTAGCTAGTTCGTAATTTTTTATATACCCAGGAAGATGAAGAGCTGAACAAGTTTTAGTAAAAGCTCCAGGCATACCTAAAATAATAGTCTTGTCTTTACAAAGATCCAATATATCAATTTTTTTTACATCATTATTTTGATCAAGATAAAATAATTCTGAGCCTGGGAGTTTATCTCCTTTTTTTATTTTCATTGTATTTTTCCTAAAATATAATTTTTAACCTCTGAATTAGAATTGCCAATAATATCAAATTTTTCCTTTTTATCCATATTCAATTTTAAATGCTCAGGTGAGTCTAAGTTTTTTCCTATAGCTTTTTTTATTGTATCGTTAAACTTGTAAGGATGAGCCGTGCCAAGAACAATTATATCTCCTAAATTTTTAAATTTTTTGGCTGCTCCTACTCCAGTGGCAGTATGAGGGTCAATTATAAACTTATGTTCCTTATATATTCCATCAATGATGCCCATTGTCTCTTCATCTGTAACTTTTACTGCTTCAAAATCTTTTTTTATTTTATCGATTTCTTTTTTTTCCAAATTAAATAATCTTTTTGATGAAAGATCATTCATTAATGACCCTACCTTAGTATCGCTTTCATCTAATATATAATAAAGCAGCCTCTCAAAATTACTGGCAACTTGTATATCCATACTTGGTGTGATGGTTGCTTTCACTAAGTCAGGTTTATATTCACCTGTATTAATAACCCTTTGTAAAATATCATTTTTATTTGTAGCAACTATAAGTTTATTTATTGGTAAACCCATTTTTTTTGCTACGTATCCAGCATAGATATCTCCAAAATTTCCAGTTGGCACAGAAAAGCTAATATTGTTTTTTTTCAATTTAAAGAAAGAATAAAAATAATAAACAATCTGACAAACGATCCTTGCCCAATTGATAGAATTTACACCTGACATATTTATTTTTGCCCTAAAACTATCTGCATTAAAAAGCTCTTTTACAATTTTTTGACAATCATCAAATGATCCCTCTATAGCAATATTATAAATATTTGATCCACCAATTGTTGTCATAATTTTTCTTTGAATATTTGAAATCTTATTATGCGGATGTAGTACAAAAAGATTTATATTTTTTCTATTGCTTAATGCAGCTATAGCCGCTGAACCAGTATCTCCTGATGTAGCTACTACGACATTTACAGTTTTATCTTTAGCGACTTCTAGATAGTCATACATATTTCCAATTACTTGCATTGCAATATCTTTAAAAGCTAAAGTGGGTCCATGATAAAGTTCAAGAAGATTTATATTTCCAATTTTTTTTATATTTACGACTTCTTTATCTTTAAAACTACTATAAGATTTTTGTATCAGTGAACTAAGTTCTTCTTTTTTAATTTCACCTGAACAGAAATTAAAGATAATTTCTGTAGCAAGTTCATTATAATTTAGTTGACTTAAATTATTAAGTTCATCTTGACTATACTTTTTTATTTCAGCAGGCAAAAATAACCCTCCGCCTGGTGCAAGTCCTCGTAAGAAAATATCTTTAAAACTAAATTCTAAAGATTTATCCCTAGTGCTAAAATAATTCATTTTTTTCTTCTAAAATATAAATAATAAAAAATTATTGAAATTGATATTGCATACCATGTTATAGCATATTTAAGGTGATTGTTTGGCACATCTATACTTATCTTTTTAGGTATAGGTGACTTAGCCTGACTATCTTCTAGAAAAATTACAAATTTGTTAAATTGCTCGCCTGTAGCCTCTTTTAAGTCTTCTAAATTTAATGAAAACCAAATATTATTTTTAATATCATTGTCTGGTTTAAATATACTTGGTTTATATATTTCTCTTAAAAGTCCAATTACTTCTTCGTCAGTTTCTGCATTAAAATTTATGCTTGGATTATCTTTTAATTCTTTATTAATCCAACCTCTATTAATCAAAACATTTTGATTCTTATCAGTTCTAAATGGAGTAACAACATCATATCCAGGTTTTCCACTGTCATTCAAGCTGTAAAGGTAAATTTGCTTATCAAAATTAAATTTTCCTTTAGCGGTTACTCTCTGATAATTTTTATTAATTGAGTTAGAGTATTCTATTGGTTTAGAGTCTAATCCAAAAGTTATTTCGCTGATAAGCTCTAACTTCCATTGCAATCTATAAAGTTGCCAAGTTCCTAAGGCGCAAAATATTGTTACAAATAGAATTACGAATAGTTGAAATAAGAATGCTCTTTTCAATTTGAGATTAACTTCCCCAAATATAGATCGCAGCAAATAAGAATAGCCAAACTACATCGACAAAATGCCAGTACCAGGCTGCCGCTTCAAATCCAAAATGGTGTTGAGGCGTTGAATGACCTCGCATTGATCGAAACAAACAAACTGCGAGAAAAACAGTTCCTACTATTACATGAAAACCATGAAAACCAGTCGACATATAAAATGTGGAACCATATATTCCGCCATCTAAAGTAAATGTTGCGTGATGATACTCATAAGCTTGAAAACAAGAAAATATAAATCCTAAAAATACTGTTGCGATTAAACCATTTACTAATCCTTTTCTGTCATTTTCTAACATTGCATGATGCGCCCAGGTGACTGTAGTTCCTGACAATAATAAAATTAGAGTGTTAATTAATGGAATATCCCAAGGATCAAAAGTTTTAATATCTGCTGGTGGCCAGATACCGCCAATAGAGTCTGGTGGAAATAAACTTGCATTAAAAAAAGCCCAAAACCATGCAACAAAAAACATTACTTCAGAGGCAATAAATAATGTCATACCGTACCTATGTCCGATTTGAACTACAGGAGTATGATGACCTTGATGTTCCGCCTCTTCTATAACATCCCTCCACCACATAAATGCACCATAAACTACTAAAGCAAAACCAATTAATAGCAACCAAAGGGCTTTTGAGTGAAAGTAATAAACTGCTCCAAAAGCTAAGACTAAAGTGGCGAATGAAACGTAGATCGGCCAAGGACTTGGGTCAACTAAATGATAATCATGTTTTGGTTTTTCCGCTGACATTATGTATTACTCTTTTCGTAATAGCCTGATGAAAAGAAAGTAAAAGATAACGTTACATCAGACATATTTTTTGTTTTATTATCATCAACAACTTTAGGATCCAAGAAAAATGTTAGTACAAACTCTTTTTTTTCACCTGGTTGCAAGGTTTGTTTTTCAAAACAAAAACAGCCTATCTTGTTCAGATAAATACCAAATGGTGATGGAGATACATTAAATGTTGCCGACCCTGAAGAAATTTCATTACTAGGATTTTCAACGCTAAATTTAACTGTATGAACTTCGCCTGGTTTTAAGTTTAAAGTATTCATTTCAGGATAAAATTTCCAGTCCAAAGAACTATTAATATTTGTATCAAATCTCATTTTATAGTCTTGATTTACTATAATTTTTGGAATTTCTTTTTCAGTTGCGTTTTGAGTAGTTCCGCCAAATCCCGTTACTCTACAAAATAAATCATATAATGGAACGGCTGCGAAAGATAAACCTAACATAAGTAAAAATATTGATACCAAAGCGATAGGCGTTAGATTTTTTTTGCTAATATTCATTATATTTCTCTATTGTAAATCCCAATATTGTAAAAAGTTAGCACAAATAAAAAAATCATAAACAAGATTAATATCAATGCAGTGATCAAATTTTTTTTCTTTTTATCCATCATATTATTTAAGAATATTATCCATTAATAAAGTTAAAAAAATAAAAAATAAGTAAAAAATTGAGTAAATAAATATCTTTCTTGCAATTTTGTTTGAAGCCTTCGCTATTTTAGAGCTATATAATTTAAAACATAGATAAATATAATACGTTGTCATTATTGAAGTTATAATTAAATAAATTGTGCTAGCAAAATTGAAAAAATATGGAGCTAAAACTGCTGGTGACATAATCAAAGCGTAAACAAGAATATTTAATTTTGTTGTTTTTGTTCCTGAAATTATAGGGAGCATTGGAATTTTCGCTTTTTTATAATCACTTGATTTATATAAACTTAATGCCCAAAAATGTGACGGTGTCCATAAGAATATGATCAAAAATAATATTAACGGTTCTAGAGAAATATTTCCAGTTGCTATTGTCCATCCAATAACTGGTGGTAATGCTCCTGAAGCACCACCTATAACAATATTTTGTGGAGTTTTCCTTTTTAACCAAATTGTATAAATGAAAAAATAAAAAGCAATAGTTGATGCTAATAAAATTGCAGAAATTAAGTTAGCTGAAAAATATATTATACTTACTGACAAAGCTGATAAAATGATACCAAAATATAAAGCCTGATCTTTTTTAACTTTTCCAGTTGGGATTGGTCTTAAGCAAGTCCTGCTCATTAAAGCATCTACATCTGACTCATACCACATATTAAGTGTTCCAGCAGCTCCAGAACCTATAGCTACCGCTAATAGAGAAATACAAGCAGATGTAAATTCTACATTATTTGGTGCTATTAATAAGCCAACCATACAAGTGAATAGAACAAGAGACATTACTCTAGGTTTCATTAAATTAAAAAATGAACTTAGGTCTAATGCTAAACCAAGTTTAGAGTTTCTAGCTTTTATACTTATCTGGCTCAATTTACTTTACTTTAGGTAGCTCTTCAAAAGTATGGAATGGTGGCGGTGATGACACTGTCCATTCTAGAGTTGTTGCTCCTTCTCCCCATGGATTTTGTTCAGCTTTTTTCTTTTTCATAAAAGCGTACAAAAGATTTAATAAAAATACCGCTAATCCTATAATAGAAATATAAGAACCAATCGAAGAAATATAATTCCATCCAGCAAATGCATCTGGATAATCAGCATATCTTCTTGGCATTCCTGCTAATCCTAAGAAATGCTGTGGGAAAAATATTAAGTTTACTCCAATAAACGTTAACCAAAAATGTAGTTTACCCAGAAATTCTGAGTATTCATAACCTGTCATTTTGCTAAACCAATAATAAAAACCTGCAAAGATTGCATATACAGCTCCCATTGATAATACATAGTGGAAATGCGCTACAACATAATAAGTGTCATGCAGTGCGGTATCAACACCTGCGTTTGCTAGAACAACTCCAGTTACTCCGCCTAAAGTGAATAAAAAAATAAAGCCTATAGCCCATAGCATAGGTGTCTGAAAACTTATCGAGCCACCCCACATAGTTGCTATCCAAGAAAAAATCTTAATTCCGGTTGGGACTGCTATAATCATTGTTGCTGCTAAGAAATAAGCCTTTGTATCTGTGTCTAATCCGACTGTGTACATGTGGTGAGCCCAAACAACAAAACCAACTACCCCAATAGCTACCATCGCATAAGCCATTCCTAAATAACCAAACACAGGCTTCTTTGAAAAAGTTGAAACAATATGACTGATCATTCCAAAACCTGGTAAAATTAAAATATACACCTCTGGGTGACCAAAAAACCAAAATAAATGTTGGAATAGAACTGGATCTCCCCCTGTTTGTGCTTCAAAGAAAGCAGTTCCAAAGTTTCTGTCTGTTAGAAGCATTGTTATTGCTCCTGCTAAAACTGGCAATGATAATAAAAGTAAAAATGCTGTAACTAAAATTGACCATGAGAATAACGGCATTTTGTGTAAAGTCATGCCAGGAGTTCGCATATTTAAAATTGTCGTGATGAAATTAATTGCTCCTAAAATTGAAGAAGCCCCAGCCACATGTAAACTTAAAATTGCTAAATCCATCGCAGGACCTGGCTGACCAGTTTTTGATGACAAAGGTGGATAAATTGTCCAACCGCCTCCTACTCCTTTAGCACCTGGAGGGCCGTCAACAAAGATTGATACTAGTAATAAAATTAGAGCGACTGGTAATAGCCAGAAAGAAATATTATTCATCCGTGGAAATGCCATATCTGGAGCACCAATCATAATTGGAACAAACCAATTACCAAAACCACCAATCATTGCTGGCATTACCATAAAGAAAATCATGATTAAACCATGACCAGTTACTAACACGTTATATAAATGATAATCACCTCCAAGAATTCCGTCACCTGGATGCATTAGCTCCATTCTCATTAAAACTGAAAAAGCAGATCCAATTATCCCAGCGATAATTGCAAAGATAAGATACATTGTTCCTATATCTTTATGATTTGTTGAGTAAGCCCATCTCTTCCAACCTGTTGGATTTTGATGATGCTCGTGATCTGCAGTTGTTGCTGACATTACTTTATCTCCTTAATTTTTTTTGCTACTTTAATATTATTATTGATTTCTTCTTTGGCAAATTTAACTTTAGCCTCTTCTAACCACTTATTATACTCTTCTTCGGACACAACGTTCACTGTGATTGGCATGAAAGCATGCTTTATTCCACAAAGCTCAGAACACTGGCCGTAGAAAGTTCCAGTTCGGTCAGCTTTAAACCATGTCTCATTTATTCTTCCAGGAATTGCATCTCTTTTAACTCCAAAAGATGGGAGCGCCCACGCATGTAACACATCATTCGCTGTTATCATAACTTTTACAACTTTATTCACTGGTACGTAAACTTCATTATCAACGGCTAGTAATCTTGGTTGATTTTCTTTTAAATCCTTCTCATCAATCATATAAGAGTCAAAAATGATATTTTCATCTGGGTATTCATATCCCCAATACCACTGATAACCTATAGCTTTAATGGTAACATCTGCTTTAGGGATTTCATCTTGTGAGTATAAAACTTTAAATGAAGGTACTGCCATTACAATCAAAATTAAACAAGGAACCAATGTCCAAATAACCTCAATGAAGGTGTTGTGACTTGTTGTTGATGGAATTTGATTCTTAGAGGCCCTGTATCTTACACAGACATATAAAAGTAAAAATAAAACAAAAGCAGTAATAGCAGTAATTATTGGCACAAGCATGTAGTCGTGAAACCAAACAATATCATCCATACTTTTTGAAGCTGATTTTTGGAAACTTAGTTGCCAATCCCTAGGCTCATTAGCAAAAAGCGCTATTGGCCAAGCTAAGAAAAGTGTATAAGCAATTTTTTTTATCATGAGTTTTTATACAGCTTTTAGACAATTTCACAATTTCAATTAATGCGACAATTAATGAAAGTTATTGATAAAATTCACTAATGAAATAGCGCTTATTACAGCAGTATCTGACCTTAGAATGTTTTTAGATAACGTAAAAGGTTTTACAGCTCTATTTTGTAGGATTAACTCGCGTTCAGCTGTAGAAAAGTCACCCTCAGGACCAATTAATATACAAAAAGATTTAACATTTTTAAAATCTTCAGTTTTTAAATTTTCTTTTGAATTGACATCAGCAAATAAAATTTTTGAGTTTTCGTCAAAAGTTTGTAAAAAATCTTTTAATTTAATTACATCTGCAATCTCGGGAGGTACAAGTTGATTAGATTGTTCAGTCGCTTCAATAACTATTTTTTTGGCTCTATCAAGATTTAATTCTTTAACTTCTGTTCTTTCTGAAACTATTGGAATAATTTTATTTATACCAAGTTCTGTGGCTTTTTGTAAAATAGTATCCATTGGATTTTTTTTTACTAGGCAAATAGCTAGCTCGGTTTTAGATAAATTATTAACTTCTTTAATTTTTTCTAAAAACCTAACTTCAACTCTATCTTTGTTTAAAAAAATTATTTCACTTTTCCATTCTCCGTTTTTATTAAAAAAATTTAATTTTGAGCCCCTTTTAAGTCGCATAACATTAACAATGTAATGAGTGTGCTCTTTGCTTAACAAACTTGTATTATTTTCTAGTATACTGTCTGGATGATATAATCTAATATTCATTATTATCTATAATATAAACAAATGTTGAAGATATAAAGGAGCTTTGATGAAAAAAGGTAAAAGAGCTGGGGAATCCCCAATAGGCATTAATGTGATTGAAGGAAAATCATATTTTTGGTGTACTTGTGGGGTTAGTTCTAAGCAGCCTTTTTGTGACGGTTCACATAAAGGAACTGAATTTGCACCTTTAAAATATTTAGCCGATCAAACTAAAAAAGTTTTTTTCTGCTCATGTAAACAAACAAATGATCAACCATTATGTGATGGTTCGCATAACATTTAATAAATGATGAAAACAAAAGTAGTAGTGTTTGATGCTTACGGTACGTTGTTCGATGTAAATTCAGCTGCTGAAAAATGTAAAGATAAAATTGGAGCAAAGTGGGAAGCATTTGCAAATTTTTGGAGAACTACTCAGCTTGAATATACTTGGCTTAGAAGTTTAATGAAAAGGCATAAAAATTTTTGGGATATTACTGAGGACAGTTTGGATAAATCAATGAAAGTATTCAACGTTAACAATAATATGAAAAATGAGTTGCTTAGTCTTTACAAAATTTTATCTCCTTATCCTGAAGTAAGAGGAGTTCTGGAAGATTTAAAAAAGAGAAACTTAAAACTTGCCATACTTTCTAATGGGACCCCTGATCTATTAAATGAATTGGTTGAAAATAATAAATTAAATAATTTATTTGATGATCTTTTTTCTATTGAAGAAGTAAAAATTTATAAACCCGATCCAAGCGTTTATGAACTACCCGTTAAAAAATATAAAATTAAATCTGGTGAAATTACTTTTTTAAGTGCGAATACATGGGATGTTTCAGGAGGTGGAAACTTTGGATATAATTCCATCTGGGTTAATAGGAATAACTCAGTATTCGATATACTCGATTTTCAACCCAAAAATGAAATCAATAATTTAACGCACCTACTTGATAAAGTTTAAAGTTTCATTATAAATATTTCTATGTCTCAAATTGAAGTAAAAAAAATCATTAAAGCCTTAAACGCCTCCGATGGTGCAGGTGTAAAATTAAAAAGAAGCATAGGAACTCCGGAAGCAGATTATATTGACCCATTCTTAATGCTTGACGAATTTGGTTCTGAAAATAAAGATGATTATGTCGCTGGCTTTCCTCCCCATCCACATAGAGGGATAGAAACAGTAACTTATATGTTAAACGGAGAGTTTGAACATCAAGATAGCACTGGGGCTAAAGGTATTATGGCATCTGGAGATGTGCAATGGATGAAAACTGGAAGAGGAATTATTCATTCCGAAATGCCTGCAATGAAAGAAGGTAAATTATTAGGTTTTCAACTTTGGATAAACATGCCGGCTAAAATGAAAAAGAATAAGCCAGAATACTTATATATTAAAGGAAACGAACTTGGAGAACACAAAGATAATGATAAAATCATAAAAGTAATTGCGGGTAAATACAAAAAAGCGGAAGGGCCGGAAAAAAATCATAACGTTGACCCAATTTATTTTCATGTAATTTTAAATGAAGAAAAAGAATTCAATTGTGATGTACCTTCAGGACATAATTCTTTTATTTATCTATTAAAAGGGGAATTAAAAATAGGAGAAAAAGACCACAATAAAACAACTGACTCAAACTTAATATTACTACAGCGAGGCACTAAATTAAAAATTAAAGCAAGCAAGAAATCTGAGTTTTTATTTATAGCTGGTAAGCCAATCGGTGAACCTATTGCAAGGGGTGGACCGTTTGTAATGAATACAAAAGCTGAAATACTTGAAGCTATTCAAGATTATAATAACGGAACATTTGCTAAATATTAAAAGTTAAAGTACGTTTCCGTAAAATGCCTAAATCTATTGTAATTAAAAAAAGTGGAGGACCTGATGTATTAGAACTTCAAGATGTAAATGTTGGTTCTCCAGGACCAGATGAAATTAAAGTTACTAATCACGCGATTGGTCTAAATTATATTGACACTTACCATAGATCTGGTTTGTACCCCATTAAGTTGCCAAGTGGAATCGGTTTAGAGGCTGCAGGAAAAATTGATGAAGTTGGTTCAAATGTAACTGAATTTAATAAGGGCGATAACATTGCTTACGCCTCAATTCCTTTAGGAGCTTATGCACAAAAAAGAGTTATTCCAGCAAAGATAGCTGTAAAAGTTCCTGATGGAATTTCACATGAGTTGGCTGCTACTCTAATGACGAAAGGTTTAACTACGAATTATTTACTCTCTAAAACCTACAAACTTAAAGCTGGTGAAACAGTCCTTTTTCATGCAGCGGCTGGGGGAGTTGGTCAAATTTTTGCACAATGGGCTAATAGTATTGGAGCAAAAGTAATTGGAACAGTTGGCTCAGATGATAAAATCAAAATAGCTGAAGAAAACGGTTACTCTCATGTAATTAATTATACAAAAGATAATTTTGCTAAAGAAGTGATGAAAATTACTAATAATAAAGGAGTGCCTGCAGTTTTTGATGGGGTAGGAAAAAAAACATTTCACGGATCATTAGAATGTCTTTCAACAAGAGGTATGATGATAAGTTTTGGAAACGCATCTGGACCTTTAGACCCTGTTAATGTTCCAAAAGAAATCCAACCCAAGGGGTTATACTTAACAAGACCTTCAATAGGTCAGTATTTTACTAATAGAAAAGAGCTTCAAGCTGGAGCTGATCAAATTTTTGAAAAAGTTAAATTTGGAAAAATAAAAATTAGAATTTCAAAAAAATATAAACTTGCAGACGCAAAAGACGCTCATACAGATCTTGAGGCAAGAAAATTAATTGGTCCAGCAATTATACTTCCTTAATGTCAAAAAAAATAATTTCTCCTTGTATTAGTATTTGTAAAACTGACCCTGTAACAGGCTACTGTTATGGATGTGCGAGAACTAATGAAGAAAAAAAGCAATGGAAAGATGAAAATATTAGTGAAGAATGGAAGTTAGAAAATCTTAAAAAAATAAAATCGCGAATGAAAGGATGGCAATTAAGTACTTTTGAAGAGTCTTACAATCATAAAATTAGTCAAGGAATTTCACTTTTTAAAAAAAAACTTTTAGAAGGTTGATCTATAAATCCTTTTTCATAGAGTCCATATCACTTAGGTGATATTTTAATGCCTCATTTGACATTCTGACTTCCTGTAAAAATAAGAAAATTGAAATTATCATGCATACACAACAAAATGCAAAACTTAACCTAGCATAAAAGGTTAAGTCTAAATATAATAATAATACTGTAAGCATGTTGAAAAGAAATCCAAATGAAGAGAAACCCATTACATATTTAAGGTAATTAGTTCTTTTATTTAAAACATGAAGTTGTTTTTCTAACTCCGGTGGAACTTTTTTTTCGAAAGTAAATTTATCATGTAGTTGCCTAATTAATGCGCTTAAAGTATGAAAACGGTTACTATACATTGTCATCATTAAAGGAATCGCAGGGAACATCAAAGCTGCTACTGTGTAATCTATATCCATTTCGAATCAAATTGATTATGTAGATAGTGTTTGATATTTACAAGTAATATTTCATGACTAACCTTAAAATTTTTATTGATTTAACAAGATTAAATAAACCAACTGGTTATATGTTATTATTTTGGCCTTGCTCCTGGGGTCTCTCTTATGCATACTTATTAAATCAAAATATAAATTCTTACGTTCTTTATTTAATTTTGTTTTTTTTAGGTTCAGTCTTAATGAGAAGCGCGGGATGTATTGTAAATGATATTGTTGATAAAGACTTCGATAAAAAGGTTAAAAGAACAAACCAAAGACCTTTAGCATCAGGAAAAATATCGATTAAAAGATCACTTTTATACGTAATTATTCTCTGTTTTTTATCTTTTCTAATTTTAATTCAATTTAACAATAAAACAATTCTTTTGGGTATAGGATCAATGTTTCTGGCTTTTGCATATCCTTTTATGAAGAGAATTACTTATTGGCCACAACTGTTCTTAGGACTTACTTTTAATTGGGGGATTATAATGGCAGGATCTGCTCTAAATAATGAAGTTTCCTTCGAAATAATATTACTTTATTTTTCAGCCATATTTTGGACATTGGGCTATGACACTATTTATGGGGCTCAAGATATGTCTGATGATGAAATCATAGGTCTTAAATCTACTGCGATTAAATTCAAAAAAAATATAAAGTTGTTTGTATCAATCACATATTTAATAACAATATCTTTAATGCTTTTTTTATTTAAAGAAAACATCGATTTCAATATTTTTTCTATTTTGTTTATATTTTTTATTTTTAGTTTATTTTACCAAATATATTTTTTTAAAAAAGAGGATCAAGAGAGTTGTTTAAAATTATTCAAATTGAATAATTTTTCTGGATTTATTTTATTTTTAGGAATTTTGTCACTCAATTATTAATATGAAATTTGAAGAGCTAAAATTTATTTTAAAAAGACTATATTTTGAATATGTTAAAAAACATATTAATAGAATTCTTTTAGCTTTAATTTTATCTTTAGTGGTTGCTGGTAGTACCGCTGGTATAGCTTGGTTACTTGATCCAGCGGTAAAAAAAATATTTATTGAACAAAATAAAATATTTGCTTGGTCTATACCTGCGCTAATTGTATTAGCATTTTCCAGCAAAGGACTATCACTTTATTTTGCAAGGATAAATATCATTAGAGTTGGAGAAGAGGTTGCAGGAGAACTTCAGAAAAAGATTGCTGAAAATATTTTATTGACAGATATACAAACTTTAGAAAATAGACACTCTGGAAAGTATATTTCAAATGTGATGTTTGATGCTCATCATGTGCAAAATCTTGTAGGCACAGGTGTTTTAAATTTAATGAAAGATACTTTCTCAGTAATAGCTCTTGTTTCTTTAATGTTTTATCAAAATTGGAAACTTGCTTTATTTGCAATTTTGATGATGCCTTTAGCTGCAGGACTTGCAAAATCTCTTGGTAAAAGAATGGGAAAAGCTACAACCAAAGCAGGCGAATCTTCTGGAAAAGTTGCAGCCTTTTTATCTGAAATATTTAAAGGTTCAAAAATGATTAGAATTTATCAAAAAGAGGACCGAGAAAATGAAAAGGCCCAAAAGGTAATTAATGACCTAGTTGAAAAAAATATTAAAATTGGGAGCGTGCTGATAAGAGCTGCACCAATAATGGAGACTTTAACTGGATTTATGATTGCAGGGTTTATAGTTTATTCTGGAAGATTAATCGCCAATGATGAACTTGGTGTAAATAATTTTTTTTCATTTCTAGCTGCTATGATGCTGGCTTACCAACCTATAAGATCGCTAGCGACCATAAACATGTCAGCCTACCAAGGAGCGGCAGCATTTAAAAGAATAAGCGATATTGTAGATAAGAGAATTGAAATCAAACATAATAAAAATTTTCCAGAACTTATTTTAAAAAATTCAGATATAAAATTTGAAAATATTGGTTTCAAATATAAAACAACAAATAGTAAAGCCATTAAAAATATATCTTTTGATATCAAAGGAAATACAATGGCTGCCTTTGTAGGTCACAGTGGTGCTGGGAAAAGTACAATTATAAACTTGTTACCAAGATTTTATGATCCTCAAGAGGGTGAAATTAAAATTGATAATCAAAATATAAAAGAAATTTCGTTAGAGTCATTAAGAAAGAATCTATCTTTAGTCAGTCAAGATGTAATTTTATTTGATGATACTATTAAAAACAACATTGCATACGCAAAAGAAAATGCAAATCAAAATGAAATAGAAAAAGCGTGTAAATATTCGGCAGCAGATGAATTTATTAAAAAATTACCTCATGGTTATAATACTATCATTGGGGAGAATGGTGTAAGGCTATCTGGTGGTCAAAAACAAAGAATTTCTATTGCTAGAGCAATTTTAAAAGAGTCACCAATTATTTTGTTGGATGAGGCTACATCCTCCCTTGACGCTGAATCTGAGGAAATTGTTCAGAATGCAATCTTAAATTTAACAAAAAATAAAACTACTCTTGTAATTGCACATAGACTTTCAACTATTCATAACGCTGACACAATATTTGTATTAAAGAACGGAGAAATTGAAAATTCAGGAAATCATGATTTTTTAATAAACAATTGTGAAGAGTACAAATCACTATATGAGAAGCAATTGAAATAATCGGGATGATTCCATTATATCGGATCTTAACACTAATATTTTATCCATTAATTATTCTAATCATTTTTCTTCGGAAACTTTTAAATAAAGAGGATGCAATTAGATACAAAGAAAAAATTTTCTCAAAAGATTTTAATGTTGTTAAAAAAAAATATAAAAAGTTAATTTGGTTTCATGTTGCTAGTATTGGTGAATTAAAAAGTATTTTACCATTAATTGAAAAATTGAATAAAGAAAAAGAAAATTTACAATTTCTTGTTACTACAGTTACCTTAAGCTCAGCTACCCTATCTAAAGAAGAATTTAAAAAATATGATAACGTATTTCATAGATTTTTTCCAGTCGATGTTGAGTTTCTAATAAAAAAATTTTTATTGTTATGGAATCCATCTATAATTTTTTTAGTAGACTCTGAAATTTGGCCAAATTTAGTTTTGAATGCAAAAAAAAACAAAATTCCAATTGCAATTATTAATGCAAGAATTACACAAAAAACATTTGATAGGTGGAAGCTAGTCCCAGTCACATCAAAAAAAATTTTTAATTGTTTTGATTTATGTTTAACGGCAAATAAAGAAACTTTCTTTCATCTTCAGAAACTAGGGGCAAAAAATATCTTTAATCCTGGAAACTTAAAGCTCATTGGAAAGATAGATACAAGTAAAATAACTAATCCAAGCGAAAATATTTTAAAAAAAAATAGATTTTGGTTAGCAATTAGTACTCACCTCACCGAAGAGGCTCTCTGTCTAGAGTCTCATGTTTTGCTTAAACAAAAATTTAAAGATTTAATAACAATAATTGCTCCTAGACATATTGAAAGAATTAAGCAGATTGAATTAATTTGCAAAAAACGTAATTTATCGACTCAAATTTTAAATGAAAATGAGACAATTTTAGAAAATAAAGAGGTAGTGCTAATTAACTCTTTCGGTGTACTGCCGAAGTTTTTAAAATTTTCAAAAAGTGTATTTATAGGAAAATCAACAATAAAGAAATTAGAGAAAGAAGGAGGGCAAAGTCCTATAGATGCTGCAAAATTAGGATGTCGAATTTACCATGGCCAATATGTTTATAATTTTGAGGAAATTTATGACTTGCTAAAAAAACATAAAATATCTTTTACAATTAACTCCGCTGATGAACTGGCTCAAAACATAGAAAAAGACTTGATATCTTTTACAAAAGATAACAATAAATTTACTAATTTAATGTATAAATTAGAGCAAGATACTTTAGAAAATACTATGAATAAAATTAATAGTTTTTTGTTTAATGAAAATAAATAAGCCTAAATTTTGGGACTCAAAAAAAGGTTTTATATCTTCTTTTCTTTTGCCCTTAAGTTATGTAATTGAGATAATTATAAGTATTAAAAAAAAAATTTTAAAACCTCAATACTTCAATATTCCAGTTATTTGTGTGGGAAATATTTATATTGGTGGTACAGGTAAAACACCTTTAACAGTTTATATAGCTAAACAACTTCTAGAAGCTGGTAAAAAACCCGCAATTTTAAAAAAATATTACAAAAAGCACTCAGATGAAAATGATTTTATTAAAAATAACTTCAAAAATTTCATATTAGATAAAGATAGAGTTACAGGGATTAAAATCGCTAAAGATAAAAATTTTGATACTGTGATACTTGATGATGGATTTCAAGATTACAAGATAAAAAAAAATTTGAATATTACTTGCTTTAATCAAAAACAACTTATTGGAAATGGTTATGTTTTTCCTGCAGGACCTTTAAGAGAAAGTCTAAGTGCACTAAAAAATTCTCAAATTGTTGTGATCAATGGAGAAAAAGATATCGAATTCGAAAAAAAACTTTTTAAAGTAAACGGTAAATTAAGTATTTTTTACTCAAAATACAAACCTATAAATCTTGATAATTTTAAAAACCAAAAACTCTTAGCTTTTGCAGGTATTGGAAATCCAGTAAATTTCTTTAGTTTGCTAGAGAATAACGATTTGATAGTCTCAGAAAAAATTTCTTTTCCCGATCATTATGATTTTACTGAAAAAGAAATCTTAAATATCATAGAAGTAGCAAAAAATAAAAACTTAAAGATTATAACAACTGAAAAAGATTATTTTAGAATTAAAAAATTTAAAATTGATAAGATAAATTATATAAAACTAAAACTCGAAATAGAAAACGGCGAGGATTTTTTTAGAAAGATAAATCAGATTTATGATTAAATTTATTAATTATTTTTTTCAAGCCCTCATTGTGTATTTATTTTTTTTAATTGGTAAATTAATTGGTCTAAACTTTAGTAGAAAACTGTTTTCTTTTGTTTTTTTAAAAATAGGCCCTTTTTTTAAATCAAAAAAAATAATATTTCAAAACCTCGAAAATTATAAAAGTAACCTTTCTCCTTCTGAAAAAGAAAAAATAGTTTCGAACATGTGGAAAAATTATGGTTATACTTTTATTGAATATGTTTTTTTAAATTACTTTAGAAAAAATTCTGGACATGTAAAAGTTGAGGGAGAAACAATTGTCAAGAATATATCTACAAAAGCAAAACCAGTTATTTTTATTTCAGGTCATTTTTCAAATTTTGAATTAATGTCAATGCAAATTACTAAAACAGATATTTCATTAGCTGCTATTTATAGACCTTTAAATAATTACTTTTTAAATCCATTCATGGAATATTTAAGAAAAAAATATGTTTGTAAAAATCAAATTAAAAAAGGAATTAATGGAGTTAGAGAAGCAATTGATTTTATAAACAAAGGTGTCAGTATAGCATTGATGATAGATCAGCGTGTCAGTGAGGGTGAAAAAATAAATTTTTTTGGAAAACCCGCTTTAACTACAACTTTACCTGCACAACTTGCAATTAAATATAATTTAAAAATTGTTCCAGTTTTTATTGAGAGAGATAAAAAAAATGATTTTAGAATAAAGTTTTTAGAAGAAATCGATCCATTGAAATTTAATGATAAGTTTGATTTAAGTAAAAAATTGAATAATATTTTAGAGATGATGATAAAGTCTAATCCAAATGAGTGGATTTGGAGTCATAATAGGTGGAAATAAATTTTATTTTAAGTCTTTGATTTTTTTTTTTACTTCTATTGGAGAATAATAAGCCTCTTGTAAGTCTACATTCCAATAATTTAAGTTTTCTAACTTTATTTCTCTACCAGAGACTGCACACAAAACATGGTCTCCAGCTTCAACAATCTCGAATGAGTTGTGTTTAAAAATAACTTTAGCTTTTTTTTTATTCATCTATTATCTATACAATATAACATTAAAATGAATATTGCATTAATTGGTAGTGGTGGAAGAGAGCATGCTCTTTGCGAAAAAATATCTAATTCAAAAATTAAAAATAAAATTTTTTGTTTTCCTGGAAACGCAGGTACATCAAAAATAGCAACAAATATAGACACTAATATTTTAAATTTTAATAACCTTTTAAGACTTTTAAAGCTTTATAAAATTCAACTTGTGATAGTTGGTCCTGAAGAACCTTTGGTGAAAGGACTTGTTGATTTTTTAAATAAAAATAAAATTAAAGCCTTTGGACCAAATAAATTTGCCTCTAAGCTGGAAGGTTCAAAAGCTTTTATGAAAAAGTTATGTAAGGAAAAAAATATTCCAACTGCCAATTTTCAAATTTGTAATAATACAACACAAGTTTTAAAGTTTCTCAAAAAAAATGAGTTACCCCTTGTGGTCAAAGCTGATGGATTAGCTGCAGGTAAGGGGGTCACAATTTGTAAAACTAAAAAACAAGTTTTAAATATTTCGAAAGAAATATTCAAAGGAAAATTTAAATCATCAAAAAAAGTAGTTTTAGAAGAATTTTTAGAAGGTGAGGAAGCTAGTTTTTTTATTATTGCAGATAAATATCATTTCAAAATTTTTGGAACCGCGCAAGATCATAAAAGAGTAAAAGAGGGAGATTTAGGACCTAACACAGGTGGTATGGGAGCTTATTCACCAGCGCCAATAGTCAACTTTGAATTAGAAAAAAAAATAATTAAAAAGATCGTAAAACCAACTCTATCATACCTAAGACAAAACAGAAATCCTTATAAAGGGTTTTTATACGTAGGACTGATGATTAAAAATAATGAGCCTTATTTAATTGAATTTAATGTGAGAATGGGCGATCCTGAATGTCAAGTAATATTACCTAGATTAAAAACTGATTTAATAAAAATTATAAAAAATACAGTAAATAATAATCTAAAAAATATTAATATTAAATGGTCTTCAAAAAAATGTATGACTATTGTGTTATGTTCAAAAGGATATCCAGGTAAGTATAAAAAACAAAGTATAATAAAAAATCTAGGCAATCTTAAAATAAAAAAAAATACTTTCATCTTTCATGCAGGTACAAAGTTCAAAGATAAAAAACTTTTATCAACAGGAGGTAGAGTTCTTAATATTACTTCTTATGGTAAAAATTTAATGAATGTTAGACAAGAAATAATAAAAGTGATTAAAAAAATAAAGTGGAAGGACGGTTTTTTTAGAAAAGATATTGGCTGGAGAGTTATTAATAAAAATGAGAATAATTAGTGGAAAGTTTAAGGGAAAGAAGATTCAATTTTTAAAAAACACCGTTACAAGACCTTTAAAAGATTCAGTAAGAGAAAATATTTTTAACATTTTAAATCATTCTAATGAAATTAATATTAGAGTTAAAGATTCTTATATACTCGATGCTTATTCAGGAATAGGTTCTTTTGGACTAGAATGTATTTCAAGAGGGGCTTGTAAAGTTACATTTATTGAGCAAGATGAAAATGCTTTAAAAAAATTACAGAAAAATTTAATTGAATTATCAATTTTGAATCAATGTAAAATTATTAAAAGTAAAATGGAAGATTTAAATTTTTCTAATCAAAAAGAAAAGTTTAATATATTTTTTTTCGACCCTCCCTTTGCAGACAAAAATTTTATAAAAAATTTGGAGAAAATAAAAAAAAAAGAAATTCATGAAAATAATCACATTATTGTAATACATAGAGAAATTAAAACAGAGGAAACTTTTGGTAGCTACTTTCAAAAAGTTGCTACAAGAGTATACGGAAGATCAAAAATTATCTTTGGAAAGTTCAATTAAGAATTTTAATTGTACTTTTCTTCACTTGCTCGACAGAAGGTTGGTCAAATGGATTAATTTTAGATAGTTTTCCAACAAAAATTATCTCAAGAATAAAATATGAAAATAATTCTCCTATTGTTTCCTCTTCAAAATTATTTATTGAAAATTCCCTGTAAGGAATTTTTTTTTTTCTAAAAGAGTTGATAAGAGCTTTTTTTTGAGCGGTCTTTATCTGATCTAAATTTTTATTATTTATATAATTTAAATGATTAGTAAATTTTTTAGAATTTATTTTTGGGGAAGATTTTTCTTTACTACTAAAAATATAAAATATTTTATCTCTTGGACCATCTAGATAAAGTTGAAGTAGACTATGATGATCTTTTGGAACTTTTGAAATCACAGGAAAAAAACCATAACCCTTTTTTCCTAAACTTTCTGCAATAAGTTGCTGGCACCAGAAAAGAAATTTATTTAAGTTTGGAGAATAATTTAAAAAAACAATATTTGATAATTTCTTACTTAATAATATATTTGAGATTTTTGTTACACTATCTTTTAAATAATTTTTATCTTTACCAATCAAATATCTTTTTAAATTTTTTCTGAGTTTAAATATATTAATTCCCATAAGATATGCAGGAACTATTCCTACTTCAGATAAAACAGAATATCTTCCACCAATATAACTTTTATGCTCTATATAAAATAAATTAAATTTTTTAGATAATTGGTACAAAGTATTATTTTTCTTTTCAGAAATTAAAATAATATTTTTTTTATTTTTTTGTATAATGTTTAAAGAAATAAAATTCGATAAGGTTTCAATCGTATTTCCAGATTTTGAGATTACAATGAAAAGAGTTTTACTTTTTGAGATATTTTTTCTAAAAAAATTAAATTTTTCTACGTTTATGTCATCGAAAAAATAAATTTTTTTTTTTAATTTATATTTTAAAAAGTCGTAAATTGCTTCAATGCCTAATATAGATCCTCCCATACCAATTATCGCTATACTTTTAAATTTTTTAAATTTTTTAAGATCTTTGATATTTATATTCAATTTAAAAGTTTCACTTAAAACATTATAAGTTTTCTTAGAGTTATCTATATCTGAGATAATGCTTTGCATTATTTTTGGGAAATTTTTTGATAGTTTTTTTTCAATTTTTTTATTTAGAAAAGTATTGTTAATAAAATTCTTCTTATCAAAACTTATTCTCATCAGTTTTTAATTTTATTTAAAATTGACTCTTCAACAGAAGAATTGTTATTTGCATTTTTTTTACTTTTTGCTTTGTTTCCCTTAAGAATTTTTTTTAAGTTATCTTCCTCCTCCTGATTTGATGGAAGTTTTCCTGGTTGTGGAAGCTCATTGTAATCGGGTGGCAATACTAAAGGTTTTCTTTTTTTTACTAAAAACTCATCTGTGGTTTTAGTTTTTTCGTTTCTTAAAACTTTTCCAGCATCGCTAAATCCTTGGCAAGAGGTGAGAAAGATTGTCAGATGTATTACAAGAAATATTTTTCTCATTTATTATTTTCTTTTATAAATAAACCATGGCCTAAAAAAGATAAAACTCCTATAGTTATAAAAACATCTGCGATATTAAATGTAAACCAGTGGAAATTATGATAATGTATATCTATAAAATCAGGCACTGCTTTAAAAATCAATCTATCATAGAGGTTTCCAAGGGCCCCTCCGATAATAATGGAGTAAATAAACTTTTCTTTAAATTCTGATTTTAATGCTAAATAAATTAAAATAGAGATTACTGATAAAATTAGAAGTGTAAAAATATTATAAAAAAATACATCATTACTGCTTAATAAACCAAAACCTATTCCAGTATTCCATACTAAATTGAAATTCAAAAAATCATTTAGATAAAAACTTGTATCGGCAAAATTTTTTATAATTTCAATTTTTGAATATCTGTCAATAATAAAAATTGATAGAATAATTATTAGACAATAAAAATTTTCTTTTTTAAAAATTTTGTTTTTTATCTCTTTAAGATCAATCAAAATGTTGACTTTCTATTTAATTGGGCAACTTTCTCTTTGACATTTTTTCTCTAAAATTTTCCAACATCTTTCACATTTTTGTCCTTGAGCTTTTTTTACTTCAACTTTAATATCATCTTCATTTGACAATTCTTTTTCCGCTTTTGAAACGATAAAGTAATCTTCTAAATCTAATTTATCAAGAATTTCAAATTTATCTTTTTTTAAAAATAATTTAATTTCAGCCTCTAAACTTGACCCAATTTCTTTATTGGCCCTTTTCTCTTCAATTGCTATATTCGCGACTTGTTTTATTTTAAATAGATTTGACCATTTCTCGTTTAACATTTCATTCTTCCAATTAGATGGAATTATTACAAAATTACTTTCATGAATACTTTCAGAGTTATCTTTATTCACTAAACTATAGATTTCCTCTGTAGTGAAAACTAAAATTGGAGCAAACCATTTTAATAAACTTTCTAAAATTATGTTTAAAACAACTACACAATTTTTTCTTTTTTTTGAATTTATGCTATCACAGTAAAGAACATCTTTTCTTATATCAAAATAAAAAGAAGAAAGATCTAGTGTGCAAAAATTCAGAAGATCTTTATATAACTTATGAAAATTATAATTTTTCAAATTTTCATCAACAGATTTATTTAATATAAATAATTTATGTAAGATAAATTGCTCCAATTCATCTAATTCTTTTAGTTTAACTTTTTCAAAGTTTTGTTTTTCAAAATTATCTTTTAAATTTCCAAGCATGAATCTGAAAGTATTTCTAATTTTTCTGTAAGACTCTGCATGTTGCACTAAAATATTTTTATCTATTCTCAAATCTTCAGCATAATCAGATGCTGAAGCCCAAACTCTAAGTATGTCTGCTCCATAATTCTTCAATATATCCTCTGGAGAGATAACATTGCCCATCGATTTAGACATTTTCATACCTTTTCCGTCTACAACGAAACCATGTGAAAGAATACTTTTGAAGGGTGCTTTTCCTCTAGTTCCACAAGACTCTAATAAAGACGAGTGGAACCAACCTCTATGTTGGTCAGATCCTTCTAAATACATGTCTGCAGGCCATTTCAAATCTTTTCTTTTTTCCAAAACAAAACTATGTGTTGAGCCGCTATCGAACCAAACTTCAACAATATCGTTTAGTTTTTCATAATCTTTGACATCATAATCATCACCTAAAAAAATTTTTATATCATCTGTGAACCAGCAGTCAGATCCTTGCTTTTCATAAATAGATGCGATCCTATCTATAATTTTTTGATCTCTTAGTGGTTCTTTTGTTTTTTTATTAATAAAGATTGGCAAAGGTACTCCCCAAACTCGTTGTCTTGAAACACACCAATCCGGTCTTCCTTCAATCATTGATAAAAGCCTGTCCTTACCTTTGTTGGGATAGAAGATGGTTTCATTTATTGCTTTAACTGCTTTATCTCTCAATTTATTTTTTTGCATAGAGATAAACCATTGAGGTGTCGCTCTATAAATCAATGGAGCCTTAGATCTCCAAGAATGAGGATAGCTATGATTAAGTTTATCATTTTTAAGTAATTGCTTTTGTTCTTTTAGTTTTTCTATAACAATCGGATCAGCCTTAA
Organism: uncultured Pelagibacteraceae bacterium; assembly: GCA_902536085.1. Classification (GTDB taxonomy): domain Bacteria; phylum Pseudomonadota; class Alphaproteobacteria; order Pelagibacterales; family Pelagibacteraceae; genus Pelagilacustribacter. The sequence continues at coordinate 47,395 of CACAWF010000001.1, read as the reverse complement.
ACACATGTGTATTTGTAAAATAAGGTACCTCTTTAGTATAAACACCTGAGTTATCAATCGTATAAAGTGATGGTATATTATTTTTCAAACACAAATTAAAGTCATCCGGACCGTGACTTGGAGCGCAATGAACGATTCCTGTTCCCTGTTCCAAATTAACAAATTGAGCATCCAACATTGGAACATCATAGTTAAAATCCATTTTTACAAATGGATGATTGCATATTGTTCCTTTAAATTCAGAACCCTTGAAAACCTTTAATTCTTTATAGTTTTTAATTTCACAATCTTTGGTAATTGACTCAATTAGATTTTTTGCAACTACAATTCTCTTATTTTTAAAGTGCTCAAGCTGATCAATTTCTAAAACTGCATATTCAATATTACTGTTAAAGGCTAATGCTTTGTTAGCTGGTATAGTCCAGGGTGTAGTAGTCCAAATTATTATACTTGAGTCTTTTAGAAAATCTTTGGCAGTTCTCTTAACTTTAAATGCTGCATAAATTGTATTTGAAGTATGGTCTAAATATTCTACTTCTGCGTCAGCTAAAGCAGTTTTTTCAACAGTAGACCAAAGAACTGGTTTAAACCCTTGATATAAACTTCCATCTAAAAGAAATTTACCTAACTCTCTTACAATTTGAGCTTCCGCCTCAAAGCTCATCGTAGAGTAATAATTTTCAAAATCCCCAACTACCCCTAATCGCTTAAACTCTTTGATGTGAACCTCGATCCAACTTTTTGCAAACTCCCTACATTCTTGCCTAAAATCTTTAATAGGTATTTCATCTTTGTTTTTTTTCTTTTTTTTGTACTGCTCTTCTATCTTCCATTCTATTGGGAGGCCGTGGCAATCCCAACCTGGAACGTAAACAGAGTCTTTCCCGTTCATCTGATGAAAACGAGTGATCATATCTTTTAAAATTTTGTTTAAAGCAGTGCCCATATGTATATGACCATTCGCATAAGGTGGGCCATCATGAAGAATAAATTTTTCTTTTCCTTTAGATTTTTTTCTAAGCTTTTCGAAGATTTTATTTTTTTCCCACATCTTCAAAATCTCAGGCTCTTTAAGTGGTAAACCAGCTTTCATAGAAAAAGCTGTCTTAGGGAGTTGTAAGGTATCTTTGGACATTATTTTTTTGCCTTTTTTATATCAAGCTTGATTTGTTGTTTTAAATGTTTCAAATTTTTAAATTTTATTTCTGGTCTTATAAATTTCTTAAAGTTTACACTAATTACCTTATTATATAAATTTTTATTAATTCCAAATATATTTGTCTCCAATAATAAATTTTTTCCATTAAATGTTGGTCTATAACCTATATTAGCTATACCGTTTTTATAAAAATTCTTAGTTTTGACTTTAACAGCATAGACTCCAAGCTTAGGGACTACATAATTACTTAATTTTAAATTACATGTTGGAAAACCAATTTTATGTCCTCTTCTTTGTCCTTTTATTACTTTGCCGTTAATGCACCAATTACGGTTTAATAATTTATTTACTTCATCTATTTTACCGAGTCTAATTTTCTTTCTTAAAAATGTTGAAGAAATTGTTTTATTACTTTTTGTATAGGGTTTAGTAACAATATTTTTAAAATTATATTTTTTCTCACAATTTTTAAGTGTTTTTATATTTCCCTGACGTTTAAAACCAAACTTGAAATTTTTACTAACATACAAATACTTACATTTTGTTTTTTTAAAAATTATTTTTTTTATAAACTCTTCTGCTGATTGAGATGAAAAATTTTTATTAAATTTTATAATAATTAAGAAATCTAATTTAAATTTTTTCAATTGTGTTTTTTTTTGTTCCAAAGAGTTTATTCTGTGATTTTTAATTTTTTTATTAAAAAACATTACTGGTACAGGTTCAAAAGTCATAACCCCAAAAGGTATTTTATTTTTTTTAGCTTTTTGTTTTGCCTCTTTGATAACTTTTTGATGACCTAAATGTAGACCGTCAAAGTTACCTATGGCTATTACGCCGTTACAATGTTTTTTATTTAAATTTGGATTTTTGTAAATCTTCATTTTACCATTTTAATTCTCTTTGAAAAAAATTTGCTTTTACATCATATTTTTCTAAAAGTTTATTAAGTTCAGCAAAGCTATTGAATTCTTTTCTATGCACACCTTCAGATATAAATATACAATCTATGTTTAAATTATTCGCTCCTTTAATATCTGTTCTTAAATTGTCCCCAATGGCTATAACTTTTTCATTGGAGCCAAAACACATATCATAAACCTCTTTATGTGGTTTACCAAAATAGATAACTTCGCCTCCAAGTTCCTCAAAAACTTTCGCTACTGAACCTGCGCAGAATTCTTCAATATTGCCCCTATGAACTATTAAATCTGGATTTGTACAAATTAATTTTTTTGATACGTGCTTTAATAAAAAATTTTTATAGTAATCTAAATCATTGTCATGATCATCAAATAATCCTGTGCATAAAATAAAGTCGCAACTCTGAAGATCAGTTCTGTTATCTTTTACTTTTTCAAACACAGAAATATCTCTTTCCGGACCAAGGTGGTAAAATGTTTTTCCAAATTTTTTTTGATTAATTGCGCGCATTGCTGCCTCACCTGAAGTCATGACATGCTCTAAATATTTTTTATCCATTTTCATTTTAAGTAAAAAATTAATTACTTTCGAACTTGGCCTAGGAGCATTAGATAAAAATACTATTTTTTTCGAATTTTTATTCAGTTTGTCTACTGCTTCTATAGCGTTGGGATTAAGAGCAACTCCATTATGCATTACCCCCCATAGGTCGATGATAAAGGTATCGTAATTTTTGAATATATCTGATAGGTGTTTTAGTTCTTTCAATCTACTGTTTTTCTCCTTTTAAAGCTTATTAATATCGTATTTAATGGTTTTTTTAATGATTTTGCCTCTTGAAATATAGTCAAAACATACCATATCAGGACTAAGTAATAATTTATAGGAGAAAATATATATGAAATTTAGACCTTTACACGATCGTGTACTTATTAAAGTGCTGGACAGTGAAGAAAAAACTGCTGGCGGAATCATTATCCCAGACACTGCTAAAGAAAAACCTCAAGAAGGTGAGGTTGTAGCTGTAGGTCCAGGTGCCAAAAACGAAGACGGAAAAGTTTCTGCAATGGATGTAAAAATTGGAGATATAGTTCTTTTCGGGAAGTGGTCTGGAACTGAAGTCAAAATAGACGGTAAAGAATACAGCATTATGAAAGAGTCAGACATAATGGGAATTTCAAAAAGTAAAAAATAACTTTTATAGGAGAATAAAATGGCAAAAATAATTAAATTTGATACAGAAGCAAGATCAAAAATGCTAACTGGAGTAAACACGCTTGCAAACGCTGTTAAAGTTACATTGGGACCAAAAGGACGTAATGTTGTAATGGACAAGTCTTATGGCGCTCCAAGAACTACAAAAGATGGTGTTTCAGTTGCAAAAGAGATTGAACTTGAAGACAAATTTGAAAACATGGGTGCTCAAATGGTAAAAGAAGTTGCTAGCAAAACAAATGATAATGCAGGCGATGGAACTACTACTGCAACTATTTTAACTCAAGCTATTGTCAACGAAGGTCTTAAATACGTGACAGCTGGGATGAACCCAATGGATATCAAAAGAGGTATCGATAAAGCAGTTGAGCAAGTGATTGATAAATTAAAAACATCATCAAAAAAAGTTAAAGCTAATGAAGAAGTTGCTCAAGTAGGTACAATTTCTGCAAATGGTGAAAAATCTATTGGTGATATGATTTCCAAGGCTATGCAAAAGGTAGGTAATGAAGGGGTAATTACAGTTGAGGAAGCAAAAGGAGTTGAAACTGAATTGGATGTAGTTGAAGGAATGCAATTTGACAGAGGCTATCTTTCTCCTTATTTCGTGACTAATACCGAGAAGATGACAACTGAGCTTGAAAACCCTTTAGTTCTTCTTGTTGAGAAAAAATTAACAAACCTACAACCAATGGTGCCATTATTGGAGTCAGTTGTTCAAGCCAATAGGCCATTAATGATTATTTCTGAAGATGTTGAAGGCGAAGCTTTAGCAACTTTAGTTGTAAACAAGTTAAGAGGTGGTCTTAAGGTAGTTGCTGTAAAAGCACCTGGGTTCGGTGATAGAAGAAAAGCAATGTTGGAAGATATTGCCATTTTAACTGGTGGACAGGTCATCTCAGAAGATCTTGGGATTAAATTAGAAAATGTTAAAATTGGGGATCTTGGTTCTTGCAAAAAAGTAAAAATTGATAAAGAGAACAGCACAATTGTTGCTGGTGAAGGTAAGAAATCTGATATCGAAGCTAGATGTAATCAAATTAGATCTGAGATTAATGAAACAACATCTGACTACGATAAAGAAAAACTTCAAGAAAGATTAGCTAAGCTTGCTGGTGGAGTTGCTGTAATTAAAGTTGGTGGTGCTACTGAGGTTGAGGTAAAAGAGAGAAAAGATAGGGTTGAAGATGCACTAAACGCAACAAGAGCTGCTGTTGAAGAAGGAGTAGTAATCGGAGGTGGTTGTGCCCTACTTTACGCTGCACAAGATTTGGACAGTGTTAAAGTAAAAGGTGATGACCAAAAAGCTGGTGTTGAGATTGTAAAAAAAGCTCTTCAAGCTCCAATTAGACAAATTACTGCTAACGCGGGTGTCGATGGTTCTGTAGTGGTAGGTAAACTCTTAGAAGGTAAAAAGGCTTCTCAAGGTTACGACGCTCAAAACGAAGACTATGTAGATATGTTTGCTAAAGGAATTATTGACCCAACTAAAGTCGTAAGATCAGCACTACAAGATGCTGCTTCAATAGCTGGACTATTAATTACAACAGAAGCAATGATCGCAGATAAACCTGAAGAAAAAGACGCTGGTCCTGCTATGCCTCCTATGGGTGGCGGCATGGGTGGAATGGGCGGCATGGGTGGAATGGGAATGTAATTTCACCTACACAAAAGATTTTAAAAAAGGCTGCAGTTTTGCAGCCTTTTTTTTTGCAATAAATAAACATGCTCTAGAGCTAAGTATCAATCCATCCTTAAGAACTCTAAGATTGTTATCAGCCAAAGTTTTCCCTGTAGAAGTAATATCAATAATTATTTCTGAAGAACCGATAAAAGGATATGTTTCTGTAGCACCAAGACTAGGTATTAATTTGTATTGGGTAACACCTTTTGAAATTAAAAAATCGTTGGTTAAATTCGGATACTTAGTTGCTACCCTCAATCTGGTATTTCTTTTTGATCTTATATCAAATGATACCTCTTCAAGATCAGCAATGGTCTGCACATCTATCCAATCATCTGGCACAGCGATCACTAAGTTCGCATTTCCGTAATCAAGTTTTTTTTGAATATTTATTTTACTTTGTAAGTTTAAGTCTGACTCTTTCAAAAGATCAAGACCAGATACACCAATATCTAGTGTTCCGTCTCCTAGTCTTTGAATAATTTCTTTAGCGTGTAGAAATATAATTTTAAAGTTAGGTTTATTTTCGAAAGTGCCAAAATAATTTCTTTCTTTTTCACTTTGTATAATTTTTAATCCTCTATCATTAAAAAATGATATTGATTTTTCTTTTAATCGCCCTTTACTAGGTAAGCCTATAGTAATTAAATCTTTCATATATTTTTTAAGTTTATTGCTGCTCCAACAGCAGGAATGCTCTTTTTGGCTCCTAAACTTTTTAATAAATCATCATAACGACCACCTGAAGCGATTTCTTTTGTGCCCGAAAATACTTCAAACACAATTCCTGTATAATACTCAACGTCTCTGCCAAAATTGGTAACAAAATTTATATCTTGATTAAGTTTTTTTAAATTTTGAATAGATTTAAAATTTTTAAATATTTTGATTTTAAGGTTATTTTTTTTTGCAAAATTTAATAACTCATCATCTAGTTTTGAAAGTTTGCAATTAATTTTTAAAAAAGCTCTAATAATTTTTACAATTTTTTTTCCATCTACAAATGACCTTGGATCTTTAATTTTTTTATCAAATCTTTTTAAAATTTCTGAGATTGATCTACCAGCGATTACTTTATTTTGATCAAATTTTTTCATTTCGTAAAATCTTTTCTTATCTGCATCAAAGGTTACAGCATCAATATCTGTATTTTTTTCTAGCCTCTTTAAAAGTTCTTCAAAGTAACCTGGTCTCCAAAAGTGTCTTATTAATCTTAGTTTCCATCTCTCGGGCATCTCAAGAGCACTGATCAAGCTCTTAAAAAAACCAATATCGCCTACTTTAATTTTAATTTTTTTCATTTTAATTTTTTTTGCTGAGTTTAAAATTGTGCTGATCACTTTAAAATCATCTTTAATAAGATTTTTTGAACCTAGAATTTCGATACCTAATTGATCATTAATAAAATTTGCACCTTTACCTCCTGATCTTCTATAAGCCTGACCAGAGTAATAAATTTTTGAGGAAGTTTTTTTTTGTAAGAAGCTTATACATGATGCTACTGTTAAGTCAGGTCTAAGGCACATCTTTTTTCCATCTTCTCTATCAAAAGTAAACATAGAACTTCTAAATTTTTCACCAGACCTCTCGATTATGTAATCTGAGTCTAAAAGAACATCTGGTTCGGATAAAACAAAACCATTAGTCTTAAAAGTTTTAATTATTGCTTCAGATAATTTTTTTGATTTCATTAACTAATTCTTTTATTTCAATTGATTTTTCTTCACCTGTGCTTAGGTTCCTTAAAGTTGGCTTTCCTAATTTAATTTCATTCTCACCATATAAAATAACTACTGGAGATTTTATTTTATTTGCATACTCCATTTGTTTTTTCAATTTACTTTCTCCAGGATAAATTTCGGTACTTACACCAGCCTTTCTTAATATTGTTTGAACTTCTATATAATCTTTCATTGAATTTTTATCAAAAACACAAATCACGACTGGTTTTGATTGTTTTACTTTAAATTCTTTTTTTTGCATCAAAGCATAAACTAAACGATCTATGCCAATTGATATTCCTGTAGCAGGAGCATCATAATTGCCAAAGTTATTTACCAAATTATCGTATCTTCCCCCACCCAATAATTCTTTTACTCCAATCCAACCAAGTCTATCTATTTTATCTAGAGCTCTAAGTGCGGTTAGTCTTTGTTGATTATCTTTAATATTTATCTTTTTAAATAATTCTTCAGTAATTTTTCTAGATGAAATTTTGATTATATATTCTGATTTTGCAAGGCCGCATTTTTCAAGAATTTCTGAAATCATGACACATAATTCTGCATCTGCTTGTAAACTTTTTGTTCCAACATAATCTGCATCAAATTGTAAAAACTCTCTAAACCTTCCCGGTCCTGGCTTTTCATTTCTCCAAACAGTACCTAGTTGATATCTTTTAAATGGTTTAGGAATTTCTAAATAATTTTTTGCAACATACCTTGCTAGTGGTGCTGTAAGATCATACCTCAAAGATAGCCATTTGTTTTCATCTTTAAATGAAAAAACGCCTTCGTCTGGTCTCTCTTTATCTGGTAAAAATTTTCCAATACTATCTGAATACTCAAAACTAGGAGTTTCAAGATATTGAAAACCGTATTTAATCATAACCTCTTTAATGTTTGAAATTATGAAATCTCGTACGAGTAATTCTTTTTCTTGTCTGTCTACAAAACCTAATGGAAGTTCTTTAGAAGGTTTGTTGTTTTTTTCTTTTGTCATTGTTTGGTACAGCAGGGTGGATTCGAACCACCGACCCCTAGTTCCACAAACTAGTGCTCTAACCAACTGAGCTACTGCTGCTCCCTTATTATATTTATCTTAATTTTAGTTAAATTTATATATTTTTGATTATAAGCTAAGCAATAGCCTAGCATGCATTCTGTGAGAATGAGATCTTAGAGTAGATAATGTCTTTTTTATAATCATAATTATTATTTAGAAAAAAAATGTGTCTTTTTCAAGAAGGAATTAGCGGGACAATAAAAAAGCAAAGCTTATCTTAATGCCCCGTTAACCAGTGATTTTTGGAAATTTAGATTAAGATGTTTTCTGCAGTTTTACTGCTGAAGGACCTTTTTCCGTGCTCTCCACTTCAAACGTTAACTCATCACCCTCGTTTAAATATTTTAAACCAGCTTCTCTTACCGCAGAAGAATGGACGAACACGTCTTTTTCTTTGTCTTCTCTTTCAATGAAACCATATCCTTTAGTACCATTGAACCACTTTACTTTACCTTTTAGTGTACTCATATTTACTTATTTCCTTTTATTTATTAACTTTAACTAACTAAAAGTTAGTCTTGAACAACCTTAAATAGATTTGCTTAATAAAAGTCAATAGTAGAAATATATTATTTTAAATAATTGTTTTTTTGCAACTATACTAAGATATAAGTGTTATTAACCCTGCAATTACTACCAATCCTAACCCTCCATAAATATATTTATGTTTCTCAATGTGAACTTGTAATTTTTTAACAGCAGAGTCTTTGTAACTTAAACTGCTCTTATGAGTGTTTGAAGACTTACTAAACCCTTGATCTCTTCCGATTTGCAGGAATTTTGCTTTTCTGTGATCATAAATCTCTTCTTTGGTGAAATTTTCGAAACTCTTCAAATTTTTAATTATTGAGTATTTAATGTCAGCTGCAATACTATCTGGATCTCTATGAGCGCCACCCAGAGGTTCTGGAATCACTTCATCAATAATCTTTAATTGTAAAAGATCTCTTGCTGTAAGTTTCATTGCTTCAGCAGCTTGTAAAGATTTACTTGGATCTCTCCATAGTATAGAGGCACATCCTTCAGGAGAAATTACTGAGTAAATTGAATTTTCTAACATAATAACTTTATTGGATGAGGCTAAGGCAATTGCACCACCTGATCCCCCTTCTCCAATAATTACTGATATGTTTGGTACAGTTAATGACATGCAACATTCTATAGAATTAGCAATTGCAGAAGCTTGCCCTCTTTGTTCAGCTCCTATACCAGGATATGCTCCAGGTGTATCTATAAAACTAATAACAGGTATTTTAAATCGATCTGCTAGTTTCATCAATCTAATACATTTTCTATATCCCTCTGGACGCATCATACCAAAATTTCTTTCTATCCTACTATTTAAATCTTCACCTTTCTCTTGCCCGATTATTAATACAGATTTATTTTCTATTAAGCCAAATCCAGCGATAACTGATTTATCATCTCCAAAAAATCTATCTCCCGAAAGTAAAGTGAATTTAGAAAAAATTTTCTTAATGTAGAAGTTTGCTTTTGGTCTATCTTCATGTCTTGCAACTTGAGTTTTCTGCCAGCTATTTAAGTTTGAGTAAATTTCTTCGAGTTTTTGATTTATTTGTTCTTGAGTATTTTTTATCTTATCTGTATCAACTTCGGAAATTCCCTCTGCACCAAAAGGGCTCTTTAATCCGTCAACTTCTTGTTCTAAAGCTTTAATTTCTTTTTCAAAATCTAAATAATTTTTCATAAAAAATGATACAATAATACTAGTATTATTATAATATAAAATATTGTAAAGGTCGGCAGTTGTATGAAAATTATAGATAAAAATGGGCTAAAAATAAGTTCAGCTCTCTTTGAGTTTATTAACAATGAGGCTATTCCAGGAACTAATGTCAATTTAAATGAATTTTGGAATAACTTTTCAAAAGTAGTTCATGAACTTGCTCCAGTAAACAAAAAATTAATTGAAAAACGAGAAATTATTCAAAAAAAAATTGATGAATGGCATAAATCAAACACGGGTCAAGAATTAAAAAAAGAGGAATATATTGATTTTTTAAAATCAATTAATTATTTATTAGAAGAAAAAGAAGATTTTCAAATAAATACTTCAAATGTTGATAAAGAAATTTCTTCTATTGCTGGTCCGCAACTCGTTGTTCCTGTTGATAATGCAAGATATGCTTTAAATGCTGCTAATGCAAGATGGGGAAGTTTGTATGATGCTTTGTATGGTACAAATGTCATACCTGGTAAAAAAGAAAAAGGGTATGATAAAGAAAGGGCTACAAAAGTTGTAAACTACGTAAGAGATTTTTTAGATAAATGTTTTTCACTAGAGAAAATAAGTTGGAAAAAAATTACAAAAATTCAAATTGACGAAGATCAATTAATTTTTTTTGATGGATCAAAAATATTTAAACTAATTAATCCTGATCAATTTATTGGTTTTAATGGAGACAAAAAAAGCCCAAAAAATATATTATTGAAAAATAATAATTTACATATTGAAATTGTGTTTAATCCAAACAGTGAGGTTGGTAAAAACGATAAAGCGTCTATTTCGGATATTTTACTAGAGTCCGCTCTATCTACAATAGTAGACAACGAAGACTCCGTTGCGGCTGTTGATGCGGAAGATAAGGTCAAATGTTATCGGAATTGGCTAGGTTTAATGAAAGGTGATCTTAAAGCAAATGTAGAAAAAAATGGGAAAAAATTTGTTAGGAAGTTAAATCCTGATAGGATTTATATTTCAAAGTCTGGAGAAAAAATTTCTCTGCATGGTAGAGCTCTTCTTTTAAATAGAAACGTAGGTCACTTAATGACTAATCCCTCTATTATCCTAAAAGATGGATCAGAAATACCTGAAGGTATTTTAGATGCATTTATATCAAGTTTGTGTGCTCTTCATGATTTTAAAAATAAAAAAAATTCAAGAACTGGCTCAATTTACATTGTTAAACCAAAAATGCACGGGCCTGAAGAGGTTTCTTTTACAAATACTTTGTTTGAGAAAGTTGAGGAAACTTTAGGTATGAAAAAATATTCAATCAAAGTAGGTATTATGGATGAGGAGAGAAGAACTACAGTAAATTTAAAGGAATGTATTAGACAAGTAAAAAATAGAATAGTTTTTATCAATACAGGCTTCTTAGATCGAACTGGAGATGAGATGCATACATCCTTTGAGTCTGGTCCGATGGTTTTTAAAGGAGATATGAAAAAATCGGTTTGGTTAAATTCATACGAAAATTGGAATGTAGATATAGGATTGAAATGTGGTTTTTCAGGTAAAGCGCAGATTGGTAAAGGGATGTGGGCTATGCCAGATCAGATGGATAATATGATGGAACAGAAAATTAGCCATCCGAAATCTGGTGCAAATTGTGCTTGGGTACCTTCACCAACAGCAGCAACTTTACACTCTATTCATTACCATAAGATAAATGTTTTCGATGAACAAGATAAGATATCATCCAGAAATAAAGCTAAAGTTGAGGATATTTTAGAGATTCCTATAGCAGATAGACCTAATTGGTCGGTTGATGATATCAATCGAGAACTTGAAAATAATGCCCAGGGTATTTTAGGGTATGTGGTAAGATGGATTGATCAAGGAGTAGGATGTTCTAAAGTGCCTGATATAAATAATATCGGTTTAATGGAAGATAGAGCAACGCTAAGAATTTCATCACAACACATTGCAAATTGGTTGCACCATGGTATTTGTGACAAAAATCAAGTAATGGATATATTAAAAAAAATGGCTAGGACTGTTGATGAACAAAACAAAAATGATCCTAACTATCAGAAAATGTCAGAAAATTTTGAGAATTCGATAGCTTTTAAAACAGCTTGTGACCTTGTATTTATGGGAAGAACACAGCCTTCTGGATACACAGAACCTTTACTTCATAAAAAAAGGTTAGAAAAAAAAGCAGCTAGCTAATTATCAGTAACTGGAACTCTGTTTTTAAAAGCTGAAAATAAAGTTCCATCATCTAATTGTTCAATCTCGCCACCAACTGGAAGGCCTTGGGCCAACTTAGTAATCTTTATTCTATCGTTTTTAATTGTATCTTCAATATAATGAGCAGTTGTTTGACCTTCAATAGTTGCGCTTGTAGCAATGATTACCTCTTTTAGGTTATTTTTTTTAATTCTTTTGACAAGAGATTCTATTAATAGATTTTTTTGCTCATAATTTTCATTTGAACTTAATGTACCACCTAAAATATGGTAGTGGCCTTTATAAATATTAGCAGAGTCTATAACCCACATATCCGCTAGATTTTCTACCACACATATTTTATCGTAAGAATTATCTGAAGCACAAATACAGATTTTATCAATTATCTTTAAATTTCCACAATCAACGCAACGAACAACTTTTTTATAAACCTGAGCTAAAGATTTTGCTAAAGGCTTTACCATATTTTCTTTATTATTAATCAATTTTAAAATTATTCTTTTTGCTGATTTCGGGCCTAAACCGGGAAGTTTAGAAAATTGTTGAATTAATTCATTTATTTCTGGAATTTCGTTATCCATTAAAAAGGTAGTTTAAAATCTAATGGCAAATTCAATCCGCCTGTAACTTTAGATAATTCCTCTGCAGATTTTTTTTTTAAATTTTCCTTTGCATTGTTATATGCAGCAATAATTAAATCATTTATTATCTCTTGGCTTTCTTTTTTTGCCGACTCATTGATTTCTATTGATTTAAGCTCATAGTCTCCAGTGAGTCTTACTTTAACTAAATTTCCGCCAGACATTCCCTCAACTTCTATTTTTTTAATTTGATCTTGAACCTCTTTCATTTTTTCTTGCATTGCCTTAGCCTTTGATAACATATCTGAAAAATTAGTCATTAATTACTCCTGTTTTTCAATATCAATTAATTCTGCATCTGGAAAAATAGACTCAAATTCTTTTGCAATCTTACTTTTTTTAAATTCATTAATTTCATTTTTTTTATTTTCCAAATTTTTCTCAAATACACTCTTAGCCTCATTATTTTTACTTAAGGAAATTATCCATCTTTCTCCAGTCCATTGGAGCAATTTATCAGTTAAATTTTTGATAAAGTTTTTATTTAGTTTGTCATTAAAGCTTATATCGATTTTACCTTTATTAAAACTAACTAGTTTTACATTTCTTTCTAAGTCAAATTTTAGTTCTATTTCTTTTTCTAAATTTGATCGATCAATTAAATCCTGAAAACTTGTAATTTCTATTTTTGTTTTTTCATTTTGATTGTTTAGATTTTTAATAGGACTTGTTTTAATTTGATTTGTATTTTTTAGCTGACTTTTGACTCTATCGGGTGTATTAATATCTGTAGTTTTTTCAATAGTTTTAATTTCAGATTGATTTACATCCTGTTTAATCGGTATGCCTTTTTCAACTAATTTATCTGCATTGTAGTCTAAAGTTTTTAAATGAACTAATTGCATTATATACATCTCTAGAGTTAAATTTTCGTTTCCGACTACCTTTAAGTCTTCAATTGTTTTTATTGTAAGTTGCCAAAATAAACCAACATCTTGCATATCAATATTTTTTGAGTATTGATCAATAAGTTTCAATTCTCCTTCGGAAATTGATAAATCTTTCTCGATCGGGCCTAAATTAATTTTTCTACTAAAGAGATATAAAACCTCTAGAATATCATTTAAAAAATTTTTAGCATCTAAACCATTTATAATTAGTTCATCAAGATTTTTTAATGCTTCCTTTTCATTTCCGCATAACACTTCTTTAAATAATAAAATAATTTTACTTTTATCAGCAAGTCCTAACATTTCTCTCACGTCTTTTTCCTCAATTTGTTGATTATCTTTTATTGTTTGAGAAATTAAAGCACGATCTAATAAAGAAATTGAGTCTCTTACTGAACCTTCTGATGCTCTTGCAATTAATTTAATTGCATTATCGGTTATTTTCCCATTTTCCTTATTTGATATATTTTTTAAATGTAAGCAAAGCTTGTCAATACTAACACGTTTTAGATCAAAACGTTGACACCTAGATAGAATAGTCACTGGTATTTTCCTTACCTCTGTAGTCGCAAGAATAAATTTCAAACTTGGAGGTGGTTCCTCTAGGGTTTTGAGTAGTCCGTTAAAAGCTTGTTTAGAAAGCATGTGAACTTCGTCGATTATAAATATTTTATAATTTGCGCTTGTAGGGCTATATTTAGAATTTTCTATTAGTTCTCTCACATCGTCAATTCCTGTTTTAGATGCAGCGTCCATTTCTAATACATCAATATGACTAGACCTGATAATTTCTTTACAACTACTGCAAAAATTTTCACTAGAGCATTTTATTTTTTGATTTTTATTTTTTTCACAATTAAGAGCTTTTGCTATAAGTCTTGCTGTTGTAGTTTTTCCAATACCTCTTATTCCTGTCAAAAGATAAGCATTAGGCGTTTTGTTAAGTTTGATGGCGTTAATTATTGTTTGTGCCATTACTTCTTGACCAATCAAGTCTTTGAATTCTTGCGGTCTGTATTTTAAAGCTAGTATTTTATTTGTCATTTAAAAGAGGCAGGCAACAACCTGAACAATTTTCACTACGGCTGCTTCTTTTCAGACCTGACCGGGTTTATGAAACATCCACCTGATGCCAACCTCATTATGAGTATATCAAGATCAATTTAAATACTACAAGGGTAGAATTGAAATTTGTGGACTATTTTCGTCTAAATGATGAGGCTTCATAAACTCCCAAAATATCCAAAGTTTCAGTATGAAAACCTAGTTCTTCTAAAGCCTTTTTTACTCCAGGTTGTTCTAAATGTCCCTCAAGATCTAAATAGAAGTTTGCTTGATCAAAAGTATTCTTAACTGAGAAACTTTCTAGCTTTGTTAAATTAACCTGATTAGTGGCAAAGCCTCCTAGACACTTATAAAGTGCAGAGGGTTCACTTTTTACTCTGAATATACAACTCGTTATGAAACTTTTTTCTTTCTTATACTCTGGTTGTTCAATATTTTTACCCATTATCAAAAAACGAGTAACATTTCCTTTTTCATCTTCAATATTTTTTTCTAAGATTTTTAAATTATAGATCTTTGCAGAAAGCTCGGACGCAATCGCCGCTATAGATTTATCTTTTCCTTCTGCCAAATCTTTTGCAGATCCAGCTGTATCTGCTGAGATTATTGGTTTATATTTTTTTTTAGTTATCAAATTTTGACATTGACCTATAGCCTGTGCATGACTTCTAACAAATTTTATATCATTAATATTTGCATCATGCTTGCATAACAAGTTATGCTCTACTGCTTGGAAATGTTCTCCATGAATTTGCAATTTATATTTTGGAAGAAGATAGTGTATATCAGCCACCCTTCCAGCAAGAGAGTTTTCAATAGGAATAACTATCTTACAACTTGGGTCGTTATAAGCTTGTTTAAAAGTTTCCTCAAAAGTGGTGCAAGTTTTTATTTCAGCATCTTTGTAAAGATTTTCAACAGCGATATGTGAGTAAGCTCCAAGCTCACCTTGTATAGCAATTTTTTTTTTACTCATTCGTTCTCATTATTTTTTTAATTTCTTCTAAATCTTTTTTCGTATCTACACTTAAAGGTGATGAGTTTACATAGCCAACATGAATAGACATTCCGTTTTCCATCGCTCTTAATTGTTCTAATTTTCTTTCAAGTTCAAGTTTTGATCTTTTAAGACCTACATAACGCGATAACGCATTATTAGTAAAGGCATAAATACCGATATGATGGTAAGCTTTAAGACCTTGGATATTTTTAAGTCTAACAAAATCTAAAGCTTTGGCGTATATGCCTGTTTTTAACTTTTCTTTAACTAATACTTTTACAACATTTTCGTCCTCAAGTTCTTCATTTGAACTTAATTTACTTGCTAAAGTTCCTATTTCACAATGACCTTTATCCATATATTCTACTAAATTATTTATAGTTTCTGGTAGAATATTTGGCATGTCGCCTTGTAAATTGACAATTATTTTTGGATTAGAATTTAAATTTTTTTTAAAGACCTCAAACACCCTATCGGTTCCAGTTTGATGATTTTCTTCTGTTAAAAATGCGTTTCCTCCAATTTTTTTTACAGTATCAATTATTTTTTGATCAGGTGTTGCTACATAAACCTCCCCAACATTCGACTTAATTGCTGCCTCATAAACATGTAGAATCATCTCTTTATTGTTTATAAGTTTAAGAGGTTTGTTGGGCAATCGCATTGCGTCCAACCTGGAGGGTATTATTACTGCAGTTTTATTCATAATTATGCGTCCTAGAGACGCAAAAAAATTTGGTAATTTTAAGTTTTTTTTTAAAAACTCATGTTATACGTCTGATTAGTATTTACCAAAATTATGGATAGTTTTGAATTAAATAAAATAATAGCTGCAGTCCTTCTAACAGCCCTAATTGTTATTGGTATTGGAAAATTCACAGACATATTATTCCACGTAGAGAAACCTGAACAAACAGCCTATAAAGTTGAAGGATTAGAAGTTGCCTCAACTAGTAGTACGACTGAATCTACTGAAAAGGTTCCTGAAATAGTGGATATAAAAGCTCTGTTGGCTATGGGAGACTTGGCTCATGGAGAAAAAGTTTTTAAAAAATGTAGCGCTTGCCACATGATTGCAGCTGGTGGAAAAAATATGATAGGACCAAATTTATGGAATGTAATTGGAAGAACAGCCGGTTCAGTTAGTGATTATAAATATTCCAAAGCAATGGTTGCTTACGCGAAAGAATGGTCTTTTGAAGAAATGAATAGTTACTTAATTAAACCGCAAGCATATATTAAAGGAACTAAAATGGCTTTTGCCGGACTTAGAAAAGAAAAGGACAGAGCATCAGTTATTTTATATATGAATTCAAAAGGTGATAATCCAAAACCTTTACCCTAATCGAGACACCATTTAATAATACTTTTTTGAGCGTGCACTCTATTTAGTGCTTGTCTCCAAACAGCTGATTGCTTTCCATCTATTACTTCATTTGTAACCTCTTCTCCTCTACCGACTGGAAGACAATGCATAAAAATAGCGTCTGAATTTGCCTTGCTCATAATTTTCTTATTAACTTGATAAGGTTTTAAAGTTTTCTTTTTAGAAATTTTATTTACTTTATCATTCATTGAGATCCATTTATCAGTCATTACACAATCAGCACCTGTAGCCGCTTCTAGAGGTTTCGAAGTAATTGTTAATTTTACTTTCTCCTTTTTCGCTAGCTTCAATATACTTTTATTTGGAGAATATTTTTTTGGACAACCAATATTTAGTTTAAAATTAAATTTCCCAGCAGCTTCTATTAAGGAATTTGACATATTATTATTACCATCTCCAATCCAAGAAACAGTTTTACCCTCGATAGAACCGTTGCTTTCCTCATAAGTAAGAATGTCAGACATTATCTGACATGGATGGCTTAAATCTGAAAGGCCATTAATAATAGGGACATCTAAATGCTTTCCGAACTCCTCTAAATTTTTGTGAGATGAAGTTCTCAACATAACAATATCAACATACTCCGATAGAACTTTAGCTGTATCTTTTAAAGTTTCCTCTCCCTTGCCGTAATGTATGCCATCTGGATTTAAAATAATTGATGATCCTCCTAGTTGTTTAACAGCGATGTCAAATGACATTCTTGTCCTTGTTGAGGGTTTCTCAAAAATCATAGCCATCGACTTGCCTTCAAAAGGCTTATCTTCGTCAGGCGCAGATTTATTTAATCCAGATCTATTTTGTTTTCTCTTTTTTGCTTCTTCAATAATCGCTCTAAGCTCTACTGAAGAACAGTCAGAGATATTTATAAAGTTTTTCATTTAAAATTTTTTGCAAACTTTCTCTATTATTTTTAAACCTAAGTTTATTTCGCTCTTTGTTACATTTAAAGGAGGCAAAAGTCTGACAACATTTTCAGCAGCTCTTACTGTCAATAAATTATTATCTAAAAGTTTTTGAATAAATTTAGCATGATTTACATGAAGACAAAGTCCAATCAGTAATCCTTTGCCTCTAACTTCTTTAATAATCTTAGGATACTTATTTTTAATTTTATCAAGTTGATTTAAAAAATATTTTCCATTTTTACTTACATTATTTAAAAAACCTTTTTTAAACATCACATCCATAACTGCGTTTCCAGCGCTCATTGCTAAAGGGTTCCCTCCGAACGTTGATCCATGGGTTCCCGGCTTCATGCCTGAAGCTACTTTTTTATTAACTAAAACTGCACCTATTGGAAAGCCACCACCGATACCTTTTGCTATTGGAACAATATCTGGTTTTATTTTTGCATATTCAAAAGCGAAAAATTTGCCACTTCTTCCAATACCGCATTGTACTTCATCAAGAATTAATAAAATTTTTTTCTTATTACATAGTTTTCTTAATCCTTTGAGGCAAATATCTGGAATAACTTTTATTCCCCCTTCTCCCATGATTGTCTCAACCATGATAGCAGCAGTTCTACTAGTTATCGCTTTTTCTAAACCTTTATGATCACCAAAGTTAAAATGATCAAAACCATCTACTTTAGGTTTAAAACCTTCAATAGCTTTTTTACTATTACTAGCAAAAATAGCTGCGATAGTTCTTCCATGAAAACTGTTGTTGATGCAAAGAACTCTATTTTTTCTTGGTTGACCTTTTGAATAAAAATATCTTCTAGCAAATTTGATAGCTGCTTCTGTTGCTTCAGCGCCAGAATTTTGAAAAGTTACATAATCTGCAAATGTTTTTTGGGCTAGTCTTTTTGCAAGTCTCTCTTGCTCAGGGATAGTAAAAACGTTTGAAACATGCCATAATTTTTTAGATTGTTTATTAATTGATCTTATTAAATAGTCATTAGCATGACCAAGGCAGTTAACAGCGATTCCTTGGACAAAATCTAAATATTTCTTTCCATTTGTTGCATACAAAAAAGTTCCTTTTCCCTTAGAAAAAGAGATTTTCTTCCTATTATAAGTATTTAAAATTTTACTCATGATTTTATTTTATAACCTTTTTTATACAATAAATAACAAACAAGCCAGCTAACAAAGCTTAAGGCAGTTAAATATACTAAACCAACAGAGATTGAGCCGTCTGAAGTGCCAATAAAACTATATCTAAAACCATCAATCATATAAAAAAATGGATTTACTTTACTTACTGCTTGCAAAAAGTCAGGTAGTCTCTCTATTGAATAAAAAGTGCCTGATAAGAAAGATAATGGAACTATTACAAAATTGGTGACTGTTGCCATATGATCGAATTTTTCAGCCCATAGTCCAGCAATTATTCCTATATTTCCTAAAACAAAAGAAGAAAGTAAGGTGAATGCTATAAGCGTTAAATAGTTTTTGATTTCAATATCAATAATTAAATGAAATACAATAATCGAAACTATTCCAATTACGACGCTTCTTGTTACAGCTGCAAGTGAAACTGAGATGGTAACTTCTCCTGCAGATAAGGGAGCAAATAATAAATCAACGATAGTTCCATCAATTTTTTTAATCATAAAAGATGAAGAAGAATGAGAAAAAGATTGTTGAATTACCTGCATTGAAATCAACCCTGGCGCTAAAAAAGTTATAAAAGGCACTCCAAGAACATCTCCTCTATCAGCACCAATGGCTAAAGATAAAACAAGTAAAAAGAGTAAAGATGAAATTAGTGGGGAAAAAATAGTTTGTATCCACACAATTAAAAATCTTAGAACTTCTTTTTTATATAAAGTCCACGTTCCGTACCAATTAACTAACCCAAATCTTCTTTTTCCAATTTTATATTTTTTCGAAATTTCAACCATTGATAGTCTTATAACCTGTTATTAAAAAAACTGTGCAAAACTAAATCTACTCACAGCTTTAATGCGTTTTAATGTTTTAAACCCCAATATTATGCCCTAAGTTTTAAATAATTACTAAATATTGTAATTATATACTATGAGTTGGACAGAAGAAAAAGTCGCTAAATTAAAAGAACTCTGGTCTAAAGGGCATACTGCAAGTCAGATAGCCGAAGCATTGGGTGACACCACTAGAAACGCAGTAATTGGGAAAGCTCATAGATTAAATTTAGAAGCTAGAGCCCCTTCTAAACAATCTAATTCACCTAGAACCAATGATAATAAGCAGATTAGAAGAGGACCAGCGCCAACATCAAGAAAAGCTAAATTTCAATCAATATTATTAGATAAAAACTTCGAGCCAGAAAACCCTAAATCTCTAGAGGAACTTACAGACGAAACTTGCAAGTGGCCTATCGGTCATCCAAATGAGGAAAAGTTCTATTTTTGCGGCAGAAAACCTGAAGGAGATTTTCCTTATTGCAAACTTCATGTTTTGTATGCGTTTCAACCTAAAAATCAAAAAGACGATGATCTTGGTGATGAGATACCAGAATTTATCGAGAAAAAAGTTAAGGCCTCAGGGTAATTTAAGTAGAAATGGAATTTATTAAAAAATACCTTAAGTGGTTAAGTACTTTTTTAGTCTTAACGGGAATACTATTAACTAACTTAAATATTTATCCAGTAAATATAATGTTCCATGGTGCTGGAGTTGTAGGCTGGACGATTGCTGGTTTTCTCTCAAAAGATAAAGCTATTCTTACAAACTTCGGATTACAAATTCCTTTATTTTTAATAGGGTTTTATCAAATTATATTTCATTAAATAACCCCGTGAAATTAAGCTGTGAAATTTAATTATATAAGATAATTTGTGAGTTAAATTTTTAAAATTTGATTTTTAAAAAAAAATTTTTATAAACGATCCAAGGCCCAAATCAAAAAAAAAAAAATAAATTTTCCCAGTAGACAATCTTTTTTAGAAAGTTATAAAGTGAATCATCTAATGGATATAACTTTAGTATATACAATAATTGGTTTCGGTCTTGCTGGTTACAGTGTAATAGCAAATGACTCTATACAAACTTTAGGGACATTTATTGCATCTAAGAAAAAGTGGTTTGCATGGTATATTCTAGCGGGATCAGCTTCATTAGTTATGATTTTTGCCCTAGCTTGGGGATGGTATAATTATGATGGAGATATTTCTTATGGCAGATTAACGAGAATTCCATATCAAGAAATTCAGTGGTACCACGCTGTTGCACCAGCTATTCTTTTATTGTTAACAAGAATTGGTATTCCAGTTTCGACTACTTTTTTAGTTCTATCTGCATTTGCTTCAACAATTGTTTTGGAAAAAATGCTAGTAAAAAGTATTGTTGGCTACGGTATTGCAGCCACAGTTGCCTACATATGCTGGATTGTAGTTTCCAAATTTATCAATGAAAAACTCGATGAGGTAAAAGGAGATACATGGATTTCTTTTTGGCGTAATTCAGTTTGGGTAACGTCTGGATGGTTATGGTGGGTTTGGTTATCTCACGACGTTGCTAATATTGCGGTATTTCTACCGAGGCAGTTGGATCTAACATTGTTATTAATTGTTATGGCGTATTTTACAGCCTTACTATTTTATATCTTTTATATTCACGGAGGGCCAATTCAAAAAGTTGTATTAGAAAAAACTGGAACTAGATACGCAAGATCAGCAACAATTATAAATGTAATCTATGCAGCAGTTTTGTATTATTTTAAGGAGTTAAATGATTTACCAATGTCGACAACATGGGTGTTTGTAGGTTTATTGTGTGGAAGGGAGCTTGCTATTTCAACAATGAACAAAGAATATAAATTCAAATATGTGTTCCCATTAATTGGTAAGGATTTTGTAAAAATGTTTTTTGGTTTGAGTGTTTCAGTGGCAATAGTTCTAGTGATTCACTATTTCATTATTCCACGAGGACTATTTTAGTTATCTTTGTTTTTATCTTGAATTTTATCGTATAAGTCTTTCAAATCTTTTTCGGACAAATTTTTTCTTTTTAATTCATCTAAAATATCTTCATCCTCTTGCTTGAGTTTCTCTTTTCTTTGTTCTTCTTTAACCTCACCTCTAGCATCAAACCCTGCTTTAATAAATTTGGCTGATACAAGAATAACAATGATAGCAATGATACCAGCTAGTGATAAAAACAATAAAGTCATTATTGAGTTATACCTGATATTTGATGAAGTGTTAAATGAGTTTCGTTAGTATGTAAATTTGTAGCAGTAGAATTAAGAAAGGTAAAATAGTTCTAATAAGCTCCATTGTATGGTTATATTCATCAAGTTTTCTCTCTAACCAGTTTCTTTGATATTTTTTTTTTGCCATGAGTTTATTTACACGATGATAAATATATTTTCAAGTTTTCAGGCTTAAAACCAAGAGATATTTTTGGATTTACAAATTTCTTGAACTTTTTTTGGGTAGTCAGTGATAATTCCATCAACTCCGTACTCAATCATTCTGATAATATCTTTTTCTCTATTCACTGTCCAAACACAAGTAGCTAAACCATGTTTGTGTGCTAATTCTACATTTTGTTTAGTGACGTCACGGTAGAAAACACTCCATACATGTCCCTCTAGCGATTTAATAATATTTGGTAGCAAAAATAATTCTTCCAAAGGATAGTTTTTAACCATCCAGGGAGAGTTCTCATAAATATTCTTTTTAGTTATTGAAAGTCCTTGTTGCAGGGTAATAAATCCTCTTAGGATATTTGGGTTTTGTTTTTTAAGCGCATACAAAATTCTAAAATCATAAGAAGTGATTAAAGTTCTGTCCTCAAGTTTAAAATCTTTTATATCTTTAAGGATCAAGGAAACCATTTTTTCTGGGTCTGGTGTTACGTTTTCTTGTGTTGGAGTTGATTTAATTTCTAAATTTAAAAATACATCTTTATATTTATCTTCCGTCACTAATTTAAAGAAATCAGTTAATTTTGGTATTTTTTCACCTGTAATAGGTTTTTGATCTTTAAATCTTTTTGCGTACTTTGTTTCGGGCTTTACACTTCCAATAGTATACTTGCTAATTTCCTCATAAGTCAGTTCTACTAATTTCATACTTTTATCTGTGATCCAGTTCCCTGAAGCATCTTTAACTAAATCAGGGTTTAGTCTGTAATCATGAAATATTGTTGGAATATTATCTTTTGAAATTACAACATCAAACTCAACAGCTTTGATACCAAGATCAAAAGTATATTTAAAACCAGAGATTGAGTTTTCAACAATATCACCTCTAGCTCCTCTGTGGCCGTAAATTCTTATGTAGTTAGGTTTCGTTAAAAATGGATTGATCAATTAATCCTCAAATCAGTATTAGTATCAAACAGGTGTAGTTTGTCATCTTGAATGGAAAGATTAATATTTTTTCCAATAGTATCTTCTTTAACAACACCTGAGATACTTGCAACTAAAATTTCATTACTATTTTCAAGTTTACCATGAATAAGTGTATTAGCTCCGATCAACTCTACAAGTTCAACTTTTAACTTAATTGGACCATTTTGATCTAATTCAAAATCTTCAGGTCGCATACCAATATTAACAGGTCCATTAAATTTTGAATTCACTGAAAGTGAAGCTTTGTTTGCCAAAATCAATTGGTTACCTCCACAATTACCTTTTAAAATATTCATTGCTGGGCTTCCGATAAATTGAGCCGTGAATAAAGTTTTAGGTTTCGTATAAACTTCTAAAGGTGTTCCAATATGTTCTACGTTACCTTCGTTCATTACAATCATTCGATCAGCTAAAGTCATGGCTTCAACTTGATCATGTGTTACATAAAGAGAAGTAGTTTTTAATTGAGTTTGAAGTTTTTTAATCTCTAATCTCATTTGAACTCTTAATTTGGCATCTAGGTTTGATAAAGGTTCATCAAATAAAAAAGCCACAGGATTTCTTACAATGGCTCTTCCCATTGCAACTCTTTGTCTTTGTCCGCCAGATAATTGATTAGGTTTTCTCTCTAATAATTCTCCAAGCTCTAAAATTTCAGCAGCTTTTTGAACTCTAGATTCAATTTCTTCTTTCGGTACTTTTGCAATCTTTAAACCATAAGCCATGTTACCAAAGACAGTCATATGCGGATAAAGAGCGTAATTTTGAAATACCATTGCAATATTTCGCTCCATGGGTTCAAGTTCGTTTACTTTTTTATTATCAATTAAAATATTTCCTTCATTAGCATCTTCTAAGCCTGCCACCATTCTTAACAGAGTTGATTTTCCGCATCCTGATGGTCCAACTATTACAATCAGCTCACCATCTTTAACGTCAATACTAAGATCATGAATAACCTGCGTTTTTCCGAAAGATTTCTTTAAATTTTGTAAACTAATTTGAGACATTATTTATCGCTTTCTAATAATCCTTTAACAAAAAACTTTTGCATACTTATTACTACTATTACTGGTGGTACCATAGCTAACATCGCTGTTGCCATAACCGTTGGCCAGTGTGCATAATCATCGCCTGTCGGTATCATTGAGTCAATAGCCATCACAATAGTTCTCATGTCAGGATCGGTAGTCATTAATAGTGGCCATAAATATTGATTCCAACCAAAAATAAATAAAATAACAAACAATGCTGCAATATTAGTTTTGCTAATTGGAACTAATATATCAAAAAAGAAACGCATTGGACTACATCCGTCCATTCTAGCTGCTTCAACCATTTCATCAGGTATGGTCATAAAAAATTGTCTAAATAAAAAAGTTGCCGTAGCTGATGCAATTAACGGGAAGATTAATCCTGTGTAAGAGTTTAATAAGTTTAAATTTGCAACAACTTCATAAGTTGGCACTATTCTTACTTCTACTGGTAGCATTAGAGTAATAAAAATTAACCAAAAACATAAATTCCTGAAAGGAAATCTGAAATAAACAAATGCAAAAGCTGACAATAATGAGATAATAATTTTTCCAACTGTAATTCCGATTGCCATAATTGCAGAGTTCATCATCATCTTTATTACAGGAACTTTAGCTCCATAACCCTCTGGTGAACCTCTAAATAATGCATTAGCGTAATTTTCAAAGAACTCTGTACCTGGTAACATTGGTAGCGGAGGATAAATAATTGCATCTTGTGTTACAGTGGATGCAACAAAAGTTAACCAAACTGGAAAAAATATAAATAACACCCCAAGAATTAAACCCAGATGAGTTAACCAATATCCCGATCTTTTTTTCTCAACCATTAATAATGCACCTTTCTCTCTATATATTTAAATTGAATGACGGTTAAAATTCCGACTAAAACAAGTAGGATTACGGACTGCGCTGCACTTGATCCAAGATCTTGGCTCACGAAACCATCGGAGAATACTTTATATACTAATATAGTGGTCGATTGTTCAGGTCCACCGGAAGTAATTGTATGTATTACTCCAAAGGTATCAAAGAAAGCATAAACAATATTTACGACTAATAAAAAGAATGTGATGGGTGAAAGCAGAGGTATTACAATCGTTCCAAATCTTTTCCAAAAACTAGCGCCATCTATTGCTGCTGCCTCAATAATTGATTTTGGAATAGCTTGAAGTCCTGCTAAAAAAAATAAAAAGTTATAGCTTATTCTTCCCCATGATGAGGCTAGAATAACAAGAAACATTGCTTGGTCACCTTTTAAAGTATGGTTCCATTCATAACCTAAAGCTTTAAGATAATAAGAAGCTAAACCAATATTTCCATTAAACATAAATAACCATAGAACACCTGCGATAGCTGGCGCAATAGCGTAAGGCCAAATTAATAATGTTTGATAAACGCCTGCTCCTTTAATTAACCTATCTGCTAATGCTGCTAAGTATAAACCTAAAGCCATAGATGAAACTGATACTGCAGTTGAAAAAATTACTGTCGTTTTAAAACTTGCTAAATAATAAGGGTCAGATAATAAAAATCTAAAATTATCTAAGCCAACAAATTCTGTTTTCAATCCAAAAGGATCCGGTAAAAATAAAGAATTCCAAATGGCTTGGCCTGACGGGTAAAAAAAGAAAACAAAAGAAATTAGTAGTTGAGGTGCAACTAGTAGTGCTGGTAACCACCAGCCTTTAAAAAAAACTCTTTTTTCCATTTGATCTTAAGAATGTCACTAGGGGCTTTCGCCCCTAGTAAATTAAATTGATTTATTTATTTGCTCTTTCAAATCTTCTTAAAAGAACATTACCTCTTCTTACAGCGCTGTCTAAAGCTACTTGAGCAGTTTTCTTACCGCTATAAACTCCTTCCATCTCTTCATCGATAATACCTCTTATCTGATCAAAAGATCCAAGACGTAAGCCTTTAGAGTTTTGAGTAACTTTATTTCTCATCATCTGTATTCCTGCTAAATCAGTTCCAGGATTTGCTTTGTAGAAACCTGAACTTTTAGTTTTTTTAGCAGCAGCAGTTGTTACACCTAAATAACCTGTATCTTGGTGCCACTTAGCTTGAATATCAGTTTTAGATAAGAAAGCTAAGAATGCAGCTGTTGCTTTGTTCTCTTCTTTAGATTTTCCAGATAATGCCCATAGAGATGAACCACCAATAATTGTGTTTTGAGGTGCTTCAGTTCCTCCATAGTAAGGTAAATGTCTAATACCAAATTCGAATTTTGCTTCTTTTTTGATACCAGCATAACCAGCAGAAGACTCTGTCATTAACATACATTCACCGGCTCTAAAATTTTTACCAGCTTCATTTCTTCTACCCATGTATTTAAATTTACCTTCTTGCGCCCATTTTCCTAAAGTTTGAATGTGCTTAATGTGAACTGGGCTGTTAAATGACAACTCAGTGTCTAAACCAGCAAATCCATTAGCTTTAGTTGCGAATGGTATATTGTGATACGCTGAAAAGTTTTCTAAATGTACCCATGAATGCCAACAAGTGCAGAAAGGCATTTCAATATTTTTTGCTTTTGCTGCATCAAGTGCATTTCCAACTCTCTTCCAAGTACTTAGGTCCATCTCTGGATCTAAACCTGCTTTTTTCATTAGGTCTTTATTTACCCAAAGAACAGGCGTTGATGAGTTATATGGCATAGATAGCATTTTGCCATCTGTTGTAGTGTAATAACCGCTTACCGCTGACACAAATCCTTTTGGATTAAAACTTTGACCAGCATCTTTCATAAGTTGGTACATAGGAACGTAAGCTCCTTTGGCTGCCATTAAACTAGCAGTACCGACTTCAAATACCATTAAGATATTAGGATGTTGTCCAGCTCTAAATGCAGCAATCCCTGCGTTAAGAGTTTCCGAATAGTTTCCTTTTCTAGTATGAACAACAGTGTATTTGTTTTGGCTTGCGTTAAACTTGTTTACTTGTTCGTCAAGCAGTTCACCAAGTCTACCACCAAAAGCATGCCACCATTGTATTTCTACTTTTGCTTGAAGCGACGTTCCCGCAAACATTGCGAAAAGTGCAATCGAAGCAATTATTGCTTTTAAATGTTTCATAGATTTCCCCCGTTTTCTTTAAAAAGAAAAAAGCTAACACAATTTGTATATAAAGAGGAGTCAGTCTAAAAAAATTAATTTCTACCTAGGGTTTTATTTTACCTTGCCAAATGTATTTAAAATTATAACTCCAGAGATAATTAATATTAAACCTAAGGTTCCATAAAGGTTGGGAGTTTGGTTATATTTGAATATTCCAAATAATGTAACTGCGGTTATCGTTAATGCTCCGTAAGTAGCATAAGTAAATCCAACGGGTATTATAGTCATCGCTCTAGATAAACAAAAAATACATATAATAATACTTGTTATGCAAAAAATAGTTGGTGTTATTTTAGTAAAACTTTCTGTTGTTTTTAAAAATCCGTTAGACGCAATACCCGTAATTATCGCAAGAATTAAATAAATGTATCCAGAAAATAAGCTAATACTTTTCATCAGGCTTTAGCAAATTGCCCTCCATCTTTAAATCTCCATAACCATTTTTTCATCTCCTCTTCAACATCTGTTGGGTCTATATCAAGATCTTTAAGTGTTAAATGGTTATTGGAAACAATATTATCTGCTTCAGACA
The DNA here is from genome assembly GCA_902536085.1 of uncultured Pelagibacteraceae bacterium. Lineage (GTDB taxonomy): Bacteria > Pseudomonadota > Alphaproteobacteria > Pelagibacterales > Pelagibacteraceae > Pelagilacustribacter. Next base: position 19,733 of record CACAWF010000001.1, on the reverse strand, counting down.
AAATTTCGCATTGGTCTCTAGTTAAAATAGGAGGAAGAGGAAGTAAATCCGTTATAGTGCTCTGTATTTTTGCAATAGACATAGGCATTTCAACAACAAACCTTTTTTTGTTAATAGTTGATAAAATTGATTTAACCATATCTCCAAAACTAATTATCTTTGGTCCTCCAATTTCATAAATTTTACTTTCGTTATTTTTAGTTTCAATTGCTTTTAAAATAGAGCGAACAACATCTGAAACTAAGATTGGTTGAAACTTATAATTTTTACCTACAACTGGAATAACGGGCAGTATACTTAATTTTGAAAAAAGATTAGTAAAGTTATCTTCAGGTCCACAGACAACGCTTGGTCTTATAATTACTGTTTTTTTAAAATTCTCTAGTGCTTTTTGTTCTCCAAGAAATTTTGATTTTTGATAAAGAGATTTTGATTTATCATTTGCGCCAATTGCGCTGACTTGAATAAATTTCTTTACATCCGACTCTGAGCAAATCTTAGCGACGGCTTCAGGAATTTTTGAGTGGATATTATAAAATTTCTGTTTTCTATTTTCAAAGAGAATACCGATTAAATTCACGACTACATCTGAACTTCTAATAGCTTCTTTCAAATCTGAAAAATTGTTTGGATTCCAGTCTAGGAGTTCGATAGCACCTGGTGTTGCTTGAGTCTTTAAATACCCTTTTTGGAAGGCTTTTCTGGTTGTGATAATGCATCTAAAGTTTTTCTTGGTCAAATTTCGAACAAGATATCTTCCTATAAATCCACCACCACCTAAGATTGTGCAAATTTGATTTTTCATGGTATTTAGATTTATATATGAAAATAACTAAGTTTAAAGAGGACATAAATTCAGAAATAGCAGGTTCATTCAAGAATAGTATCGCAATAGATACAGAGGCAACTGGTCTTCAAATACCCGAAAGAGATAAGCTGAGCTTGATACAAATTTGTGACGAAAGCGGTAATGTTTATATTATTCAACCTAATAAAAATGATTATAAAGCACCTAATTTAGTCTCTATTTTAGAAAATGAAAAAATTTTAAAAATCGGACATTTTTTACGATTTGATAAAAGTTCACTAGAGTTTTTTTTAAAATGTAAGGTTAAAAATATTTTCGATACCAAAATCGCATCTAAAATTGTTAGGACATACACAGATGCTCATGGACTAAAAAATCTTGTTCAAGAATTTTGTAATAAATCTCTTGATAAAAGACAAGGTAGCAGTGATTGGAATAAAGATATTAATGATTTAAGTGATAAGCAATTAGAGTATGCAGCTAACGATGTGATATATTTACATAAAATAAAATCTGAACTAGAAAAAATGTTAGTGAGAGAAAAAAGATTAGATATATTTAAAAAATGTTTAGCTTTCTTAGATACTAGAGTAGAATTAGACCAAAAGGGTTTCAAAGAAGATATATTTGAACATTAATGAATAAAAATAATTATATAGCAGTAGCAAAAAAGTCGGCTAGCATCCAAATTAATGAATTAAAAAAAATTAAAAAAATATTTAATAAATCATTTATCAAAGCTGTTGATTTGATATTAAATTCTAAAGGAAAAGTTATTTTAGCTGGGATAGGTAAATCTGGTTTAATAGCCAGAAAGATTTCAGCTACTTTTTCTAGTGTTGGCATTCCGAGTTTTTTTTGTGATCCTGCGCAGGCTTTACATGGCGATATGGGTCAAATAGAAAAAGGAGATATATTATTAATTATTTCTTATTCTGGGAATACCTCTGAACTAAATAATATGTTGAGATATGCTAACAGGTACAGAATAAAAATTATAGGAGTTGCATCGAGGCCTGATAGCATCTTATTAAAAGCAAGTGACATCAAACTTTTATTGCCAAAAGTAAAAGAGTCAGATGTCACTGGTATGGTCCCAACCTCAAGCACTTCGATCACGCTACTATTGGGTGATACATTGGCAACAACGGTTATTCACCAAAAAAAATTTTCTAAAGAAAAATTTAAAATTTTCCATCCAGGAGGAAATATAGGTAACTCACTTCTTCTTGCAAAAGATATCATGGTCTCTGGCAAAAAAATGCCAATTATTAATCATAAAAAAAAATTTAAGGATGCTTTGAAAATTATGAATCAAAAAAAACTTGGAATAGTAGTAATCCAAAAAAATAGATTTATTAAAGGACTTGTAACTGATGGAGACTTAAGAAGAGAATTAAAAAATTATTCTAATAATGATTATTTGAGTAAATTCATGACGAAAAAACCATATGTGGTGAATGAAAATATGCCAGCATCGAAAGCGCTAGCGATAATGAATGAAAAAAAAATAACAAGTTTATTAGTGGTTTCTGATAAAGATTTTTCAAAGGCCAATCGCGTTTTAAAAGGAATAATTCATATACATTTTCTCTTACAAACTGGAATAAAATAGTGAATAGAAAAAAAAAATTAAGAATCTATCAATTTTCCCTTTTATTCTTAGGTATTTTAATAATTTTTTTTACTTATATAAATAATGAAAAAATCACTGAAGAAAAAATAATTTCTTCTGAAACTCAAAAAAAGATTAAGAAACAATTAGCAGATCAATCCTCTGCTGGAGATGTTTTTTTTAATATAGAGTATTCAGGCCTAGATCTAGCTGGTAATAGATATATACTTAAATCAAAAGAAGCTAAAAATAGTAAAGATAATCAAGAAATAGTTTATATGAAAGCAGTAGAAGCAATTTTTTATTTTAAAGATGGAACTATTTTAAACGTACAGTCTGAGGACGGAATTTATAATAATAAGACACTTGATATGCAATTTAATAGAAATGTTAAAGCCACTTATGAAGGAAGCGAGCTTTTAGCTCAAAAAGCTGAATATTCTAATTCTAAAAGTTTTCTCATAATATCAGAAAAAGTGAAAGTAAATGATATTCGTGGGTCTATGCTTGCAGATAAACTTTATTTTGATATAAAAAAGCAGACGTTGAGTATTGCATCAAACGAAGAAAATAAAGTGAATGCTAATATAAATTTGAAATGAAAAAAGGTTTTAGAATTTTAAAATTTAAAAAAGATAAACCCATATTTGAGGTTAGAGACGTTAATAAATCATTCGATGGGCGACCAATATTAAAAAAACTCTCTTTGAAAGTTTTTCCAGGAGAATGTGTTGGTGTTTTAGGCCCAAATGGTTGTGGAAAAACTACTTTGTTCTCCATGTGTATTGGTGAACAAAACGTAGAGGGTGGAAAAATTTATTTAAATAATAAGTCAATAGAGCAGATACCAATTCATTTGAGGTCAAAAGAGGGTCTTGGATATTTGCCACAACAAAGAAGCGTTTTTAATATGTCTGTTTATGACAATATTTTAGGTATTGCACAAATTTCAATTAAAAGTTCGGAAAATCAAAAAGCGGTAACTGAAAAACTTTTAGACGAATTTAATTTACAACACTTAAGAACTTTAAATGCATCAGTTTTATCTGGGGGAGAAATTAGAAGGTTGATGATGGCAAGAGTAATGATAAACAAACCAAAAATTGTACTTCTTGATGAGCCATTAGCTGCATTAGACCCTCTTGTAATTCAAGATATTCAAAAATACATTTTAAAAATACAAGCAAGCGGTACAGCAATTTTAGTAACAGATCATAATGTTAAAAATTTATTTGATATTACTGACAGAAGTTATGTTTTGGGGGAACATACGGTTATAGCGCAAGGAACATCCCGTGAGTTATTGAAGTCATCAAAAGCTATAGAGCATTACTTCGGATCACAATTTTCTTAAAAGTAATGTCATTGAGCAGTTATAGCGTTTTAATCCAGAAAAAAATAAAACCTTTTAAAAAATCAATAATTGTCGACTCCGATAAATCTATATCTATAAGAAGTTTTCTTATCGGGTCTATTAGTCAAAATATTTCTTTTGTAAAAAATGTTCTTGAATCCGATGATGTATTTTCCACAATTAAATGCTTAAGAAAATTGGGTGTAAAAATTGATAAAATTAAAAATAAAGATTATTACATTTTTGGGAAAGGTTTAGGTTCACTTGCCTCAAAAAAAAATTTAAAATTAAACTTTGGAAATTCAGGAACATTAGCGCGATTGATGATAGGGATACTATCTACTACTCCTAATATAGAGGTTATATTAAACGGTGATCACTCTTTAAAAAAAAGAAGTATGAAAAAACTTATTAATTTAATGTCAGAATTTGGAGCTTTTTTTCTTCCTAAAAATAAATTTAATTTTCCTTTAAAGATGATCTCATCAGAAATGCCTATTGGAATTAATTATAAAGCTGGGGTTTCAGCTCAACTCAAAAGTGCAGTTTTGCTTGCTGGAATGAACGCTGATGGTGTAACAGAAATTACAGAGGATAAAAAAAGTAGAGATCATACAGAGAGAATGATAAAAAGTAACAATCAAACTATTAAAATTCAAAACAACGGTAAAAGGTTGATCAAAGTTTACGGTAAAAACTATTTAAATCCCTTGAAAATTTTTGTTCCAGGCGATCCATCATCTGCTGCTTTTTTTACCGCTTTAGTTCTTTTAAGTAAAAATTCGTCTTTAAGAATTAAAAATATTGGATTAAATCCTACTAGAATTGGATTTTTTGAAATTTTAAAAAGACATGGTGCAAAAATAAAGTTTACAAATTTAAAAGTATTAAATAATGAAAAAAGAGGAGATATTATTGTTTTCAATTCTAAACTAAAACCAATTAAAGCATCTGAAAAATACTATGTAAACTCCACTGATGAATATCCAATTTTATTTGTTATTGCCGCATTAACCAAGGGTATTTCAATTTTTAAAGGGATAAAAGATTTGGCAAATAAAGAAAGTAACAGAATTACTGAAATGCAAAAAATTTTAAAACAAATTGGAATTAAAAGTATAGCTTCAAAAAATAGCTTGAAAATATATGGAAAAGAAAAATTAAATATTGATAAAATAAAAATTAGAGTTCCAAATCTTGGAGATCATCGTATATGTATGTCATCTTTTATTCTGGGAATTATAACCGGTGCAAAAACTGAAATCAAAAATTTTGAAACGGTGAACACATCCTCACCCTCTTTTTTAAAAATTATGAGATCATTAGGAGCAAAATTTGAAATTAAAAAGTAAATCAATACAAATTTCTTGTGACGGTGGGGCAGCTACTGGAAAGTCAACTGGAGCCAGGATGATTTCAAAAAAATATAAACTAAAATTTTTATCCTCTGGTTTACTTTATCGATATGCAAGCTATTTATTACTAAAATATAAACCGAAGAAAGAAACCTCTTTTCTTATTAAAAGTTTCAAAAAACTGAATTATAATCATTTAAAAAAAATCAACCTTCACTCGCTTAAAATTTCAGAATTTAGTGCAAAAATAGCAAAAAAGAGTAGCGTGAGAAATATTTTAAAAAAGTTCCAAGTGAAATTTTCAAAAAAATATAAAAATTGTTGTATTGAGGGAAGAGATATATCAACAAAAATTCTACCAAAATCTGATGTAAAATTTTTTTTTAAATGTAATCTTAATATAGCTTCATTAAGACGTTTCAAAGAGTTAAAAAAATATAATCAAAAATTAAAATATAAAGATGTCAAAAAGGCCCTAAGAATAAGAAATTTATTAGATACAAATAGGAAAAACTCCCCTTTACTTAAACATAGAGATTCGATAGAAATCGACACCGGAAAATTAAATAAACAAGCGATGATAGCAAAAATGTCAAAATACGTTGATAAAGCAATTAAACAAAAATATGACGATTGAACAAGAGCTAAAAAATACAAATCCTCTCCACAAAGAATTCCAAAATTTATTAGATAAAGATTTTAAAGACAGAAAAGTAAAAGAAGGTGAAATAATTAAGGCCACAGTAACTGAAATCACAACAAAATTTATTGTTGCAGATGCAAAACTTAAAATGGAAGCGATGATACCTATTGAGGAATTTAAAAATGATGATGAGCTTAAAAAATTGAAAGTTGGATCTACAATAGATGTTTTCTTAGAGAGAATTGAGTCAGGTAGAGGAGAAATAATAGTTTCACGAGATAAAGCCAGAAAAATGAAAGCTTGGAAGAAGATGGAAAAAGTTTTTGAAACTCAAGAAGAGATGACAGGGTATATAACTGGTAAAGTTAAAGGCGGATTTATCGCAAACGTCGAAGGTTTGCCTTGTTTCATGCCATCTTCTCAAATTGATGTTAGACCATTAAAGAAAATAGATCATTTAATGAATACACCGGTTAAAGTTATAGCTACAAGAATTGATAAAAATCGAGGTAACGTATGTGTATCAAGAAGAGCTGTTCTTGAGAAAAGTAAAAACGCAGAAATCACTGAAGCGCTCAAAAATATTAAAGAAGGAGATATAGTAGAAGACGCAATTGTTAAAGCAACTACAGACTGGGGAATATTTTTAGACATTAAAGGTATAGATGCGCTTTTGCATGTTTCAGATTTAAGCCACGGAAGAGTAAAAAAACCTTCTGACTTAGTTAATATAGGTCAAAAATTAAAAGTAAAAATTACTAAAATAGATGAAAAAACTAATAGAGTTTCTGCGTCTGTTAAAGCTTTGACTGAAGACCCTTACGCAAATATTGAAAAAAAATATAAAGTTGGTGAAATACACGAAGGAACAGTCACTAAAATTATGGACTACGGTTGTTTTGTAAAAATTGAAGATGGTATAGAGGGTTTAATACATAATTCTGAACTCGACTGGGCTAATAGGAATATCAAGCCAAGCAAAGTATTAGCTGTTTCGCAGAAGATAAAATTTAAAATTGTTAACATTGATAAAGATACGAAAAGAATATCTCTTTCTTACAAGGCGACATTGAAAAATCCTTGGGATAAAATTAAGGACCAAATTAATCAAGAAGTAAAAATTAAAGTAAATAATATTACTGATAAAGCTATATTTGCAGAATTAGTGGAGTCAGGATTATCAGGAATGTTACATTATAAAGAAATTTCATATGATGAAAACTTAGAGGACTTAAAAAAGTATAAAAAGAACGACGTAATTAAGGCTAAAATTATAGAAATTAAGGATGACAAGATTAAATTTTCTAAAAGAGCTTTAGATAAAGATCCTTTAGATTGGTTTAAAGATAATAAGAAAAGTGTAGGAGATATAGTTACAACTAGAATTCACGAAGTCTTGAAAACAGGAGTAAAAGTTTCAATAGATAGAGAAAAAAAACTGATCGTAACAATCCGAAAAGCAGACTTAGCAAAAGATGCAGCAGATGCTAGACCAGAAGTATTTTCACCCGGAAACGCACTTGATGCGAAGATTACTGAATTAGAATTAAAAAATAGAAGAATTAAATTAAGTGTTAAAGCTGCGCAAATTGATGAAGAAAAATCTCTTATCGCTAAATTTGGAGAAGGTGCAACAAAATCAGGTGCAACACTTAAAGGAATTTTTGAAAAAGCTATAGGAAAAAAAGGAAAAAAAGATAAATAATTGTCTCGTCCAAGTCTAATTAAGCATCTTAAAGAGAAAAATCCTAACCTTAACCAATCAGACCTCGAAGACATAATAGATATTTTTTGTGAAAGTATAGAAAAAGCTCTTAAATCTAATAAAAAAGTAGAGTTAAGAGGGTTTGGAACTTTTTTTATAAAAAGAGTTAAGGAAAAATACTCCGCTAGAAATCCAAAAACAGGTGAAATTATTTATGTTCCTGCAAAAAATAGGGTAAGATTTAAACCAAGTAAAAAGTTAAAAGAAATTTTAAATAAATGAGAATTCCTAAAATCTTTATTGCCATTGATACAACAAATATAAATAAAGCAAGTAAGATAATAAAAGAAACACGGATATCAAAAATAAAGTTTGGCTATAAATTTGGATTACAATTTTTAAACTCTAAACATGGTAGAAAATTTGTAGCAGGATTAAAGAATGAAATAACATTTGGAGATTACAAATTAGCAGATATACCAAACACTTGTTCATCAGCTATTAGAGCTGTTAAAGATTTAAAATTAAATTATTTAACAATTCATATAAGTTCTGGTTTAGAAGCAATAAAGGCTGCCAAAAAAGTATCAGGTAAGATAAAATTGATTGGAGTTACTGTACTTACTTCGCTAAATAATAAATCTTTAAAAGAAATAGGATTTAATAAAGATGTTAAAAAAGTAGTTTTGCACCAAGCAAAATTAGCAGCTAAAGCAAAATTAGATGCAATTGTGTGTAGTCCTCAAGAAATAAAAATTGTAAGAAAAGTTTTTAAAAAAGAAATAATTACCCCTGGAATAAGGTTTCTAAAGGATAAGAAGGGAGATCAAAAACGCGTGATGACACCAAAAGAGGCATTTCAAAATGGAGCAACATCATTAGTAATGGGTCGAAGTATCATAATTGGTGACATAAAAAATAATATCAAAAAACTTATTAAAGAATTTAAATAAGATGAATATTAAAATTTGCGGCTTAAACCCAGCAAGAGATGTTCAGCTCTGTATTAATTTAGGAGTTAATTTTTTAGGTTTTGTATTTTATGAAAAATCTCCACGAAATATTAAATTTAATGAAATTGAAAAATTAAAGACTTATAACAAATGTAATTCTAAATATGTTGCTGTTACAGTCGATCCAAGCGATCAATTTGTTGAAAATGTTGTAACAGGAAATTTCGACTATATTCAACTTCATGGATCAGAAACTAAAGAAAGAGTGAAAGAATTAAAATCGACAGGACTTAAAATTATTAAAGCTATAAAAATTATTAAAGAGTCAGATATAAATGAATATAAAAAATATAATGATGCGGATATTATATTATTTGACACTCCAGGTATGGAAAAATCAATAGATTTTCCAATGAACTTAATATCAAAACTTCCTAAAGGTGACAGATATGCTCTAGCAGGATCAATATCTATCAATAATATTGAAAATATAGCGAATTTAGGAGTTAACTTTTTTGATTTGTCGAGCAACTTGGAATCCGATAATGAAATAGGTATTAAAGATCATCTAAAAATAAAAAAATTTATAAAGAAGGTAAATGAGCTTAAAAATTAAAAAAGGTATACCCTTAATTGATCAGCACGATAAAAATTTCATGTACGGGGGAAAATTTGGAGGAAATTTTATTCCTGAAACTTTAAAAAAACCAATCGATGATTTAACAAGGTTATTTTCAAAACTAAGGAAAGATAAAAAATTTTTAAGAGAAAGAGATTTTTATTTTGAAAACTATGTAGGAACACCAACTCCATTTATAAAACTGGAGAATTTATCAGACTATCTAGGAGGAGCAAAAATATATGCAAAAGTTGTCTCTGAAGCAAATGGAGGTGCTCATAAAATTTATAACGCAACTGTTCATTGTTTAATCGCCAAAAAAGCAGGAAAAAAATTTATTGTTGGTGATACTGGTGCAGGCTACGCAGGAAAAATGCTTTCAATGGCTGCTAAGAAATTTGGGCTTAAGTGTAAAATCTTCATGGGTGCAAAAGATATCAAAAGACAAAGGCCTAATGTTGAAGCAATAAAAAAAAATGGTGCGTCAATAGTTCCTGTAACTTCTGGAAGCCAAACATTAGTTGATGCTGTCAGTGAGTGTATGCGCTACTGGGTAGCTAATAACGATACTACAAATTTATGTGTAGGCTCAACTGTAGGTCCCAATATATTTATTAAGATTTGTGCTTGGAGTACAGCCCAAATTTCAAGAGAACTTATTAAACAGGTGAAAGAGGAATTTGGAAAGATTCCAAGCAAAATGAAATTATTAAATTGTGTTGGTGGAGGTAGTTCAGCGATGGGTTTTTGGAATGAATTCATGGATACTGATGCCGAATTTATTGGTGTTGAAGCTGGTGGTCCAAAAAATAGTAAATTACATGCAGCTCCTTTGACTAATGGATCGAAGGTTGGAATTTTACATGGGGCTGCTCAATATGTAATTCAAGACAAAGAAGGTCAAATTGGTAGTACGGAGTCTATTTCTGCAGGCTTAGATTATCCAGGCATTTCGCCATTACATTGTTTTCTAAAAGATACAAAGAGAGCGAGATATACTTCAGCAAGTGATGAGGAAGCGCTTGAGGCATACAAATTAGTTTCGAAATTAGAAAATATTTCTCCCTCACTTGAGCCTTCACACGCTTTCGCTGAAGCAATTAAACTTGCTCCAAAATTAAAATCATCAGATGTTATTGTTGTAAATTCATGTGGAGACAGCCTTAAAGATAAAGATATTATTAAACAAAAATTGGGGGCATACATCCGATGAAATCTAAAATTGCTTCCATATTTGAGAAATGTAAAAAAGAAAAAAGGCCAGCTTTATTAACTTATACAGTAGCTGGAGACAATACGAAGCTCAACTCTTTAAAAATATTAAATACGATTTCAAAACACGCTGATATTTTAGAACTTGGATTCCCCCACAACACACCAATAGCAGACGGTGGTCAAATTCAAGGTAGTTCACATCGAGCTCTTAAAAATGGATTGAAACTCAAAGATGTTTTTGAAATTGTTAAAAAATTTAAGCAAAAAAACCCTGACAAACCTTTAATTCTTATGGGCTATTTTAATCTTATTTATCAAAATGGAGAAAATAACTTTCTAAATAATTGTAAGGCTTCTGGAGTTGATGGATGTATTATTGTTGACCTTCCTTATCCAGAAAATAAAAAATTTGCAAATAAATGTAAAAAAAAATCAATTACTTTTATTCAGCTTATTTCTCCAACAACACCATTAAATAGAATGAAAAAAATCATAAAAGACTCTCACGACATGATTTACTATATCTCAATGCTGTCAACAACAGGAGGAAAGCTTAAAGTTTCACCAAAAAATATCTTAAGAAATTACTCAAAAATAAAAAAAATCAATCCTAAAAAGAATCTCGTAATAGGTTTTGGAATAACAGATAAGACTATTTCAGCCTTAAAATCTGCAAATGGGCTTGTAATTGGTAGTATGCTGTGTAAAACTATAACCAATTCGCTCAAAATGAGACAAAATCCTGTCACAAAGTTAGATAAAGTTGTGTACAATCTTAAGAATAAAATTTTATGAATTGGATAACTAAGTTTATTAAACCTAAAATTAAGTCTCTCTTTGAAAAAAAATCTTCCAAAGTTGAGACAAACCTTTGGACTACATGTAGTTGCAAAAACCTAATCTATTCAGAGGATATGAATTCCAATCTAAAAGTTTGTCCTAAGTGTGGAGAACATCATAAACTTACATGTAAAGAAAGATTTGAAACTTTTTTTGACAATAAAGAATTTGATATAATTGAAACACCTCTTCCAAAAGATGATCCTTTAAATTTTGAAGATAAGAAAAAATACATCGACCGATTAAACGCTGCGAGAAAACTCACAGGTCAAGATGATGCAGTATTAATTGCTAATGGAAAAGTTCAAAATATTGAAGTTGTTGCTGGAGCCCAAGATTTTCGATTTATTGGTGGATCGTTTGGTGCAGCCTCTGGTGAAGCATTTATTGCAGGAGCTCAACGAGCTATAGAAAATAATATACCTTACATCTTTTTTAGCTGTTCTGGTGGCCAACGTATGCACGAAAGCTCTATTGCATTAATGCAAATGTCACGAACTGCTTTAGCAGTAAATGAATTGAAGAAAAAAAATATTCCATTTATTGTAATTTTAACTAATCCAACAACTGGTGGTGTTACAGCTTCTTGGGCTATGCTTGGAGATATATTAATAAGTGAGCCAAAAAGCGTTATAGGTTTTGCTGGACGTAGAGTTATTCAAGATACAGTTAGAGAAACTCTACCTGATGATTTTCAAACTGCAGAATATGTAAAAGATCATGGGGGAATAGATTTAATTGTTGAGAGACAATACTTAAACTCAACCATCGGAACTCTATTAAATGTTTTATTGAAAAAGTCAGAGGCTCAAGCTAAACAAGAGTCTAATGTCACAGTCGATCAATCTTTACAATCAGCTAGCTAATCATAAACTATTTAACAAATCTGTTAATTTTGGTCTCAAAAGAATAAAATTAGCTTTAGACTTACTAGGACATCCAGAAAAAAAGCTTAAGAATGTAGTTTCTGTAATTGGTGAATCTGGTAAATTTACTACGTTATTTTCTTTAAAATCATTCATCGAGTCTAATAAACAAAAAGTAACAACCCATATTTCTCCTTCTCTTCGAGATATAAAAGAAAGATTTTACATGGGCGATAGATATTTAAGTCATACAGAAATTAAAAAAACTATAAGACAGATAGAAAAGTTGAATATCCCTCTTACAATTTTTGAGTGTCTTACGTTGATCTATATTATTAATGCCTCAAAAATAAACGCTGATTACAATATACAAGAAACCGGTGCTCTCTGGAGGTTAGACTCAAATAATATAAACGATTTTCCGAAACTTCAGATTTGTACAAATATCAACAAGCAACATTTAAATTTTTTGAAAAAAAAAAGTTTGAATGAAGTTATTAAAGAGGACGTAGGGTTTCTAAGTAATTTTACAAATATTTACATAGGTAAACAGTCACCGTATGTTTTAAGAAAAATTAAGTCGCTTTTGAAAAAAAACAAAAGTAAAATTATATATCCAAATACTTGGAAACTTACTAAAACGGGTAAACATTACTACTATCAAGATAGGAAAAATAAAATAAAACTTAATACTCAAAATGTTTATTCTAAAGGAATGTTTGAAAATGTTTGCCTAGCTATAAAAGTGGCTCTTGATCTTGATATAAGCAAGAAAACTATTCAAAAGACTTTACCAAAGCTCTCTTTTGAGGGTCGTTTTCAATACCTTAATAAGGGTAAAATTAAAAAAAAGCTTTACAGAAATGAAATAATTATGATTGATGGCGCACATTCTGCTGCTGATGCTAAGAACTTAGCGGCATATTTAAAAAACATAAAAATGCCTAAATATGGAATTTGGGCTATGACTAAAAATAAAGATCCAGATTTATTTTTAAAACAGCTTAAAGGGGTATTTAAAAAAGTTGTTACAATGCCCATCGAAAATGAATTGAACTCAGTCTCAGCTAACGAACTTTACAAAATAGCAATTAAAAATAAATTTAAAGTAGAAAAAAGCAATAACTTTATAGAAGCATTAAAAAAAATAAGTAGTAAAGAACAAAAATTAATTATTTGTTTTGGTAGTCTTTATAACTGTGGAAATATTTTGAATAAAAATTAAATATGAGGTTTAATAAATTCAAGCATGTCTTTTTCACTTGAAGCACCAACTTTTGTTCCCAGAAGCTTTCCCTCTTTAAATAAGAGAATTGTTGGTACACCTCTCACTGAATACTTAGTTGGCTCATTAGGCTGACTTTCAATATCATGATAATAACAATCAATCTTATCTGACATTTCATTTGAAATCTTCTCTACTATCGGTTTAAGCTGCTGACATGGTCCGCACCATGAGGCTGAAAATTGAATTAATGAAAGTTTGCTACCACCTATTTGATCGCTAAATTTTTCGTCTGTAGAATCTTTAAATGCCATACAGTCTAAATAAATATTTTTGAATTATTGTCAACTACACACTTGAGTATTTTTTTTCTAAATCTTCAACGTATACGTTAATATCTTCAAGAAAAGTCAAATTTTCTTTATTACCTTGTTTTTCAAATTTTACTCTCAATGTATCAATTTCTGCGTAAGTTTTAGGGATCGTATTCCATTTTTCTGAATTTTTACTCAGAAGTTTTGATGCAACATCTTTATGAATTTCATTAAATAGTTCTTTAGGTAACAATTCAGGTTTCTCTCTATATAATAACTTATGACCAAAGTATTTTAATCTCTCGTCTTGAAACTTATCAAGAGTACCAAATTTTTTTTCCCATTCAATCTCATGAAAATTATTCATTAATTTATTATCTTCTGTAGGAGTGAATTTTTTATAAATACTTTCCTCAACTGGTATGTCTTCTTGAGATTTAGTTTGTTCCTTCTCTTCAACCTCTTCTCTTAAAACAATTGCTACCTTCTCTGAAAATTCTTTATTATTTTTAATCTTGTTGGCTCTTTCCCTTAATTTTTCAGATCCAAGTATTTTATATTCATCTAAGTTCATCGCATATGATGGGTTCATGATCACAGGATGTTTATTGTGTCTGATCGTTCTTATAAATTTTGGTTTTTTACCCATGGCTTCTTTAAGATCCTGAACATTCATTTTTAAATAAATATCTGGGTCATGCTTTAAGTCAAAACACTTAGCCCATTTATAAATTGGGTGTTCACAAACAAATGTCTCGCAAAAAGCAACACTCTTTCCATAGTAAAACTCGTCTGTACAAAAATATAATTCATTTTTAATTAAATCGAGAGCTTTAGCTTTATCTGTAGTCATCAAACTAGCTCTCCAAACGTTAGGTGCTTTGTTTAAAATAATTTTTCCAATTTCTAGAGTGGCGATACAGTCTCCTAGGGCTTGATGCGCATCATGTTTGATGCCATTAATAGGTGCCATTTGATCTAATTTATATACAGCGTTTCCTTTGGCGTTGGTTGAATTTTTTAAAGTATCTGGATAATAAAAATTAGCAGCTCGTGCTAAACTTAAAAGGTCCCCTCTTGTATTTCCGTTAGTGCTTGTCAAATAAGGGTACTCTAAAGTTTGAAACAAAGTATTCCTTAGATACTCCTCGTCAAAGTCGATACTATTAAAACCAATATAAGTTGCTTTACCCCATCTTTTTAAAGTTTCAACAAATTGTCTTATCATTTGATAATGAGATAAGTTTGCGCTTTGCAGCATCTTTGGTGTGGTTTGATTAACTATCAAAGCCATTGCCTCAGGAATAATTCCAGGATTTAATTTACATCTTGCTTCAAAACGATCTAACTCTTGAAGTTTATCATTTGTTAAAACAGCGCCTATCTGAATGATTTGACCCCAGTATTTATTAGATGAACTGGTCTCAAAATCATAAAAGACAAAGTTAGACATAATTTCTACTTAAGGACTTTTATCTTTTCTGGGTTTTCTTTCAAGGAGTCTGTGACTTGCTCTGGATCTTTTATGTTACCAAGTGTATTCATTATAGATCTTGCGTCTCGACCGAAACCATCCGTCGCAGTCATGGCTTGTTCTAGCTTCTTTCTAAGATCTTTAATTCCATCAAAATGTTTTTCAAACCTAGAACTTATATTTCTTAAGTCACTATAGATTTGTGTTGCATGTTGTTGAACTTTTAGCGTTTGAAAACCTAGATAATATGATTGTAATAATGCAGATAAAGTATTAGGTCCTGAAATTGTAACTTTATATTTTGTTCTCAATTCTTGTAATAAAAGTTCTTTAGTTTTGGGGTCTCTATAACTTGAAAGTTCTGCAAATAATCCTTCTGTGGGAACATAGACAATTGCAAAATCTGTACTTTTCGGTGGAGAAATATATTTAGCATTAACTGTTTTAGCTTTTAACCTAAAAGCTGAAGCTAAATCTTTTCTTGCTTCTGCTTGTGCCTCTTTATCATTCGCATTGTAAGCGTCTCCAATAGCCTTATATTTTTCAACGGGCCAGTGACTGTCAATAGGTAGTAAAACATCTTGAAGTTTTATAGCAAATTCAACTGTTTCAGATGTTTCTTCTTTCATTTTAACATTTGCAATAAACTGAGATGCTGGAAGTAAATCTTTTAGAAGAGACTCTAATCCAAACTCTCCTAATGAACCGACAGTTTTTACACCACTTAAAATTTTAGTAAAATTATCTTGGCTTTTATTAATTTCACTCACTTGCTGATTAAAAACAGAAACTTTTTCATCAACACGAGTTAAAGCCCCAGTCATATCTTTGGCGACCTCTTTGCTCATATTGCTAAAGGACTGACTAAAAGTCTCTTTTAAGCCACCTATATCCTCTTTAATTTTCGATAGTTCATTATCATCTTCTTTTTTTGGCTGATTTTTTAATTTTAAAAATAAAAAAACATTCAAAACTAGCAAAATACTTACTAATATTATTATAATCGACTCCATCATATCTACGTTATACTCCTATTGTTAAATTTCAATTAATATTTTCTTTTCCATAATAAATTGTACCTACTCCTTCACAACTTATGCACTCCATAATTTCGTCATCCACTAAAACTATACCTTCACCTAAGCACTCATAACACTCCCCTACAATTTTATTAGAGTAGCTTTTTCTTTCTTGACGAACTCTTTTTTCCATAAACTTTTCGGAAAAATCTATAATATTATTTTCTTTAGTCTTTTTTTTCATAATTCATTTTTTACAGGGAAGGGATCTATCCTTCCCCGCAAGATATAGTCATCTTATGGTGCTCAAAATCAGATTTGCACTGATACTCACCGTAGTGAAACAAGTTAAACTTGTCGCGTCTGACTATTTCGCCATTTGAGCATAAATTCATAACTAAATTCCTATAAAAAACTTTATTAAACTAAATATTCCAAATCCTAGTATAATCGTTAAAATTAAACTTGTAATAAGCTGCCAAATTAAAGAGAACATCTTTTTAACAATTCTAAATTTTTTTTAGTTAATTTTTTATTTTCTTCATAAATAAAATCTCTTTCTGCAATTATTTCTCTCAGCTCGTCTTTTAAAATATCGATATTATGAGCAAGCATAACTTTAGAAATATTTTTTAAATCTTTTGCTTTTGGAAGATTTTTTTTTATTTCTTTTTTAATCCAATTCATTTCTCTATTCTTTTTTTTATAAGTCCTAATTTCATTTTTAAATACTCCACCTCTTTGGCACACATATAAAATTCAAATAGCATTATATTATGCTTAAAAAATCTATAGATATTCATAGGTAAGTTCATGAACTTCATAAAAAAAGACATAAACGGTTTTTCTTTCGAAATTTGTTTCTCAACTTCATTATTAATTTTAAGATGATTAAAATACCAGGAATAATAATTCAAACTATCCATTCTATCTTCTAGTCTAATTTGTAATGCTTTATCAAAATCTCTATCCATTAATGTAAAGTTTCTCCTTCAATATTTATCATGTCCACTCCTACCTCCTTAAAAGATTTTATTATGAAATTGTCTATTGCTTTATTTTTAAAGTTATCAATTTCAAATTTTTTTGTAATCAAACCCAATACTACGCCTTTTATGATCCAGTCTCTTAACAATAAATTTAAACGATTTATCTCGCCGTCTTCGGCTAATTTTTGCACATGCTGTTTTAGTATTTTGTTTGTGATTTTTATTTTTTTCATATTACATCTTTCATAATTTATATTGAGCTAGCTAAAATTTAAGAAAGGAGATTAGGTGGACAACAGGTATGGAAGCTAAATAATCTATAATACCTCAAGAGACATCGCTGTTTCTCTTCACCTAAGTAAAAGAACTTTAACTAGCTCACATATATATACTCCGGATATAAAAGATATTTTCTGGAGTATAATATAATATGAATAAGTTATTACACGCACAAATAGGAAATGTAGTTCAAAACGGCATATTTAATGCTTTGAATGGAAATTTAAGTTTAAAAGAAGCTATTATAGATGCGAAATATTCTTTTAAGTATTTATTTAAAAAATTAAACAATCACAAAAGAAAAAGTTATTTTTTTCAAATAGAGTCTCTTATTAAAAGAGGTTATTTTGAACTTTCAACCCTAGGCCAAATTGTAAATTACCAAAGGACTCACAAAAACAAAAAAGCTACTAATAGGTATGATTTTGAATTTTCAAAAGATAAACTGAAAAAAAACGGTTTAATCGTTGAGCTCAAATGTGTGTGGAGTAAGCCTGATCCATTTAATAAGAGGATTCTTAAACAAGTTTTGAGGTATAAAAAAAATTCAACGAAAGATTGTATGCTTTGTTTTTTAAACGTTATTACTGACTCGAAAGGTAAATTTGTAAACGCATTTTGTTATTGGTTTTCAGTAAATCATCATAAAAAATAGCTAAATAATTGGCTAAATCATTGACTTTTTTTGCCGGAGTATATATATATAAGAAATAAAGATCAGAGTGATCTTTGCACAACAGGAGCCACCGATGTTCCTAAAAGATGTAATTGATACACTTGTGAAGTTCCTCTGATGTCGTGAACAAAAGGAGGAAATATGTCACGAGAACGTATCGATGCATCTTGTCAAAATTCAAGATTAGCGTCAGTAAATGAGTACCAATCACTAATTGGTGATTTTTATAAAAATTACCGAAATGGTTGGATTGGCCATATGGTCAAAAGAGGCGTTGGTGTAGAAGACGCTGAAGATATCTTTTCTTCAGTAACTGAGTATTTGCTTAAGAGTGAAACTTACAGCAAATATTTAACTTCAAACATACAATATAAGCCAGAAGCAAGCGGGTTATCGAAGATAACTGGTTTTGCAACTTTTATCTTTAAAGTTTTTAGAACTAAAATTTCTAATTATTTTAGAAGTTGTAAAAGACAGCTTGAGGCTATGACGCGATATGCGCATACATTATGCGAAGAAGCGTTTAATCCAGAAAAACTATTAATAGCAGCAGAGGAGAAATCCTCTGCTCCTAATAGTAATAACGTAATTTTATTAACTAAACCCAATAACGATAAACAAAGCTACTTTGTAGCAGCATAACTATAGGAGAAAAAATGCACCCAGAACTAAAAGCACAAACAGTAATTGCAGAAAAAAATAAAAACGATAGATCATTTATAGATCCAGCTAATTTTTATGAAAGTGAACGAAACTCTGGTTATAAAAACACTGGAAACGCTTTATATGAAATAATTGATAATGCTTATGAAGCTAATGCTTCTAAGATTTTTATAGCTGCAAAAAACAAGGAAGGAACAAATCAACCAGAGTCTTTAGCAGTAATTGATAATGGGACAGGTATGCCTAAAGATTTTTTACATACAGCGTGTAAAATTGGAGGAACACATAGACCATCAGCTAATACGCCTCTCAAAAGAAAAGGTTATGGAAGATTTGGTCATGGATTACCTAAATCTTCAATTAGTCAAACAAGATCGTTCTCAGTCTTTACAAAGAATGAGGAGGATAATAAATGGAGAACTATAACAGTAGATATTGATGAACTTATAAAGTTAAATACCACTCAACTCCCTTTAGAAAAAGAAGCAAATAGTCTTCCAGATTTTGTTCAAGAGTGCCTAGATGAAAATTTTTCTGAAGATAAAACGGGGACAATAGTCGTTTGGAACAAGTGTGATCGAATGACATGGAAAACTGATGAAGCAATTAGAAATAATTTAGGTTGGAGAGTTTCTATGTCTTACTGGAGGAATCTTAAGAATGGTTTAATAATAAACGTTTTAGGAAATCAAGTTAAACCAATAGATCCTTTATTTATAGATAGTTCATGTGAACACGTTGAAAGTTGTGGGCCAAATAACACAAAGGCAATTGAATATGAAACTTGGCAATGGCCCTTTAAAGTTTCATCAGAGGGTGAAGAGAAAACTATTAATGCAGAAGTAAGAATGTCCAGGTTTCCACCTAGATTTGGATCAAAAGATGGTCAAAACCCACCTGTAGGTAGAAACAGTTCTATAAGACAAAAAATCTTAAGAGAGCATAATGGTCTGCTTTTTTATAGACAAGGAAGATTTATTGATTGCATGAGGCATATTCCTAGTGAAGCTAAAAAGTCAAGAGTATTTCAACTAATAAACAATACGTTAACCTGCCTTTTAAAACTTTAAACTCAGATGGTTGGGTTAAATTGATGACCGAAGCTGCTAACTTATATAAAG